>QKCL01000069.1 GCA_003246895.1 Spirochaetota bacterium | reverse complement strand
TTTTCAGCACAAGATCAGCAGAAGAGTATATTGACAGACTGAAAAAATCACCCAGAATTGATTCAAGTTATACTATTCTAAAAATTTTTACTGATAAAAATTTTATCAATATAATATATGAATACAGAAAAGAACTCAGTACCTCCCCCGTTTCACAGCTTTTTGAAATAAAAGATGAAAAAATCTCCACAATTCTTCTCATTTACGACAAAAGCGAAGTTGTCCTGTAAATCTGTATTGAATCCTTCGGACAATAACTTACGGAATGAATAGCCTGAAGACTCTCTTCTCCGGCGGTGCGGCTCTTTTCATATTAATGGGATCTGCACGTTTTGCCTTTACACCGCATCTGCCACTCATGCAGAAAGATTTTATGTTCAGTGACACATTTTCCGGATTTCTGGCTTCATCAAACTATCTGGGATATCTTATCGGGTCTGTTGCTTCATTAAAGATATCGGGATCAAAAAATATTCGGGGTATTTTTCTCCTCTCAATATGGACCAGCCTTTTACTGATATGCGGTATGTACTTTAACAATCCGTTCCTATGGGTAACCCTCAGATTCTTTTCGGGATTTACAAGCGCCATCGGTTTTGTCCTCTGTCTCATAATGGTCCTGAACAATCTTGCAAAAACCTCTGCTTCACACTATTCAGGCACCATCTACATCGGCCTGGGCCTGAGCATGTCGGTTTCAGGTTTTGCTCTCCCTCTTCTTTACAGATATTTTAATTCCAGTGATCTCTGGATATATATTGCAGGAATATCAGTCATTCCGGCAATGCTGACACATATGATACCTGCAGCAGAACTGCACAGGCATGAACATGAAAAGGCACCGTACCATTGCAAAAAGGGTATAAATCTCCTTTACTTCTCATATTTTCTGGAAGGCCTGGGATATATAGTAACAGGAACTTTTATTTCAGTCATTGTGCTTAGAAATACAGGTTCCGTTTTTCTCTCAGGGAATGTCTGGGTAATTGCAGGTCTTGCGGCAATGGCGGCTACTCCTTTATGGCCCCTTGTGGCAAAAAAATTTGGTACTGGGAAAACACTTATTTTTATATATATAATCCAGGCTGTTTCAATATCCATGCCTGTACTTTCCGGAAACGCAACAGTTTCCATCGCAGGAGCTGCAGGATATGGAGGAACATTTCTCGGAATCGTAATACTTACTCTGATGTTTGGACGTGAAATAGACCCTGCCGGACGAACAACAGCATTTCTTACAACATTCTTCAGCCTGGGCCAGATCATCGGGCCGGTCACTGCTGGTTATCTGTCAGATCTATCAGGGTCATTTCAGGTACCTGTCATTTCGGCTTCTGTTATTGTGCTGACCTCAGCCGTTTTCGTTTTCATGACAATGAGAAGTGTCAATATAAACAGGTAATCCTTTCCATATTATTGAAACATATCCATAATTTGCTATATTGAAAATACGATTTTTAGATGATTCTCTGGAGGTATTGTTATGGAGGAAATTTTATCAAAACACTGGCACCATATAGGTCAGGATGAAATTCACGAACTTCTTGGCAGCAATCCTGACTATGGCCTTGACCATTATGAGGTTGAACACAGAAAAATCACTTTCGGATCCAATAAAATCACTCCTCCCAAAAAAAGGAATCCCATCATAAACTTTATTCTGCAGTTCAATCAGGCACTGATTTATATTCTACTATCAGCCTCTGCAGTAACTCTCGCCATAGGTGAATATATAGACTCTGCAGTAATATTCGGGGTAGTACTTGTTAACGCCATCGTGGGGTTCATACAGGAAGCGCGCGCCATTAACGCCATAGAGTCCCTCAGCCGTTCACTGAGAATAGACTCATCAATAATTCGTGAGGGGAAGAGAATGGTTATCCCCGCCGCAGATCTGGTACCTGGTGATATTGTCTTTATTAAATCCGGAGACCGTGTGCCGGCAGACATGAGAATACTGGAGTGCAGGAATCTGAAAATAGATGAATCATCGCTGACCGGCGAATCAGTTCCTGTTGAAAAAAATTCAGAGACTCTGGAAGCTGAAACTATTCTTCCTGAAAGAAAGAATATGGCATACACATCCGGATTTGTTACTTATGGTACCGGAAAGGCTGTTGTTATATCAACCGGCGATAAAACTGAAATCGGACAGATCTCCAGACTTATTACCAGTACAAAAAAAATAGAAACCCCCCTCATAAAGCAAATCAACCGCTTTTCTCATGTACTGCTTGTGGCAATACTGGCCCTTTCAGTTCTGACTTTTATTGCAGGTATACTCAGGGGACAATCTGTCATCGAAATGTTTATAGCAGCAATTGCAATGGCTGTCGGAGCAATTCCCGAGGGTCTGCCAGCAGCTCTCACAATAATACTGGCAATAGGTGTTTCCAGAATGGCGGAGAAAAATGCAATAATCCGCAGTCTCCCTGCTGTAGAGACACTGGGAAGCACAACCGTAATATGCTCCGATAAAACCGGAACCCTCACACAGAACCAGATGACAGTTCAGAAAATCTGCACTGCCGGAGAAATTTTTGAAATTACCGGAACCGGTTACAGCACTGACGGTGAAATTATGCAGGGGAAAACTGCATTACCGAACATCGGAGATTTACCTCATCTGAATGAAACTCTCAAAGCCGGACTTTTATGCAATGACAGCACAATTAAAAGAAAGGATGAAAAATGTGCTGTTGAAGGTGACCCCACAGAGGGCGCTCTCATTATCTCTGCTGCAAAGGCTGGTATCCGCAGAAAGGACCTGTTAAAAAAATTCAAGCTAGTTGATGTTCTGCCCTTTGAATCCCAGACCCAGTATATGGCTTCACTTTATGAGGAGAGCAACGGAGGCTATGTTATTTACGCAAAGGGTTCCTTCGAAAAAATAATAGAAATGTGTGAATCCCAGCTCAACAAAAATGCAGAAAAATCACTTTTCAATGAGAAAAGTGCACGGCAGGAGATGGAAGCAATGGCCCGGGAAGGTATGCGTATAATAGCACTTGCATCTGTACATATACAATACAGTGAAAACTGGCAGAATAATCTGATAAAGGGGATGACCTTTCTTGGAATACAGGGGATCATTGACCCACCCAGACCGGAGATAGCAGATGCAATTTCTCTCTGTCATAGTGCCGGTATTAAAGTAAAAATGATTACAGGTGATCACGCTATAACAGCCTCAGCCATTGCCGAAAAAATAAACCTCAAGGGTAACGATACATGCTGCAGCCTCGAGGCTGTAACAGGAGGTGAGCTTTCCGCAATGAATGACAATGAACTGCTGAATATTGTCAACAATGCGGCTGTCTTTGCCAGAGTGACACCGGAGCAGAAACTTCTGCTTGTTGAATCTCTTCAGGACAACGGGCATATTGTGGCCATGACCGGAGACGGAGTCAATGACGCACCGGCCCTGAAACAGGCCAATATTGGCATATCCATGGGGCTCAACGGCACAGAGGTAGCCAGAGAATCATCTGACATGGTACTTACTGACGATAACTTTGCCACAATAGTAGCTGCCGTCAGGGAGGGCAGGTCAATTTTCGACAATATCACAAAATTCATAATATGGACCCTGCCTACCAACCTCGGAGAGGGGCTTGTGATTCTCACTGCAATAATATTTGGCACAATTCTTCCAATTCTGCCTATCCATATCCTCTGGATAAACATGACCACCGCACTGTGTCTTGGACTAATGCTTGCTTTTGAACCTGAAGAAGATGGAATAATGAACAGGCCTCCCAGAAAGCAGGGAAATAGTTTTCTTACAAAGAACCTGTTACACAGAATGATAATTGTTGCTTCCATACAGCTTGCAGGAGCATTCGGTCTCTATAAACTTGCCGTTTCAGAAGGTCTATCCATAACCCAGGCAAGAACAATATCTGTAAATGTATTCGTAATTATTGAACTGTTTTATCTTCTTAACTGCAGAACTCTGAAAACTTCTTTTTTCAGAATTTCGCATTTATCAAACCCAATGATTTATGCAGGATCAGCAGTAATGATTTTGCTCCAGATAATTATTACCTATGTACCATTTATGAACACCATCTTCAATACTGCACCGGTCACACTCTCCTGGTGGTTCATAATTTTCAGTGTGGGTCTTATTGTACTGTTCACCGTGGAACTTCATAAAAAAATATCCAGGAATATTTACTGAACTTACTTGAGGGTCACAGATGCCGAAAAACATAATATACCAATGAGTAATCATTGAGTAAATTCAAACCCCTTCAGGATTGGTGCTATACTTTTTTAAAAAAATTCTGATGCTGTTCCAGTACAGGGAAGAATATCTCTTCTGCAATGTGTTATGATCTCCACCCTCAATTCTTACAAACTCTTTTGGGCCATTGAAACTGTTATAAAGCCTTAAACCCAATGCATAATGTACAACTTCATCATCAGTCCCGTGAATAAACAATATCGGTGAATGAATATTGTTAATCTTCCCAATGGAATTAAAAGAATCTCCCACTACGGGCTGAAAAAGCCACATGGACTTGGATTTTACGAATTCCCTGGCTGATGTGAGAGGGGAAACAAGAATCATCCCTGCAAATTTCCGGTTCTGGCCAAGATTGACAGCCACGGCTGTACCTATGGACCTGCCGAAAATAAAAATACTTTCCCTGCTGTAATGCAGTTCCTTTACAGAATATTCTAAAGAGGCTTCGCTGTCAGTATACACTCCTGTTTCTGTAGCTTCACCCGTGCTCCTGCCGTATCCCCTGTAATCTATCAGGAGCACATCACAGTTCATTTTATAGAGGTTAACGGCATCATCAACCCTGTGATAGGCATTACCTGCATTTCCGTGAAAATAGATAATGAGATTCCGTCTTTTTGTCTTCCCGGAAAAATACAAAGCATTAACTGTTTCTCCGTCTGAAGTTCTGATTTTTCTTTCACTGATAAAACCGGGTAATTTCTCCCCCGTGAGAATGAACTTTCTGTCGGGAAAAAATGAAAACATGTTTTTTATTCCAGTACAGGAAACAATAAAGAAGCAAAGAATGGTAAATATTATGTTTTTTTTCATTACAAATTTGTTCCAAATTCCGATATTAAATACAAATGCTGTTCATATTATACAATGACTGTCAAATTAATCAATTTTTTATGGAGCCCCGCCATGAAACTCTCATTCAAAAATAAATTAATCATTTCCATTGTGCCTGTTATTTTTCTAGGGATGATCATGGTGGGAATACTATCATACATTGAACTTAATAATGTTGTAGGCAGAGACCTTGGAGACCAGATGCTTGCCAAAACCGAACAGGCTGCCTTTACAATTGATGAATGGCTTAAGGGCATACTCACGGAAACTGAAACAGCTGCAAAAAGCATCGAAGCCATGGACGTAAACAAGACCTTCGACGGAATCGACAGGCTGAATCTTGAAAGATTCAAATATCTCGATGCGAAATTTCCTGACGTATATACAGTACTGTACGCTTCAAAGGAAAATGCAGATTACCATGGAGTCGGCAAAAAGGGTGGTGTTCTCTCTGTAAGATCAGGTAATCTCAGCAAAAGACAATACATCAAAGACGTCATGAAGAGCGGAAAATCGATGTATTCCAAACCGCTGATTTCCACAAGTACAGGTAAACTCAATGTATATGCAGTCTCCCCAATCAAGGTTAATGATAAAACAGTGGGGGTCATGGGATCGGGGATTTCACTTTCACGATTCGAGAAAGTCACAAAACTTTTCAATCTAAATTTCGGAAAATCCGGTTACGGAATAATCATCGATAATGAAGGTACCATCCTGGCGCATAAAGACAAAAACCTGATAATGGAAAAGAAAATTTCCGAAATTGACGACCCCTCTGTCAGGGAACTTGGAAAACTCATGCTCAGCGGAAATTCAGGAATATATGAATACAAATTCAATGGCGTTAAAAAGGTTGCTTTCTATACCCCTGTTCCTTCGCTGGGATGGGGCCTTGCATCTGTTGTAGACAGCAAGGAATTTTTTGGATCCATTAATTACATGATAAACCTTAATCTGATAGCAATTATTATCATTCTAATTATAGTCTCAATGCTGCTTTTCATTGTTTCATCAAAACTGCTCAAACCGCTTGGTGACCTTAAAATATTTTCTGACAAAATGTCAACCGGTGATCTTGCCCATGAACTTCATATCAGGTCAAGGGATGAATTTGGAGAACTGGCCGGGCATTTCAATGAATTCATGTCCAGTATCAGGGAGGTTCTTTCCGAGGTAATTAACATGACATCTGACCTTACCCATTCTGTATCACAGATGGCGGATACCAATGAGCAGTTCACACAGAATGCGCAATCACAGGCCGCCTCTGCAGAGGAGGTAACTGCAACCATTGAAGAAGTTTCCGCAAATATGGATAACATTGCCGACGGCGCAGATGAACAGAATGCAAAAATAGTAAAACTGGTATCTCTTCAGGACAAAGTGGATAAACTAATTGAAACCATGGGTGTACGGGTTGGAGGAGCCCTGGAGATGACCGATGAAATAGCCTCCAATGCCAAAGTCGGTGAAGAAGCAATGCAGAATATGACTTCAAGCATTGAGGTCGTTGAAAAGAGTTCAGGAGAGGTAAAAAACATTGTAATGATAATTACCGAAATATCTGAACAGATAAACCTGCTTTCCCTTAATGCCGCAATTGAAGCAGCCCGTGCTGGTGAGATGGGAAGAGGTTTCGCAGTTGTTGCGGATGAAATATCAAAACTTGCAGACCAGACTTCAGCGAGTATTAAAGATATTGATAAACTCCTGAAAAGAAACAATGAAGAAATCAGGAACAGCATGGACAAGGTCCATCACGCAGTTGAAATAATTTCATCAATAATGATGAGAGTTGATGACATACGTATCGCCATGCACTACATAAAAGAACTCATGGATAACCAGATTGAAGCAAATTCATCTTCAAGAGATGAACTTAACACTGTCAGTGAAAGAAGTGAACTAATAAACTCATCAGTAAATGAACAGAAACTGGCTGTTTCTGAAATTGTAAAATCAGTGGGCAACATTAACGAAATGACCCAGGCCAATGCTTCCGGTTCTGAAGAATTGAGCGCAAGCGCGCAGGAGATATCCGGGAAAGTTGGAAATCTCAAGGCCATGATTGACTTCTTCAAGATAAATTGACTCTGATTATTTTTAATATTTAATTCGTGTTAATTTTTTCTTCTTTAACTCAATGATAATTGACACAATGTTTTTATATCTCCTAATAAACGACAATTAAGTTATTATTCAGGAGATATAAATGGAAATTCTCAACTTTTTAGGAGGTATAGTCTGGGGACCAGTTGGGATTGTGATTCTTGTGGGTACAGGAATCCTTATGACCCTCATGCTGAAGGCTATACAATTCAGAAAACTCAAATACTCTTTTAAACTTATTTCAGGAAAATTTGACGATCCTGATGATGACGGGGAAATCACACACTTCCAGGCACTCAGCGCCGCCCTGTCAGCAACAATCGGTACAGGAAATATCGCAGGGGTTGGTACAGCAATCGCAATGGGCGGCCCCGGTGCTGTATTCTGGATGTGGATCACTGCACTTTTCGGAATGGCTTTAAAATACTGCGAAGCTCTGCTCTCTTTAAAATTCAGGGACATACATGAAGACGGAACAGTAAGCGCCGGCCCGATGTACTATATTGAAAAGGGCCTTGGCCAGAAATGGCTTGCTGTCCTCTTTGCATTTTTTGCAGTTGTAGCATCATTCGGTATAGGAAACATGGTTCAGGCAAATTCAGTTGCAGAACCGGCTCTTGAGTCTTTCGGAATCCCTAAAATTGCTACAGGGGTTATACTCGGTGTTCTTACTTTTCTTGTAATAATAGGCGGGATTAAAAGAATCGGGCAGGTTGCCAGTAAATTTGTTCCTTTCATGGCCATATTCTATGTTTTAAGTGCACTTATTATTCTTATAATAAATGCCGATAAAATCGCAATGGCATTTACCACAATATTCCAGCATGCATTTACAGCTTCTTCCGCTGCGGGGGGATTCGCAGGAGCAACAGTTGCCCAGGCTCTGAGATTCGGTGTGGCTAGGGGTGTATTTTCAAACGAAGCCGGTCTTGGAAGTGCTCCAATTGCACACGGTGCGGCAAAAACCAAGGAACCTGTACGTGAAGGACTCGTTGCAATGATCGGACCTTTTGTAGATACAATAATAATCTGTACAATGACAGCTCTTGTTATTGTTATTACAAATTCACATGAAATCACAAACGGTGCAGGCAAGGGCATTACTGGTGCAGTACTGACAAGCACTGCATTCAACAACGGACTCAACATGGGAAGCATGGGGCAATACATAGTCGCCCTTGGAATAATATTCTTTGCTTTTTCAACAATAATAAGCTGGTCATATTATGGTGACAGATCCATTGAATACATCCTCGGATCAAAGTCAGTTCTTCCATACAGAATACTCTACTGTGTGCTCATACCTGTAGGGGCATATATAAAACTGGATTTTGTATGGAATTTTTCAGATGTTGCAAACGGGTTTATGGCATGGCCGAACCTTATAGCCATAATATTCCTGTCACCTGTGGTTGTTAAAATGACAAAAGAATATTTCAGCGATAAATCAAGGGTTTATCCGGATTACAAAAAATAATTATTAAGGGAGGAGATTTTCTCCTCCCATATCCATTAATTCTAAAAAAGTATTTATCCACCCCTTAACTTAAAAGGGCACTCCCATTTCTTCTCCTATATTCTCAAATTCCCCTACAACAACTTCAGGCAGAGGAATGCCTTCATGGATCCGTTTTTCATATGTACCCATTTCAATTTCTCCGGGTATATATATCCTCTCATTACCTTCGGCAAGGGGACAGTTCTTTATTTCACGCAAGGCAGTATCCATGCGTTCAGTGAATTCAGAAAGATCCATGAAGCTGTCAATACTGACTGCACAGAATATTCCGCCGATATCAGAGGGCTCTTCCATATTTATATCCGGAAAACCGGGGAAATGTGAACCATAGTTTGAACCTGTCATGACACCGGACATTATATCAATTGCAAGGGCAATACCGTAGCCCTTGTATCCGCCGATTGGTGCAAGAAGGCCCTTTACCGCTTCAACCGGATCTGTCGTGGGTCTGCCCGATTCATCGAAGGCCCATCCGGGCTGGAGCGGAATATTCTGTTTTTTGTGAAGCATAACCCTTCCCCTTGCCACAACCGTTGTGGCAAGATCAAGAACAAACGGCATCTCATTCCCGGCAGGTATTGCCACTGCAAAGGGGTTTGTCCCCAGCATGGCCTTTTTCCCTCCCGTTGGGGCAAATACCGCAGGAGCATTTGTTGCGGCGAAACCAATCATCCCGTGTTCAAGCGCTTTCATTGCCCAGTAGGCTCCGGCACCGAAATGATTGGAGTGTGTTGTAGCCACAAAGGCTGTGCCTGTTTTTGATGCTTTCTCAATTGCCATGTTCATGGCATAGTCCGACCCGATCTGTCCGGGACCGTTGCTGCAGTCGATGAGCGCAGTTGAAAGCCTTTCCCGAAGTACAGTGAGTTTTGTTTCGGGATTCATGACCCCGTTTTTAATCCGGTTAATATAAACCGGCAGCATACGTGTTATGCCGTGTGTATCGACACCCCTCAGATTCGCCGTAATGAGAGAATCTGCAAGCAGTATTGAATCATCATGGGGAACCCCTGCTTTCCGAAAAACCTGTTCTGACCATTCACGCAGTTTCTTCACCGGGAAAAATATCCCTTCATCCACTCCGGGCATGTTTACCCTCCAGTTTACTTCAAAGAATCATTTTCTTACAGTATTTCAAGAACAATATGTTCGGGTTAATGGATATTATTTTCCTATCATTCTCCTGCCATACAACATTGCACTTAAATACCATTAAACCATTATCAATAATACAAATATTGAGCTTTTTGCTGTACATAAATATAAAAATATATGTTGACTTATACAACCGGAAAAATTTAATTCAGATACATTTTATTTTTTGCAGGATTATCCGTATGATTGAGGGTTCAAACCTAAATGAAAAAGAAATTAGCTACCCCGCTGAAGTAGTATTCAAGGCAATCTTCAGAAACCGTGAATTTACCCTGCAGACGCTTACGACAATTCTAACGGAAAATAACATTACAGGAAAAATTGACAGCAGGGAAAGCAAAAACGGAAAATTTGTTTCCTTTACCATATCAGGTACTTTTTGTTCAAAAGAAGAGCTCAACTCTGTCTGCACAAAAGTAACCATGGTTGAAGGCTTCATGTCGATGTTCTAATTTGGCTGGAGATTATTCAGGCAGCTTCCTGCAATGGCTCCTGTACTCCATGCAAACTGCAGATTAAATCCTCCGCTGTCTCCATCAATATCAAGAAGCTCTCCCGTACAGAACAGCCCCCTTACTATTCTTGACTCCATTGTGAATGGGTCTATTTCATCTACAGCAATACCTCCTGCGGCAGCAACTGCTTCATCAAAACCTCTCGGTTTGCCGGGATGGAGTTTCATGCTTTTCAGTGCACTTATCACCTTTTCTCTTATTCCGGGAGTTATATCACCGGTTTTCATCTCGGGGTTTATGCCGGACATTTCGAGCAGTATCTCCGGCATCTTTTCTTTCAGCACTCCATAAAGTGAAAAGAGCAGTTTTTTCCTTCCATCGATCCAGAGTGAATCCAGGAATGTTCCCATCTCCTCAATGGAATAATCAGGAAAAAAATCTGCCTCAATAATTACATCTCTTTTGTTTATTATGCATTCATTAACTGTTCTTGATATGTTCAGAGTGACCGGCCCGGATATTCCATAGGCAGTAAAAAGAAGCTCTCCCGCAGAACTGTCCAGTATTCTGCCATTGCTTAAAACCCTGAGTTCACAATCCCACTTTATACCCTGAAGACGGCGGATTTTCTTCTCCTCAATGTTCAGGGGAAGTATTACCGGAAATGGAGGAATTATTTTGTGGCCAAGGGACTGCGCAAGTTCATATCCAGACCTGGACCCTCCCACTGAGGGATATGCGCAGCTGCCGCATGAAAGGATTACATTATCGAACTTAAATTTTTCCTTACCCGAAGTTATAATTTCAAATCCGTTCTTGCCGGGTATTATTCTGTCAATTTTTGTTCCAAGATGAACAGATACTCCTCTGCGTCCAAGTTCATAATCAAAAATTTTAGTTACAGAGGAAGACTGCAGCGATGCAGGAAAAAGCTTTCCATCCTGTTTCTCAACTAGAGGAAGTCCAATGGACATGAAAAAAACTGTTGTGTCTGAATTACTGAATCTGCCGAAAACATTATTAACAAATTTTATGTTGCTTCCGTGATACCGGCCGGGTGTTATGGATGAATTTGATATATTGCAGCGACCGTTTCCTGAAACCAGTATTTTACGGCCGGTCCGTTTCTCTTTTTCAAAAAGATGAACTTCACAGTTTTCCGATGCGAGTAGAGACGCCATAATTCCTGAAGCACCCCCTCCCACAACCGCAATTCTTCTTCTGGACAAAGTTACCTCTGAGCCTCCCAGTTATCCTGTGCACCCAGATACCTGTAGTATCCCTTTATCTTTGAAAAATCATCGGAAAATATACCGTAAAAATCCTGACTGAAATATGTGGTTCCGCCGTACTTTTGTAGTTCTTCCCTTGTCTGCATGGATCTCTTAAAATAAATTCGGTTACCGTTTACTTTAAAATTTCTGAGTGGATGAGGAACTCCATTTCCCCAGTTATGAAAAACAATAGTTCCCGAAAGAAGGCCGTCTTTATTTTCAATGGACAGAACCCCTTTATACCCTGCCATTCTGAAATTGAAGTGCCCCTCTATCTTCTGAACTTCAGACTGACCATTACTAACCTTACCATTCCCGGATGTATTGCCTCCATCACCCGATTTAGTACCGGATTTATCACCATCCGTTGTTTTCTCCACGCCTGTTCCGGAAGTACCATCCTTTGACTTATCAAAAGTTCCTTTTTTCACCGAACAGGACGAAATAAGAAAAACAAAAAGTATTGAAACAGTAAGGTATTTCATGCTATCTCCTTTATTCAGAAGTTTCATTTTCCCTGTTCTGATCCTTTTTGATCAAACCTGCATAAAAAAGAATCAGCATGCCTATGCCTGACCAGACAAATGTTCTGAAACGCCTGATAATTCCGACAGACAGGCCCAGAACAGGGTCATACCCAAGAAGACTCAATGCAATGGAATAAGACCCCTCACTGGTACCGACATTTGCAGGGACAAAAAAGAAGGCGCTGGTTGCTATAAAACCGAAAATATAGACCAGTAAACCTTCAAAAAGTGTAAGCCCGGCCATTGGGTTAATATAGTTAACGATGAGATAAATTTCCAGCGCTCCTGAAATAATTACGGAAACATAATGGGTTACCAGAGATATATAGAAGTGATTAAGATTATCCCTGCTGCTGAAAATATAGCTTATTTCATCATCAATTTTCTTAATACGATCAATATTTTTTTCAGTCTGTATTCTTGTTTTCAAGAATCCCGGCAATCTGTTAACAATATTTGCAAGAAACCCCTTCTTCTGATGCTTCAGTGTCCGGTATGAGATATAAAGAAACAGCAGGAAAAAACAAAGAATTACCAGGAATATAACAAGATTGCTCTGAAACTGTTTCTGAAATATGAAAAGTCCAGCAAGCATACCTGTAAGAACCATCATTACATTGGAAACAATGTGAATCATTCTATCCAGAACCACAGTGGCAAGCCCCATCCTGAAGGGCACAACATCTTTCACAAAAAGCGCCTTTAAAGGCTCTCCTGCAGCCGCACCAAGGGCATTAATTGAAGAGGTAGAATCTCCTGCAACCCTTGCCAGAAAAAACTTGTAAAAATAAATTC
Source organism: Spirochaetota bacterium (assembly GCA_003246895.1). GTDB lineage: Bacteria > Spirochaetota > UBA4802 > UBA4802 > UBA5550 > SZUA-423. Next base: position 125,641 of record QKCL01000069.1, on the reverse strand, counting down.
TGGGAACCGGATAGTTGATCAGGACTCTCCATGCATATGCCAGAAAAAGATTATTGAAGAAAAATATACTGCAGATCAGAAAGAATCCGGTCCAGCCTGTCTTCTTTATGTGATCTATGGTTGTATCCACTCCGAAGGAACGAAACATCAGTATAAGTATAAGAATTCCAACAGATAAAAAGATATATTTTGTTTTTTTCATTATTCAACCGCTACTTGAGTTTTATGATAAGTGTAGTGAGATCATCAAAGAGTTCACTTTCATCGTAACTGTTTCTAACCTCATTACGTATAACATTTAAGAGACGTTCAAAGTCAAGGTCAAGATTATTAAGTATTATTTCTGATAATCTGTCAAATCCCAGGTCAGGATCGAATTTTTCACCACCCAGGGTTTCCACGAGGCCGTCTGTAAATAGTACAAGGATATCGCCGGGAGCATAGTCTATCTGCCTCATATCGAAACCGGCACCCTCTATTATTCCAAGAGGTTTGCCTCCGGCCTTAAGTTTCAGGACCACTTTTGATTCGCGCTTGATGAGCATCTGATCATTATGACCTGCGGAGCTGTATCTTATTATTCTGTTGTTCATATCGATATTTGCAAAAAATGCCGTTACAAACATTCCATATTCAGATTCTTCGTATATAAAATCATTTGAAAGAGTAAAGAGTTCACTGCAGCATCTCACCCTGCTCTGTGCCCTCAGAATATTCTTTACCGTGCCGGTGAATATTGCCGCAGGTATACCTTTACCTGAAACGTCTGCAATGACTATTGAAATTCTGTTTTCAGACATGCCAAGAGGACAGTTTCCTCTTACACATCTGTAAAAATCAAAGAAGTCCCCTCCCACATCCTTTGCAGGTTCATAGAGGGAAACAATTTCCACCCTATCTAGGTCTTTCGGGATCCTGGCCAGGTTCCTTCTCTGAATATCAGCAGCAATGAAGAGTTCCTGTTTAAGTCTTTTCCGCTTCTCCTCTTCGATCTTCATGTTATAGGATTGAAAAACTCCAGCGATCTGATGCCCAAGAGTTGAAAGAACCTGAAGTTCAAACTCATCAAAATAGTTCCTGCTCTTTTTATCTGTAAGATTCAGCACTCCCATGCACTGGGAATTAAACATTATCGGGACAGATATGAAAGACTGATTTCTGTAACCCCTGAAATTGACTTCTACCCCTTCGGGAATATCCATTTCGGGGTCATTGACAAACAGAGGTTCCATTTTTTTGAATACATAGGCGGAAACAGAATCATCCCTTACATTCGTACCAACAGGTATATCGAGTCCGTAGGTTGCCGCAATTTCAAGACGGTTTTTCATCCTGTTATGAAGCATTATTGAGACCCTGTCGACATTGAGGCACTTGGAAATTATTTCCACAACGGATTTGAAAAACAGACTGTTGTTATCAACATAAAGCGCAATTTTGGAAAGTTCAAAAAGTGTTGTCAGCTCCTCTACCCTCTTGTTGAGCTTCTCATAGAGCATCCTGTTTGAAATGGAAGATGCAGCCATTTTGGATAGTACTGTTGCCACAGCCTGGTCATAGTCTGAAAAATTATCTCTGTCTATGGAATTTACAAGCTCCAGGACTCCTACAAGCTCATCATTGACAATCATGGGGCAGCAGAGTATGTTCTTTGTGGAAAAACCGATTTCCTCATCAATCTCTTTATAGAACCTTGGATCCTGTTTTACGTCATTACTATAGAAGAAATCTTTTTTTCTCACAACATCCCAGGCAAATCCTGAATTTTCCGGAAGGGAAATTCCGATATGATCTTTCATTTTACCATCAGTAGTAGCTTTGAATGAAAGTACATTTTTTCTCTCATCATAAAGCAGAAGAGAGGACTCCTCACAGTTGAGAATCTTTTTGGAAAGAAAAACTACCGATTTATATAATTCATCCAGATCCATATCCGGAGGCAGGCTGTCATATATTTCTCTAAGTTTGAATATTTCTATGCATTCACTTTCTATCAAACATTTCTCCAATCAGAAAACAGGTTTATAGTCAAACCTGTGAATTGCATCAATAAATCTCACCGTGTGGGTATGGTGCCTGATGACTATGGATTTTGTCTTGGCTCCGCCGGAAAAATACTGTACTCCTGGAAGAAGTACTCCATCGGTAATTCCTGTGACAGAAAGAAGAACATCATCCTTCTTTATCAGATCCCTGATTCTGTAAATTTTATCGGCATTACCCCGGCCGAGGTCTTCGGCGACCTTTTTTTCAAAGTAATCCTTGTAGTAAACCTTTGCCTGAAGATCCCCTCCAAGACATTTAAGAGCCGCCGCTGCTATTACACATTCCTTAGCTCCTCCTATTCCAAGAAGCATGTCTATGGATGAATCTTCAACTGAGGTTGAAATTGCACCTGAAATGTCTCCATCGGTAATGTAACGTATTCTGGCACCTATTCTTCTTATATCACTTACAAGTTCCGTGTTAACATCACGGTCAAGAATACATACTGTGATATCTTCAATATATTTTCCCTTTGCCCGTGCAACCCTCTGTATGTTTATCTCCGGAGGCTGATTGATATCAACTACGCCCCGGCATTCGGGACCCACTGCAATTTTATGCATAAGACACGGAGGAACCTTCAGGAAGGTATTCGGTACTCCAATTGCAACAACAGAAATAGAGTTGTGTCCGCCGGTTGCACATGTTCTTTTCCCCTCAAGGGGCTTAACGGCAAGCTCAACCTCAGCCCCTTCGCCGTTACCGACCTTCCGGCCGTCAAAGAGATAGGAATCCCTGTTCGCCGCGCCGATTATGACCTCTCCGTCAATATCCATCTTTTCAAGTATTTTCCACATGGCCTCATCTGCAGACCTGTAGCATAAATCCTCATCACCTCTTCCCATGAATCTGCTGGCATTAAGTGCTGAAAATTCCGTTAGCCTGGCTGCCTCAAGAGTGAGGTTTCTGTTCATATTCATTCCCTGACTGTATATTTCAAAGACTGACAGAATAATCAATCAAATAGTTAATTTCAAGCTATTTTATTGGCATTATATGCAAATATTCAAATATATGAACTAATCTCTTTACAGATTTTAATTGACTACCTGGAACAATATTGTATATTTATGCGACATAATTTATGGGGGCATGATATGAAAAAAACAATCATGATCATAGGTGGAGGTCTTCTTCAGGCCCCGGTTATAAGCTGTGCAAAAGAAATGGGATATCAGGTCATTGTTACTGACTACAACCCCGATACCATTGGAATGAAAAATGCCCATATCCCTCTGATAATGAGCACAAGAGACATAGAAGGATCTGTGCGAATAGCCAAAAAACAGAATGAAATCACCCCTATAAATGCTGTTCTCACTGTTGGAACCGATGCGTCCATGACAGTAGCGGCAGTTGCAAACGCACTGAACCTTCCAGGCATCAAATTTGAGGATGCTGAAGCAGCAACAAACAAAATAAAAATGCGCATGCGCTTTAAGGAGAATGACGTTCCGTCCCCGGCATTCCTTCCTGTATGGTCACTTTCAGACGCCAAAAACGCGTGTAAAATTCTGGGCTTCCCCCTTGTTCTGAAACCATCTGACAATATGGGAGCAAGGGGAGTCATGCGTCTTGACCATGCAAACCAGATCTCAGACGCATTCAAATTTTCAAAGGATGCATCCCCAAGCGGAGAACTGATAATTGAGGAATTTATGGAAGGTCCTGAGCTTTCAATCGACGCCGTAATCCATAATGGGGAAATTACTTTTACAGGAATCGCCGACAGAATCATAGAGTTCCCCCCACACTTCATTGAAACAGGGCATACCATGCCCTCGAACCTGGATGAAAAAATACTTCAGGAAGCAAGGGAGGTCATGACAAAAGGTATAAGGGCTCTTGGTATTACTACCGGCGCGGCCAAGGGAGACATAAAAGTTACCCCCAAAGGAGTCATGATAGGAGAGATGGCAGCAAGGCTTTCAGGAGGTTTCATGTCCGCCTATACCTATCCGCTTTCATCAGGTGTAAATCTCATGAAGGCTATAATAGAAGTCGCCATGGGGCAGGAACCCGGAAACCTTGAACCTGTCATAAACAGGGTTTCCATTGAAAGGGCAATACTTGCAAAACCCGGAATAGTAAAAAAAATATCCGGACTTGAAGAAGCACTGAAAGTCCCCGGAATTGAAGAAATTTTTCTGAACATTAAAGAGGGTGATCAGATTGTAAAACCCACATCTAATGTTGAAAAATCCGGAAATATTATAGCAGTTGCCGATACACTTGAAGAGGCTGAAACTGCAGTTAAAAGATGCAGGGAACTTCTCATAATTGAGACAACAGAAGACCCTGAACTTTCCATGGAATCCATAAGAATTGCGGCAAGGCAGAAATTTAAAAAAATCTGCTATGTATGCAATTTCTGTGACGGCAGGGACTGCCCCACCGGTGTTCCGGGAATGGGCGGAGCAGGGACAGGTGAATCTTTCAGGAGAAACATAGAATCACTTAAAAAATACAGAATACTCACACGTCTCATTACCGAAACCAGAATTCCTGTAACCGAAACCGATCTCTTCGGCCATAAAGTTTCCATACCTGTACTCGCCGCGCCCATTACAGGCACAGTTACAAATATGGGGGGAGCAATTGATGAACTGGAATACAACAGGGCAGTGACAACAGGCTGTGCGGCTTCAGGAACCATAGCCATGGTAGGAGACGGCGCCACACCGGACAAATACAAAATCGGCCTCCAGGCCCTGTCTGAAAATTCCGGTGCAGGTATCCCGATTTTTAAACCCAGAGCTGATAACGAAGAAATAATAAAACGAATAAAAGCCGCTGAAAAGGCCAATGCAACAGCAGTCGGAATGGACATTGACGCTGTCGTATTCAAGACCATGGCAATGAAAAACCAGGCTGTTGCACCAAAAAGCCTTTCAGAACTTGCAGAACTAAAGTCATCTACAAAACTTCCCTTTATACTTAAAGGAATAATGAATCCAAGGGATGCCGAACTTGCTGCAAAAGCCGGAATTGATGCCATAGTAATATCAAACCATGGAGGCAGGGTACTTGACCAGATGCCCGGAACATTTGATGTCATGAAGGATATTATTTCAGCAGCAGGGAAAAGCATGAAGATTATGGTAGACGGCGGTTTCAGAAACGGTGCCGACATTATTAAGGCATTGGCCCTGGGAGCTGACTTTGTTCTCATAGGAAGGCCAATCGCAGTTGCAGCCGTGGGTAAAGGAAAGGAAGGTGTGGCATTTTATCTCAATGAAATTTCAAACGACCTAAAAAAGGCAATGATACTCACAGGCTGCAGCACAATTGCAGATATCACGGAGGAGATACTCCTTGAAGTCTGAACCATCCTGAAAAAGATTACCAGGCATCTGGTTTGTCACGGATGTACACGGATAAAGGATTGGATGAATGGGGATGGCTTTAGGGTAATAAAGATGTCATTACTAGAAGCGCCAGCGACGTGGTAATCTTTGGTAAGGAGTAGAATGGATTTCAATTATAATTTGATTCGGAAACTAATTGGATTTAATTTCAAAAGTTAATCCCGGTTTATTCGTAGTAAAAGAATTAAGACTTGAATCATACTCAACTACAATTGTTTCTTTTGAATTTTCATAACTTTTAGCTGAATTAAATGAATCACTTCCTATTGGTGTAGATATTTCAATAGTCACATAAAAAGGGTTATCCCCTTTCCAATGTATACCTGTTACCTTTGGAGCTTCGCCCCCTGCACGATGATCATATACACCCCAACCAGTACCATTTAAATTCAAACCAAACTCAATACCACCCCCAGACTCAGAAAAAGTACCGCTTGTTAATATTTTTTTTATTTCTTCAGTGTTCTTTGGTTTCTTTTTAAAAGTTTGAAATAGAGATATCTGATCTTCAGATATCCAACCTGAGCAATTTCCCCAATATACCTTGTGCCATAATACTTTTGTCGACTTTCTAATTAGCACCATGTTGGTTGATTCAACTTTAGTTTCATTCGGAACAGTACAAAGTTTTTTCGATTTTTCATTTGGTTCACTATATAAAATACCTCCCTTCACGTCACATATGAAATATTTAGAAAAATCCGGCAAGACTCTTGATTCCCAATTTGCATAAGCTCTAAGAGAAAGAATTATTAAGATTATTATCGTAAATTTTGTCTTCATTACATCTCCTCAGATTCTTTTAAAATGATTTCTTTTAAAAAATCAATGATTTTAGTTAGAACATCTTACGAAATTATAATAAGAAATAAAAAATTTTTGTTCGTTCTTTTTGAACCTTTCAAGCATTTCCTGTTAATACTTTGTACTTTTTAGGCCGGCCTATGTCCATTCTCATTTGTTTCAGTCTAACGCCAAGAAGTGGTAATTTTTACCCTATCCGTGAAAATAATTCACATCCGCGGTTATACGATCCTTAACTTCTACTATGAGACCCCGGCATTCCGCTCCGCTTCAGGCCGGGGCGACAGAGGGCCGGAAACAGCGGTGATTACCTTTATACCTCGATACAATGTCCATTTCATGAAAACCACTCGACAGCCGTAGTGAAGCCTTAATTTGATAGACACAAATCCCCAAAGTTACCTTCTCCTCCTTCTTTTCTCACTGCCTCCACCGAACGCAGTGAGTGAGTGGTGATTCCTTTTTTCTTTGAGAAGGATAAAAAGACCCTGGCTATGGAGTTTTCAATTACAATATGAATCAAATATTCGTCGGTTTCCCCAACCAGAGATCATTACGCCCTACAGGCTCATTATTACATTTTTATCACCTTTTTATCCGTGAAAATCCTTCATATCCGTGGTTCCTCTTTTTAAAGGTCATACCTTAAGTCTCAACCCCCTCCAGGGTTGACGGGAAATGAATCCGGGGAAACAGAAAAATACCACGAACCAGGGATCTCCTCCAAAAAAATTAAAATTATCCCCATCCATCTCCTTTCCAAATCCCTGTGCATCTAACGAAGTGGGTGGTAATCCTTCCCATAATCAAATGCCAACGGGTTGTTCCCCTTCCAGCCCCAGCCTGTCAGTAAGTGCATATTCCAGAAACTGGGCATATATTTCCCAGGAGAACTCTCCATAACCCCCAGCCATAAGATATGCAGACGGGATGCTGTTTTCTTTTAAAAAATTATAAATCATTGTATCCCGGATAAACAACTCCTGTTTTGTAAGATTAAGTGTTGATGTCGAGATAAGTTCGTCCTTCTCAAAAGGATCAACCCCTGAAAGAACAAATGCAAGTTCCGGTTTAGGATACTGGCTGAGAAGAGTATTCAGCCCTTCATATAGCTTCAGATTATACTGCCAGCCGTCACAGTTATAAACCGGTATTTCAACATTGCTTGGAATAAAAACCGGATTGGAGGGGTTATATGGAATATGAAGCGGCCAGCCGTCACCCATGTGTATACTTAAGGTTATAATATCTGGATCATTGTAAGTAAGGGCCGCAGTACCGTCTCCTTTATGTGCATCCACATCGATGATCCATATTTTTTTACAAAGGTTATTATTCAGTAATTTCCGGGCTGCAATCACTACATCGTTAAGCATGCAGAAGCCGCTGCCGTAACTGTAGTGGGCGTGGTGCATCCCTCCGCTTAAGGAAAAACAGAATCCGTGATCCAGTGTGTACAACCCGCACTGGTATGTTGTATTAACCTTGTGCATTACGGTTTTGAAAAGATCCTCAAGGGGTTTGATGGCTGTTTCGGGTGCATATCTATGATACTCGCCATTATCAGTAATCAGTTCGTAGGTTCTTATTATTTCCTTTTCAAGACCATCAGAGAAAAGCCGCTCAATGTATTCAGGATCGTGGACAAGCTGAAGGTCTTTTATATTGATCAGGTTATAATCAGGTTTTGTGTACCATCTGAGAGAGTAGGATCCGAGTACCGGATGGTTTTCCAGAAAATCAATGGTTTTGGCTGTTGTTTCATCATAAACAGGAATCTGAATACCATAGTCGAAAAAGCTGTTTTTATCTTTCGGGTCATAAATAATCATAAAGGCTCCGGACATTCATTACATTCTTTAAAAATATCTATGAGGTTGTTTTGTAAATTATATTTTCCTGTGAACATTCAGCCAATGTTCAAAAAAAATTATGAGTGGAGTCTTTGTGATGCTTTATGGAGGAGATGGCACTTCAGCAATCCTTAACTTCTACTGTGAACCCCTGAATCATTTCTGTACAATTTAAAAAAATAATATCACCACTTATAACACCGATTCACGCGGATTTTTTTGAAAATTTTCCAGTCATTACGAGGAGCAACAACGACGCAGTAATCTCAGGCAATACTAAAAAAAAAGATACACCACAGAGGCACGGAGTACACGGAGAAAAAAACGAACTCTTTTTATAAATATTATTTCCGACCACTTTTCTCCAGTGAACAGAGAGAACGGGTGGTTTCCTTTATCCTTATCCGTGAAGATCATTCATATCCGTGGTTTCTCTTTTTACCGGTCATGCTTTAATTTTAGAAACCACTCCCGGTGTAGTGAGATATAGGTTCGGAAAAATATAAAAATTCACAGAGTCAGAAGACTCATACTCCAAAACCCTCGCACTATCCCTTCACTTATATCATGAGCCCCCGGTATTTCGCTTCACTTCATCCGAAGTTACAATAAGCCAAAACCAGCCCCTTATATTTTAGAAGACTAAAAAATCCCACATATAATCAGACAGGTGGTTATTTCAATAATCTCACTTCCCTGTGAACTTCGGCTTTTTCTTGTCGAGAAAGGCATTCATGCCTATAAGCTGATCCTCCGTGGAAAAACAGTGCCCGAAGAGACTGCTCTCGTATATAAATGCCGATTTCCCGGGTGAACACAATGAGTTATTAATCGATTTTTTTGAGTAACGAACTGCTATCTGGCCGTTTGAAGATATCTTTTCAGCCAGTTCCATGGCAGCCTCCATGAGCATCGAATCCTTTACAACCCGGTTGACAAGGCCTATCCTTTCCGCTTCTGCGGCATCTATTTTTTCACCTGTAAAAATAAGCTCCTTCGCCTTTGCAGGGCCCACAACCCTGGGCAGTCTCACAGTCCCGCCGAATCCCGGCATTATTCCCAGAAGCACCTCGGGCTGCGCAAATACTGCAGACTCTCCCGCAATTCTGATGTCACAGCACAGAGCCAGTTCACATCCTCCCCCCATTGCAAAACCATTAATCAGCGCAATTGTGGGCTTATCCATATTTTCCAGTTTATCAAATATCTCACCGGCTCTTTCACTCAGAATCCGCGCAGTTGAACTGTTCATGTCCCTCATCATTGAAATATCCGCACCTGCGATGAATGCCTTTCCTTCTCCTGTAATTATGAGAACCGAGACATCTTCATCATTAATAATCATCTCAAGGGCCCTGCCTATCTCATCCAGAACCTCTTCATTGAGAACATTAAGAAGTTTCGGACGGGAAACAGTTAAAATGGCCGCCCCTTTTTTAACCTTAATATTTATATCCTTGAACTCCGCGTCAGTAAGTTTCATAGCTCTCCCCCCTAAAAATACATAAACTGCCAAAACTTCTTAATAAAATATAATGCAAAGCCTGTTTTATCAACTGATAAATTAATAATTAACATTTACTAATATAACCAAACATATTAAAATGGATATTGATGAATTTAGATGTTCCTTAAAATTATATAACCGGAGAAACATAATGGAAAATATAACCCGCCTTACTGATGAACTCTACATAGCAGCCCTTAAACAGAATCTACAGGGTTTTGATAAATTTGTTAATTCTCTCATATATAAGGGTGAAAAAACATTTCTCGTGGATGTCGGAACCCTCAATTCAATGCCGATTCTCCTCAAATCACTAGAAGCCCTTGATATAACCAAAATAGACTATATTCTCATCACACATATTCATATAGACCACGCCGGAGGTGTCGGAGAGCTGGTCAAACATTTCCCGGACACCCCGGTCATTGTCCACAAGTCCGGAATAAAACATCTCATTGAGCCCGAAAAACTCTGGCAGGGGAGCCTTAAGACCCTTGGCCACATGGCAGAAGCCTATGGAGAAATAGTGGCTGTTCCTGAAAAGAATCTCATAGATGCAGCCGGCTTCAGTGAATTTGGAATTACCCCCTTCATGACCCCTGGTCATGCCCCCCATCATGTGAGCTACCTGCACAGGGATATAATGTATGCAGGAGAGGTTGCGGGCGTATACTTCGACAAGGGTGGTGATGATTTCTACCTCAGGGTCGCGACACCGCCCCGTTTTTTCATGGATACCTCAATCGATAGCATAGATAAAGTCAAAGACATTGACCAGAAAAAGGCCTGCTTCGGGCATTTCGGAATGAGCACAAATCCCGGCAAGGTATATGACAGGGCAAAGGAACAGATATATCTCTGGGCCGAGATCATTGAAGGAGAGCTCGACAGGCAGGATGAACCCGATTTCATAAAAAACACCACAGACCTTCTTTTTGCAAAGGACCCCATGATGAGCGGCATTGAAAAGTTCGGAGAAGACTTCATTGCGAGGGAAAGAGGTTTTATTAAAAACTCAATTCTCGGATTTACCGGCTATTTCAGGGAGACCCGGGAAAAAAATTAAACAGGCATTCATTTGATTTAAAGAGGCAGAGTAATCCCTGCCTCTTTTTATTTCAACCAAGGTATTTAATTAATTACTATCTATCATTATGAAAATAATGTTATTTCAGGAGGTTGAGACCGGGTGCCCCCGGTCTCATTTATCTAAGAAAGGTTTGCTAGAATCACTTACGGTGCTTATATATTAAGTATAGTCTAAAATACTTAAAAGTCAAGTTAATTGTTGCTTTTTTTAAAAAAAATAAGATGCTCTTCCAAATAAATGGAGAATACAATGAATTCAAAAAAATCTGTTTTACTGTCAGTTTTTCTGACCCTGCCGCTTTGCCTATGTTTACCTGCTGCATCAACACATGGTGCTGATAACACACCAGGAGAAATAATATTTAAAGTCACTGAAAAGATAATCTCATCTCTTAAAACAACCAGATATACAAACACTGGCTACAAATATGATAAAGAAAAGGGCATACTATATTCTGACTGTTCATGGTTCGCCAAACTTGTTCTGAAAACTAATCTCCCAGCACATTATGATGAACTGCCAAAAAACAGCCGTAATTCAAAAACATCACTTGCAAAGGACTATTTCAATTTTTTCTCCGCCCTGAAAAATGGGACTTCCAGATCAAATAAATGGAAATGGATTGAACATCCCGAAGCAATATTGCCCGGAGATATTCTGGTATACAAACACCAGGAAGCATCAGGTACAACAGGACATATAATGATAGCAATGTCAAAAGCCGCTTTAATTAAGTCAGGCCAGTATTCCATCACTGTTGCTGATTCTGCCTGGAGCCCCCACGGCAATGATACACGTAGCAAAGGACTTTACAGCGCCATTAACAATGGAGGTGCAGGGATCGGTGATATTATAATAAAAGTCATGAAAACAAAAGAGGAAAAGTATTCAATTGCAGGTCATAAATGGCAGACTAAATCTACAAGGTTTCACAATTCAGTTATTCTTGTTGGAAGGACTCTTTAGAAAAATTTGGATTTTTTTTAAGCTTTTATTCAATGGACATTTTCGGTTGAAAGGGTCTGTCTCTTCTACAGCCGTAGACAGGCCCTTCCTGGGAAAGAAATAAAATTAATTATTTTCCTTCTTCTACCTTTTTAGGCTTTTTGCACTCAGTTTTGCAAGCTTTTGCAGCTTTTTTGCAGTCAGCAATTTTGCCTTTTTTCTCTGCTTTTGGGCTTTTCTTTGCTTCAGCCATACATTTTTTGTAATCTACATTACAAGCTTTAACACATGCTTTGCTAACTGCAGGTTTTTTAGCAGGTTTTTTTTCTGCTTTTTTTTCCTGAGCTGTCAGCATTGTGGAAGCGAAGATCAGTGATACTAAAACGATAAGCACTTTTTTCATAAAGCACCGTCCTTAGAATAAAATATAACCATTCGGTTATGCTGGACGGGTTATAAAAAAAATACATCTTTAAATCAATCATTTTTTTAACAATTTTAATAAAATTTTTACAATATTTCAAGGCGCCCATTAAATTTTGACATTCAAATTAAATTTATTCATAAAGTTATACGATATTACTTTTTTTGCCCACAGATAATATACATAAATTCAAATAAATTTTTCTTTACTTCCTATTTATTACAACTTATATTACCTGATATTCTGTTAAATATACTGCGAGGGGAAAATGGCTGCTGAAAAAATTATATCAAAAGTCGATATTAAACTGATTGAAAACGGGATAATAAGCCCTGAATTCAAAGATGATTACAAAAAAGTCCATTCAAAACTGAATTCACATGTCAAAAAAACCGGAAAAATTCTTACGGAAGAAACCTTTGAAAAGGGCAATGAAGTTCTTCGCAAATGGCTGATGGAACTATTCAGGAAAGGAGCATCCCAGGAAAAACTAACAAGCTATATGAGATGCGGTCTTGCTCATCTTTGCTGTGATTTCATTGAATCAACATATGAATCTATTACCCCCGAAGACCTCATTTCAAGAGTTATCCAGTCTTTTAAAAAAAGAAAATTTAACAAATCATTCTTCAAGGCAGCCGGAATAAAGGCATCTACTCCTGTTAAAAAGAAGGTAGCAGTCAAAAAAAGCGTAAAAAAGACTACTCCCAAAAAAACTACAAAAAAAGCACCGGCAAAAAAGGCAGCTTCAGGAAGCAAAGCAGTTAAAAAGAAAACTGTAAAAAAGGCAGCATCCAAAAAAACCGTACAGACTAAAAAGACAGTAAAAAAAACAACTTCATCCACTACGGTAAAGAAGACTTCGGCTCCCAAAACGGCAGAGATAAAACCAGCCACAAAAGATAACAAGGATTTAAAAAAGAAAGAAGGCCTCTTAAGCCGCCTCTTTGGAAAGAAAAAATAGTATAAAATATTCCGTTAAAAAATCCTGATTTTTAATCAGGATTTTTTAACTATTAACAACAGATTCAGTCAGAATGTGATTTAAGAATACTTTTAATCTCCTCAACATTGTCAAGAAATGCCCTGACAACATCAGGATCAAACTGCTTTCCGGAATTCTCCCTGATGTAATTTATACTCTCATCTGTATCCCATGGTTCCTTATAGGGACGCCTGCTGTGAAGGGCATCAAATACATCAGCTACGGCGGTAATACGGCCCTCAATGGGAATACTTTCTCCCTTAAGTCCATTTGGATAACCGTTCCCGTCCCAGTGTTCATGATGGCTCATGGCAATTTTGGATGCAGTATGAATGAGACTGCATCCGCTCTCAACAGAGGTTTCCGGATCAGATTCCTTCTCTTCACCACAGAACGTCTGTACAAACTTATGGGACATTAAAATATTCTTCCCATAAATACAGTGTTCCTTCATTGTACACCATTCGTCATCCGTAAGCTTCCCTGGTTTGAGAAGTATGTTATCGGGAATTCCAATTTTGCCGATATCATGAACAGGGGATGCAAGTGCCAGCATAGAGACTGAATCATCATCCCATCCAAGCCCCCTGGCGATTACAGCCGAGATTTCGGAAACCCTTAAAAAATGGTTACCGGTTTCAAAATCCTTATATTCCGCAGCCTGAGACAAAACCCCTATGAGCTGCCGCCTGGAATTATCCAGCTGCTTATTTTTCAGTTCAAGTTCCATGGTTCTTTCCCTGACCAGGTCTTCAAGATGTTCACGGTATATTCTATTCTCCTTCAGAAGATCCGACTTCTCAATACACCTTTTTACCGTATATTCAAGAAGAGACAGGTCCTGAATAGGTTTAACTAGATAGTCCCAGGCTCCCTGCCTTAATGCCAGCACAGGCACAGCATCTTCAATACTGTTTACACCGGATATTACAATTACCGGAATTTCATCACTCACTGAAATTACAGCCTTGAGAACTTCCATTCCACCTGCTCTGGGCATGCGAAGATCTGTCAGTACCACATCAGGTTTTTCAGAATGAAATTTTTCAATTCCCTCAGTCCCATCAGAAGCAGCTACCACTTCAAAGTTGCGGTCCTCAAGATAATATCTGAAAATACGCCTTATCGCTTCCTCATCTTCAATAATGAGAATTTTTCTTTTTTTTTCCATAAGTCTATATTAACCAATTCTGAATGTTATTTCAAAGTATTTCATATTCTTTCACTTCCGGCCTCAACCGGTAGCCCAATAATAAAATTTGTGCCGTAACCCTCCTTTGATTTTACATCAAATGTGCCTCCATGGTTATCGGTAATAATAAAAAAAGAGATAGAGAGTCCTAACCCTGTACCTTTGCCGACCGGTTTTGTGGTATAGAATGGCTCAAAAATCCTTTTTCTTACTGTTTCACTCATTCCGGGACCATTGTCTTCAATTTCAATTTTAACAACTTTTTCAGGTTCTTCATATCTGACTCTTACTGTAAACCTTGCATTGCTCATGTCTTTGTGATGCTCATACATTGCATCAGCACCATTCTTGAAAATATTCAGCAACACCTGCTTTATTTTACTCCCCTCACATGGAACTGACGGTATGCCTTCATCATAGTGCCTTACAATTTGTATGGACTTGAAATCATAACGCTTTCGGGAATCATAATCAGCAGATACAATATCTATAACATTTTCAATTAACCCGACTAGATCATGCAGAGATTTGCTGCCGCCTTCCTTCCTTGAAAAACTCAGCATATTATGAACAATCCCGGCAGCCCTCTCCCCGGACTCCCTGATTATTTCAAGGAGCGAAAGAATGCTCCTCTTTTCCATAAAATTCTTTATTTGCAAAACAGTTATATTTTCATCTTCAGCGGCTTTTATATTTGCAGGAGAATCCAGCTCTGAAAGTCTTTCATGAATTACTTCAGCTCCCTGTATCATCCCCGCAAGAGGATTATTTATCTCATGCGCCATACCTGCCGCAAGCCCGCCCACTGAAAGCATTTTATCACTCTGTATCATTAACTCTTCCATCCTGACGATGTCAGTTACATCATCAATCCTGAGTACAGCTCCCTCTATTTCTCCTGTAATATCTGACCAGAATGGAAAAACAGTAATATCTTCAAACCTGATACTCTCATTTTTATGCCTGCCTTTCTTCTTTTCCTGTGTTACCTGCCCTGTTGCCAGACACTCCATTAATAGACCGCCAGATATGGTCATGTCATCAAAAAAATCCGCGACATTTCTTCCTATGGCATTTCTTCTCAGAACACATGTACTTTTCTCGGCCCTTCTGTTCCAGAAGGTAATTATGCCTGTATTATCCACACAGACAATGAGGGACGGCATTGAATCAATGACATTGTTCAGGTAATTCCTTATTTTAAGTGTTTCAAACTGGGCTGTCCTTATTTCGGTAATAGGCCTCCCCTCCGAAAGAAGCACCGCCACTTTACCATTGATGTCACAGACAGGTTTTACAGAGCAGTCCATATATACAGTTGAACCATCCGCAGCAGTATTTGTTATTTCAAATCTTGCTGTTTTCCCCTCCGATCCTTCAAGTACACATTTACGTATTATTTTCTGAAGATCCGGTTTATCTTCCCACCATGGAGTTTCCCAGTAGTACTTCCCATAAAAATTTTCAGCTTCACTATTGCTCATATCCCTTGCAGAATTATTCATCTCAAGAATCCGGCCTTTACTGTCAAGGAGAATCATATGCTGTACTGATTCATTGAATATATTTCTGAACTTCTCCTCGCTGATTTTCAGCTTTTGTGAAACAGAATCTTTTTTTTCCCAGAAATATATAGCTGCTATAAGTGAAAGGGAAAGCATAATCAGGAAGACAAGAATCCAGAAAGCCTGCCTTCCGAGCATTATTTCAGATTCCTCAATGCTGTTCTGGACAATAACATCGGCCTTGTTTGTTACCTGATTTTCAAGGCCCACTGTAGAATGCAATTCCTTCAGGATGCCATGAATATTTCCCTTTACCCGGGAAGGACTTCCATAGAGCATATTTTCGACCGAACTGTATTTAGCAAAAAGTTCCGTAATGAGAGGTTTTAAATCGATATGGCCTGATGTGAAACCTGATGACTTTTCAATTACATCAAGACGCATGTAAACAAGTTCAAGAGAGTTCCTCAGTTCCGCCAGATTTTCTTCTGTAGGCTTTATTCTGAAAAGATAAACTTTATTCAGAAAATTTCTTGAATCCAGCTGAAGTTTACCGGAATGACGTGAGGTTTCATGGAGATTGGTTGTTATTTTTCTCTTCAGGTTTGCATAGGATCTGTAATAATAAAAACCTGCCGATATAAGCAATATGGCTACCAGGGAATATACGAACCACCTGACAGAAAATCTGCAACTCATTCCCCTTCTCCTGAAACTTCAAGAATACTTATGGACCAGATCCACTTTACTCTGGACTGGAGGTCAAGGGTCTTAACCCCGTCAAGAAGGGGGTAAACAATTCTGAAGGGGCCCTTTTCCCTTCTTCTCAGGGGTTTTCCGTTTATCCTTGTTACAAAGAGTACCGGAAAAGTTTGCCAGTCTTCACATGGGATAAGTGAGTAGTAGTCATCATATGCCCTGAACCTGACCTGCCGGGCGGATTCCAGACCAAGATATTTTAGAAGGTCTCTTAAAAGTACTCCATCAAAGGCGATATCTGTACCGGACCAGTATGTTTTTGTGAAAACCCTTACTGTCCCGGCCGTCTCTATTTCATTTATTGAAACTTTACGTGATGAATTACCATTTTTTACAGTAAGAAATTCCGCATTGCCCTCAATGGGCTGCAGTTTCACAGGCTTAGCCATTTCAAAAAATTTTTCATTTTTACTGCAGCCGGAACATGCCAGAAGTGATACAAAAAAAACGGCTGGTACTAAAAGCTGTTTCAAACTATTCTTCCCGATTCTTCCTGATCATTAGTCTTACTTCATTTTCTATTTCTTCCATGTTGAAAAGCGGTTTTAAAAAAACATTATGAGAAACATTACTCATTGTTTTTATATCCTCAGGCAGCCTGAAATCGGCAGAACCTGTGCAGAACACTACAACCGTTTTAATTCCGGTTTTTTTCAGTTCCCTTACAAAAGCTGTTCCATCCATGCCGGGAAGCCTTAAGTCAACTATTGCCGCATCTATCCGGTTCTGTTTTACAATCTCAATACCCTCCTCTCCGCTTCCGGCAGTGAGAATATCATATTCCCTGTCCTCAAAAAAGCCCTCAAGGCTCACTCTTACAGAAAGATCATCGTCAATGACAAGTAGGGAAGCCAATTTATCTCCTCCCGGTAATATATTAAACAGCTTTCTCAATTATATATAGTAAACTCTTATGAAAAGTCAACATATTATACTCTTTCAGAGACATGGTATATCGATTATTTCTGCTTTCTCCGCCCAGCCCAATACAAAACGTGAATACCGTCCATTGTTTCTGAACCATTCAAAAGTCATGTTATAAAAATTTTCGCTGCAATGCTTTTTCAGATACATGATTCTGAGCACCAGCAGGGCATTAACATGGGGAATTGATTTCTCCCTGCAGAACCTTATGCCTGAACCATCATCAATTAGAATGCTGTCCCACTCCCCCATTAGGAACAGATTAATCACGGATGCTTCACCTCTGTCCATACCGTGAATTTTCTCTGACCCTGCCATGAATTCTGACACCCTGATTCTGCCATATGCCACATTCTCCCTGAAAAAACCGCTGCCGTCATAACCCTCTATGCATATTTCTTCTGAAACTTCAACCGGCACTGTTATGTCATATTTATCTATAAGATACCCGACAAGTCCGGCTTTATGCAGGAGAATTAATGATGACGAATCAGATACCAGTCTTTTTTTTATTTCCACTATTCTCTTCCTTGACACTTTGCCCTGAATATAATATTAAAATGTTTTGCAAGACGGTTAATTCTCTATGAATACTAAGTTTTCCACAACAGATAATTTTAATAAATTCAAGGATCAACTCAGGGAAGCACTGAACAACCATACCCTGAGGAGGATTAAAATCCAGAATCACAGGGATGCGGCGGTTCTGGTTCTTTTGGTAGACATTGATTCCGTTCCGCATGTGGTTCTTACGCAAAGATCTGAAACAGTCTCCACTCATAAGGGACAGATATCATTCCCCGGAGGAGGTTATGAAAAAGGAGACATTTCATTTGCCCATACTGCACTCCGTGAAACATGCGAGGAGATAGGAATTTCTCCTGACAAAATCGAAATTCTCGGTGAGTTTGACGAATTCTTTTCAGTGTCACGCTATCACGTAAGAGTTTTTGTAGGAGCCGCAGATTACCCCCTTGCCTATAAAATGCAAAGCTGCGAAATAGACAGGATACTGGAAGTTCCATTGGCGGTTTTCACCGGCCTGGACTATTCAAAAAAAGAACGGCACAGTCACTTGGGGCTTGATTTCAATATCTACTTCTACGACTACAGAGGCTCAACCATCTGGGGAATGACCGCCCGAATTCTCACAGACCTATCAAGAAAAATCCTCAACAGGCTTTAGAATGCGAAGTTCCTTACTAAATTATAGTTATTGACACTTCAGGTAACAGAATCTATTTTAAGTATACATACTTTCTATTCAATCACTACTGGAGCTTCCGATGTTCAAAAACAGAACCGGCAGAAAAATGCATCTCATAATAATAGCATTTGCCACGGGCCTTTTTCTTGGAATTAACTTCTCTTATATAGCTTCTGCAGGAGAGACTGCACATAAATACCTTGGATACTTTCACAGGGTATATCAGATTGTTTCCACAGAATATGTTGATGAACCGGACAACAAGACCCTTTTCTACGGCGCCATCAGGGGCATGCTTGCTTCACTTGGAGACCAGTTCACAAGGTTTATGGACGAGGAATCAAACGCACAGTTTGACCAGATGATTTCCGGAAAATTTGTCGGCATCGGTGTGGAGATTGCTATACGCAACGGAGAGATGATCATAGTCTCCCCAATAGAAGGTTCCCCTGCGCTGAGAGCAGGACTTGAGCCCGGGGATGTAATTACAAAGGTCAATGACGAAACCATCACCGGACAGAAATATCAGGAAGTACTCACAAAAATAAAAGGCATACCGGGCAGCAAGGTAAAAATTCATATTAAGCGTGAAAACTACCCTAAAGAACTTGTATACGACATCGAAAGGGCCCCCATAAAGATTGACAGCGTGGAATACGGCATTATTGACAATTATAATACCGGATACCTGAAGATAAAATCATTTGGTAATGAAACAGCAGGAGATGTAAGAAATGCCGTAAAATTCTTCAGGTCAAAAAAAATCGGGAAACTCGTTATCGATGTACGACAGAACCCGGGAGGCCTGCTGCCTGCTGCAATAGAGATATCTGACATGTTCCTGGATCAGGGCAAGGTAATTGTATCTACAAAGGGACGCACAGGAGATGCTGTTTTCTATAAGGCCACGTCACCAATGCTTTTCCCTGGCAAAACAATCATTCTGGTAAACAGAGGGAGTGCGTCGGCTTCTGAAATATTAAGCGGTGCCCTGAGAGACAATAACAGGGCCATGCTTCTGGGAGAAAAGACTTTCGGCAAAGGGTCGGTTCAGATTAAACATAATCTTGACAAGAACATCAGCGTTGCTGTAACTGCAGCAAGATACTACACTCCTTCAGGTGCCATGATCCACAAAAAGGGGATCAAACCGGATTATGATGTTAAATATTTCGATATACCTAAAAAGGAAGATGACGACCTCAAAAAAGTTTACATGGATAAAATTCTCACAAAATTTGTAAACATGAAGACCGAATACGATGATAAAACAAAAAGAGCATTCACAGAACTGCTGAAAAAGAATGAAATTAATCTGTCAGAAAAAACTTCATCCTTTATCCTGAAACGTGAAATCAGCAAATACAGGAAAAAGGAACTATATGACCTGGAATTTGATTCACAGCTGAAAGCTGCACTGGCTAAACTTCAGTAATATGACTTTGGGGAAAAAAGTATTCGGCCTTGGCCTGGAAAGTTCATGTGATGAAACTGCGGCTTCAATTGTGTGTGACGGTGAAAAAATTTTATCCAACAGAATTTTTTCACAGATTGAACTCCACAGTGATTTCTCCGGTGTCGTGCCGGAGATTGCATCTAGGGCACATCTTGAAAAAATAAATTTGCTCATAGATGAAGCCCTTAAAGAAGCAGGAATTTCATTTGATGATCTTGATTATGTGTCTGCAACAAACAGACCTGGGCTTATGGGATCTCTCATGATCGCACTCCAGACTGCAAAGACAATTTCATATGTTAAAAAAATTCCGCTCATAGCTGTGAATCACCTTGAAGCGCATCTTTACGCCCCGTTCCTTGAAGGGAACAAACCGGAATACCCTTTCATCGGACTGCTCATATCCGGCGGAAACACATCCCTTTACAGGGTTGATGGTGTAGGAGAAATGAAACTCCTTGGAAGAACAGTGGATGATGCTGTCGGTGAAGCATATGACAAAGTCTCAAAATTTCTGGGACTCGGTTATCCCGGAGGTCCTGTAATTGAAAAGATTGCTAAGACCGCTGTTAAAAAACAGAAACTCTTTCCTAAAATTCTGACAAAACAGGGAGATAACAGGTTTTCATATTCGGGCCTTAAAACTGCTGTAATCAATTATCTGAAAGAAAATCCCGACGCCGATAAAAGTGAAGTGGTATACAGTTTTCAGGAAAGCGCACTTGAACTTCTTTTAAGAAGAACCTTTTCTGCTGCAAGAGCAGACAATATCAGCACAATAGTTGCAGCAGGAGGAGTTGCCGCAAACGGCAGGTTAAGGGAACTGCTTCAGGCAAACAGGCTGGACAATGAAAGAATTCTCATACCTTCAGTAATTATGTGCACAGACAATGCAGCAATGATATCCGGCATTGCATATCATTATTTTATTCAGGGCAGATACAACAGTCTCGAAACGGAAGTCAGCTCAAAGATTTAATTTATTAAACAGATACAGCACAATGTTGTACAGATTTTGCTAAAATATTGCCGATAATAGATTATGGATTTTACTGAAGAAAAAACACCGGGCGGAATTACGCTTAAAATAATGTTTAAGCACTGGAAGTTTCTGGCCTTCGACGGTAGAGGAAATTCTATCTATGCCGATGAGGAGGGAAGAACTCTCCTTCATAAAATACCGACAATGGTTTTTCTCGGTAAAAACATGACTCTGGATAAAAAATACACCCGCGATTATGAATTATTCAAGATACGAGACAATGAACTTATAATACCATATCTGTATAATCATGAAAGAACATATCTTTTCCTGCCGGAAAGAAGCCGGATAGACCTTATCCCTGTATTGACCGATGAATATAAGTCATATTCAATAATGCTTAAAACTCTCCAATCCGGAAAAACAATTGACTATCTCATAATAGACAATACAGTTACAGATATTGAACTCTCAGTAATATCAAGCAAATACAAGCCTAATGAGATTATAAACATATCAACAAAAAACAGACAAAAGGAAAAACAGGATGATGCAAAAGAGGGCTCATATGGGAATGTCAATATTATGTCTGAAAATCCAGTATTCCTTGCGCAGATGCACCTTAGAAATATGGCTCTTTCAAATCTCAACCAGATTCTTTTGGACTTTGACATAAGCCCATTTGATACACAGTACATCATTTTTTTCATAAACGATATGATAAAGAAAATCGATGAATCATCTGAAGGTAAACAGAAAAAAGCAATGCTCATGGACCTGAGAAACTCATTCCAGTTTTATCTTGCCCTTTTAACACAGGACAATGATTCCATTGATGAAATGATACTTGCCCAGACCGATTATAAAAAAATGGCTCCATTCAGAACCCTTCTTTCAAAGGTCAGATCAAATGCATCTACCAGTGATGCACAGATCACCTATAATGAATATGAAAACAGAATTCTCGATCACCGTGAAAAACTTTTATCTGAAAAAAATAGCAATCCTCTCTGAATCCAGTTCGTATTAGTATCATACGGTAAAAGACATTGAAAAGAATACTTATTACATTATTTTTGCTTGCCGCACTTCCCGCAATTTCAGGGAATGTGCATGTTTATTTCACAGACCCGGGCAGGAAAATACGCCAGGATAATCCTGCGGCAGCACTCATTCAGATGATCAGGAAAACAAGGAACACATTTTTCGGTGCATTTTATGATATAAGTTCAACTGAAATATCAGATGAACTGATCCGTGCACACAGAAGAGGTGTAGATGTAAGGCTTGTTACAGATGACAAAAACTTTTCAGGTCAGGCAGTCTATAAAATAATAGAAGAAGGTATTCCCGTAGTAACGGATAATAAATCCGGACTAATGCATAATAAATTTGCCGTTTCAGATCTGAAATTTGTATTTACAGGCTCATTCAATGCCACAAGAAACGGCACAATCAAAAATAATAATAACGCAGTAGTAATAAAATCTGAAAAGCTCGCAGATATATATCTTCAGGAATTCCAGGAAATGTTCGGGGGGCATATTTTTTCAAACAGAAAAGAAATGGGACTCTATGCGGAACTCAACAAGCAATACTATGTAAAACTCCCGGAAGCGGATATCAATGTTTATTTCTCTCCAGATGATGATGTTGAAAGAATTATTCTTAAAAGAATTATCAAGGCAAAAAAAACCATCCGCTTCATGTACTTTTCATACACCTCTCCCACTGTTGCAGATGCAATGATTTCCATGTTCCGCAAAGGGATTGATGTTAAAGGACTTCTTGAAAAAAGGGGAGCAGGCAGCAGATACTCACAGTATGTAAAAATGCATCTGGAAGGCATACCGGTCAGACTTGACAGGAACAGATATATAATGCATCACAAGGTAATAATCATTGATGATTACAGGGTAATTACAGGGTCATACAACATGTCCGGAAATGCTGCAAAAAAAAATGATGAGAACATTATCATAATAGACAGCAGGGATGTTGCAGAAAAATTCATAAAGGAATTTAACCGTTTATATGGGAAATAGAGTGAATAATTTCCCTATTCAGCAAACCATGCCCTATGCAAAAATTGAATCCGGCTTGAAGGTACAGGAACTGTCAGATACAGAACTTCTTGCCATACTGATAGGCACAGGGACAAAGGGATCAAACGTAATCACTCTTTCAAGGAACCTCATTGAAAAATACGGAAGCCTTAGATCCATACTCCGTTCTGGAATCAATGAAATATCCTCAGAAAAAGGCATGGGTCTCAAGAAGACAATAAAACTCAAAGCCGCTTTTGAACTCGGCAAAAGGGCAATTGTTGAAGAGCCATTATCAAATATACTGGATTCTCCCCTCACAGTATGGAAACTTCTTCTCCCTGAAACTGCAAATCTTGAAACAGAAGAGTTCAGGGTGCTGGCGGTTAACAACAAAAACAGACTGCTGGGAAAAAGTCTTGTATCAAGAGGTACCATCAATGAAACCCTTGTTCACCCCAGAGAAGTATTCAGGGATGCCGTAAGGGAAGGTGCTGCAGGAATAATTGTTGCCCATAATCATCCTTCAGGAAACACAGACCCATCAAAACAGGATATTGAAACAACCAGGCGGCTCATGGATGCAGGAAAATTAATGGGAATACCACTCATAGATCACATAATCATTTCAAACACAGCATACACAAGCCTGAAGGAATCCGGTTACATCTAATAATTGACTGCAGCTAATAAATTTCCTTGACTCACTCGCATTTTATCATATATATTCTTTAAATTATGAAAAATCGGGGTCTATAAAATGAGAAAATCATTTTTTCTGTTAGCATTAATTCCATTTATTATTTCATGCGCCACAACCCGCCCGCATGATATGAGATACAAGGGTGAAATCATTCCCGGTAAATGGCTGAAACATATATCTGTTCCTGTTTCAGATGGTAAAGAAACATCATCAGCTGTCATTCAGATATATTTTCCGAAGAATTACAAACGTGGTGAAAACATCAGAACCATAATAGCACTTCACTCATACAACAGCAATGAAAGGGACTGGGAAACAAATACTTCCATCGAGTATCTTGCCGATAAATACAACTTTGTAATAGTCTGTCCAAACATGAAAAAATCACTATATGAAACAAGTTACTACAATGACACCACTTATAAGTGGAATATAATTCCAGGGGGCGTTTTTGTAGGAGAAGTTCTTGTCAATTATCTGAACAGAAATTTTTCACTTGCATATGAGAAAGGCAAGACTGCCATCATGGGTGTAACAGTAGGAGCCCACGGTGCAATACTGATGGCTTCCAAGTACGATGCATTCGGGGCAGCGGCCGGAATCTCCGGATACTATGACCCTACCATAATGTCAAGCAGCAACATGATAGCATCCGTTTACGGAAATTATAACAAAAACAAACAGAGATGGGAGAATGACGATAACAATCTCAAACTAGCTGAAAAACTGGCAGGTGTTAAGGTCTTCCTTTTCCACGGAACAAAAAATGACGCATTTACACCGGGTCAGTCCAGAATAATGGCTATTAAACTGAAACATCTTCAGAAAAAATCCTCATCCTATTCTATAACATACAGCGAAAACAAGGGAGGATACTATGGATGGACTTTCTGGAAAAACAGACTTCCTGAAGTAATGGAATTCCTGGACGCAAACACTTTAAAATAATCATATACCGGAGATTGAGTCAATGTACTCAATCTCCTTTTTACTGAATTTGAAAAATTCATAAACCGCTTCATTCAGTTCATAAATAAAATCTGATTTTTCATTACCCTCTGAACTCTTTATCTCCTGCACCAGTCCGACAACACGGTCATGAAAAGCTTTGAAACCCACAGGAATTGGAAGTCCCTTGAGATGGCCTTTCAGGACCTTCACAGAGGAAAACTTTCTGGCAAAAATAAAATTATATAAATTGCTGTTAAACAGGCCCTCATAGAAATAAATTGAAATTCCATCAACTTCCGGAATCATAATATTCGCACTGTTAAGAGTAACATGACCCCTGGTATCTGAAGTAAAGACGAGTCTGCCGGATATATATTTATATATGAGCTTCTCAGGACTTCTGAATACCTCTTCAGCAATACACTGCTGAAATCTTTCGGGCATAAATTCAATGTAGTTTTCAATCTTTTTCAGGCCGAATGGCACAATGTCCCTGCCCTTTATAATCGGTTCATATGATTCACCAGAAGGTTCTGAAGTTATCCATTTTGTATTATCTCCGGTGACTATTCCAAGCCCCCACCTGACATTGGTGTCTGTAAGAAATATATGTTTTTTCTCATATGCCTTTTTTATCAGAATCTCATCGTATTGGCTCGTCTGAATATCAAAGATATTTTTATTATTTTTTTCAAATCTCGACTGAAGAATATCGTATGCCCTTCCCGAATTAACAATCTTCACAGTTCCCTTTTCAGGTGAATTTTTAATATCAATTATAACAGTAGATGAAAAAACTTTTTTAAAGATCTTCCTGCCTATTTCAATTCTCTTCACTGCACATCTGTCGAGAATATACTTTCTGATATCGGAGTGTATATCGACATTAAGAACTGATTCAGGCAAAACAAATGAAAGCCTTCCTCCATGTTTAAGCATATTCATGCTTTTTACCAGAAAGTAGGAAAATGATTCTCCTGAATTAATTTCATTAAAGAAATAGGAAAGATTCCTCCTCTCCTGCGTACTGTAATGGTATCCCCATGGAGGATTTGTGGCTATCACATCAAATTTAGGGAGTAAGTCTATATTGCAGAAAAGCTGTGAATCATTGTAATTTTGAAGTGAGTCATTACAGAATATTTTGGGGAAGAAGTCCCTTTCCGGAAACTTCAGAATCAGGTTTATCCGTGCTATATTCACAGCAGTATGGTCTATATCAATTCCGTAAACCTCTTCAGGTTTCCCTGTATGACCCGCATATGAAAGGAGAAACTGCCCTGTACCGCAGCATGGATCAAGAAAATTTCCGGATATACTGTCGCAGCACATTCTCTCGATAATTCCATTAACCACTGAATCCGGAGTATAGTATGAACCAAGTTTGGATTTCTCCCCCTCCTGAAGCACAGACTGGTAGATTGCGCCCAGAATATTCTCCTCATAGGGAATATGAAAATTAAGAAGTTCATTGGCACTGTCATCATATCTAGAGTCAGAAAAGGAACTCCTCCATGCATTGATGGATTCTATGACTCCACTGTTTCCGGAAAATTCTTCCGAAATAACATCTCCTGCAATAAACTCATTAGGATTATGTCTCATTAAGAGACCTGACTGGTTCAGAAGATTAATTGAAAGAACAAACATGGAAAGTCCAACGTCAAGGTTGTTTATTCTGATATAATCTGCAATTTTCTCGGCATGAACTTTGGATTCTGAATTTTTAAAGAGTTCATCGGGAAGAAAAGTTCTGCTGGACTTTATCTTGTTGGCGCGGCTGTTAAGCCTCTCCAGCTCCCCCCTCTCAATACGGCCCTTCAGCTCCATCACATCATTTATGAAGAATCTGGAATCACCGTTTTCGGAACTGGAGCTTATAAAACCGTGTTTAACCCAGTTTCTCACCGATGAAACAGATATGCCTAAAATCTGTGCGGTCTCACTGCTTGAGATGATTCTGTTGAATGACTGTTTCACTTTCATCAGTCGGCAAGACCGTTCTTGCTGTCATATACTACACGGCCGTTACAGATTGTGTTTATTACGAGGCCGTATAATTTTCTCCCCATGAACGGTGAATTTTTGCATTTTGAAACAAAGAACGAATCATTTATTTCAATTTCCTTTTCAGGATCTATTATTGTTATATCCGCATGTCCCCCAACGGAAAGACTGCCCCTGTCAAGTCCAAGGATTCGTGCAGGGTTACAGGTGACCTTATCAAATGCTTCAAAGTATGTGAATCCGTTTTCCCTTACCAGTACAGTTATAATAAGCGGAACTGCTGTTTCCAGCCCAACTATTCCGAAGGGAGCATAGTTTATCTCCTGATTTTTGTCATGAAGAGCATGAGGTGCGTGATCTGTTGCAATAACATCTATGACACCGGATTTAAGATTCTCTATTATTTTAAGCCTGTCCTCTTCAGATCTCAGGGGAGGATTCATTTTTGCCATGGAAAGCTGTTCCTCAACCGCGCTGTCATTAAGGGCAAAATAATGAGGAGCGGTTTCACATGTTACATTGACTCCTCTCTCCTTTCCGAATTTAACAAGTTCGGCTGAACCTCCCGATGACATATGACAGACATGAACTCTGCCTCCGGTAAGTTTTGCCAGAAGTATATCTCTTGAAACTATAACTTCTTCACATTCATTTGGGATACCCTTTATGCCAAGCTTGACCGAATTTAAACCTTCATTCATGACTCCGCCGTCAACCAGCTCCTCGTCCTCGGAATGCGAAAGCAGCGGCACATTGAACATTTTGGAATACTGCAGTGCCCTCCTCATTACAAGGGAATTCATTACAGTGTTTCCATCATCTGAAAAAGCAACGGCTCCGGCATTGATGAGCTCCCCCATTTCGGAGATCTCCTCACCCTTTCCGCCTTTTGTGATTTTTGCCACAGGAAAAACATTCACCAGACCTCTTTCAGCTTCCATCTTTATGAATCTGACCAGAGCCTGGTTATCTATGACCGGACTTGTATTGGGCATGGGGCAGACAGAGGTAAAACCGGATTTTGCAGCAACCCTGGCTCCTCCGATAATTGTTTCAACATCCTCACGGCCCGGTTCCCTGAAGTGCACATGCATATCGATTAGTCCTGGAAGAACAACACATCCCTGTGCATCGATTACAGTATCTCCTTCTGAAATATCAATTTTTTCTGAAATGTCCGTTATTCTGTCATTTTCACATTTGATGGCCAGAAAGCCGTCTGTGCCGGAAAGTGGATCAATTACTCTTCCATTTTTTATTATGAGAGCCATATGCCGTTATCCTCTTTATGAAATATCAACTGTTCTCAAAGGGCTTGCCGCCCGCAAGAAGATAGAACACCGCCATCCTGACAGCCACACCATTTGTTACCTGTTCGTTTATGATTGTATTCGGTCCGTCAGCAACTGCGTCGTCCAGCTCAACACCCCTGTTTATTGGGCCTGGATGCATTACGATCACATCTTTCTTGCATTTTTTAAATCTTTTCTCTGTGAGCGAGAACAGGTGGTTATATTCCCTTATGGAAGGGAAGAGTCCGCTTTTCTGTCTCTCCTTCTGAATTCTGAGAAGATTTATTACATCAAGGTCCGAAAGAACCTCGTCGATGCTGTGACAGATTTCTACCCCAAACTGCCTGAATTCATCTGGAACCAGTGTTGTGGGGCCGCAGAGAGTTACTCTGGCACCTAGTTTTTTGAATGCCATGATATCCGATCTGGCTACCCTGGAATGAAGAACATCTCCTACAATACCGATGTGGAGCCCTTCCAGAGATTTTTTCTTTTCTATTATTGAAAATGTATCGAGCATTGCCTGAGTTGGGTGGGCATGATTTCCGTCTCCGGCATTTATTACAGATGCCTTGACGTTCTTTGCCAGAAAATTTGGCGCCATGGAAACCTCGTGACGCATAACGATATAATCAGCACCCATTGACTCAAGTGTATGAGCAGTATCAATGAGCGATTCACCTTTTACAACGCTCGAAGCAGAAACAGGGACATTTATAATATTTGCGGAAAGCATTTTTGCTGCTAACTCAAAGCTTAGCCTTGTTCTTGTTGATGGCTCAAAAAAAAGTGTACAGACATTTTTACCCCGAAGAACAGGAACACTCTTTACTGACCGGGTAAAAACATCTTTAAAATATTTTGCTGTTTCGCAAATGAGAAGAATCTGATCAGAAGACAAAAGATCAGTATCAAGCAGGTCTTTCATTTTTAACGTGTTCATAACAAATAAATACCTTCAATATATGCTTATTGTCAAACTTTTTTATGTCACATTAACTATTTTTTATCAGCACCTATGCCCTTATTCCTTCAAGTTCACCGGCATAGGCAATCATGTCATTTGCCTTGGCATTCAGTTCATTTATCAGGTCGTTCAGGGTATCACTTATTCCGGCAATTGTTTCAATATTTCTGATATGTTCACTGATCTTGTTTTTCATATCCTCCGCAAGACCCCTGTTTTTATCAACAATATTTCCGGTACTCTTTGTATCCCTGTAGATTCTGTTCAGAGTTTCGTCAAACTCCCTGTAGCCGGCAGTCAGTTTTTCCTCAATCTCGTCAAATTTATTATACTCATCACCATTTCCATTTTCAAACAGAGTCCTGATTTTATCGAGCCCCGCCCTCATATGAAAAACTGACTCCTCCAGTCTGCCTGTAATTCTGTTCAGTCCGGTTATAATATCCGTAACTCTTTCCCTGACGTTTCTGGAACCTGAAATTGAATTTTCAGCAAGCCTGCTTATCTCCTCTGCGACCACCGCAAACCCTTTTCCCTGTTCCCCTGCTCTTGCGGCTTCAATAGATGCATTAAGTGAAAGCATATTCGTTCTGTCGGCAATATCATTTATCTCGGAAAGGGCATCATTTATCAGAGGAAAGGATCCTTTCAGTAGAACAACCGCCTGTCCTGCTTCTTCAAAGTCACTTAGCGCTTTTTCTACTGAGTTTACTTCACTAAGTTTTTCCGATTCTGTCTCAGAGCCTCTTTTCTTTTTCTCTCTTACACTTTCAGCGATTCTTCCCATATCCCTTATTTTGTCTGAAAAATCCCGGGTTTTAAGTTCATCAAAACCTTTCAAAGAATTTTTGGACATAAGGATAAGATTGTCACTCTCATTCATCTGCCGGTGAAGAATTTCCACTACAGTTGAAAGTTTTGTCCAGCCGTCCATGGCTCCCCTGACCAGTTCATCTGACATATCGGAAAGCTCCGACCCCATCCTTATAAGTTCAAAAACAAGATTCTTCTGGTGTTCAAGCGTCCTGTTAAGTCTGTCCACCATTAGCACAACACTCTCTATAAGTTCCTTGAATACAACACTTGTAAACATGACAGGGACAATAATGGGAAGTGCAGATTTTAAAAGCAGAAAGACATAATTAATATCACCCGAAACAGAGGCATATACATGTATAAGCTGAACCGCTGCAATTGATGAAAATGCTGTAACCAGCCTGAACCTGTATGTTTTTCTGAACCTGATTATATATACAATAGAAAAAACAAGAACCAAAAGAAGAAACAGTGAATATAATAGCTGAATTGGAGAGGTAAGAAGCTTCATGCCCGGCCTGTATATTCCGGACCAGTAATACTGCATTACCCCGTAAAGTACCACTGATAAAACCATGGAATACTTTATTATACGGCTGAACCTCTCCTTCTTCGAAACAAATTCATAGACAAAGGCCCTTGAAAGGGCAAGGACTATTATAATAAAGAGAGAATTAAAAATAAGGGGAAAATATCTGTCACTTAAACTGATACCATAGAGTGCATCCGTTATAAATATTATCATTGTTGCAATATTTATAAGGGTAATGGAACCGGATGCTACGAGCTTGTATATAAGGTTACCGTTTCTGGTACGCCAGTACTCTGCAGCGAGTATATAAAACATCATGGAAAAAAGCAGTACCTGGCCGAAGTGAAGTATGGCAAGTCCGCCGGGGGTTGATAAAAAGTGTATCAGAACCATTTCAGGAAACCAGCCATTTAATCCCCTTGAATATGTAAAAAATTCCTATTACTACAACAGATAGTGAAAATACAATCTTCAGGAGACGGTCCGGAAGATATTTGGAAAGATACGGCCCGATCTGTCCGCCTATTATTACACCGGAACCTGTGAATATCCACAGTTCCCACATAATGAGACCTGCATGGAGGTTCAGGATTGTTATAACCCAGTCTGCTGTTGCCTCAACAAGTATGGCTGTTGCATTTGACTTTTTTGTTTTCAGGTCAAGTCCCTTTTCAAGAACAGGCTGGGCAAGTTCACAGACACCTGTGCCGGATGACGCTGAAAAGAATCCGCCCACTATAGGAATCCACATGAACGGGTAGATATCCTCAACCGGTACCTTATCCCTTTTGCCGAATGTCCTTTTCATTGCATAAACAAGCTGCATGGTTGCCACAAAAAGAACAATAAAACCGAGTACCAGCTTCAGAACATTTTCATTTATTACAATAAGCGCATGGTTGCCTATTACCACTCCTGGAATTGTGAGCATTACCATTGTAAACCCCACAGGCAGATCAACCATCTTATAGTAGATATACCTTATGGCACCGCTGGTCATCCCCACTGTTTCAGTTGCAATTCCCGTGGCAACTGCATTCTGAATTGGAATATTCAGAAAAAGATTATAAAACGGCTGAAAAAGAACCCCCCCTGAAAAACCCGAAGAATTCGCAAGAATTGCAACAACAATGGAAAGGGGAAACATATACCAGTATTCAAAACTCATTGCCTCTATTCTCCTTCCCGGGTTTCTGAATTATAGCTGTCTATTGCTTTTTCTATTTCCATCTGTTCTATTTCTGTATTTGCCGCATATGTCTTGTACATCTTAACGAATGTTTCCAGCGCGGAAAGGTCAACCATCATAACTTCCAGGAGTTTCAGCACATCTCCGCTGAGATTTATCATGTTTCTGAAATCAGAAATCTTCATTTTTTTATTCTCAATAATATTGCCCACGGAATCATACTGTATGAATTCATTAATTTTATCTGTTGCCTGCTGTATCTTGAGTTTATGACGGCTGATCTCCTGCCTGATCTGCATGATCATATCCTGAAGATTAACATTCATTTCATTGATAAGTTTTCCGATCTGCCCTATTTCATCGTCAGACATCACGGGAACATCAACGGTCAGGTCTCCCTCGGCAATCCTCTTGGTCGCTTCAACTATGCCGTCCATTGGAGAAACAATGTCCTTTGTAAACATAAAGAAAGCACCAACGATTGAGGCGAAAACGACCAGAAGAAGAAGAATCATTCTGTTGCGCAGATCAGATACCTGACTGAATATTTCATTTTCCTTAAGAGAATTTTCAACGGTTTTATGATACTTTTCAGGCACTACTGCGTTAACAGACACTGTAATATTCTGCCTTATTCCGTCACGGAATCTGCCTGAACTGAATTCCAGAATTATTTCAGCGCTGACAGAAATTGAAACAATGGCTATGAGCAAAAAATACAGCGTAAGTTTTTTCTTTAAGCGGGAAGCTTCTCTTTTTAAATTCATCTGTTAACCGGATATATTTTGTAAATATTTCTTTATAATATGTTCATTTCTTAAATCAATATATTTTTACTTTATATGTGAAATATTTTGAAATAAAAAAGACCCCCAAAAGTGGGAGTCAGGCGATATTTTAGTTTGATGACTGCAAAGGATAAGAACTTTACGATTATACTATATATTTTCTTTTATCACATGAATTTTTACTTCAGCCCCCGTAACCGTGCTTATTCCAGTGTAGAGCAGAGCCCCGATCCAGAGAATAATTGCTATGATAATCACTCCCGGACTCCACACATAGAGAAGTCCCTGATACAGAGACGGAACTCCCGAAGATGATGAATGAATAATATTGAAATACGCAACAAAATAGGGAATTGAAAAGAGGCTCATCCACTGATATGCTGAAATACTTCCTCCGCCCCGGTAATCCGATCTCAGAAATTCAGAGAAGAATCTCCATAACTGCGTCACAGCAAGGGATACGAAAAATGCCCCTGAATAGAACCCCTTCATAAACAGATAGAGACTGACCAAACCCGATACAGTATATAACACGGCTGTTATTCCCTGAACAGGTACAACCCTGACACCATCCATGCAGTCATGGTAGGAGATCTTCTTCGTCTTTCCCTCAAATATAAAATAGAATTTTGAAAAGAGCTTTCCCGCAAGGCCTTTCATGTCCTCTACCCTCTTGCCGTAACAGCAACCGAAACTTATACATGCCAGGCGTCCGAATCCTTCACCGAATGCATACCCGGTGATAATCACAGCCATAAACGACAGTTCACTGACTCCCATACCCATATCATTAAATATTAATATATTTTCAGCTTTCACAATCCATGGAGCTGACATGAGCATTACAAATACAGCCCCGCCCACAGTAATTGTGTGCTTCTTTTTCTCAACAATGAGCGCCATGAGTTTTGCAGACGGGACAAAGAACAGTAGAATTGCCGCCATTATTCCCGCTATTGCAGGTGTTCTGTAACCCGACGCAGAAGACATAATAAGCACCATGAGTATCGCCATTATAAATCCTGTTGCAGTGAGAATACCATAATAAGTTATATTTACCGCTTTCCACTTTTCACCGTCAATTTTACTTACAGGTACGGCTGCAAAAACCTGCCATCTTTCTCCCGGAAATTTTCTGAATGCAAGATAAAACATCACCGCAAGAAAACTTCCCAGTGATGAAAAAAATACAATGTCTGTCATTTAACTCTCCTGATTACTGATCTGCCTATATCAGACCTTACTTTTATATCCGTTTCCACCAGAGGCCTCTGAAAGTGACTGGTGAACCTTGTCATTACATCTGACCTTCTAGAATTTTTTACCAGATCTTCACAGAACTGTACTTTACCCTTCTCAAAAATAAGAACATCCACAGAACTTCCGGGCCTGTATAGACTTTTGGGCTGCCCCTTTTTAATGAACATGCCGGGTTTTAAATCAACAGGAGTGTCATACCTTTCCTCACTGTAGCACTGCTTTATACCGCCTATCATGAGAGCAACAACTTCGATCATTACAACACGGCCAACCCTTGTTCCCCCTTCCACATCTGTATTTATGACGGTGACAACCCGCTTGTTTTTTGAGTACAGTTCAGATACAGCAACAACAGCTCCGGGATTACATGAATTATATGCTCCGTCTATTTCATATATATCCTCAACAACTCCTGAAACCGGTGAATGATTCCAGTGATACTTGTCAGGAGTAAGCCTGAACACCGCATAATCTCCTCCCCTGAAAGTAGCCTTCCAGTTGCTTCTATCACCTAGAAGTTCATCATATGAAAAAAACTTTTCCTTCAGAAAAAGCATGCTGTCCTGTGAGAATGAACCTATTATCATTCTGGAATCGGCCGGTGATACAATCACTGCAGTATCCTCATTCATGGGCCTGCATTCCCAGTACCTGATTTTTCTTTCAAAAAATTTCCTGGCACTGTCAAGTGATTCAATGGAGTCGTAGAATTCATTTATATCCACACCGGTTTCTTCCACGAATCTGTTTCCCCCTGTAATCTTTGTGCCCAGGGGCATTTCATAATTGATATATGCCATTACTCCGGAAATCCACTTTGAGGTTATTATTCTGTAGAGAATGGAATTATTCTCCCTCATGGCTGAATAGATATAGTTTATGAGCCTGTCGTAGTATATCTTTTCATCAACCACTCTGCCTGTATTTCTTTCTATATACTGATGCTTTACCGTCATACTGTAAGTTTTATCTCCTCTTCCATATCTGATTTTATTGCCGAGCATACTCCCATGTCATGATGTATACCAAGGAGCAGTATATGTATCAGTGACCTGAGGTGAAGGAGTGAAACCGTACCGTCCTTAATCTTCTCCCTCTGATCTTCAATAAATTCACTGCACCTATCCATGTTTACTGTTCTGTTCACGGCTTCTATAAATTCGCTTCTGCATTCATGAAACGAACTCTTAAGTTTCTCCATGTCTTCTGCAAAAAGGCTCATTCCTTCATCAATATGCATTTTTCTCAGGTCATTTCTGTAGTAGTCCTCAGTACCGCAGTTAAATGAATCTCCCTCCACCTTCAGTGGATCAGATATTTTAAGTTTTTCACAAATTCCCCGTGAAATTCTGGCAGAGGCGGAATACATCTCAGGCTCCTTAATTCTCAGTTCCAGATCCCTCACTGTATCCGCAATGCCCAGCATTTCAATGAGGTCTGATCCGTCCTCTTTGAGAATTTTCAGTAGTGCCCTTTTGTACTCACCTGTTTTAATTCTCACATAACCTCTGTACCTGTTGCTAACCCTGGTATTGTTTGTAAGTGAAACTATCTTTCTCATGAGATCATTTTTGGTTTCTTTCTTCACATAAAAGGTGGGCAATCCGATGGCGCTTCCGAATACAGCCTGTCTTCTTTCACTTTCGATTTCAGGTGAATCCGGAATGGATAGGTGGGTGAATGTATTGTTCATAATGTACTTGTATGCAAGTGAAGTTATGAGAATCTGTATGTCAATGGCCTGTTTCAGATCTGTTTCAAGACTCGGAAACAGGCTGTAATGCCTCCCCTCAAATCCTGAATAACCCACTGTTTCAAAGGCACGCATTTTATAGAGCATGTACACAGACATGTTTTTATCAAATATTCCCATTGAACAGAGGTCTGCCTTGAGTTTCAGGTCATTTCCGGGAATACCGTTAAGGGCCGGGCTTTCATCTGTACTAAGCAGGGCAACCAGATAATCAATGAGCCTGCTGTCAGATATATAGTCCCCCCTGAGCCTGAATGTTTTTGCAAGGAACCTGTCGAAACTTTCATTTCCTGTGGGTGTAATGGAATTTCCGAAGAGACTAAGTTTTGCCTTCTTTCTCCATCTCCTCCATATCATTCTTAAATGAGTGAAATCCAGTTCATGGGCCATGAACCCCATTGCAAGTTCCGGATGGAAATCGCTGAAATTCAGCCTGTATGGCGAAGCCGTGTATGTACCAACAAAAAGCGGCAGAAAATGTTCAAAAATTTTGATGGAGAGGTCCGCGCAGTACTTCTCGTGGAGAGGTGTAAAGCCCGACCTGCTGTCGCTGAGCAATGCACTGATACGGCTGCTGCCTATACTTATATGCGTCCCGTTATTGGCGAGACTGATATTTGAAATTCCCTTGAGGAAAACCCTGTTGTCTGAAACAATTCCGGCTTCCTTCAGCTTGAATATTGCATTGAGACTGCTTCTGGAGAGAACCTGATGGCAGAGCTCCATGTATGCATGCTTCTCCTCCCCCCTGTCCCAGCCTGAAAGGCACGGGCTCATGTAGAGTTCCCTGTAAAATGAATCCGGTATATACTCATTGAGCTTTTTCTGCCTCACAGGCGGATGGGGTGAATAGTACAGGGAAACATCCTGACCCCTTGATGACAGTTCAAATTTTTTATTTGCATAGAGTACAAGGAGCTGAGTCAGGAGATAGTTTTTCCTGTTCTGCCTGCTTAAATTTTCTGAAACAGAGTAACTGCTGCATCCCTTCACAGGGAAAAAAGATACTATTTCAGGAGAAGTGTTATCATTGAGGTATGAATCAAGAAACATCTCCCCTGTCTTTCTTATGAGCGGATGAACATGGGATCTTCCGCTAACAGAATCTGCAAGAGATAGTTTTAGCAGATAGCTCACCGGAACTCTCAGATATTCCCTTCCGTTCTCCTTCACAATAAATTTTTCAATATCCGATCTCTGAGGACCCATTGGGTCAGATTTATCCTTACGGAGGTCACGCTGAAACACTCTCGTTGCGAAGGGGGACAATACATTATAGGGGAACCTGACCCAGCTGTTTTCCCATGCCATGGACTGGTTGTTGTTGAGATAATCCATGAGATTATCATAATGGTTTCTGTTTGCATCCCCCCTTTCAACACGCTTTATCAGGTTTTTGAGAAAACCCGATTTTTCAATATAGGACGGAAGATCAACATCGTTCCTGTTTCCCGAAACCGAAGTCTGGAATTCGTTTTCCAGCCCCGCAGTTGTATCATTGCAGGTATATGGTATTATATCATTAAACAGTTTACTTATATCTGAACCGGAAGTTATTAAATTGCCGCACTTTAAAGATGGGATCGTGTTCATATATTCTCCATACATTACTGGATGGAATGAACGGAAAATTTATTAAAAAATTATAAATGTAATGACAAGAATATGTAAATTAAATACTCTCTATCACGCTGATTAATTTTACCGGGTACCTGTTATGAAAAAAATATTATCTGTTTTCCTGTCTTGTCTTATTATTTTTACAGGATGTGCTCACCTCAATACAAAGGATGACTATTCTGCAAGCCTCAGCAGCCTCGCAACCAATGATATAAACAGTGCCATAAGCAACCTTCCCTCCGGCGAAGGAAATACATTTATCACTGTAATGGAAAAAACATACCTGAACCTGCTCCTTGGCAAACCGAAGATGGACAAACTCCGCGAAATGGCCGTTGCAATAGACAATCAAATTCAATACAAGGTATCCAGAGGTGTTAAATCTTTCTTCTTTGCAGAAACCCCTGAAGGATACTATGCCTCTGAACATGAAATAATCTGGATGCATTACCTTCTCTGCTGGGGTTATGCAATACTTGGGAAAAAAGAAGAAGCCAGGGTAGAGGCCAAAAAAGCCAGCACACTCCTTGGACAGAACTTTACAAATGCATCAAACGGCCGCTTTGATGACCCCTTCATGCGCATCATTTCATCACTCATGTGGATGTTCTGTGACGAATGGGACGAAGCAAAGGTGGATTTAAGGAGAGCACTTGTTCTGGACCCTAAACTTAAATGGATCAAGAAACTTGTCACACTGGATGAAATGCCCGAAAGCATATTCTTCGTAATGGGCGGAACCGGTTATGAGCCGAAATGGGATGTTGATAAAAAACGGCTTGTAAGAGGATTCAGAAATATTAGTTTTACCGGCAACGGTCTAAAAAGCACGCTTCACTATATCAACAAAAAAAACAGGGATAATATGTCTATTTCCCCCGATTCTTCACAGTGGTACAAGCGCCATATAAACCGCAATACAGTTGTTTCAGACATGATTGATGATACAAAATACGTTGAAAAATTCGGTTACAGTTCAACAAAAATGGCGGGTCATATTACACTGGCCGTTATCGGTGGCCTTGCCATTTTCACACTTGGACTTGGTATTGGCGGAGCGCTTCTCTATATAGGTATTGCAGGCAATTCAAGTGAAGTAGCAGGTCTTGGTATCGCCTCCATACTTATGGGCGGTAAATTCGGATACGATTTTGCAGAATCAAATATTGAAGATGCAAGGGATAATTACAATGAGGAGATGGATCCTTCAATATCCTACAGGTATGTAAGATTTCTTCCGGAATATGCATGGATGGGGTGGAATGACAACATACCGGATTCAGTGAACTTTCTGAAGGGTAACTCAAAGCTTGACCTTACTTATTCATCAATAAAAACCGGAAAAAAAGAAATTATAATTGCCTACTATGCGGACAGGAAATAAATAGAAAAACTATTAACTGTCTGGAGATTAAAAAATGCTTTTGGATTCACATGCTCACTTTGATATTATACTCGATAAGGTAAAAAATACCACCGAGGATGAACTGGTAAAAAACCTCAAATACAGCAACATTCAGTATGCCCTTCAGGTATCCACTGAAGTTCAGGGGCTGGAGTGGTCCAGGGACTTTGCCGTCAGAAATGCACAGAACGGAATAAGATACACAGCCGGAATCCACCCATCTTCCAGCGCAGAGGAGAATGAACTGGATGCATTTGTTAAATTTGTAGAATCAGAAATGGACGGAAAAAACCGCAAACTTCTTCTGGGAATCGGCGAATGCGGGCTGGACTATTTCAGAATGCACCAGACAAAGGAAACACAGATACGTTCATTTGAACTCCAGATAGATACTGCAAAAAAATACAGGCTCCCTCTGATAATACACACAAGGGACTCCCTTGAAGAAGGGATAAAAATACTTAAAAACAAAAATGCAAACAAAGGCATAATGCACTGCTTTTCCGGTGATGAAAACACCGCACGGGATGTTCTTGATCTCGGTTTCTTCATCTCCTTTGCAGGGAATGTTACCTACAAGAACGCAGCCAATCTCCATGAAGCTGCAAAATATGTTCCGCTGGACAGACTGCTTCTGGAAACAGATTCCCCTTTCCTGTCTCCTGTCCCCTTAAGGGGAAAGGACAATTTCCCTGAATACGTTAAGCACACCTATAAGTTCATTGCAAAACTTAAAAATATTTCCATGCAGAAACTTGAAGATGCAGTCATGGAAAATTACGAGACATTGCTGTGAAAATACTCGGCAAAGGGATCATAATCAGACTCATGAATCACGACGATCTCCCATCGGTTTATTCTCTGGGGAAATTTTATATTACTGACAGTTCATTCAATGCGGAAACTCTTGCGGAACTCTTTACAAACTCCGACGAATATTCCCTTGTTCTTGCACGGAAAAACCAGATACTTGGATTTTTAATTTCTGAAATTTCAGGAAAAAATCTCAAAATCAGATGGATACTGGTCAATCCTTCCATGAAAGGGAATATCTATTATAATGAACTGATCTCCTTCATAATTGAAAGTCATAAAAATTTTCAAATTTCTGTCGATCTGGACGAAAATAGTATTGATACAATTAATTTCTTTAAAGATAAAGGTTTTATAAAAGTAGCTTCTACTGTTACCATGTTACTTAAATAAATTATTCAATCCGGGGGGTGGAACATTGACCAGCAGACCAAAAAATCCAAATGACCTTGTATCTGAAAGCGGGAGAAACATCGCCCCATCGGGAATCAGGGAGTTTTTCGACATAGTCTATTCAATGCCTGACTGCATATCCCTGGGTGTGGGCGAACCTGACTTTATTACTCCATGGAAAATTTCAGATTCCGGCATATATTCGATAAAAGACGGATATACCCATTATACTTCAAACAGGGGTGTATCTGAACTCCTTTACCTTATCTCAGATTATCTTTACAGCAAATACAAACTTCAGTATGACAGCAACAGCGAAATACTCGTTACCATGGGTGTAAGCCAGGCACTTGATCTCACTTTAAGAAGCATAATTGACCCGGGCGATGAGATAATCATCATAGAGCCATGCTATGTATCCTATGCCGCAAATATTAAAATGCTCCATGGCGTGCCTGTAACAGTGCCCACATTCTTTGAGGACAATTTTAAAATAGACCCTGAAAGGCTTAAAAAAGCCATTACATCAAAAACCAAGGCCATACTTTTAAACTATCCTTCCAATCCTACCGGCCTGAGTTTTTCTCAATCTCTGTTGAAGGAGATTGCAAAAATTGCAATGGAGAACAATGTTCTTGTTATCTCCGATGAAATTTATTCAGCAATAATTTACGGTGCAAAACATTTTTCAATCGGTTCTATTCCA
Source organism: Spirochaetota bacterium (assembly GCA_003246895.1). Lineage (GTDB taxonomy): Bacteria > Spirochaetota > UBA4802 > UBA4802 > UBA5550 > SZUA-423. The sequence continues at coordinate 85,354 of QKCL01000069.1, read as the reverse complement.
GGCATGAAGGAGAGAACAATTGTTCTCAACGGTTTCTCAAAATCACATGCCATGACCGGATGGCGTCTGGGCTATGCAGCAGGCCCTAAATACATAATCGATATTATGCTTAAAATACACCAGTATACAGGGTTATGCGCTTCCTCAATATCACAGTATGCGGCCATTGAGGCAATGCAGTCAGGTGAAAAGGAAGTTGAAAAAATGCTCATTGAGTATACAAAAAGGAAAAACTATATTGCAAGAAGCTTTAATGATATGGGGCTGCCCTGTATAGATCCGGAAGGAGCTTTTTATGTTTTCCCGAAAGTTTCTCAAACAGGGATGAGTTCAAGAGACTTTGCCCTTGAACTGCTTAAAGCACAGAAAGTTGCAGTTGTGCCCGGGTCTGCATTTGGGGATGCAGGGAAGGATCACATCAGATGTTCCTTTGCCACATCCATGGAGAATATAAAGACTTCAATGGAAAGAATAAGGGAATTTATAAAAAAAGTATAGGTCCCCATGAAGTATCTCATAGACGGGTTCAACCTGATATATAAATTCCCGCACCTCGAAGAAAAAATGTACAGAGGTGAACTGAACGATGCCAGAGACGGACTCATTGAGATACTCATTGAGTTTAAAAAAATACACAAATCAACAATACGTGTTGTTTTTGACGGCAAAAAAAATCCATCCAACAACCTGAAACATGAATGTGTTTCAAAAATAGATATATTTTATTCACTGGACTATTCTGCGGATTTTCTCATTAAGGAATTTGTGAAATCCGCGAAGTATCCTAAAACAATTACTGTTATTACATCGGATAAGGACATTCTTTTTTATATCAACAGATTCAAGGCGAAAAAAATTGAAAGTGAAAAATTCGCCATGTTTGTCAATGACGCCTTTGAACATGAGCGCGAGGAAGAAAGACTAAAAGAGGAAATGGCTGTCAAAATGAATCCGGAAATTTCAGAGGAGGAAATCTCCTACTGGCATAAACTATTCAAAAGAAAAAAGTGAGGTCTGCATGACACATATTGATTACATGAAAGTTATGGATATTGCCGCATCAACAATTGAACATGGTTCTACCCTTGACGTAAGAGCCGTGGATATAAGAGTATACGCAGCCACAATAAAACTGTCAGATGATTCTGTTATAAATATCAATATAAGAATCGGAGAATATGATCTGGAATTGACAATGAATAAAAACGAATTTGACTCCCGTAAATTCAAAAAATGGATAAAGATCTTTGAATATCAGCTTGAACAAAGCTTCCTTAAAAATATCAGGCTCAGTTATGCGGAAAATACCGACCAGTACATTCTGAATGTTTCATTCTAGCCAATGAGCCGCGGCAGTACCTACACAACAGGAATATTTCTGAAGAGACTCAACAGATTCATTTCTGAAGTAACCATAGACGGAATCACGAAAAAAGTCTATGTGCCGAACACAGGAAGGCTCTCTGAACTTGCTATTCCGGGTAACAAGGTTCTTCTGGAAGAATACTCCGGAAAGTTCAGGTACAAAATGAAGTATATAATTCACAATGGATTCCCTGTCATGATCAACTCCTCCCTGAGCAACAGGCTTTTTGAGGAAATTTTAGGGAATCACAAACTATCTCCTTTTCCTGATTACTCCGTTGCAAGAACTGAACCGAAACATGGGTCACACCGCTTTGATTTTCTCATTGAATCAGTAACTGACAGAAAATTTATTGAACTTAAATCATGTACCCTGGGGTATGGAAATGTTGCGTCATTTCCCGATGCAGTAAGCGAAAGAGCCTCGAGGCATATCAGGGCTCTGTCTGAAACGGACAACTCCTCGGTCATATTTTTTGTACTGCTTGACAATATTGACGTTTTCGTTCCGAACTTTCACACAGACTTTGTTTTCTATGAAACACTAAAACAGTATCGTGACAAAATTGACATAAGGGCCTATGGCGTCAAATACAGCGAAGATCTTGACATAATAGCTCTTAAACAAATTCCGGTTGAAATTCCGGAGGTCAGGCCGGATGGGATATACTCAATTGTACTTCATAATAGAACATCACAAAATATTAATGTGGGGTCAATGGGGGAGATATTTTTTGAGAAAGGTTACTACATCTATACAGGCAGCGCAAAGAACAGCCTCTTTAAAAGAATTGCACATCACAGAAACAAGAGTAAAAAACTTCACTGGCACATGGACTATATAAAGCATCACATGAAAATTGTCACAGATACTCCAATCGTCACTGAATCTGTTTCTGAATGTGATCTGGCATCTTCAATTAAAATGCTTTCTCACGGAGAGATAAAAAATTTCGGATCCACAGACTGCAGGTGCACCAGCCACCTTTTTTATTTCAGGGATAATCCTGTAGAGTCAGCGGAATTCTGGGAAATAATACTGAATTTCAGATTCAGTCAATACTCGGATTATTCATCCAAATAAATTATGCAAGTACCCCATTTAAGGCAGCACTATGAAAACAGTTTTTTAATGATATCGTGTCGTCCAATTTTTTTCAGCGCAGATTTTATCCTGTCACGGTATTCCCTCTTGTACCAGAAGAAGAAAATTCTCTGCTCATCCCTTTCTGACTTCCTTTTTGCAACATATACCCTTTCATGTGTATATGGATTTTTTCCGGTATAGTATATTACCGATGAAAGAGTCATGGGCGTGGGGGTAAAGTCCTGAACCTGTTCCGGAATTATACCAAGCTCCTTTATTTCACATGCAAGTTCTGCCATATCAGCAGAAGTTGAACCTGGATGAGATGAAATCATATACGGAACAACCTGCTGGCTAAGCCCGGCTTTTTTTGAAATCCTGTTAAATGCTTCCATGAACTTTATAAACAGGCCGAATGACGGTTTTCTCATTATCTTGAGAACATTATCCGCAGAATGCTCCGGTGCGACCTTAAGCCTTCCGGAAACATGCCTGATAATGACCCGCTCCATGTAATCACTGAGCCCGAATTTTTTATCATCTTCCTTACTTCTTCCAACAAGCATGTCATACCTGATACCGCTTGAGATTATGCATTTTTTTATCCCTGCCACGACATCTGATTTTTTATAAAGCGCAGTAAGAGCCCTGTGGTCATAATTCAGATTACCGCATATTTCAGGAAATATGCATGAAGGCCTCCGGCACTTTCTGCAGATATCCTCATCTGCTCCACCCATCCTGTACATATTGGCAGAAGGCCCCCCCAGGTCTGAAATATATCCCCTGAAGTCTTCCATTTGACTCACAAGTTTTAATTCATGAAGTATGGATTCCTCAGATCTGCTTGAAATTCTTTTACCCTGATGAGCTGAAATCGCGCAGAATGCGCAACCCCCGAAACACCCTCTGTGTATTGTCAGGGAATGCCTTATCATTTCGTAGGCAGGTATGGGTTTCTTTTTTTTATATTTCGGGTGCGGCAGACGTGTATATGGAAGCGAATAGACTTCATCCAGAAGTTTTTCAGTCTCAGGTCTAAATTTCGGATTTATTATTATGACGCTATCATCAATGGGCTCTATGAGTCTCAGATCCTCCCATGAATTTGCTGCATTTTCAAGTTTCAGGAAATTTTCAGAAAATCTGTCTTTATTTCTCAGACAGTCTTCATGTGAATTAAGATAAACATCCTTCCATTTTTTGTTTTTCGGGATATGCTCAGAAGGCCTCACTATCGCTGTCTGCGGAACAGTATCAAGAGAATTAAAAGGCACCCCCTTTTCCAGCAGTTTGAGAATCTCCAGCACCGGCTGTTCCCCCATTCCGTATATAAGCATATCCGCTCCGCTTTCATAAAGAACAGATGCTTTCAGGGAATCTGACCAGTAATCATAATGGGTTGACCTTCTCAGCGAGGCCTCAAGCCCTCCAAGAACTACAGGTACATCCGGGTAAATCTCCTTCAAAATTTTTGAATATACAGCTGCTGCATAATCGGGCCTAAGCCCTGTCTGGCCGCCCGGACTGTAGGCATCATCGGAACGGAGCCTTTTACCGGCAGTATAGTGCTTCACCATTGAATCCATGGAACCGGAGGTTACCGAGAAAAACAGATTGGGCCTGCCGAGTTTTTTAAAATCCCGAAGGTCATCCTGCCAGTTTGGCTGGGGCAGGAGAGCCACTCTGTATCCCCTGCTTTCAATGAGCCTGCCTATTATTGTTGAACCAAAGGACGGGTGGTCAATGTATGCATCACCGGTTACTATTATTACATCCAGTGAATCCCATCCCCGGGACTCCACCTCTTTCCTTGTAACCGGAAGCCAGTCTGTTAAACTGAATTTTATTTCTTTCTGCGAATCCAAATCCATTTCCCTGTGTTCAAATATATTAAACTTTGTTACATTTTTATTGACTTCATACCAAAAAATTATTACCATCTCCTCTATGGTAATAATGCAATGATAAAAAGAACCCTGACTATAATATTTATACTTCTCAGCATAGACCTCACGGCTGAAACATATGAGGCATCAACCCTTCACAATGCAGTTTCAAGGTCTGAAACCGTTCTGGGACTTTTCACAGACAGATGGAAAATGCTGGAGGAGAAAAATTTCTACATCGACGTATACGGGAAGATAAACTGGACCTATGACTTTAATGTAAATACATACAACAGCGGTTCGGGACAATATGAAGCCGTTGACCTTAACCTTGTAAGAACATACGGTACAATGACACTTGCCCTGCCGGTTACAGGTTTCAGGAATGCAGAGAGGGACACTGACCTGATACTGGCTGTATCCATGGCCGGATTTCATTACGGCCTCACAAAAGATGTCGAGATAGACAGGGGTTCAGCCGGCAGTGAAACTACAACAGATTATAAACACTCACAGTTTTTCGACGATATATATGCAGTCTCGGTTCTGTTCAGGCCGTATATATATCTTCATACCGGCCTTATAGTAAACAATGAGTATGTACCCGATGAAGACGGCACAATGAGTTATTCAGACCCGGTGAACAGCTATAAAAAATTCTTCATAAGTTCAAACGTCCTTGAAATGCTGGGACTTCAGGTAAACGCTGATAAAAGTTCAATCGAAGAGATGAAAGTCTCTGTAAATGCCACAATGGTATATACTTTCTTTTCTGTTAATGCAAAAAAGAGTATATTCCTGCCTCAAATTGAACTGACATATGAATATATTGAAGCATATAATGATGACCCATGGGATGCAGTATGGGTAGGAGACACAACAGGAAAAACATCCTACATGGACAGCTCTGAAAAGAACAGTGCCGTTCTCAATCTTCTCTCATTAAAATTAAACCAGAGACTTTCAAAAAATTTCACAACCGAGACACAGTTTACCTTTCAGTATATAACAGATGACATATACCTGAAAGAGGAATCTGAAAAGATTGACCCATCGGTTCTTAAGGAGTTTCACTTCCTCTTTGCCTATGAACCTGTTCTCGACAATACAACATTCAAGTTCAAACTTTACACAGGCGTAAGCTGGTACTGGGACCCTGCAGTTGCCATACACCGTGAGACAGGTTCAGGTTATGATCTCTGGGGATGGATTCTTGGCCTTGACTTCGGTACTGATACAATCGGACTGGAGTCAAAAGTCGTTTACAACTATTCAACAGAACTTAGAAAACTGGTTGAAGCCGCTGACAAGTGGTCATTTGAGGGAAGCCTCTTTTTCAGGATATAGGAGAGATGATGAAATTTATACCAGCCATATTAGCCCTATTTTTGACGACAACGGGTTGTTCCTATGTTTCTGACAGCATAGAAGGAGCAATTACTGACCGCTCCTCGTTTTCAGTAAATGCTGAATATAACGGAGTCAATACTGTAACACTTACATGGGATCATACAGATTCTTCTGATAACTTTGCAGGCATAGAGATATACAGAACTAAGTATCCGAATGATGAGTATTCTGAATATATACTTATAAGAAGCACATATGAAGATTCATCACATAATACATCTGGTGGAGATATTTCTCTCGCCAACGGTTCTACTACTACCTACAGCGATAGTGACTTACCATCAAGTTATGGTATTTACTTCTACCGGGTAGGGTTCGTTCACTGGGATGAAGATCCTTCTGACCGGACATCTGAAAACGGGTATACAGGTGATACAGAAACAGATTACTATAACAATACAGATATAGACAGCATAAGCGGTTATGCAAGGGTTCTCATTGATTAAGAAGAACCCTGAACCCTGCGTTATGGTTTACTTGTCGCTTATTTTTGAAAAATCTATTACCATGCTGAACTTGTTTCCTATTGATTCGAGGAGATAGAGTCTGGTATCTCTTACTTCTGTCCTTTCGTCCATGACCATGACATTGTCAAAAAATTTATCAATTACTGACTTTGCACCTGTCATTAACTCAAAGAGTCTGATATATTCACTGGAATCTATATATTTCGAAATTTCACTGCTCTTTTCTTCAAAGAAAACAAAGAGTTTCTTCTCCTCGGGCAGTTCGAGTCTTGACTGATCAAATTTGAGTTCATAATCTGAATTTTTCTTTCTGAAACTGCTCACTATATTGTTCATACGCTTAAACCCAAGAAGCAGTTCTGAAAAATTCTCGTTCTTTCTGAACTCATGAAGACTCTCAGCCTTTTTCAGAAGCTCAAGATAATCAGTATTCCCGGCGACCATACAGGCATCAATCTCATCGTAGCTGTAGCCCCTGTCAGAAAGAATTGTTTTTACTCTTGCCTCGATAAATTCAACAATCTTATCGATGAGATCTGAACCATTACTGTAATTTCCTGAAATCTCACTAAAAACTGCAGAGAGTTCAATATTTATACTGTTATGAATGAGAAGCTCAACCACGGCATTGGCCTGACGTCTCAGTGCATAGGGATCCTGTGATCCCTTTGGAATATTCCCCACTGAAAATGATCCGAAGATATTATCAATTTTTTCCGAAAGAGATGCAACAACAGAAACCATATTTTCAGGAATTTCATCACCGTGAAATCGCGGCTTGTAATGATTGTTAATTGCCCGGGCAACTTCAATATCTTCTCCGTCATTGATAGCATATATTGTACCAATCTGACCCTGAAGTGAGGCAAATTCATATACCATTGCAGTATCCAGATCGGCCTTGGAAAGCAGTATAGCCCTTTCTATCTTTTCAGAAACAGATGTATCCAGTCCCAGGTTTCGTGAAACCGCACCCGCAACTGACTGCATCCTTATTATTTTATCATAAATTGATCCAAGTTCCTTATGAAAAAGAACTTTTTTAAGAGACTCCACCCTTTCTGAAAGTTTCTTTTTTGCATCTTCCCTGTAGAAGAATTCCGCATCGCTGAATCTTGCAGATATTACCTTAACATTTCCCTTGGGTATATTATCTGTTTTGGGATTGTTTGAAGTTACCAGAAATTTATTTATGAGTTTTCCATTACTGTCAGTTACGGCAAAATATTTCTGATGCTCCTTCATTTCAGCGATTAAAACAATATCCGGAACCTGTAAAAAAGATTCATTAAATTCACAGACTATTATATTGGGTTTTTCAACAATATAAGTCACAGTATTTAAAAGTTCATCATCTTCATTGAGCTGGCCGCCTGCGCTCTGTGCAGCTTTTATGAGTTCTTCATGGATCAGTGACTTTCTCCTGTCCTGATCAAGAATGACTCCATTCTGCTCAAGTATATTCTCATAATCCGCTATCTTCTCTACAGGAACCATTTGATTATGCTGTACAAAATGCCCCCTGGTAAGATTTGAGGATCTAATTCCATCCATTTCAAAATCAACAACTTTATCATTGAAAAGAATCGTAAAATATCTGATAGGTCTTGGGAAGGTGATGCTCTTGTTACTCCACTTCATTCTTTTGGGGAAAGGCAGGGTGTTAACAAGATTTTCTATAATTGCCGGAATTATTACCTCTGTTTTACCGGAATCGAGTTTTTTTGTGGCATAAACATATTCACCCTTATCAGTATCTCTTACAGTGATATCATCGACTGTTACTGAATTCCCCTTCAAAAACCCTTCCAGAGCTTTTGAGGGTTTACCTTCCTGATCAAATGCTGCCTTCTTTGAGGGTCCCTTGAGTTCAACTGTTTCTGCCCTCTGGGATTCAACCAGTCCGGATATTGCCACGGCAAAACGTCTTGGTGTTGCATATACCTTTATTTCGTTAAAATCTATACGTTCATCTGTAAGTGATTTTTCAATTATCTTCTTTGCAGCTTCAATTGCAGGAGGAATATATCCGGCAGGAATCTCTTCGGTTCCGATTTCACATAAAAAATTGGCATTGGACAGCATATTCAACTCCTGGAAAATTCGTTTTCCTGTGATTTTGCAGAGCTCTGTCCATGAGTCAATTATTTTTTAAGGAACTTCCTTGGATTCTTGTTTGAACCGTTCTTTATAAGTTCGAAATGGAGATGCGGCCCGGTGGATCTTCCGGTATTACCGCTTCTGGCAATCACCTGTCCCTGTTTTACATACTGACCGGTCTTGACAATTATTCTGGAAAGATGACCGTAAAGACTTTTCCAGCCATTTGGATGTGCAATAATAATGGCATTACCATAACCTCCCATCCATCCGGCATATGTAACTTTGCCATACTTTGTGGATTTTATTGACTCATATCTTGCTGCTATATCAAGCCCCTTGTGAAATTCCTTATAACTGTGGTTAAAGGGATTTCTTCTCCAGCCAAATGAACAGGTAATTCGCCTTCCTCTTGTGGGCCATAAAAATCCTGATACAATATTCTGGGGTTTGGCATCAGGAACGAATAATACACTATCTACAGGAATGAAATCAGAATTTGAAAAATTATTACTGGCAATAATTTTTTTAACAGATACTTTATACTTTTTGGCAATATCTACAATATTACTGCCTTTTTTCATTTTATAAAGTATTCCATCTTTATTGGGAATCTGGAGCTTAAGTCCTTCCTTTATAAAATCATAAGACTTGAGGCTATTGCTTCCGCATACAGTATCTATTGAAACACCATATTTCTTGGCTATAATATTGAGGTTTTCCCCTCTTTTTACTGTATGCTGGGTAATCTGAAGTTTGTTGTTTTCAACCGGTTTGGAGTAGTCTGTATCCTGAGAATTGAGCAGCTTGTTTTTAAGCTTCTCATCCTCAATGATCCTGTTTATATCCCCCTTTTCCTCAGCAGAAAAATTTTTCTCGTTAACATCTTCAAGCTGGTCAAGATTTATTGCACCCTTTACAACATCTTCCCTGTCATCTGAAGAAAAAGCGGTAACAGAAATCGTCGTTACTAAAAAAACTGACATTGCAATTGCAGCAATTTTTGAAAAGTGATGAACTCTGTGTCGGAGAAAATTCTTTATATAAGTCCTTCTCTTTCCAATGTAAATTATCACTATTTCGTTTGTAAAAACATTAATTGTAAGTTTACCAAACTTATATGTCTTAAAGCCAGTTCTTTTCATACCAACCTGATTGCCCGTTTATTTATTTATATATCGGATTATGATTTAATTTAATAAAATGTATTTTATTAATAAACTACGCAGTAGTAACGGTTCCATTGAATGAATCTTCAATGAGTTTCTTCGGATCCTTTTTGCCTGAATTTCCTGTAATAATTACTCTCCCGTGGGAGACAACGCCGTTCTGAATTGTGATTGAAGGAGCAGTTATATCTCCAAGAACCTTCGCAGTTTCAAGAAGCCTGACCTCTCTCTCCGCAGAAATATTGCCTATTACAGTACCTGCGACAACAACGGATTTGGCATAAATATCGGTCTTGACCTTTCCTGTTTCACCAACTACCAGTTCATCATCTGTTTTTATCTCACCTTCAAACTTTCCATCAATCTTAAGTGATCCGCTTATATAAAACTTTCCTTCAAAAGCAGAACCTTCACCGATTGTGCTGTTCATTAAATCAGTTTTTGGTGCCATATATCTACTCCGTTTGAGAATTGATTTTCGTTATTATTATCTAAATTACTATTTTAAGTCTGTAAACTACAATTATGTTGTGAGTAAAAAAAATTAGCAGGAAATTTTGAATCTGAGGCAGGAATGATTGCCTCAAATTCTCAAGTCTGGGGTTGCCCTTTCTTTTTTCTTGAGTTTGCCAAGGGAGATTAATGAAAACTCCCTGCCGTTTAGAATTCTCTCACATACGGAAACATACTGATCCATGGTTACTGAATCAATGGTGCTAACAATCTCTTCAAAGGTAAAATTACGCCCGAATGTCATCTCATTTCTGGCCAGCTGACTCATTCTGACCTCATTATTTTCAAGACTCAGTGCCAGATTTCCTTTAAGGTAGGTCTTGGTATCTTCAAACTCTTCCCTTGTAATGGAGTCTTTAAGCATTGACCTGCACTCTTTCATTATCAATTCAAGGGTGTAGGAGTACTTCTCCGGCAGGGTGGCGCAGTAAATACCGAAAATACCACAGTCCATATATGATGAATGAAACGAATATATAGAGTAGCTGATCCCCTCCTTCTCCCTTATGTTCTGAAAGAGTCTGGAGGACATGCTGCCGCCAAGAATGGTATTAAGCATGTACATGGGCCATCGGTCTTCATCAGCTCTTCTGAGTCCGGGAAGCCCCATGCAGAAATGAACCTGTTCAAGATCCCTGTCGATATGTTCCACAGGAATATTTGCAGGAATATCAGATACTGTTTTTCCCTGAACAATTCCCTTTCCGCGGTTCCTGTCAAAATACTTTGAAATAAGATCTTTCGTGTGATCACTGTTCAGATCTCCGGCAATTACAAGAATGGCATTTTCGTTCACATACTGTTCATCATAAAATGTAATGAGTTTTTCCCTGTCGGTACTGAGGATTCCATCGACAGTTCCAAGAATTGAATGGCTGAGCGGATGTCCCTCCATCATTTTTTCCATGAAGTAGTCATGAATAAACTCATCAGGTGTATCCTCATACATCCTGATCTCCTCGACCACCACATTCCTCTCCTTCTCAATCTCACCCTGCTCAAACAGTGAATTGTAATACATATCGGAGAGTATTTCAAGGGCAAGCTCAAGGTGGTCTGAAACCACGTTTATATAGTAACAGGTATATTCACGGTTTGTAGCGGCATTATGCTGACCGCCGACCCTGTCCACTTTCCTTGCCAGTTCCCTGGCAGAATATTTTTCTGTGCCTTTAAATAGCATATGCTCAACAAAGTGAGCATATCCGTACTGGTTTTCCCTTTCATTTCTTGAACCCTTTCTGATCCAGAGCCCCACAGAAACCGAAACAACGGATTCTATGGGCTCAAGTAAAACTGAAAGCCCGTTTTCCTGCCTGTATTTTACTATCATGAATCCTGACTCTGATCCAAAGCTTCCTTGCGGCTCAGGTCAATACGTCCCTGACGGTCTACTTTTATAACCTTCACCTTCATTTTATCTCCAACGCTGCAGATGTCTCCAACTTCCTTAACACGGTTCACATCAAGATTGGATATGTGAACAAGGCCTTCTTTTCCCGGGAAAAGTTCAACAAAAGCACCGAAATCAACGATCTTCTTGACTGTTCCGTTATAAATTTTGCCGACCTCCACTTCATCAACGATACCCTTGATCATCTGCACTGCCATTTCAATCGCTTCAGCACTGACTGAAGATACTGTTACAAGGCCGCTATCATCTATGTTGACATCAGCGGAAGATTCTTCCACAATTTTCTTTATTGTTTTTCCGCCCGAACCTATGATCTCGCCTATCTTGTTTACATCAACAGTGATTCTTCTGACCTTTGGCGCATACTTTGAGACTTCATCTTCAGGTTTTGAAACAAACGAATCCATTGTTTCAAGAATATGAAGTCTTCCTTTTTTAGCCTGGGCTAAAGCATCCTTCATAATTTCAGATGTAATACCTTCTATCTTAATATCAAGCTGGAAGGCTGTAATTCCGTCTCTTGTTCCGGCAACCTTAAAATCCATGTCTCCAAGGTGGTCTTCAAGTCCCTGAATATCACTGATTATTGCATATTTATCGTTTTCCATTACAAGACCCATTGCAATACCGGCAACAGCTCCCTTTATGGGCACACCTGCATTAAACAGTGCAAGAGAACCTGAACATACTGTGGCCATTGATGATGACCCGTTTGATTCAAGAACTTCTGATACCTGTCTGATTGTATATGGAAAATCCTTCTCATCTGGTATTACATATTCCAGAGATCTTTCAGCAAGCATTCCGTGTCCGATTTCGCGTCTTCCTGGACTTCCGGTTCTTCCTGTCTCACCAACCGAGAATGGAGGGAAATTGTAATGAAGCATGAATCTCTTGGTTGTATCCCCCTCGAGATTATCCATTCTCTGGGCATCGGAAAGATTACCGAGAGTTGTTATTCCCAAACTCTGTGTTTCACCCCTTGTAAAAACAGCTGAACCATGAGCTCTTGGAAGAATGCCTGTCATAATATCGATAGGTCTGATCTGATCAAGGTTACGGCCGTCAGCCCTTGATCCTTCTTCAAGAATTCTTCTTCTTACTATTTCACCATCGAGGTGATCTATTATTTCACCGGCCTGACCTATAGTATCCGGAAACTGTTCTGCCAGTTCCTCTTTTGCTCTCGCTACAATTTCATTTCTTGCATCTTCGCGGGGTTTTTTTACAGTAATGTCTTTCAGTGCTTCAAGATTTCCGAAATACCTTTCCCTTATTGCTGAAACAAGGGCCTCATCATTGGTGAATGTGGTGTATTCCATCTCTGATTTGTTTATCGCAGCCTTGAGCTCCTCCTGAACATCACATATCTTTTTGATATTCTCATGAGCAAATTCCACTGCAGCAAGCATGTCCTCTTCACTTACATTTTTAGAGGAACCCTCAATCATTGTTACGGCCTTTTTCGAACCTGCAACAACAATGTCAATGTCGCTTTTCTTTGATTCTTCAAAAGTAGGGTTAACTATAAAATTACCGTCAACTCTACCAACCCTTACTGCTCCAACAGGACCGTGAAACGGCATTCCCGATACAGTCAGGGCAGCAGATGCTGCATTTATTGCAATTACATCGTGCTGATTTATACCGTCTGCCGAAAGAACATAAAGTATTATCTGAACTTCATTTATGAATCCCTTTGGAAAAAGCGGTCTTATAGGTCTGTCTGTAAGACGGGCGACCAGTATTTCCCGGTCACTTGGACGGGCTTCTCTTTTTATATAACCGCCTGGTATTTTACCTGCAGCATAGGCCTTCTCCCTGTAATCAACAGTGAGGGGGAAAAAATCCTGGCCTTCCTTTACATTCCTGGAGGCAACTGCAGATGCAAATACAACTACTTCACCGTAGGAAACAGCAACTGCACCGTCAGCCTGTTTTGCGAGATAGCCGGTATTAAAATTCAGTTTTTCTCTTCCTATTTCTACATTAAAATCAACTGACATTTAAATCCTCTCTCTTATTTTTTGATTAAAATGCCGGGATGCAAAGATCACCGGCACAATTTGTTAATTATTATCTTCTCAGTCCAAGCTCTTTAATGAGATCTCTGTATTTTTCCAGATTCTTCTTTTTAAGATAATCAAGAACTCTTCTTCTCTGACCAACCATTTTAAGAAGTCCTCTTCTTGAGTGGTGGTCTTTTTGGTGAGATTTAATGTGATCAGTTAAATGATTAATTCTCTCAGTCAAAAGAGCAACCTGAACTTCAGGTGATCCTGTATCACCTTCATGTCTCTTATACTTTTCAATAATTTCTGCTTTAGTAACCATAACTTCTTATATCCTCCCAGATAAATCAATTATTCCTTAATTATTAAATACACTGTGGAAGTTAATCTTCCAGCTTTCAATATCTATTTCAACTATAGCAATCAGGCTGTGGCGATTATCAAAGAGGAGAAAGAGATCACCATTCTTTCTCTCAAGCTGATCAACCTGTTCCCTAGTAAAATATGCTCCGTTAAGAACTCTTGCAGAAGCCTCTTCACTTAGATAAATTTTTCCAAAATGCGAAAGGGCTTCCTCCGGCCTTAGAACAAAACCGGATTTTCCCCCATCCCGGTTTTCAGCGACATCTTTAATTTCATCAAGAGATGCTGCATTATCAACCGAAAAATGTCCGGAACCGGTTCTTCTAAGCTCCTTAAGACATGCACCGCACCCCAGAATTCTGCCGAGATCACGGGCAATGGACCTTATATAGGTCCCCTTGGAACAGCTCACTTTAAAGCGTACTGTCCCTTCCTTTAAATCTATGACAAGAGGATCAATTCCATAAACTGTAATGGGCCTTTTTTCAAGGGAAACACTTTCACCTTTTCTCGCAAGGTCTGAAGCCCTTTTCCCGTTTATCTTCAAAGAAGAATATTCAGGCGGGAGCTGTCTGCTCTCTCCGAGAAAACCCTGAAGCGCCTCCCTGATCTGATCCTCACTGATATTACCGGTGAATCCTTCTGAAATGACCTCACCTGTAACATCACATGTATCTGTCTCCTTCCCAAGGAGAATAAGACCCTCATATTCCTTGTCGCTTTCAAGAAAATATCTTGTCAGCTTTGTGGCCTTTCCGGTCCCCACAATAAGGAGACCCGTCGCGAACTTGTCAAGAGTTCCTGAATGGCCGACTTTTTTTATTCCAACAATCTTTTTAAATCTGGATATGGAATCAAATGAAGTGATTCCAGCCGGTTTATCTATGAGAACTATTGAGTCATTAAATATATTTTCAGTCACTAAGAGACTTACTCTTGCTCATGATCTGTATCGCTGTCAACATGCTTTTCCATGTCCGCCTTTGTAACGGCTTCAATCTTTCCAACCATGTCAACGCCGTCTGCAACAGATTTATCCATGTAGAAATATACTCTTGGAGTATTTCTTATCTTGAGCTCTTTTCCGAGCTTTTTCTGTATAAAACCGCTGGAAGACCTGATGCCTTCCATGCTTTTGCGTACTTCCCTGGATTCTCCGAGAATCGAAACGCCGATTCTTGCCTCGGAGAAATCCTTGTTCAGTTCCACACCTGTTATTGTTACAAACCCGATTCTCGGGTCTTTTATTTCCTTAAGGAGAATATCTGAAACTATTCTCCTTATAAGTTCTTCAAGTCTGTCCTTTCTGTAATTCATTCACCAAACCGATTCTATAATTTTTTGGCAATCTCCACAACTTCGTATGCCTCAAAGGTATCGCCTTCTCTTATGTCATTGTAATTTTCAAGGGCAAAACCGAATTCCTGGCCGCTTTCAACAAGTGATACATCATCCTTGTATCTCTTGAGAGAACTCATTGAGCCGTCAAATATTACTATGCCGTCTCTGACTATGCGCATTTTAGCCTTATTATTGATTTTGCCGGAGAGACATATTGCACCGGCGATATTTCCGATTTTTGAAACCTTGAATATCTGCCTGATTTCACCTGATCCGAGAACCCTATCTTCATATTCAGGAGCAAGCATCCCTTCCATTGCAGCCTTGATATCATCAGTTGCTTCAAAAATGATATTGTAAAATTTGATTGAAACATCCTCTTTATCCGCCAGATCTGCAACTTTCCCTGTAGGCCTTACATGGTAACCTACAATTATTGCATTTGATGCAGAAGCAAGCATAACGTCTGAATCATTGATTCCGCCTGTACCAGTATGTATAACATTTACCCTTACTTCATCATTTGAAAGTTTCTCAAGAGCCTCTGTAAGAGCCTGAGCTGAACCGTCAACATCAGCCTTAACAATAATAGGCAGTTCCTGGATTTCTCCTTCCCTGATCATATCGTTGAGAGATTCGAGGGTAACCTTCTTAACCTTTTTAGCTGATTCAATACGTTTGTATTCAAGTCTCTTCTGTGAAACCTGCTTGGCCATTCTGTCGGAAGCAACACCTTCAAATGGATCTCCCGCCGCAGGAACACCGGAAATACCGAGTATCTCAACAGGCGCAGAGGGACCAGCCACTTCAATTGGTTTGCCCTGATCATCAAACATGGCCCTTACCTTACCGGAATATACACCGACAACAAACGGATCACCGACACGAAGTGTTCCGGACTGAACAAGTACAGTTGAAACTGCACCGCGACCGGCATCAAGTTTTGACTCGATTACAGTACCTTTAGATATAACTTTTGGGTTAGCCTTAAGTTCAAGCATCTCTGCCTGGATAAGAACAAGTTCCAGAAGTTCATCTATATTTTTGTTCATTTTGGCACTTATTTCGGCAAAGAGGGTTGTACCGCCCCACTCTTCAGGAATCAGCTCATATGCTGTCAGTTCCTGCTTGACCTTCTGAATATTTGCATCTTCAAGATCTATTTTATTGATAGCAACAATAATAGGAACACCCGCCGCCTTTGCATGGTTAATGGCCTCAATTGTCTGAGGCATTACACCGTCATTGGCAGCAACGACAAGAATAACTATGTCAGTTACACCTGCACCCCTTGCTCTCATTGTTGTAAAGGCTGCGTGACCCGGGGTATCAAGGAAAGTAATTCTCCTTCCTGACGCCTCTACCATGTACGCACCTATATGCTGTGTAATCCCGCCATGTTCACTTGCTGTAACATTGGTCTTTCTTATTGCATCGAGAAGTTTTGTCTTACCATGGTCAACATGCCCCATTACTGTTACAACAGGAGGCCTGTTCACATGATCTTCAGGCTTATCAACTTCTTCTGTTTTAATAACTGTCTCATCGTAGAGAGAAACAACTTCAACAACAGCTCCGTATTCATCTGCAAGTATGGTTGCTGTATCTGCATCAATGGCCTGATTAATTGTAGCCATAACACCGATTTTCATCAGTTTGGCAATAACCTCATTGGCCTTTATATTAAGCTTTTTGGCAAGTTCTCCAACGGAAACAGTTTCTGTAATTGCAATCTTTTCCGGGACTGAGGATTTTTTGATTTCATCTGCATGCTTCTTTTTGTAAATGATATCTTTTTCATTTACCTCTTTTTTGCTTTTCCACTTATCCTTATCTTTATCCTTATCCTTTACAAGGCTCTTTTTCCTTTTAGAATCATTCAGTTCAAGAGCTGCCGGTGCTTCCTGATTGCCAAGCGAAGAACCGCCTCTCGCCCTGTTGTCACGATCACCGGGTCTTCCACTGCGATTATCCGGTCTGTTGCCTCCGGTACGATCACCGGGTCTTCCACCGCGATTATCTGGTCTGTTGCCTCCGGTACGATCACCGGGTCTTCCACCGCGATTATCT
This sequence comes from Spirochaetota bacterium, assembly GCA_003246895.1. GTDB lineage: Bacteria > Spirochaetota > UBA4802 > UBA4802 > UBA5550 > SZUA-423. The sequence continues at coordinate 68,154 of QKCL01000069.1, read as the reverse complement.
GGTCTGTTGCCTCCGGTACGATCACCGGGTCTTCCACCACGATTATCCGGTCTGTTGCCTCCGGTACGATCACCGGGTCTTCCTCCGCGATTATCCGGTCTGTTTCCGCCTGGGCGGTTGTCATTTCTTTCGCCATAGGGCCTTCTCTGTTGTGGTCTATCTCCACTTTGCCCCTGTCCCTGAGGCCTGTCACTTCTGTTATATCCGGTTCCGGTGGAACCTTCTCTTGGACCCCTTTCACGGGGCTGATATCTTCTTTCGGATTTCTCAGAACCTTCACCGGTTCTAGGTGCTCTCGCCGCCGGAGCAGTTTTTCTTTCCTGGCTATTGATGTTGCTTTCTTCCTGTCTTTTTACAGGGTGTTCCTCAGCATCAGGAACATCGATACCTTTCTTTTTCTTGATATCATTGGAAACATGAACTCTCTTCTTGAGCTTCAGTTTCTTGCTTTTCTTTGCCTTTTCAGCTTCTTCCTGTTTCTGAATCTTCACACTCTCAATTCTCTTCTCAATAAGAAAAACATCATTGTTCTCAATTTCAACAGAGTCACTTGCACATGAAATGTTCAATTCACCGCAGATCTCCTTAACATCGTCAAATGAGACATGATATTTTTTAGCAACGTCAATAGCTTTCATGAAAAATCCTGGTTTTTAAAAATTTTTATTCATCATCCTCTTCAGGATAATCTTCTTCATCTAAATCATCATCTTCAAAATCTACAACATCTGCGAGAATTTCCAATATTCTCTGAGCTGTTTTCTCTCCGATTCCATCTATCTTCATAAGATCTTCAAAGGATTTCTCTACAAGATCCTCGACAGAGAAAATTCCGCCCTTTTCAAGCATTGCAATAACACGCGGTTCAAGATCCGGCAGTTCCTCAAGAGGAGTCTCATCCATGTCATTTGAAAAGAGCTGATCAACAATAGCTCTTGAATCACTGGACTCAAGGAACTCCTGATAGCTATCTTCAGTCTTGATATCTATGTCAAATCCGCATATTCTTGAAGCCAGCCTTACATTATGGCCGATCTTGCCCACTGCATATGAATACTGATCATTATCAACAACAGCAATAACACCGCCGCTTGAAGTTTCAACAACTTCTTTAATTTTTGCAGGAGTAAGGGCATTCTGGGCCATAATTCTCCTGTCATCGGAATATTCAATTACATCAATTTTTTCACCTTCAAGTTCCCTGACAATTGACTGAATACGGATACCTTTCATACCGACACAGGCTCCAACTGAATCAACATCATCACGGTCACTTGTTACAGCAATCTTTGTCCTGAGACCAGGCTCTCTTACAACTTTCACAATTGAAACTATTCCGTCATAAATTTCAGGAATTTCCATTTCAAAAAGTTTTTCAATAAATTTCGGATGAGCCCTGGTAAGTATTACATCCGGTCCCTTGGGGCTCTTCTTGACTTCCAGAATGAGAGCCTTGATTCTGTCCCCGATTTTATATCTCTCAAGAGGAGACTGTTCCCTGGCAGGGAGAAGCCCCTCAGTTCTTCCCAGATCAATGAACATATTATCACGGGACTTTCTCTGAAGGTATCCGTTGATAAGTTCACCCTCTTTATCTTTATACTCACTGTATACAATATTTTTTTCTGCTTCTTTAATCTTCTGTATTATTACCTGTTTGGCGGTCTGTGCTGCAATACGTCCGAATGAATCAAATGGATTCTCTTCAACAAATATTTCATCTCCCAGCTGGACATCCTTCTGAATTTTAACCGCTTTGTCATAGGCTATTTCTTCAGCATGGTTACGGGGTGTCTTTACAACCATTTTTCTGGAAACAATATTCACAGTATTTTTATCTCTATCAAAAGCGACCCTGACATTTTCAATTACACCATACTGCTTTTTATGGGCAGACATCATTGCTGACTCGACAATCTCCTCAATCTCATCCCTGGAGATTCCCTTGTCCGTGGCAATCTGATGAAGCGCTTCAAAAAAATTATTGCTCATTTTCTTAAACCTTTAATAATTTAAATTAGCGTTGGTAATATTGCTATATTCGACGAGAACCCTCTTCTTATTCTCATCAAGCAGCTCAATCCGGTTTTCATCTGCATCAGTCAGTATTCCCATTGAAAAACGCTTTTCACCATCTTCCATATAAGAAACTTTGACCGGAGCATCTTTAAATCTTATAAATTCCTCAGGTGTTCTGAGTTTCCTGTTCAGGCCGGGCGATGAGACTTCAAGTGAAAAGTTTGGGAGGAGATTCAGATCTTCCATTCTGCCGCAGAATTCATCACTGAATTCTGCACATTTGTCATGAGAAATCCCGTCGGGGCTGTCAATCTTTACGGAGATATTTGTGCTTGGCCCCTTGAGAAGGACATGGAACTCATATACTGAAAATCCCAGAAATTCAGCAGCCTCTTCAGCAACCTTTAAAATTTCATCTTTCATTGCAACGTCCTGATAACAAAAAAGAGTGGCTCGTCGCCACTCCCTACCTGCTGACATTATCGAATAGACCCGATATTTATCAAGTGTTTTTTAGGCTCATAAGGATTAATTGAGAAAATATAGTATATATTTACCATATAATAGAAGATTATGTACCATTAACGAAAAATTTTAACTGGTTTTCTCCTTACAACAGAAGCATCCGGTATGCCTAAAACTTCAGCTTAACCGGGTCCTGTGTGTCCATATCCTCAAACCTGCTCCCCTCAATTCCGGTATATGGATTCTTTTCAAGAAACTGTGCAACATTTACATTCATGTTTCCATAGAATATTGTTTCTATCTCCAGCCATGCTTCAAGGATTTGTTCCGCAGCCATATCAACAAGCTGTGGAACCGATTCATACCTGATTTTCTTGTCAACACAGGGAAACTGCCACTTCCCTTTATGAAGATTTATTGCATCCAGATCAACCCTCCTGGCGGGAGGATATTTAACAAGAAAATCACTCTGAACTATATTCATGCCCTTTAACTTTGCTGCGGCTTTTGAAGTTCTGCTCTCCTGAAGACGTTTTATCCTGTACGCAAACATTATACGTTCCGGTATTCTGTCAAAACCTGGAACAGTGCTGATATCTCCGTCAATCTCTCCTTCCGAGAGCTTTTTAAAATGAACATTAAAGAGTTCCGGATTTTCCTTTGCCAGTGCCCGCAAAATCAAAACCTTTACGGGAGTCTGAACAGATGATGACTTTACATTGCCTGTGACAGGAAGCATGTTTTCTATCTTCAGTTCCCAGGCAGAAGTTGCTTCGTCTTTGTATAAATAGTAGTTATCAATATTGTACTGAAAAAGAAGATTCTTCTCTCTCGCTGTTCTGCCGGACTTACCGGTATTCAGGCCGGGTATTCCTGAACAATAAAACACATAGGGGTGAAGAACGGAATCTCCTATCAAATGCGAAACATATCCCATGAGATATGCCTTCTGATCGGATGACCATTCACTGCGGATGTCTCTCCCTTCGTATATAACATTGAGCAGTTTTAATGGGAATGTTACGTGTCCATAATTATGCAGATAGAATGAAATATCATTACCGTATGAGCTTTTACCCGAAAGATAGTCCATATAGTCAAATATATTGGGCCCTATTGAACCGAAGAGTCCGGATTTTAAATGGCTTTCACTGGAAAAAAATGATGTTATGGATTTATAGAGCGGTCCGTTCTTAGTATTCTTCTCCGCCCTTTCAAGGGCCTTTCTGAATATTACATTATGGGTATAGATTCCGGGCATTGATAACCTCTTGCAAAAACACTTTTAGAGAATTAATCAATTCCTATACTACACCCGGTTTAACATATCAAACCAAAAATAAAAAATCAGTCCATTTTTCTTTCAACGTATATGCTCAAAACGGGTCTTTTGGCATAACGCATTACCTTTTCACTGCTGTTCAGATTAACCAGATGATTTATGCCTTTTCTCACATGATGCCCCATTATTATCAGATCTATTCCAAGCTCATCTGAGGCTGAAATTATTCTTGAACTTGGATCGCCCACATCAATAATTGTTTCCACATCATCATAATCACCGCATTCCTGCTGGAGATATCTTTCAATCTGTTCAGTGGCTTCCTTCTCAGCGGTATTTGCAAAATCCTCCCATAGACTTCTCGCATCATCATAAAATGTCAGTGTAGGGACTTCGGCAATTACATGCATTGCATATAACTTTGCCTTATATTTTCTGGCAATCTTTACGGCCTCACCGAGAACCGTGTCAGGTTTATCGGTAAATCCAAGAGCGACAAGGATCTTCATCCCTTCTCTAAACATATGGCACCTCTCTGAGAAAAAATTCTGTGTATATTATACCCAGATTATTTTTTTTTTCAAATATTTTATTGTATTTTTAATATATGAGATGGTTAAAATATGGGAAATCAAAAAGAAAAAACACTAAATGAACTTCGTGAAGAAAATGATCTTCTGAAAAAACTCATCGAAAATCAGATCAATATTGACCGGATAGATGAGGTTATATCCATAAAAGATTCACATAAATTCTCAAAACCTGCAGACGAGTTTATACTTGGATGCTGGGAATATGACAGACGGGAACAGATATTTATTGTAGATGATATCCTGAAAAGCTTCTTCAGGCTCGAAACCAATATAATGGAACTGGACTTCTACAGAGACATGATTCCCGAGAAGGAGAGAGATGAAATCATTGACACGATTCTCCTCTCCTTTGATAACAGCATAAGAAGCCTAAAATTTGAAAACACCATAGTAAATCCTGCAACCGGATATTCATATTATACACTGACACTGATGAACAACTACTATGACAATGAGAATAACATGATCAAGTCCGAAGGATTTCTCATAAACATCACAGACCTGATCATCCATTACCAGCACTCCAGGGCAAAGCTGAGCAATGAAAAATACATCGGGAATATTGCGGCAAAACTTAACGGCTTTATTTCAAAAGACCGGACAATAAACTTCACACTCAACGAGCTCAAACGCTACAGGCCTTCAAAAAATGTATACCTCATGGAAGAATGCAGCGGTCAATGCACTCTCCATTCAACTACAGGTGAGCCTGAATCACGTTTTTATTCAATCAAACTGAATGAGAGCAACTTCAACCTTGACTGGAAAAAATTTGACCATGGGAACTACATGACACTGGACAGTGATGCAGATCCCGAATTCTTCTCCCATAACAGCTGGATTGAAAACGAAAACAGGATTTTACTTATAATCCCGGGCAGGATTGACAGGCATGTAAGGAGAGCAGCCGTCATTGATGTAACCCTTTTCTTTGACACTGTAACTGCATCTGACATTCTCACATACAAGGCAATTGTTCACATATTTGAAGGGACATTAAAAAGGATAGAAGAAGAATTCATCTTTCATCAGAATGAACTGCAGCAGAAAATACTCATGGAGGAGACTCCTCACCTCATGTGCCAGATTGATACAGACGGAAAAATAAAATTCATTAATAGAAACTTTTCAGAACGCTTCGAAATACCTATTAACGATATACATTCATTCAATTTCTTTGATCTTCTCAGCGAAGAGGAGAAGGAGAAGTTCCTGACATTGATTTCAGAACTCACTCCGTCTTCTCCTGAAAGCTCCTCAAAGATCAGATTTACAGTAAAGGGTCAGGACAAAAAGCTCAGACTCACAAACCATGCTGTTTTCAACAATAATGGTGATATTGTACTGGTAAACATCACGGCCTTTGAAAAATAGACTCCGCTGATTACGGCATGGAACTCTCCTGCAATAAAACGGGAAGATGTGCCATTTATTTATTTTACTCCCGGCAAAAATTTTCCGATAAACTGAAATATGAAATGCTATTCCTTTAAACAGAAAATTGTATTTATTCTGGTGCTGATACTGCTTATTCCGACCATTTCAATGGGGGATGATTACCAGTTTCAGTACTTTTCAGACCCCAAAAGCAGGGATAAATATGTTCCATTTTCTGATTATATTCCCAGAATCAGGATGCACAACTACACCCATCCGCATTTTCTGGAGGACTATTACCAGCTCTACGGAATGAAACTCTACTACAATGAAAACTCACTGAGAAGGAACATAAGGATGCTTAAAATTGCCCTTAACAGCAAGTTCAGACATCCCATAAATGCTCTCGTGAAAGTTGAAACCGAACAGGAATATCTTAAATACCGAAAAATAATGTTCATGCATATAAATCTGCTTATTATGCGCAACTACATGAAAATCGCCGTAAGGTATGACAAGAAGAGAATTTATTTCTACGATCAGACCTTTGCCAAGGAGATCAGTGAGAGCCTGAAAATCGCGGATCAACTCTACAGGGAAGCGCTGCCATACTGGAAAGAGGCCAGGCGCTACGCCGAGGAGGCAAGCAGAATCAAAATTACAACGCGCCTGAGCAACGTTGAAAGTGAAAGATTCAGAATAATAAACGGCGAAACAGACTTCGAACGAATAATCAACACCCATATAAAAAAACTGGGAGAGAAACAGGCCAAACTTCAAAATTATCTTGCATCGGCCAACTGATTTCAATATATTCATTCCGCTGAACCTTTACTTTCAGGAAGAGACATGTCCATATCAGATACAATAAAATCACGGAGATCGGTGAGGAAATATACTGATCGTGAAATAGATAATGAATCCGTTGAAGCGATTCTTGAAGCTGCAAGATGGGCCCCTTCAGGCCTGAACAATCAGCCATGGAGATTCATTGTAATAAGGAATCAGGCCGTAAAGGAAAAACTTTCCGATCTGACACATTACAAAAACATAATGACAGAGTCAAAACTGGCAATTGCAGTTTTCTACAATACCGCAGACGGATACAACAGGGATAAGGACCTAATGAGTATAGGGGCTGCCATTCAGAACATGCTCCTCAAGGCCCATGACCTTGGATTGGGTGCGGTATGGCTCGGAGAAATATTAAATCAGAAGGAGAAGGTCTCCGAAATTCTCCTGCCCGGCGAAAAAAATGAACTCGTTGCTGTTGTAGCCTTTGGCTACGGAAATGAAAAAAGCCCCGGCACAGACAAAAGAAAAGAAATTTCAGAGATTCTTATTAAATACATATAGTTGCGGGATATTAAAATGAAAAAGATGCTGCCTATTATTATAATTATGCTTTTGCTGATGCAGAACTTTATCTTTGCTGATTCAACACCAGAGATAGGAATAAAGGGTATATCCCTGAAAAACACCGGAAACGGCAGCTACGCTCTATCCTTCTATACAACTTACCGCGGTCTGAATCCTGAAATATTTTCTGATGAAAAATCAGTCATCTTAAATGAAAAAACCATTGCAAGGGGAACACTCAACAAAAACTCACTTACTGAACGGGACATGCTTTTTTCGCAGCTCAATGTTGACCTTGACGGGGACGGAAAATTCACTGGCAGATTCTCTGTTAAAATGGACAAAGACGCAGTATCAATAGGAGGAAAACCTTTTTATATCACACACAGAAATCATGGAAGGGTCAAGGCCATTATCCCCGGACGTGATGGAAACAGAAAAAACTACGGCAGTATTGGTGACAAAGGGGCATTTCTTAATATAAGAAGGTACGATCCAAAGGAATCTAAAATGGAGATAGGCATCCTTGATCAGGGTAATCCGGAAGTAAAATTCAACGGCAGTGCTGTAATGATAGAAATTTTATACCCGGAACAGAAAACCGGTTCATCACCTTCCCTCAGCATTGACAAAATATTTACAGGTACAGTCTTAATTACCGACGAAAGGCTGGCAAATGATGGCCCCTTGAACAGGGTATGGGGCTTGAAGGAGATAAAAACAGTTCCTGGATCATTAAAAAATGAATTTTCTCTGAACAACCTGCCTTCACAGTTTAAAATCAGAATTACATACTTTTTCACCATTTCAGAAAATCTTGTAATTTACACTGAAAAATCCGAATACGCCGGAATAAAGTAACTGCGGGAACAGGAACCGGAATTGGCACTTTCACTGTTTAACATCCTGCTCTTCATTCTTTTCTTCATCTGGATTCATCTTCTGATCTTTTTCAGAAACTGGCTGGGTAAGCTGCTTATTCTTAACCTCGTACCAGTACTGCTCATTACTGTACCGCTTTCATTAAAATATAACGGAATAGAAACAGCAGGATCACAGTTAATGATATATATGGGGCTTATTCTTTTCCCCTATACCTTTGCATACCTTATTCTAGATTTTTTCCCTGTTCTTAAGAAAGAATTTTTAAAAAAACTGGTTCTTTTCCTGATTATGATTTTACCAATACTCATTTTTCTTCACGACCAGAGGTTCAGAATTCTTTCAATACTTCATATAATAATATATATGGGAATAATAATCAGAATATACGACAAGCTCCTCATTAAACCCTATATTTCATCCATACTGATTTTTCCGATTGTTTTTTTAATCTGGAATCTTACATATGGGAAAGACTCAAATTATCTGCTTCTGGGTGTAATAATTCATTTTATTCTGACTTATCTGGTTATACTCTTTGAATTTTCCAGAAAACTCTTCAGCATCAACTACAAACTCACCAATGTTGTTGATCAGAATATTATTCTGGACCAGAGAATTACAAGACTCAGACAGAACAATGACCAGCTTAGAAGAGTCATCGCACAGAAGGACACAGAGATTCAGCAGCTCTCCAGACACGCAAGCCTTGCAGAAATTACAACAGGTATTGCTCATGAACTGGCTCAGCCTTTGACAGGAATAAAGGGAGTATCCCAGAACATGATAGATGATATTAATTATGATGATTTCAATGAAAAACAGGCCATAGCTGACCTGAACAGAATTGTGGGCCTCGTAGACAGATCCTCTTCAATAATTGACCATATCAGAACATTTTCAAGAAAGAGGGGATATACATTCCGTCCTGTTGATCTGAATGTATGCATATTAAATTCAATAGACCTCCTGAAGGAACAGCTCAGAAAAAATGACATTGAAATAGTTTTTATTCTTGATGATACTCTTCCCAAAATTACCGGAGATAACCTGTCCCTTGAACAGGTCTTCATAAATCTCATTATAAACTCCAAAGACGCCATTCTTGGCAGAAAGGAAAATACAGACTTCAACGGACAGATTATTATTACAACTAAACTGAATAATACTATGGTGGAACTCGATATTGAAGATAATGGAGGGGGCATCCCAGATCATATTCTTCCCAAAATCTGGACTCCATTTTTTACAACAAAGAACAAAGGAAAGGGGACAGGCATTGGTCTTTCCCTGAGCCAGAAAATACTGAAAAAGCACAAAACCGAAATTGATATTAAAAAACTCGACCAGGGAACACTTTTCAGAATAAATTTCATTATTGATCCTTCGGAAAATTCAGATGAGGTAATGCCTCTTTAAAGACAATAAAAAATATCAGCAATATACTTGACGAATTAACTTCGGGAATTAAAAAAAATAAAAACATTCAGGTTGAATAAAAATGATAAGAAAACTTATAAAGACTGTAATAATTTTTGCTATTTTCACTTCTATTATTTCATGCAAGGAAGAAAGAATCAAGGTTGAGAATAAAAAGGACATCGCTGAAAAGATTAAAATTGCTGAAGATATTCTTAACAGACTCTTCAAGGCATCCAGTCAGGGACATGTTGCTCATCTGGCCAGCAAGGAAGCTACTGAAGATATGATCTCCGCCTTTGAACCTGACAGGCAGAGGGAACTCTTTGATGCACTGGAACAGGTCTATGGAAAATTTGTTTCACTCGAATACGCAGAAGCATACAGGATAAAGGACCTTGAAGCAACCATAATCAGATTTAAAGGAAATTTTTCAAAAAAGAACAAGGTTCCTGAAATAAGAATGACCATTGACTACACATCAAAATTCAGCAACTTCGCAATCAAACCATGGAATGATGAATTTAAGTAAAAAACTTTTAATAAACATCAGGATATAACACCTGATAAAACCGGTATTTATTATTTCAGAATCATTATAAATACCGGTTTTTAAAAGTGCATGCAAAAAGTACTGGAACAGTTCCTTTTTTACTGTTAAGCTTATTCATGGGAGCTTCAACATGTAGCCATGACTCACCGCATTATACTTTGTTATTCTTGATACTTTAAATGCTCCCTAAAACCTTAACCAAGAGGTGTCTATCATGTACGAAGAAATCTGGATTATCGGAGCAGGACATTTTGGACAAAGAGCATATTCAAGGCTCTGTAAAAATGAAAAATTCAGGTTTAAAATCATTGACCCTGACACTGAATCACTGAGACACACAGAAGCACCTGATAATATACTTATCCAGGCTGAAGGGATACAGTGGATGCTTGAGAATCTGACACAGAACAATAAACCTGAATGGATTATACCCGCGCTTCCAATACATCTGGCTGCACAATGGATCAACCTAAAGAGAGGCGGGAAAATCAGCCAGACAGAAGTTCCCCTTTCAGTCGACCCAATTGTACCTAACCCGCTGAGAGGTGTAAGCATAGACCTCTATGTGAGCCACGCAACATTCAAATGCCCTGACAACTGCCCTGAACCTGAAAAGATATGCACTCATACAAAACTTCCTAGAAAACCGAACATGTATGATATTCTCGGTTCAGTGAGCCTCAACGATTATGAAACAATTGTGCTCCAGAGCTTTCAGCTTGGCCCGGGCATCGGGGGATATCATTCTGAACAGCTTTTCAATGCCCTTGACAGAGTAAACAATACATCAAAGAACAATCTGCTGATCTGTACAGCATGCAGGTGCCATGGTGTAATTTCAGCTTTTAAAAAAGTATAAAAATCAGTACACGAGGAAATAATGAAGAATCATATTACAATGGGTTTTGCCGAACCTGCAGACATTGACGAAATGATAAAGCTTCTTGAACAGCTTTTTGAAATTGAAGAGGACTTTCATGCTGATTATGACAAGCAGAGAAAAGGGTTGGAGATGATTATGAACAACAGCTCAAGCCAGCTCTTTATAATAAAGGAAAACGGCAATGTTATAGGCATGTGTTCTATCCAGGAGCTTATATCCACTGCAGAGGGTGGAAAATCAGGACTCATTGAGGATCTGGTAATAGATAAAAAATATAGAGGAATGGGAATAGGAACGCAGTTCATGGCTTTTCTTGTCAATTATGCAAAGGAGAAGGGGTATAAAAGACTCCAGCTCCTTGCGGACAGAAATAATACCCCTGCAATTAATTTCTACAGTAAGGAAAAATGGAACAGTACAAATCTTTTTGCACTTATAAATAAAATCTGACATGGAACTGATTCTTTTTGACCTGGGCGGAGTACTCATAGAACTTGAAGGCCTTCCATTCAAGGCTCAATGGCTTCCCATACCTGGAGAATTATTAAATGATTTCTGGATTTCTTCATGCACTGTTAAAAGCTATGAATCCGGCAGGTGCACATCTGAAGAATTCGCACAGGAAATTATCAGTGAACTCAAACTTGACACAACTGTCAGTGAATTCATTGAACACTTTAATTTCTGGCCGAAATCATGGTTCCCGGGAGCTTCTGAATTTCTCATGAAATTAAGAATAAAATATACCACTGCCTGTCTTTCAAACAGCAATGAACTTCACTGGGAAAGGGCACTGAAGGAATGGAAAATAGACCAGTTCTTTCACTATTCCTTTGCGTCACACCTCATAGGATCTGTTAAACCTGAATCCGCTCCCTTTATTCACGTTATTGAAAAAACCGGAATTCCTCCGGAAAAAATAGTATTCTTCGATGATAACATAAAAAATGTAGAATCAGCTGAAAAACTCGGCATTAAAAGTTATCATGTAAAAAACTTTGAAGAAACAAGAATACTCCTTGAAAAACTTGTACTTATTTAAAGTTTCTCAACATCCACTTCATATTCAATTTTGGAAGCAACATCCCTGGCATTATCCAGTCCGAAAAGTTCCCTGATAAGATATAAGCCCAGTTCTATTCCTGAACTTACCCCGGCTGAAGTAACGTATTTACCGTCACAAACCACCTTGGACTTCTGAACATCTATGCCGTATTCTGCAAGCTCCTCAAATGCAGTATGATATGTTGTTGCCTTTCTCTGTGCAAGCAGCCCGGCATTTGCAAGAAGAAAGGCTCCTGTACAGACCGATGCGGTATATTTTGTAGACCTGTCCTGTAATTTGATAAATTCCAGCAATACCCCGTTCTTCATCTCTTTTATTCTGCCTTTTCCGCCGGGAACAATAAGTATATCAAGTTCAGGACAGGTTTCCACTGAATAATCGGTCAGAACTTTCAGCCCGTTAAAACAGCGGATCTCTCCTCCATTTTCTGAAATTGTGAAGACCTTCGTCGATTCAGGACGTATTTTATTAATGTATGACATTGTTTCAAAGGGACCGATAAAATCCAGCTCCTCCACATCATTAAAAACAAGAATTCCTGTATTAAACATGTTCGCCTCCTCAGATTACATATATGTTTAACTGCTATTGGAATCATTTTCATATTGCTACAATAATTTTAATATTACCCAAAAAATTATTATATTAATAGTGCAGCCATTTTTAATAAGGAGGAATGCTATGGCACATCATCTCATATCCGATACCCTTGTTAAACTTGTTGAAGATCATACGGTTGAAATTCTAAAAAGATGGAGAAACCAGATAGAAAATGACCCGGCCACTCAATCATTTACAGAAAGAAACATGGACTACATTGAAACAAAGTTGCGTTCAGTACTAGGATATCTGGGGAAATGGGTAAGTTACAATACCGGTAAAGAAGAGGTAGGGAAACTCTATGCAAAGGAAGGTATAGAACTTTTCAGGATGAAAGTTCCGCTATGTGAGGCAATACGGGGTCTGTTCGTTCTGAGACGTACACTTTGGATGTTTGTTGAGAATGAAAGCGACTTTGTAACAGCTTATCAGCTCCATCAGATGCGGGAATTAAATGACCGTATTATACTTTTCTTTGACAGGGCTCAGTACTATCTCATCAGGGGATATACGGAAGAAATGAACAGGACAATAAAGGATCTCTGGAATCTTAAACCTGAAGATACAGAGCTTATCTTTTTTGATAAGTCCTTTTACGCAAAATAGGGAATATTCACAGAATAATCCTTTATTGTCTTCAACTCAACTCAAAAATCCTGATTCACGGATTCAGGAGTGAAGAATTATTTGATTTCTGACAAATCTATTTAGCTGAGTTCTCCCTTTTCCGGAATCTTGAATACTGAAAGTTTTGACTGAAGATTCTGAGACATCCTCGCAATCTCCTGAGATGAACCTGCGATCTCCTCAGCACCTGCCGCAGTTGCCTGGACAGAAAGATTAATGTTTCCAATTGTTGATGTAATCTCCTCCATGGCCAGATTCTGTTCACCAATGGCAGCCTGAATCTCTTCAGATTTCTGCTTAACCTGCGTTGTCTCACCGTTAACTACATTTGATGTATCTGCCTGAGTTCCAACTTCATCTTCAACAGACCGCAGGGATTCGGCAATCTGCCGTACACCTTCAATTACAGCTTTAAGTTTTTCAAGCGAATCATTCACAATTACTTCACCCTGCTTGATCTTTTCATCATTAAGAACAATATTCTGCTGTATTGTCTTTACGTTTGTGGCCGTTTCATCTGCAAGTTTTGAGATCTCATCAGCTACAACGGCAAAGCCCTTACCTGCCTCTCCAGCTCTTGCTGACTCAATTGCAGCATTGAGAGAGAGGAGATTAATCTGATCCGCAATATCTGTTATTACATTTACAACATCGAGCATTCTGCCCGAACTCTGTGAAATTTCACCGAATCTTTTCTGCATTGTCTTCAGTGAATTGTTCCCCTCATCTGCCCTGCCTGAAATATCATCTGAAAGTTTTGAAATTGACTGGACCGTATTCTCTATATTTTTTTCGATATCCTTTAAAGTTTTTACAGATTTTGAAAGCAGTTCAGTACTTCCGAGCTGTTCCTTTGCACTGCCATGTATAGTAGTAACACCGGCTGTAACCTCTTCAATGGTTGCATTGATCTCCTCAACTGCTGCAGCCTGTTTCTGTGAATTTTCAGAAAAACTGTCAGCAGCTGAAGCTGTTTCCTCGGAAGATGCCGATAGTTCATCGGAAATAACCCGTATACTGGACATGATATCTATTAGGGCATTACGGAGCTCCCTCATATCCGCGACCATACGTCCGACCTCGTCTTTCCTATTTAGATGCTTTCTGTTTATTCTGGCTGTAAGATCACCATCGGACATTTTTTTTATGAAAGCAGAAATCTCTACTATGGGGTTTGCGATGGACCTTCCGAAAAGAATGGCCACTGCAATAGCAACAGCAACAGCAAAAGCAAACACAACAGCAGAAACAATAACCGATCTGTACAATATCGACATTGCTGCTTCCCGTAGCTTTGCGATTTCCTTATCTATGTCATCAATATAATTACCTGTTCCCACGACCCATTTATAGCTTTTATATGCAAGAGTGTAACTTCTCTTTGGCAGGGCTTCTGTCTGGCCGATTCTTGGAAACCAGTATTCTGTAAACCCTCCCCCGTCCTTGATGCCGTTTTCTATGAGATATTTGATAAGAGGGTATCCCTTTACATCCTTCATACCCAAACGGTTTTTACCCTCGGACTGCGGACTCGGCGGCATGAGAATATTGTTCCCCTCATAATCATCTATCCAAAAATATCCGTCTTCAGCATATCTGATATTCCTTATTACCTCTTTAACATATTGCTGTCTTTCCGAAAGAGCCAGCCCCTTTGCAGAATTAACCTTTTCCATTCTGTCAATGAGGGATACAATATTCTTTACCTGTCCGGCAATCATTCTGTCATAATTTTCAAGGAGTATTTTTTTAGTATTTTCTATGCTTTTACCACTCTGGCTGTACTGTGTATAAATGGAAAATACCTGCATTGCAGAAAGAAGCGACACTGACAATAGCAGCATAACAACTATGAGTTTTGTTTTTATACTTTTCATTATTTTCCCTGTGCATTAATATAGTCAGTACAATATATTATCTGATAAGAACAAAGTCAATGCCCATGGAAAATATATGCACGAAATAACTGTGATGAAAGATATTCTCAGGATAATTCTTGATACAGCAAAAAAAAACATGGTAAAAAGAATCATCAAAGTCAGAATTGAAACCGGAGCCTTTACAGACCTTGATGAAAGCTGGATGAACAGATACTTTAAGAGTCTTACCGCCGGGACTGCGGCTCATGGAGCTGAACTTGCTCTGGAAAAGCTCAAACCCGTTATATCGTGCCGCACCTGCTCCTATGAATATGAAACAGAAAATATCGATCAAATAGATCTTCAATGCCCTGTCTGCGGAAACAGGTGCTCAATAATTGGAGACTCTTCGTTCAGAATAGTCGATATGGAGGTAATATGACAAGAATCATAAAGATTGATAAATCCATTCACGAGGACAATAAAATCTGCGCCGACCGTATACGGAAACAGGCCCGAGAGAACACATGTTTTCTGATAAACATAATGGGATCACCGGGCTGCGGCAAGACATCTTTAATAATAGAACTCATTAAAACGATGCGGAACCGTTCTGTTCTTGTTATTGAAGGAGATGTGGACTCAGATGTAGATGCGAGAAAAATAATATCCGAGGGATTTGACTCTGTCCAGATTCAGACAGGAGGAGCATGCCACCTTGATGCATACATGCTTGAACAGTCTCTGATGCCGGATTATTTTAAAAAATATGATTTTATTCTGATCGAGAATATCGGGAACCTCATCTGCACCTCGGGCCATGACATAGGAGCGGACCTGAATATTGTACTGCTTTCTGTTCCTGAGGGAGATGATAAACCGATGAAATACCCGGCAATATTTAAAGACTCCGATGCAGTGATCATAACAAAACACGATTATATTCAATTGTCCGATTTTTCAATTGAGATGTTCAGAAACAATTTACTCAGCCTTAAGGAGAATGCTGAACTATTTATTACATCATCGAAACAGAAGACCGGCTTTGAGGAAATATGCAGCTTCATTATCACTACTTTAAAAGCTTAAGTTTCCAGAGAATATAACGTACAATCAATCTGGTTTTTTTAACATAATTCTTCTTCCCTCTGAATAACTCATAGAGATCATCAACATTTTCAGGTGGAACTTTATGTTCTGCCTTTAACTTCATGGAAAGAGCGCCGAATCTGCAGGCATCTGTGCAGACCCCGCAGCCGATGCATCTTGACCTGTTTATTCTTATGAAGCCGTTTCTCATCTCAACGGCATTCATGGGGCATCTTTTGATACAGATTCTGCAGCTTTTACACGATTTGCTGTTAACTTCACAGAAGTAACTGCTTTCAACATAGTCAGCAGGAGATGGAACCGACTTAATCATATTCAGCAAACCGCAGCAGTCACTGCAGCATGCACAGATAAAATTCGGATTCCGGTCATTTGCACTCTGAAGTACAAAACCGTCTTTCCGGTTTAATTCAGCAAGTTCAAGAGCCTCCTGGACGGTTATTTTTCTCCCCCATCCCTCATGGAGAGCAGTATCGGCATAGTCACGGAGGGCAAGACAGAGTTCCCTCCTGTCTGAAATTCTGCATGGATCCCCCTCCATATCGTGGACCTTTCTGCAGATACATTCAATGACAACAATTCTGTCTCCCGCACCTTTAATCATGTCCCGGTACTCATCATAGGTTGAAATTCGATTACCGGCCGACACGGTTACGTTAACCGGCAGTATTCTTGTCTGTGGCCTTGATGTTGTGAGAAAATGGAAGGCAAACTTCTCCTTCATATATTTATAAAAACTGGTGAGAAAACCCGGAGTAAGCCTTTTTAACTGGAATTCATACATTCCCACAATTAGCGGAACCAGTGAATAGAGCTTTCCTTCTTCTCGGTAAAGAAGCGCACCCTTTGAAAGCATTGAGTCAAGCTTCTTCTCCACAAATGGAATATCGGAAATTCCTGCTCTCTGTGAAATTTCTGCAGCGGAACGCAGTCTGAAGTCCATGGCCATAGCCACGGAGATTTCATCTTCAGCGAAAAAACTTTCCAGAATTGTCAGCTCAGTCCCATTTGAAGTGGATGGAAATGGTACCGGCATGGAATCAAAATGCCTCTGAAGTTTTCTGTAGCTGTTTTCCCGTATCATTTCATCAGAATTATTCACAATACCTGAAAAGCAACCCATTTTATATCTTATCTATATTTTTATTCATGGCCGGAAAAAACATTGATTATTTAAATTAAATCATATATTATAAAAAAATAAGAACCGTGAACAGCAATGTTAAAGTTTAAAAAAATAAAATATATTTTTCTGCTTCTGACAGTCACCGTAACTGCTGGTTATGCTAACCACGTGCCGTTTCATGTAGAAACAAAAAAAAAGATTGTACTGCTCCTTAATTCCTACCACCGCGGGTACAGCTGGTCTGATAATATAAACAGCGGAATGTATGACACCTTAAAGAAAAAATACGGCAAGAAAATTGATATATACTATGAATACATGAATTCAAAAGAGAATTTTAAGACTCCAAATGATGAATATGCCCGAAAGCTTAAGGAAATTCTGAAATATAAATACAGTAAATCACGCCCTGATCTTGTTCTTATTAACGACAGCGCGGCATATAAATTTTATATAGCCCACTGGAAAAATCTTTTTCCAGGATCCAGGGCTGTTTTCTGCGGTGTTGAAAAACCTGTAATAAAACAGATACCCGGAAATATGACCGGAATTATTTCAAGGACCAACTATACAGGCACAATTGATCTGATTCTCAAGATACTTCCCAATACTTCCAAAATATTATTTATAACAGACTCCACTGTTACCGGACTGCTGAACAAGGAAATTATCAGACGTATGGAATCAGGATATACAGACAGAGTAGCCTTCGAGATTATGAATAAAAACTCTGATCTTTATTCTTATTCCATAATCCAAAAAGCATCAAAACTTCCAAAAGGAAACGTTATCTTCTTCCTTGATTTCTACAGAGAGCCGGACCAAAGACTTGTTGATCCTGAAATTTTTGTAAAAACACTGGCTGAAGAGTCATCTGTACCGGTGTTTTATCACGCCGACACACTCATGGGACTGGGCATTATTGGCGGAGATATGGTAAGCGCCTATGAACAGGGCAGAACAGCGGCACTCATGGGAATCAGGATTCTCTCAGGCGAAAAAATCTCAGAAATACCTGTAATGGCTGAATCTCCAAGAATATGCATGCTTGACGAGAATGTACTTGAAAGGTTCAATGTGAACAGAAACCTGATCCCTGCCGGGTCGAAGATACTTTTCAGGCAAATCTCATTTCTGGAAAAAAACAGGTTCTATATTATGGGCGTTTTTCTTTTTATAATAATTGAGAGTCTGGCCATTATAATGCTTGTCGTATTTTACCGCAAAAAAAATGAAAATGAAACAAAGTACAGAGGCCTTTTTGAATATGCAGGAGAAGGGATACTGTACTTCAACGATGAATATATAATTGACTGCAACCCGAAAGTTGAAGAAATATTCGGAAGGACTAAAAATGAAATTATTGGAAAAACAACAGCAGATTTTTCTCCTGAATTCCAGCCTGACGGCAAAAGATCAATGGACAAGATATGTGAAATGAAAACAGGACTGGCCCAGGGAAAAAAATACTCAATGGAGTGGCTCCATATAAAACCTGACGGCAAAACTTTCCGCTGCGACGTAACATTAAACCCGATTGCCCTCTCCGGGGCTAGAGCGGCTCAGGCAATAATCCGCGACATTGAAGACAGAAAGAAAATGGAGGAACAGTTAAATCAGTCCAGAAAGATGGATGTTGTTGGACAGCTTGCCGGCGGAATCGCCCATGATTTCAATAATATGATGGCTGGAATAATGGGGAATACTGAACTCATAGAAATGAAACTGCCGAAAGATTCACCACTCCTGAAATATACAAAAACAATAGCCTCAAGCATTGAAAGGGCATCTGAGCTTACAAAGAGACTTCTCTTTTTCTCCAGAAAAAATACCATGAACCTGGAAACCGTTAATATTCACAGTATAATAGATGAAACAGTTTCTCTTCTTGAAAGAAGCCTGAACAAGAACATTGAAATTAAAATTTTCAACGAAGCCGAATACCCTCTCATAACAGGTGACTCAACTCTTCTTCAAAACTCTCTGTTAAACCTCTCTATAAATGCCAGGGATGCAATGAATGACGGAGGGACCCTCACTATAAGAACCAGGAATATTACTATCAGGGAAGAGGATCATGCGAAATATACTGAGCAGCTCGAACCGGGGACTTACATTGAGATAAGTGTATGTGACACAGGAACAGGAATTGACAAGGATATAATAAAGAAAATTTTTGATCCTTTTTTTACTACAAAGGATGTGGGCAAAGGTACAGGACTTGGCCTATCTGCAGTATATGGTACAGTCAAGGAACACAGCGGTCACATAACAGTCTACAGCGAAACCAGCATAGGAACAGTTTTCAGGCTCTACTTCCCGTCTGTATTAGGCAAGGATAACAGTTCTCCCATGGAATTCGAAAGCAGCATTTATCGCGGCACAGGCAGAATACTCATTGCAGATGATGAGGCAATTATACTGGACGCTGCTAAAAACCAGCTGCAGTCGCTTGGATATGACGTTCACTGTACAGGAAACGGCCAGGAGGCTCTTGAATATTTCATCAGCAATAAGGATAACATCGACCTGGTAATACTTGATGTTATTATGCCGGTAATGAGCGGAAAGGATACACTAAAGAACATACTGGAAATTTCTCCTGAAGCAAAGGTACTCATATCATCCGGATTTACCACAAATATCTGGCATGAAGAAATCATAAACCTGGGTGCTGCAGGATTTATTCAGAAACCGTACAGGCTTAACATGCTGAGTTATATCATCGCAAAAACCCTAGGTAAAATCTCTCCTACAGATCCTGAATTTTAAATCCACCCGGATTTGCAGAAGACCTTACCTTCGGTGCCCTGATAAGATCCTTTATTCTCATGAGCTGCGATTTCGTATTTCTGTCATGTTCCTCGAGCTTCATGGAAATAGATTTTATTGTATCCCGGATATTCGGAATCATGTAATACTCAAGGGCATTCACTCTTCTTCTTGTTCGAAGTACTTCATCTGATATTAAGTTCATGGACCTTTCAAGTTCGGACAGTTTAAGCATGTTTCTGACAGTTTCCTCAGTGATTTTTGCAAGGCCTTCACAGAAAGATGAGGTTGATGCTGTTCCATAGAAGGGAAGTTCATGTTTTACCGGATTCAGTTCATACTTTTTGATATCAATATTCAGTACCCTTATATCAGTTACTGAAATGCCCGCCATTTCCTTTACGTAAAAAAGTGACTGCCTTAAATATTTCAGGTCAGAAAAAACACTGCACAAATTTATTGAAGCCCTTATCTCCTGGAGCTGTGATGCTATTTCACGGTCAAGAGCCTTCCACTGCCTTATATTGGTGATGAGAATTCTTATGAGCTCATCGAGTTTGTCTTTTAAAAGCTTATGCCCCTTTACTGAAATGATCTCCTTTTTTTTAAGCTTCATTAGCTCCATTCTTGTGGAGACGATGTCAGCTATTACGGCCATGATTTTCCTTCCTGAAGTATCTTTCTTTAAGGGCTTCGCCGATTCTTTTCAGTTCCCTGTCAGGGAACATTTCTAAAAGACTCCACCCAAGATCAAGCGTATCAATGATGCTTCTTTTTTCATAAAAATCCTGGGAAACAAATTTCTTTTCAAACTCTTCGGAAAACCGGTAATAGATACGGTCTGTTTCTGAAAGAGATGACTCACCGAGAATGAGAGCCAGTTCCTGCATCTCCTTACCCCTCGCATAAGCGGCAAAGAGCTGATTTGAAAGATCACCGTGATCCTCTCTGGTCTTCTCCTCCCCTATGCCCTTGTCCTTGAGTCTTGAAAGGGACGGCAGAACATCAATTGGAGGCGTGATATTTTTTCTGTAGAGGGACCTTGAGAGTACAATCTGACCTTCGGTAATATACCCTGTCAGATCAGGAATAGGGTGGGTTTTATCATCTTCCGGCATTGTAAGTACAGGAACAAGGGTTATGGACCCCTCCCTGTTTTTAATGCGGCATGACCTTTCATAAATTGAAGCAAGGTCAGTATAGAGATACCCGGGATACCCTCTGCGTCCTGGAATCTCCTTCCTTGCCGATGCTATCTCCCTGAGAGCCTCACAGTAATTCGTAAAGTCCGTAAGTATTACAAGTATATGCATTCCCTTTTCAAAGGCCAGATATTCCGCGGCTGTCATTGCGACCCTGGGAGTTGCAATTCTCTCCACTGCAGGGTCATCGGCAAGATTTATGAATAGCACGGATTTTCTGAGAACACCCGAATCCTCGAACTCCCTTCTGAAAAATTCCGATTCCTCATAGGTTATGCCCATGGCGCCGAATATTACGGCAAAGTTTTCATCACTATCAAGGACTCTGGCCTGCCTTGCAATCTGGGCAGCAAGACGGTTGTGGGGCAAACCGGAACCTGAAAAAATCGGGAGTTTCTGCCCACGTATCAGGGGATTCAGACCATCTATTGCGGAGATCCCTGTCTCAATAAATTCATTTGGATATTCCCGTGCACATGGGTTAAGAGGAAGGCCGTTAATATCCATTTCCTTTTCAGGAAGGATTTCAGGTCCTCCATCTATGGGGTCACCGAAACCGTTGAATACCCTTCCTATAATATCTCCGGAAACCTTGAGTTCCACACCCTTGCCCAGAAAACTTACAGAAGTTCTGGGAATATCTATACCTGCGGTTCCCTGAAATACCTGAACAAGTGCAGTATCATTCTCAAGTTCAATGACCTTCCCTTTCCTCTTCTCTCCATTAGAAAGCCTCACTTCCACAAGTTCCTCGTATTTTACCCCTTCAACCTCCTCAACAAGAAGGAGGGGGCCTACAATGTTTCTGATTGTTCTGTATTCATTAATCACCGGCTCCCCCCTTCCTTAGGTTATTTACACCGGATTTTATTTCATCATATATACCGGTCAGGTACTCTTGATTCAGGTCTTTGCTGAATTTAAGTTTCGATATAATTTCATCTGTTTCAGGATTCTCAATTGCGCCGAAGTCGACTCCGGAATTTACAGCATCCATGAGAAGATCATGATAAAAAAGTATTACACTCATAATAAAATTCTGCAGTACAAGCGGGCTGAAGGTATCGTCGCTGTTAAAGGCATTCTGGTGCAGAAAGTCCTCTCTTATTATTCTGGCGGTTTTAAGGAGAAGCCTGTCCTGTCCGCCAAGTGAATCCGCACCCACAAGTCTCACGATCTCGGCAAGTTCATCCTCCTTTTCGAGAATATAGACAATGCGTTTTCTGTTTTCAGGGAAGTCAGGAGAGACCTTTTCTTTCAGGTACCGGTCCAGTGTCTCCTCATATAACGAATATGACCTTAACCAGCTAATTGCCGGGAAGTGCCTTGCAAAAGCGAGTTTGTCCTCAAGGCTCCAGAAAACCTTCACCACCCTCAGTGTAGCCTGAACTACCGGATCGGAAAGGTCTCCGCCTGCTGGAGATACTGCGCCAATTACCGTGAGATTCCCTTCACGTCCCTCTGTGCCGCAGCACCGAACCCTGCCCGCGCGCTCGTAAAAATCCGCAACACGTGATGAAAGATAGGCCGGATAACCCTCTTCACCAGGCATCTCTTCCAGTGACCCTGAAATCTCCCTCATTGCCTCTGCCCATCTGGAAGTTGAATCGGCCATGAGCGCAACAGAATACCCCATATCGCGAAAATACTCTGCAACCGTTATTCCCGTATAGACCGATGCCTCTCTTGCTGCAACGGGCATGTTCGAAGTATTTGCGATCAGCACAGTCCGCTTCATCAGGGGCTGCCCTGTATTAGGGTCCTTCAGTTCCGGAAATTCCTGAAGTACACTTGTCATTTCATTGCCCCTCTCTCCGCAGCCTATGTATACTATTATGTCCGCATCAGCCCATTTTGCCAGCTGGTGCTGGACGACCGTTTTGCCGCTTCCGAATGGGCCTGGTATACATGCGGTGCCGCCCTTTGCCACAGGGAAAAGGCTGTCTATGACCCTCTGCCCGCTGGTGAGTATTTCCCCGGGAAAAAGTTTCTTCACATATCTTCTTGGTATTCTTACAGGCCATGTCTGTCTCATTGCAAGTTCATGCATCTGATTGTCATTTCCCCGAATTATGCATACAGTGTCAGTTACTGTTAAGTCTCCATCTTTTATTTCTTCCACAGTTCCGGAACACCTGAATGGAACCATTATACGGTGTTCTATGAGTTCAGTTTCAGAAACAGTGCCTATAATATCCCCTTCCCTGACACTGTCCCCTGCCTTTACCAACGGTTTAAATTCCCACTTCCTCTCACGGTCAAGGGCAGGTATGTCCGCACCACGTACTATGTAATCACCATCACCCTCAAGGAGTTTGTCCAAAGGTCTCTGAATTCCGTCAAAAATGGACCCCAGAAGCCCGGGCCCCAGTTCAACCGAAAGCGGTTCATCAACAAATTCAATGTCCTCTCCGGTTCCAAGTCCGGCCGTATCTTCATAGACCTGAATGGATGCCCTGTCCTCATTGAGTTCAATTATTTCGCCAAGTAGACGCCTTTCTCCAACCCTTACAACATCATACATCCTTGACCCGGTCATGCCCCCTGCAATCACCAGCGGACCTGAAACCTTCTGTATTTTTCCGAATTTATCCATTTACAGATTCCTTACATTTATTCCAACAGCCCTTGATATCTTTTCAAAAAGAATTTCCCCGGTATAGCTGAAGGCCCTTTCTTTTTCGGAAAGGGAGGTTACCGAAATATTTCTCTTCCATAGTTTTTCAATAAGTTCAGGAGAGATTTTCTCTGTATATTCATTGGTGGCAAAGATCATCATGTCACTGTGCTGTAAAAGCGTTTCAATGTAACTGCTGAAACCCGAGGGATCTTCAATAAGGACCGCCTCTGCTCCGGATGATCTGAAATAAAATATTTCACACTCTCTCCCCACAAAAATAATTCTCATAATAAACCTCCCCACAGAAGCCTTTCCATGTCAGTTCTGCAGTTGCAGGCAATGTTCTGTAAAACGAAAGAAACAAGACCTGACCGATGCTCAATTCTTTTCACAAAGGCAATGACCGGTTCCGGTCCGAAAATTCCGTAATCCGATTCGGAAAGTATTGAATAAAGATATTTCAGTGACCTTATTTCAAAATCTAAAGAGCCGATGGTTGTGTTTGAAATTTCAGAGTCAGGGTCTTTCATGTATAAATATCTGTTTTCACCTGACTTAAAGAGAGTACTGTATTCCTCAAAGGTCAAATTTCCGCCGGGGATGAAAAAATTTTTCAGGAAGTCTTTTACAAGGCTGAACTCGCGAATCCTCACTGCAGATGAAAGGTTTTTCATGTCTATTTCCGCAGACTGGTACCTCTCCATAAGTTCACTGTTCATTTGAGAAACAAGTCTCTTCCTGTATCTGTAAAGGGCTTTCTCAAAATGTAAATCTATCAGGAGAAGTTCCCTGTTCTCAAAGTAGCCCTCAACTGATTTCAGTACAGCTTCATTGAACTCAGCAGGAAGTGATGAATACTTCTCAGTTTCAAAAATTCTCTTCATTTCTTCTGTACTGCAGCTTCCGAGTCCTGATAATGCTGAATAATCCGTCTCTGTGAGCCTGCTTTTAAGACATATTATGCAGTTGAGACAATCAAACCCTGACCTGAGATAGGGCATGAGTACAGGATTTTCAGAATACTCTTGTACAACTCCCAGGGCCCATGACAGGGATTTTTCCATAAACCTTTCGGAGTCAAAACTTTCTCCTTCCCTGAGAAATCCGGAGAAAAGACTTTTCTCCATTTTTTCAGAAGCCTCACTCATGGTTATACAGGATCTGAGCTGTTCCAGAAGAGATCTATCCGGCAGTCTCACCTCAAGTGCCCTGATCAGTGCGACCAGGAATACATCATTATTCACCTTTTTTCCCATTCGCAGCATGTTACTTACTCCCTGAAAAGCATTTCTGAAATTTCTACGATGCTGTTTCTTCGGAACTCTTCAACATAGGCCCTGACCGTTCCGTTTATTCGTCTTCTGCCATTGACTATTACAATGCCCTTTTCATCAATACGCTCTTTCCCTATGTAAAATCCGCCCCATTCTTCACAAAAAGACCGGGCCTCACTGTTGAGAGACTCAATGAAAGTCTCATCGAAAATATCATGATCGTTCATGTTTATGAGGATCTCCCTCATTCCCAGTCCGGCACCCGCCGCTGCCGTATGCCTTATAAACCCTGCATAGAGTTCAGGGTCTGAAATAACATCTTCCACTATCCTTTCCATGTATCTGTCAATGAGCATCTGTTTCTCTCTGAGAATGTCCATGTCTCTTTTAATCAGATGGCCGTTTCTTATTCTGTTAAGGGCCAGTACCAGTTCATAATTATGTTTTTCCTGTTCAGTCCGGAGAGTACTGTTCCACTTAAGTTCATAGTCCTCTTTGATTTTTGTAATACGCAGTTCATATTCACTTTCGACTTCCCTTATTTTTGCTTCCCTGTCTTCATTTATTTTTTCAATAACTTTCATCTGTCACAACCTGATACCGTTTAACAGAAAGAATGTAATGAGCAGACCAAGCACGGCATATGTTTCAACCATTGCTGCAAATATGACTCCCTTCATGGCCTCACCGGAATGTTTTGCAACCAGATGAATTCCCGCCATACACACATGACTCTGGTGAATTGCAGAAATAAAGCCTGTTACTGCCACCGGCAGACATGCAAGAAAGATCTGAACACCCTGCCAAAGGTCAGGTGTCACTATTTTGTCCCCGAGCATACCAAGTTTAATTATTACCAGAAAAGCTGCAATGAATCCATAGAAACCCTGTGTCCCCGGGAGTACCACCAGTAGAAAAAGGCTTCCAAACTTGTCCGGATCCTCCCTGAGCACTCCGGCAGCAGCCTGACCAGGTTTTGAAATCCCGATTGCGGAACCTATTCCGGCAAATATTGCAGTAAATGCTGCCCCGAAAATTGCTATGGCAAAACCTATATCATTCATATAAACCTCTCATGGCTGAAATTTTATTTTATCCTCAATATCTGAAAGAGGCCTGAACACCCTGCCTCCTCCTGTAAAAAACTTTGTAAAAAATTCCACATACTGCAGACGCATGGAATGGACAAACCCTCCAATAAGATTTATCGCTAAATTGAAAGTATGTCCAATTACAAGAATAATCAATGTAATAATGAAACCGGCAACAGGGATATCGGCTGACATAAATGCTATGGCGTTAACGGCCATTCCTATTCCAGCTGTGACCATTCCAAGGGCCATAAGCCGGATATATGAAAGGATGTCCCCTAGATATGAAAAAATTCCGCTCAGCACTGTGAGTTTAAGGAACCCAACAAAGATTCTGAACGGCCAGGACTTCTCCTCCCTGCCTCCAAAGAACAGGATCAGAAGGGACATGAAAACAGGCAAAACAGATTCATATTTCAGGTAACTGCCGGTGAACAGCGGCTCATCATATGGTACGAGAGACATATCAACTGAAATTTTTGAAGACAGAAGAATCTTCACGGACATTCCGACAATGAAGAACCATGTAAGCCTGTCAAAAAATGCATCGGAGTATCTTCCTATCCTTAAGTCATGGACAAATCCAATGGCAAGGCCGGACAGAATCTGAATGACACCCAGGGCAAGTGCAATCCTGAAGAACATCATGGGATCCACGAGAGGGTCAAACCACATGAAATATTTTCTGAAAGAGATCATTTGCCCGGATGAAACATATGGTGAGCTGTTTCTGAAAAGATCTCCTGCTATTCCTCCCGTCAGGAGCCCTGCTGCAACAGTAAAGAGGCCCCCCCAGAATGTTATCCAGAGAATATCCGGTTTTCTTCTGAAAAGTATAAGCCCTGCTGCTGATAAAACTGCAAGAACAAGTCCATATGCCGCATCGGTGAGTGTTATGCCAAGGAAGAGTGCAAAGAAAAACGCCGTAAACCTGCTTGGGTCAACTGTACCGTATGCAGGCATGCTGTACATTTTTACAAACATCTGAAAGGGACTGAAAAGTTTTGTGTCCTTGAGTTTTATTGGAGGATTTTCTCCGGCTTCAGGTTTTTCAGTAAAACATTCAACAGTACTGAATTTCTTTTCAAGCTCATGGAGGAGAGGGATGTCATCAATGTCTATCCACCCCTTCATGATAAAACTGCTTCTTCCGGAATCTACGCCCATAAGGGCATCTCTCCTCAAAAGCATATTTTCACCATATTCTTTCACTGCCGACAGATGCTGAATTGATGAAACGGCAAATGACCTGATCTTTTTCTCTATATCAATGGTTTCATTTTCAACGCTCTCAACTTTTTCTTTAAGCTCATTGAATGATTCTGCAGGATTATCAAAGGATGAAGGCACCTGGAGAAATTCGGCATTTAACCTGCCTGTAAATTCCGCCACTTCCCTGTTATGAGATTTATGAAACAGAAGCAGAGCAGTATCCTTTTCTCCGGCCCTGAAAATTTCTATTTTATCATTTTTTTCTATTTCATTGAATACCGCTTCCTCCGCTGAAATAACTCTGAATTCCGCATACCAGAGGCTTCTCAACTCTGAGAATGAAAAGTCAAGGCCTCTGAAGGGGCTGAGCTCTTCCATGGAAACCTTGAGTGATTCCCTTTTGGCATCCACTTTTTCAAGAGCTTCAAAGAGTTCTTTGCCGGTTCTTATTTTAAACAAGGTTTCTTCAGAGTTCCATATTTCATCGTACCTGTCCCGTTTTATTAAAGCAGGCCCCGTCATGAACCTTGAAAAAACTTTATCTTCAGGACTGTATGTTTTCATTTTTTCAAGAAGAACCTTTACTGACTGAAGCCGTTCTGAATCAGATTCTATTATTTTACTTATTTCATTGTCTTCTGATATCCTATCACTATTAATATCTGATACTTCAACAATAGCGAGATGCTGCAGTTCTCCCAGCAGCCTGTCTCTTTCATCAACATGTCCGCATGCCAGTACCCTGTACATTTTTGAAATGGACATTTACCCCTCTCCGGTCCGGTTTAAGAAAAGATTCATGAGTATTTCATATTTGCTTTCGGAAAGTTTACCCAGCTCATTTTTCAGTTCAGAACTCTCTCTCATTACTTCTGAAAACTCCGATTCAGCCATTAATAGCCTTTTGGAGAAATCATCCTTCAGTTCCTCTCTGAGTTTCGCGTGCTTTACGTTGAACTCATCCCTTATTTTTGCCTCGACCTCTTTGAGCCTCTCTTCACCTTTCATTATAGCTTCTTCTATGGCCGTTTTTGAATTTCTTTCCGCTTCCTTAATCTCAAAAATTATATTGTCATGAAGTTTCATACCGGAACCCCCTCATTCAAAATTAATCAAAGACAGGGGAATTTCAAATTATTGATTCTGCAGGGGAAATAAAAAAAGCGGGCAGCATGTGCCCGCTTTGTACTTTCATATTGTTAAATAGTATTCTAGTCTGTTTCTGTAGCAGTTGCAGATGATCTCCCTTTGGGGAAGAGATATGCAACAAAAGATGTGAATGCAAAGAGTGCCACCACGATTCCTACAGGGTAGGCAATTGAAGTTGACAGTTTGAATCCTTCAGGTGCCATGAGAATATATGTTGTACATACTGCTGTCATGAATGTTGCAGGAATTGTAGCAATCCAGTGGAACTTGTTGTTAATAGCAAGGAACATTGCGCTTGCCCATAGAACAATAGTTGCAAGTGTCTGATTGGAGAATGCAAAATATCTCCAGATTACCTGCCATGGAAGATATGTAATTGCAATTGCAAGTGCAAAAAGAGGAATTGCGATGAGAAGCCTGTTTCTTATGGGCCTCTGCTTGAGGTCAAGGGCATCGGCAATTGTAAGCCTTGCACTTCTGAAAGCAGTATCTCCGGATGTAATTGGACATGCAATTACACCAAGTATTGCAAGGAATCCTCCTATTGGTCCCATGAGACCTATTGATGCCTTATGAACAACAACAGCCCAACCGCCTTTTCCAAGAGTTGCATTAAGTCCTTCAATTCCGCCAAAGAATGACATTGCTGCCGCAGCCCAAACAAGTGCAATTGCACCTTCTGTTATCATCGCTCCGTAGAAAACTCTGCGGCCGTGTCTCTCATCCTGAAGACATCTCGCCATAACAGGCGACTGGGTCGCGTGGAATCCGCTGAGAGCACCGCAGGCTATTGTTATAAACATCAAAGGCCATAAGGGCAGTCCCTTTGGATGATAGTTATGAAATGATATTTCAGGAATATTGGCACCTGTAAAAATCAGAACACCGCCAATACCAAGTGCCATGATAAGGAGTACAACACCGAATACAGGGTAAACCCTTCCTATTATCTTGTCTATTGGAACGATTGTTGCAAGGAAATAATAACCGATTATGATAAGCAGCCACACCCATGACTGATTGAAGACACCACCAAACTGCATGTTCGCAAGAAGTTTAGATGGACCAAGTATAAAAACAACACCGACAAAAAGAAGAAGAACAACAGAGAAAAATCTCATGAACTGACGCATAAAATTTCCAAGATAATTACCAACAACCTCGGATATACTCTCTCCATCATGTCTCAATGAAAGCATTCCGGAAAAATAATCGTGTACCGCACCCGCGAAGATACTTCCAAGTACAATCCACAGGAAAGCCGCAGGACCATAAAGAGCACCCATTATTGCACCAATGATAGGCCCCAGACCTGCTATATTAAGTGTCTGTATCATAAAAATTTTATACCATGGCAGCGGAACAAAATCCACGCCGTCATTTATCCGGCTGGCAGGGGTCGCATTGTTTCCATTAGCCCCAAAAATTTTATCTACAATATTTCCGTAGATAAAATAACCGGCAATTAAAGCTGCTATTGACAATAAAAAGCTGATCATGATTTACCTCCAATAAATTATGATAGATAATAACTCTTTATTGCTAAATTTGTGATTTTTTTCCTCAAGATGTCTTATATGGGTACCAAGTTGCAGATATACAGGATAAGATGCATCCCTGCCTTTCAGGTCATTTTCAGCACTTCCTTGAATTTTCGGGCATAGCTTCTGCTGAGTGGAATTTCATGTTCATCACCTCTCACAGTTATTGTGTAGGCACCATTAAACCAGGGTTCTATCTCTTCTATATATCTGATATTTACAATATAACTCTTATGGGTCCTTATAAAATCCTCCGTCATGGACTCCTCAACATTCTGCAGGGTATTTTTATATGTAAATTTCCCTTCCGTTGTGACAAGGATTGTCTTTTTCCCTTCGGAATATGCATATTTGATCTGTTCAAAAGGTATGGGATAAAATCTTTCATCACGGCACACTGTTATGTATGATGTTTTTTTATCACTCTTGAAGCTTCCGATCATTTCCTTAAGTCCATTGAGTGTCGAATTTTCCTTATCACGTGAACTTATCAGGTCCTCCACCCTATCAATACTCGCGGACAGCCTCTGCCTTTCAATGGGTTTAAGGAGATAGTCAACTGCATGAAGTTCAAATGCCTTTATTGCATAGGAATCATATGCGGTTATAAAAATGATATAGGGGGTTCCCGGACTGTTGAGGAGAATTTCTGCCACTTCAATTCCTGTAACAACCGGCATCTGTATATCAAGAAAAACCACATCCGGCTTCAGTTCATAAACCATGCTCACTGCACTTTCACCGTCTCCAGCCTCCCCGAGAACATTGACATGTTCATAATCCGAAAGAAGATACTTGAGTTCTTCTCTTGCCGGCTTTTCATCATCAACAATTAAAACATTCATGTTCTACCCCGGTATGCTAAATGATATTTCTGTGCCGAATCCCGGCATGCTTTTTATTTTTAAACCGCTTTCGGATCCATATCTGTAGATGAGCCTCTTGTTCACATTTTTCAGTCCCACGCTGCCGGAATCCACATTGTCATTTAGGAGATCAGGAAGCTTGTCGCTCGGAATTCCCATCCCGTCATCCTTGACGGTTATTTTCAGATCTGTCCCCATCTGCACAGCTCTGATCTCTATTGAACCACCCTCAATCCTGGAGAGCAGTCCATGTTTCAGGGCATTTTCAACCAGAGGCTGGAGTGTAAAGGGAGGAATCTTATGTTTGATATCCCTGTCAATATTATACCTGATATCTATCTTGTCCCCGAATCTGGCCTTCTCTATCTCCAGATAATTATTTATATTCCCCACTTCGTGTGAAAAGCTTATCTCCTCGGGCTGATTGAGACTGTTTCTGAAATATGAACCGAGTTTGATCAGAAGGTCCCTTGCATGGTCAGGACTTGTTCTTATTGAAGACACAATGGTGTTTATGGCGTTAAAAAGGAAGTGGGGATTTATCTGTGCCTGAAGGGCCATGAGTTCAGCCTGGTCAAGAAGTTTTGCCTGTTCATCAATACGGCTCAGTTCAATCTGGGTGGAGAAGAGTGATGCCAGCCCTTCCGCAATCTCCTCATCAACAGGGGTTATTGCTTCATCCTTATATATTTTGAGAGTTCCGGCCACTGCATTTTTTACCCGAAGCGGAACAATGACTGCCCTCTTCAGCCTGCAGCCTTTGTGCTCACATGCAATATCCTTTTTGTCGTTTGCTATTCTCGAAACTCCCTCATTAATAACGCGCTTTGTAATTTCTGTCACTATATTGGCTCCTGCAATATGATGACCTGAACCTACCCCTACATGTGCCAGAATTTTGTCCTTCGATGTAAATGCAACGGCTGAAGCGCCTGTAACTGAACGTATAATAATGGCTGCAGCCTTTGTTGTCTCCTCCGTGAGCCCCCTTCTGAACAGGTTTATTGTCTCATTTGCAATACTCAGTACAGTCCTTGACTGACTGGCCGCTATCTTGTCCCTCTCATTATAGAAAAGCTCAACAATTGCTATGAACATGCTTATACCAATACCGTTTGCAAAAATCATTGGAATTCCAATGATTTTTACCAGGCCCCAGGCGTCATCAAACGGTCTCACAACCAGCAGAATTATGACCATCTGGACAGCCTCAGCAATAATACCCGCGTAAAGAGCAAAAAGCCATTTCTTTTCGGACTTATAAAAGTATTTGCTCAGCATGCCAGCCATGACGCCTTCAACTATTGTGGAAACCATACATGCAAATGCTGTAAAACCTCCGATATCTATGGCCCACCTGTGAAAACCCGCAATAATTCCTGACAGGACACCCACAACGGGCCCTCCGATTAGTCCTCCCACAAAAACTCCAACCACTCTCGCATTTGCAAGAGCACCCTTTACGGGGATGCCTGAATATGTTTTTAAAATCCCGAAGAGTCCGAAAAATATTCCAAGAAGAACGAGATATCTATATTGAATTCTATCCTGTGTGAGAAGGCTTCTGAAAATTCTGAACCTCGAAAGTATTACAGCAAGAAGAACTATGCTTCCAACCTGGTTTACTAAAGCTTCAAGAAGTTCTATGTGCATTACACAACCCCTACTGTAGTATTCCACGATTATGACACAGATGTATAATTATTTAAAGTGAAATTATTGTATAATTCTGCAATAAGTATAAAAATTATAAAAAATCCCGCCATGGCAGCGGGATTTGAATATTCCTACAGGTTAAGCCTTTCATGTCCCTTATATAGGTCATCCCTGAGTTTTTTAACATCTTCATTCTGTATATAATCATCAAATGACATCATTCTGTCAATATATCCATTTGGAGTAATTTCTATTATCCTGTTTGCTATCGAATCTATGAACTGATGGTCATGTGATGAGAACAAAAGAATCTCCGGAAATTTTATCAGTCCATTATTCAGTGCCGTAATACTTTCAAGATCCAGGTGGTTGGTAGGCTCATCAAGAATCATGGCATTGGCTCCTGAAAGCATCATTCTTGAAAGGAGACAACGCGCCTTTTCTCCACCTGAAAGTACATCAACGGTTTTCATTGATTCCTCTCCGGAAAAAAGCATTCTTCCCAGGAAGCCCCGGACAAATGTTTCATCATTATCGGTTGAATACTGTTTCAGCCAGTGTATCAGACTCACCTTGTTCTCAAAATATTTGCTGTTCTCCTTTGGGAAATAGGAATTTGTAATTGTCTCTCCCCATCTGAATTCACCGGAATCCGGTTCAAGCTCACCCATAAGAATCTGAAACAGTACTGTTTTTGCAAGATTGTTCTGACCGACAAATGCAATCTTGTCTCCCTTATTTATAGTGAGATTAAAATCCTTGAAGAGCAGCTCTCCATCTACTGACTTGGAAAGATTTTCAACAGTTAGAATCATCTTTCCGCACTCTCTTTCCGCATTGAATGCAATGTATGGGAATTTTCTTGAAGATGCCGGAATATCTTCTATATTCATCTTCTCAAGAAGTTTCTTTCTGGAGGTTGCCTGTTTGGCCTTTGAAGCATTGGAACTGAATCTCTCAATAAAAGCCTTGAGTTCCTTGGCCTTTTCTTCTTTCTTCTTGTTCTCATCCTTCTTCTGCTTCGCCATAAGCTGACTTGCCTCTGCCCAGAAGTCATAGTTGCCCGGATATACCTGGATCTTTCCAAAATCTATATCCGCCATATGTGTACAGACCTTATTCATAAAATGTCTGTCGTGAGATACTACAATTACAGTATTTTTAAAATTATAAAGAAAATTCTCAAGCCATGAAATAGATTCAATATCAAGGTTGTTTGTGGGCTCATCAAGAAGAAGAATTTCAGGATCTCCAAAAAGTGCCTGCGCGAGCAGAACCCTTACCTTCTGGCCACCTTCAAGTTCTTTAAGTTTCTTCTCATGAAACTCATCTGTTATTCCAAGTCCGTCAAGAAGAATGCCGGCATTTGCCTCAGCCTCATATCCGTTCATTTCTTCAACAAGCTCTTCAAGCTCCGCAGCCCTGTGCCCATCCTCTTCGGAAAAATCTTCTTTCTGATAAATCATATCTCTCTCATGAAGAACCTCATAGAGTGACCTATGGCCCATTATGACAGTATCCATGACAGTATGCTCATCATAGGCAAACTGATCCTGCTCAAGGACAGCCATCCTCTGCTTGTTTCCGATAATTACTTCACCCTGGGTTGATTCAACCTTACCCTCAAGAATTTTAAGGAAGGTGGATTTTCCCGCTCCGTTGGCTCCGATAAGTCCATAACAGTTCCCGGGAGAAAATTTTATATTTACATCCTTGAACAAGATCCTTTTACCATAAGCCAGTGTTAAATCTCTTACTTCTATCATTTATATACCTGTTATTTTATTTTAAAATTTCTATGATTATCTTTCCAGAACCGCAGATTTGTTGGCAAGTATTTTTGTCACCGGAATTTAAATCCTGGTATATTTTCCTGGAATCACCGGTAAAACCTATATTTTTATTGCTTCTAAAATAGTGTTATGCTATATTAGCACCTAAAATGGAGGTTGGTCAATGAAAAAAAATGTTTTTCTCATTATGTTAATTTTTACTTTTTCTACAATTAGTATTAATCTCTTTGCAAAATGTTACACTTTCAGCAATGGAGGGGATTATCAGGTATGTGTTCCAGGTGATTCATTTTCAGACCGAAAAAAAGCACAGGAAATCTGCAAAAAGGCAAAAGGTTCCGACTGCGGTTCAGTGAGAAGCTATTCAAGCTCATGCCACAGTAATTCAGGTAAATGTTACAACCAGAACGGAAATGCCAGCAGAGATTTGAAGGGTTATTGATTGATTTTATTTTTCCGGGGCAGCATTTCTGCTGCCCCGTCTATTTCATATATTACTGCGATTTAACATTTCATAATATCTCAGACTTGACATATTTCATTCCTGTTTTTTAATTTTATTATTCGGCTTTAAGGCAGAATGTTGAAAAAAACAATAGGAAAAAGAATCCGGCCGCTCCCCATTAGACTGAACCTCAGTCAGAATAGATTTTCAGCTAAACCTGGTATTTCCAGGGGAACTCTGAACGATATCGAAAATTCAAAGTACTTTCACTCATATTCAGTTATCTATGATATAATAAAAATATTTAACATAAATCATGCATGACTTCTGTCTGATGATGAGACAAATACGTGCTCCAGCAAGACCAATCTCCCGGATGATAATGATCATACTGACAATATTGAAGAGAAACTAGAAAAACTATTCTGGAATATCTCAAAACTGCTGGATCTTGATCTGTCTTCACTTGAATTTCTAAACAGTATTATACGAAAAGAATATACAGAAAAAGCCGGTCAAAGAAACAGAAGAACCGGGAAAAGAAGAGTCTTAAATTACCATGACTACCTGATACACAATCCTGAAAGGCGTTCAGGAAAAGACTGGAGAAAAGACCAAAACATATCTACCTGTCAGAAAGAAATTTGAAAACATCTGTAAGAAGATCAACTATATATCCCGATGTCAGTTCAAAATCTTTGTACGCATTCTCGATATACTTAGATTTTCTATGCATATCTTCAAGAAGCATCATGCCATGGGCGAAAACGATGGGGTCATAATGATGCCTGCATTCGATAAATATTTTTTTTATCTCCTCGATATCGCTTATTGCATCCTTGTATACCCTTTTGTTTTTAAGGGCTGAAACCATATCTGCAAAAGCCACAATCCTCGATGAAAGCGGAATATCCCTGCCGCTTAAACCATCGGGATATCCTGAACCATCCCACTTTTCGTGGTGATGCCTGGTCACAAGCCAGCACATTTTAAGCATTTCATTCTCCAGCCCTATGAGGTCTGATCCGACAATGGTATGTTTTTTTACTGTCTCATATTCACTATCAGTCAGTTTTCTGGGCTGCATAATGACAGAATTAATCTCAGGCTTTACTTTTCCAAAATCATGAAGAAGAGCCGAAAGCTCGAGCATTCTTATATAAAGAGGGGTAATCTTCAGATATTCGGGATCACCGTTTTTGAGAGTTACATCTTTCATTATTGAATCGGCAATCATTTTTGAAAAAACCCTTACCTCAAGAAGGTGTTTGACAGTCTCCTCCTGACCGTATGCAAAAAGATATGCAATCCTCTCCTTTGCAAATGCTTCTATTACACCTTCCAGATGTTTGAGAGAATAATTTATCTCCCTGTTATAATTAAATATTTCAGATACATCCTCTATGGCAGTAACAAATGATTTCACAGAACCGGAAAACTCATCACAAACCGGGCTTATATTCATCAGCCATGTTATTTCTCTCTGACAGCCCCCATTTTCACCAATACAGAAGGTCACAAAACAGTCCTTAACAGCCTTTTTTGTTTTTACTGCTTCAAGAAAATAGTGTCTTACATTGCCGAATTCCATTATTTTCCTGTAAAGACCATAGTTATTCCTCATCTGATCAATGAACATATCCTCGGATCCAAAGAGAGAGTTAATAATATTTCTCCCGGACTCATTTATCCTTACGCTATCCATCTTAACTGAGCTAATCAGTATTGGGACGGGTATAAAATCCAGAAATTCTGAAATTTTTTCACTGGTCAATGGAATCATTGCAGGAAAATTTGAACTGTTTAGACTGTACATTCATAACCTCAACCGTTCTGATATCTGAACTTTAAAAAAAAAGTTCCCTTAAAACAAGCATTAATTCACCCAAGAAGCGCAAATATAGGGTAGATTATGGAAACATCTGAAAACCGGTATTTACATTTTTTTAAAACGATAATACTGGTTTTATCTGATATTGTTCCGACAAGGGGATATCCCGAAAACAGTTTTCATGAGTTCCCCCTATAATATTGAATAAATATTCAATATTATTTTTTTAGTCACTTTTTTATAGACAAATATTAATTGAGATACTACAACAGATTAAAATTTTTTCAGGCTTAATATGATTGATTCAATAATAACAACTAACCTGAAGGGCAATGGTATACTTGTTCTTGCCCTTTTGATAATTCTCGGACTGATTTTTGCACATATTGCAAAAACCCTGCGACTCCCGCAGATCACAGGGTATATTTTTGCCGGAATAATAATCGGCGACCCGCTACTGCATCTGATTTCACCGGAAAATCATAAAAATCTTCAGGGATTCAACCTTATCGCACTCGGGCTCATGTCAATAACTATCGGCGCCCACCTGAATTTTTTTAAGCTAAAACTTTCAGGCAAAAGAATTTTTTTCGTATTTCTCTTCGAAAGTATTTTTACTTTCACATTTGTATTCATCGCCCTTAAGTATATAGCAAAAAAGGATATGCTCCTGGCACTTCTAATCGCATCAATTTCCATCGCCACTGCTCCTGCCGCAACGGTGGCAACGGTAAAGGAGATCAAGGCAAAGGGCCTTCTGGTAAATACGCTCATGCCTGTTGTTGCACTCAACAATGTTCTCTGTATTCTTGTTTTCGGAATAATGGCTGATGTCATTTCAAAGGGTAAGGCTTTTCAGTTTTCTGATATTTTCCTCATCTTCGGAAAGGACATACTGATTTCTGTTATTCTAGGACTGATTACAGGTTTTATCCTGAAATACTTTGCAGAAAGAAGCATCTCCTCAGGCGCACATGTTCTGACATTTGTCCTTCTTACAGTTTTTGCAACTACGGGAATTTCAATTTCACTGGACATCAATTCCATGCTGCCGTGCATGGTCATAGGTATGGTCATAACAAATTCAAGCCATCACAAATCAAAAATTCTTACAATATTTGAGGAGATAGAATATCTCATTCTCATAGTATTTTTTGCTCTGGCCGGAGCCCATATCGACATAAACAGCCTGGGACTTGCCGGGACTGTCGGTATTGTTTACTTTTTCAGCAGGATCCTGGGAAAGGTTACCGGAGCCACAATAGGTGCGCGTATAGCAAAGGCCCCTCAGAGGGTTTACAACTTCATTGGAGCCACTCTTCTCCCCCAGGCCGGTGTTGCAATAGGTCTTGTAATAATGGCAAGAAGCATTCCGGAACTTAGTCATATAACTGACTTTCTTACAACCCTTGTTCTTGCTGTTGTAGCCCTGAGCGAAATAGTGGGGCCTCCAATTGCCAAATGGGCCCTCACAGAAAGCGGTGATGCAGGACAGGACAGGCCTAAACTGATTGAATTCCTCATGGAAGAATATATAAACCCAAACCTCAAAGCCGAAACAAAAGAAGAGGCCATTGAGGAACTTATTGATTTTTTTATAAAAACACATAACGGCACAAGGAGGCAGAAGAAAGAAATTCTTAACTCCGTAATGGAGAGGGAAAACCTTTCATCTACAGGTGTGGGCAAGGGAATAGCAATCCCTCACGGACTTGTGAGCAAAGGCCCCGTCATATGGGGAGCCATAGGCCTTTCAAGAAAGGGAATAGACTTTGATTCCATCGACGGTGAGCCTGTCAGGCTTATAGTACTCATTGTCACCCCTCTCAATCACAAGGATGACCTGCACATTGCGGTTCTGAGCCAGCTTTCAAAAATACTGAGTGCGGAAAACACCCTTAACAGGATTTTCATGTCAAAAAATGCAGCAGAAATCTGTGAAATAATGACAGAAAATGAAAAGAAGGACTTCAACTACTTCCTGGATTAGTAGAATACTACTACAGATTCATATCATTAGTCACTCCCGCGAAAGCGGGAATATCATAATGGTAAAATTTTTTTTAAAGAGATCCCAAATCGGGTTGGTATGACAAAATTCACTTAACCCTGTTATTATTTATCCGCGAACATCTCTTTTTACTTTTGCCTAAATCCAGCGATAACGGGTTCTCTTACCTGAACTTTTTCACATATTTCGCGGCTTCCATTCCGGCTACACATCCCTCTCCTACAGCCTTAGCCACCTGCCATGGTGGGCCGCAGATATCTCCCGCCGCATAAATTCCCGGAGTATTAGTCTCCTGCTGACGGTTCACTGCCAGGTACTTAAAACTGTCATCCATTCCGATTCCCATGAGCCCTGCAAGCTCCATGGCTCCCTTTGCTCCCAGTTCTATAAATATTCCGTCAGTTTCAATTGTTTCACCGTTCTTCAGCTTTACTCCCTCAACCTTTTCCTTTCCCACAATTTCAGAAATTGCATTGCCTTCAAATACCCTGATGCTGCTCGACTTCAGCTGGTTCAGGAGCTTTTCATCAACATTTATTTTATCCGATACAAGAGAAACATCTCCTGTGTATTCAATGAGTGTTAGTGCACCTGATACCGCCGCACTTCCGTTGCCTGTTACAACTGTCTTTCTGTTTTTGAAGAAATTGGCGTCGCAGTCAACGCAGTAACTTACACCTTTGCCGACAAGTTCCTTTTCACCGGGCAGATTCAATGTATTTCTGGTTATACCTATTGTAAAAATAAGGGCCCTGGATCTGTATATTTTTCCGCTTTCAGACTTTACAAGTATTATGTTCTCTCCGTCAATTGAGGTTTCCACGGCATCCTCACAGACTAATGCGGCTCCCGATTTTTTTGCCTGCTCAACTCCTGTCCTTAAAATATCCTCTCCTGCTGTATATGATACCCCGAAATAGTTTTCCATGTGAGTACCACTTATGCTGCTGTTTTCTCTGCGCCCCATTACCAGAACCGATGCCTTGGCCCTTGCGGCATGAATGGCCGCCTGAAGCCCCGCGGGCCCGCAGCCAAGAATAATAACTTCATAATCAATCATATATTCCTCCAGGATTTTTAAGAAAATCTAAAATACTTAAAGATTGCAAATCTTACAACCATTTTTTTGCCGGGCGTGTCCCTCCCTTCTCTCATCTATAAAAAGCTGTGAGATCTGTCACCATCAGTAAAAAATTTTTTTATACCATGTCGGGCCGGTCCATTCCGGGCTCCGGTGTTCCACACCGGCTTCGCCGCCCTCCATGTACCTCACGCATAATAAACATATCCAAATGTCTGTTTTTACTGTTTGACTATAAATCAGATATTTTCTATACTTATATTTTAATATAACAAACCGGGTAACCTATGACAGCCAGATCATCAGTTTTTCTGTTTCTCTTTTTTATTTTAGCATCCCTTTTTCCAGATTATGCCATGACAAGATCCTGGTACGATCTGGACAGGGATGAACGCAAAATTTACGGAAGTGAAAAAGAGGAGAAGTATCCAATAAATGCCTTTTTCATCGAAAAGGAGGAATGGGAAGACCATCACGCCCTCATGGTCATGGGCCTGTACAAAAATACCGATTACCCCAAATACAGTTCAATGAGGTTTCTTCCTTTTTATTATAACCTGAACAGCAAAATCGACAACAGAAAGATGACAGTCATCCCGCCCCTGCTTTCCTATTTTGAAAGGGACAGGGACCAGGAAATACTGTTTCTCCTTGCACCCCTATACTACAGCAATGTGAACAGATACGGCAGCGACAGGTCTCTCCTTTTCCTTTACTGGTGGGGCGACAGCATCTCTTCATATAAATCAGACAATTATCATTTTCTTTTTCCTCTCCTTTATCAGGAGAGCTCAAAGACAAAATCCGGTGACTACGAATCATTCTGGATCAACCCGCTTTTTGTAAGCTATTCATCGGGCAATGAAAAAAAATCCAGAAATTCATATACATGGTGGGCTCCCATTCTCCCCCTGACATATCACGATGTTGACAGCTACGGCGGCCACAGAAACATCTTCTGGCTTCTTGACTATTCCTGGACAACTGAAAATGGAAAGGATTCAATGAAGCGCTTCTGGTTTCTCCCATTATATCTTTGGGGGAGAGGAGATGACGGCTACACATATGTACTTCCCCCTGTTTACATAAAGAACAGGTACTCAAACGGTGACTTTTATGAACATCTCCTGCCTCTCTACTCAAGGTGGAAAAACAGCTACAGTTCAAGGGTCAGTGAGTGGAACGTAAATCTCCTCTATGGAAGAAATCTAGTTACAGATTCAAAAACTGGTGAGGAAGTCAGGTGGAAACTATGGATACCAATAGTACCTGTTTTCTACAGCTCCACAGACTCAACAGGGAGTAGTTACAGCCATCTCCTGCCATTGTACTCAAAATGGAAAGACCGTGGCAGTGCAACCGATGATGACGGACTTATTACACCTCTTTACTGCAGTACTGAGGAAAGGTCAGCTTCAAACCAGAATGTTGAGTACTCAAACTTCTGGTTTCCAATAGTACCTCTATTTTATTCAAGCTACACAAAAGGTGAAGGTACCCACCGGAACCTTCTTTTATTTTTTGACTGGGAGAATGATACTGAAGGCAACCTTAAAAGGTTCTCGGTTCTGCCATTTGTTTTTCACCAGAGCAAAGATAACGGTTACAGATACTATGTTCCCTTCTACATAAGACCTTCAGGTTCAGATGAGAAACAGGGTATGCATTTCGGACTCTTCCACTACCACAGATGGTGGGAAGGTGGAGAGAAGACATGGGCATGGCTCTACTACCACAGTGAAAAGACTGATACAAAGGTGACCAAAACAAATTCTGAAAAGGTTAGCCCCGGTGAAACCTATACTCATTTCATTCCCCTCTACTGGGACTGGAAAACTTCAGAAAGTGAGGGTACTGTAATTCTGCCACTTTACTTTAATTATAAAGATTCAGACACAACTCTTCACATAAACCTCACGGGTTATGCGCGCAAAACATATATGAGCCCCTTCAAGCCAGACCTCACAGTTGGCCTTCAAAACAAAGACAACACATGGCACCTTGACAGCGACATATCATGGCTCTACGATGTCTGGAGTTTCTCGTCCAGGATACCAATAAAGAATCCACTGAAAAAAGATGAAGCATCCGGTACAAGTTCAGAAAAACCGAAAGAAAATAATACGAAAGTGAGCAAGATCTCCGACGAGAATAAATATACCCGTGAAAACTCACACTTATTCTGGGGATGGAAACTTCTCTTCGGGTGGATGGCATATGAGCGTTCAGATGATCATAAACATTTCCGTATGCTTCCCCTTGCGTGGATTAACCTCACAGACAAGGGTAATGAAAAATTCATCGCCATACTCCCGTTTTACGTTTCATACAAGTCCACTGAACTTGATGAGGAATACTTTACAGTCGTTCCGTTCTACGGATACCAGAGAAAGGGAAAATCATACAAAAGGGGCGTGGTACTTAACCTTTACTGGGATGAATTCGACTCGGAAAAAAATTACAGGGAGCAGACAGTCCTCTGGCCCTTCATAAACTGGTACAGCTCTCCTGACAAGGACGGCTACAGGTTCTTCCCCTTTGTCTGGCACAAATCCTGGCTTGAATCTTCAAAGAGAAATTACAGAACAATATCTCTCCTTCATTACAACCGTAAAATCAGGGAGGAGAAAACAGGCAGGCTTCTCTACAGCAGGGTAGTAAACCCTCTTTACATTGAAAATGAGAAGACTGAAAATGACGAGGAATTCTATTCTCTGAATATACCTATCCTTCCAATTTTCCATTATGACAGTAACAGGAAAGGAGATGTCACTGAAACAACTCTCATTAATCCCTTTTTCTACAGATCTGTGTCAAAGAGGGAGAAAGAAACAGAGTACTCATCATATGAATTCTGGGCACCACTTCTGCCTCTGTACTATTACAGCAGAAGCAATGAAAAATTCCACATGAATGTTCTGGGACTTTATGACAAACATGAATCTGCCGGCCACAGCCATACAATGGTATTTCCGGTTTATTACAGCAGCAGTAACCATTTTAATGAAACTGAAACAGTTGCTGAGAATGTTACGGTAAAGGCTGAACAGTCGGATTCCACAGAGATGAACCCGCTCTTTTATTCTGGAACAGAAACCTACAGCACACCGGAAATAAAAACAGAAAGCAGCTCCAGATGGTACCCTGTCATCCCTCTGTACTACAGTTCGGAAAAATCGGAAACACTGGCATTTACCTCTCCCGAAGATAAATCAGATATTTCCGTTGCTTCTAAAAGCAATACATTTGCAAACCCCTTCTATTATAAAAATACATCCGAAACTGTTATTAACGGGTCTGCAAGTCATTCGGAAACCCTGTGGGTTCCAGTTATTCCATTGTTCTATTCACACAGCGAAGGATCATACAGACACTGGAACCTGCTGGGACTTATCGATCACAAAGAAGAGAACAATTACAGAAGAAACTTTTTCCTTCCTTTCTATTATGGTACTGAAACTGAAGGAGAGAAACATACAAACATACTGGGCATCATTGACTTTAACAGGAACAGGGAAGGAAACCTTACACATTCCATGGTGCTTCCATTCTACTACCGCAGTGATGATAAAGACTCATCATTTCTTATGATTTTCCCGCTTTTAAGCGGATACAGCAAAACTCCGGGTTCAAGTTCAAGAGTTATACTTGGAACATACTGGCATGATTCAGAGAGATATGAAAGACAGAATATTTATTACCTATATGACCACAAAAAATATACCTACACCTCATATGAGTCCAATGAATATTCCATGCTCTTTACCACAATC
This sequence comes from Spirochaetota bacterium, assembly GCA_003246895.1. Classification (GTDB taxonomy): domain Bacteria; phylum Spirochaetota; class UBA4802; order UBA4802; family UBA5550; genus SZUA-423. The sequence goes on along the minus strand of QKCL01000069.1, from coordinate 24,617 downwards.
GATTACAGAACAACACGTGAACTGAGGCAGTTCAGAATGTTCTGGGGAGCCCTTTGCAACTATAAAAGCTATACAAACAGCCCGGATTATGAGTTTAACTCTCTGCTCTACCTTGCTGGCATTGAACGGTCAGGGAAGAGTTTTCATCACAGGATTCTTCCTTTATACTCATACAGTTCATATGGCGATGATGAATGGTCACTGCTGATTCCGCCGGCATTGAGCTACTTCAGTGAATCAAAGGACGGTGACTTTGACCTTGGCCTTCTTGGACTCATTTACTACCGCAATGAAAATATAAAAGAAAAGACAGACAGACGCATGTGGCTTCTCGGTTCAGTTTACAATGAAGTGAGGGAACCGGAAAGAGATTACCATGCACAGGGCAGCATGTGGGGAATATTATGGAACTATGAAACAGAGGGAGAAACCGGATTCAGGAAATTTTCGATTCTCAAGGGACTGTATAAATGGGTAGAAAGGGACGGTCAGAAGAAACATACCTTCCTCTGGGTATTCTGATTAATTATTTCAGAATACCTTCAATGATTGCTATTATTTCGTCCTGGCTGATCTTTTTATCCCTGTCAGTTATGACCTTGATCTCATTATAGACAGCTTTAAACTGATTTTCTGAAAGTGAGTACCCCTTCTTTCTGATAAAATCAAGGAGGGCATGCCTTCCTGAGTGCTTGCCAAGTACAAACTGCGGCCCCTTCAAGCCTACCAGTGCAGGACTCACAAGCTGATAGGTATCCTCATTTTTCAGAAGCCCATCCTGGTGGATGCCGGCCTCATGGGCAAATGCATTTGAACCAACAACCGATTTGTTTGGAGGAACTCTCACCCCGGTCACTTCCTGTACAATCTCACTTAGAGAAAGCAGTTTTTTAAAATCGATTTCACTATACACATTCAGTTCATCACCACGGATTTTCATGGCAGTAACAACCTCTTCAAGTGCGGCATTCCCTGCCCTTTCTCCTATTCCGTTTACAGTACACTCAACCTGATCAATGCCGGCTTTCACTGCCGCTATCGTGTTAGCGGTGGACATTCCCAGATCATCATGGCAATGAATGGAAAGTTCAACTTTATCAATGCCTGCTACATTTTCCTTCACATACCTGACAAGGTCCATGGCTTCATGGGGCAGGAGATATCCTACAGTGTCGGATATATTAATTGTTGAAACGCCCTCTTCAATCATCTGAGAGAAAATCTGGCAGAGAAATTCCCGATCTGCCCTTGTTCCATCCATTGCTGAGAACTGAACATCACTTACATAACGGAGGGCACGCCTTACTGCCATGGTCGCCTGTTTAATTGTGCTGGATCTGTCGCTTCTCATCTGATACATGATCTGCACATCAGATGTGGGAATGAATACATGAATCCTGGGGTTCTGCGCCGACGAAAGGGCTTCCTTTGCCGCGTCAATGTCACTGTCGTTTGCCCTGGCAAGTGCAGTGCAAACGACATTTGTGCATTGCTCTGATATTCTTGATACAGCCTCAATCTCCCCGTGTGATGCTGCAGGAAAACCGGTCTCAATGACATCAACACCCAGTTCTGAAAGTGCTGCAGCCACTCTGCATTTTTCCTCAACTGTCATGGAAAAACCGGGGGCCTGTTCTCCATCTCTGAGTGTTGTGTCATAAACCTTGATTCTTCTTTTCTGAGACATTGAAACTCCGATCAAAAATAATTATTTTCAGCAGATAAGATACTTCTCTACAGGTTCACCATCTTCAATAGCGTCAAGTATTTCGTCAATAATATCTTCACTTTCAACTCCGCCATACCAGTGGTTCTCTGGATAAACAACCATAATTGGTCCCCTGTCACAGGCCTTAAGACAGCCTGTTGTTGATACAACTACTCCGTCCATGCCTCTGTCAATGATTTCATTTTCAATATATGAAACGAAATTCATTGCACCTTTCTGATGGCATACACCCTGAGGCTCCCCCTTTGCTCTGAAGCTGGCACATACAAAAATATGATGTGTTGGTTTTTCCATTATTTTCTCCTTAAATGTTACTGTATATCAACCGCAGCCTGTCCCGGATCCTGTACAGGACTCACCGCATTTGGTTCTTGTTCTTTTTATCATGTGATTTATATCAATTCCCTTATAAATCCCGTTAAGCGCTTCGGAAATCATGCCCTCTATAGTCCTCACTTCAATTCCATGTTCGGCAAGTACACTCTTCGGGGTTTCACCGATTCCGCTCACGAGCAGATAGCTGCAGTCTGAAATTGTTTCAGCAACCTCCTGCCATCTGTTCATACCTCCACCAGCTGAAGGAAGCGGTCTTTTTTCAAGAAGCTCATATGAGCCGTCCCTGTCCTGAAAAATATACAGTTCCTCAGCTTCGCCGAGATGCTGATTCACAAGCATTCCCTCATTCGTGGCAACAGCTACATTGGGCTTATCCTTTGCAGGAACAAGCTGTAGTTTTGAAAATTCAACAAGTCGTGAGTACTGTTCCGGCTTCATTTCATCAGAGATAAGACCGATAGCATCTGACCTGCATCTCTGACAGTGCAGCATCAGATTCATATACTGCTTAGATTCATTCCTTATTTCATGTATGAGTTCCTTTGAAGGTGTCTCAATATGGCCGAAATTACTTCCCGGATTATTATAATATGCCATTGGATTAAAGATATCAGCTCCCAGTTCCGAAACAGTCTTTGCAATTTCAACTATATGGTTGTCATTTATTCCCGGTACCACAACAGAGTTGATTTTAACGATAAGTCCGAGCTCTTTCATCTTCTTTATGCACTTGAGCTGCTCTTCAAGAAGGATCTTTGCTCCTTCCACACTCCTCAGTGTAATCTTGGCAGGTCTTAACCATGAATATATCTTTGCACCTATTTCAGGATCCACAGCATTTACAGTAATTGTAACATGACTCACCTCAAGTTCGGCCAATTCATCCAGATATGGGTATAAGTTCAAGCCGTTTGTAGCCAGGCAAAGTATTACATCGGGGAACTCGGCACGTATGAGTCTAAGTGTTTCCATTGTCTCATTGGGATTGGCAAAAGGATCTCCAGGCCCTGCAATACCAACAACACTGATATTTTCATTCTTGTTTCTTATATCCCTGTAATAGGCAAGCGCCTGGTGTGGAGTGAGAATTGTACTGGTTACACCCGGACGGCTCTCATTTACACAGTCAAATTTCCTGTCACAGAAATTGCACTGAACATTGCATCTTGGTGCCACAGGAAGGTGTACTCTTCCGTGAGTATTCTTTGCGTCTTTGTTAAAACATGGGTGTGTTGAAATATCTACTCTCATAACAATTCTCCTTACATATATGTATATCCAACAGGCGATGAATCCTGCCTGTACTGAATAACTGTGTTAGTTACCATATCGAAAAGCTGCTGAGCACCTCTGTATCCAATATGAAGTATTCTCTGGCCTCCTATTCTGTCGTGTATTGGAAAACCTACACGAACAAGAGGCTTATTTATAGTTCTCGAAAGGGTATATCCCTTGCTGTTTCCTACAATCATGTCCGGATTTATTTCCTTTGCAATTTCGGAAATATCCATAAAATCTACTCCATCCTTTACAATTATTTCCTCATCAGTATATCCTTCAGCCATGGATCTTATCTTCTCTTCAAGGAAACCGCTTTTACCTCCAGAAGCACACAGGGAAGGCACTACTCCGATTTCAAGGAGCATTGAAGCAATTCCGGCCACAAAATCCTCTTCTCCATAAACCACTGCTTTTATTCCCATTACATATTTATGCCCGTCTGACATGGCATCTATCAGCCTTTCTCTTTCTTTCACATATTTTTCAGGCATGGATTTACCTGAGAGTTTTTCCATGAGATCCATTAAGGTATCTGTTTCCCTTATGCCTATTGGAAGCCCCAGGCTGCTGCATTTTACTCCGAATTTTTTCTCCAGATTTTTACCGGCACTCTCTACCTCACTGAGAGTTTTCCCGAATTCAATACTCTCCCTGGCTCCTCCCATTTTTTTGATTTCAGAAACAGGAGTACCTCCCGGTGAAATTTTATTATATGTTTCCCATGATGTTCCATCTAGGGTCTCTGAATAATCGGGAAGCATGATGGGATTAACCCCAAAATCTTCAAAAATTTCTTTCAGGTGTCTGAGGTCTGCAGTCGAGATAAATCCCGGAAACAGATTTACAGAATCAGTTTTAATTTCATCACCCGGAATGGCGTCAACTACAGCCTTAAGGGTTTGATGAAAACCTTCCATATGTGATCCCTTGTAACTTGGTGTTGATACTGTAAATATTTCAGGAATCTTCCTGCCCTCTCTTTCTTTTTTGTATTCCCTTAAAAATCTCGGAACATCATCACCGATTGTCTCGCTGAGACAGGTTGTTGCCACACCGATTATATCGGGCTCATACTGTTTTGTAACATTATCAAGACTCTGGTTCAGATTTGAAGACCCTCCAAAAACAACCTCACTTTCAGTGAAATTGGACGATGCAATATCTATAGGTTCATTAAAGTGACTAATGAGATATCTTCTGATATACGTTGCACACCCCTGAGACCCATGCAGTATGGGCATTGAATTTTCTATGCCGCGTAAAACTATACTTGCGCCCAGAGGAGAACAGAGTTTGCACGCATTTCTGGTAACGATATACTTGTCAGTATTGTTTTTATTATCCATTACCTTGTTCATCTTTCTCCTCCATGTTTTCTGTTTCTCGGCGCAAATTTCCATACGGGACTCAGTACTGTATTATACACTTCTTTTGAAAAATTATACATTCCTTCAAAACCTGCCAGAGGAATCTTTCTCTCATGATTATGATCACAGAAACCTATACCCAGTTTGTATGCAATCGGTCTTTCCTTTACTCCACCGATACAGAGATCAGCCTTCTTCTCAAGCATGTACTTCGAGAGCTCCAAAGGATTTGAATCATCCACAATGATAGTTCCGTCATTGCACATTTCTCTGAGAAACTCATAGTCTTCCTTGTTGCCTGTTTGAGATCCGGCAAGAACTACTTCCATTCCAAGGTATCTCAGCTGTTTAATCAGAGAGAAAGCCTTGAATGCTCCACCCACATAAATTGCAGCTTTTTTACCCCTGAGAGCTTTTCTGAATTTTTCCATTTCAGGAATGATTTTTGAAATTTCTCTTTTAACAAGGTCTTTTGCCTTTACCATTATTTCCGGATTCCCTTTGAAAAATCTTGCTACTTCATAGAGAGCTTCAGATACGTCTTCAATTCCGAAGTAAGACACCCTGATAAAAGGGATTCCATATCTCTCCTCCATCATTTTAGCAAGCTTTGTCATAGAGCCGGAACATTGCACAACATTCAGTTTTGCTCCATGAGCACGGGCTATGTCTCCAACCCTTCCATCACCGGTCATTGTTGAAACTACCTGTACACCCATCTCCTCATAATACTTTTTTATGATCCAGGCTTCACCGGCAAGGTTGAATTCACCCATAATGTTGATGCTGAATTCACTTACATCATCTGTATTGCCTGTTCCGATTATCTTAAAAATTGATTCACAGGCTGCTGCATATCCGTCTTTTTTTGTACCCTTGAATCCTTCCGAATGTACAGGAAGGACAGGGATACCTTTTTCCTTTGAAACCTTTCTGCAAACTGCTTCAACATCATCACCGATAACACCGATGATGCATGTTGAATACACGAATGCAGCTTTAGGTTTATAAATATCAATTAACTCATTAAGGGACTTCTCAAGCTTCTTTTCTCCACCAAAGATAACCTCTTCTTCCTGTATATCAGTGGAAAAACTAAGCCTGTGAAGTTCTGGTCCCGATGAAAGAGATCCCCTTATATCCCATGTATATGCAGCGCATCCGATTGGTCCATGTATCAAATGGACGGCATCAGCTATGGGATAAAGAACTACCCTTGATCCACAGAATACACATGCCCTCTGGCTGACTGACCCGGCAGTACTTCGTCTGTCGCAGTCAAAGTCAAACGGCTCTGCACCTTTTTCATGAATCTGTTTTACCCTCTCATCAAGAACCTTAATCATTGTGTCCCCCAATTACATTACTAATTCAAACTTTTCTTCCGAAATATCTCTGTCATATCTGTCCATGAGTCTTTCAAGAATTTTCTCAACAAGTCTCAGGGCTCCCATATATCCAACAGTTGGGAAGTATGAATGTCCTATTCTGTCAAGTATCGGAAATCCGAATCTCACCAGTGGAATATCTTCATCTCTTGCGATATACTTCAGGTAAGTATTACCCATTAGCAGATCAACAGGATCATTTTTGATCCACTGATGAAGCATGAACATATCTCCTTCAGCTTTGACTTTTACTTCGTATGGAACATCTTTGGTTATTTGTTTGATTTTCTCTTCAAATTTTTTACCTGGAGTACCTGTTATTACATATGCAGGTATCATTCCAAGAGAGACAATAAATTCTGTCAGAGCAATCATCTGATCCGGATCTCCAACAAGAGCAACTTTCTTCTGATATAGGTACTGCTGCATGTCTGCTATAACATCCATGAGCTGTCCCCTTTCAACTGTTATTGAATCAGGAACAGTTACTCCTGCATTTTTTCTAAGTGACTCTATAAATCTGTCTGTCGCCTTATATCCTATTGGAAGATCAAGAACATCAAACGGTATGCTGAACTTTGCATCAAGTCCCTTTGCCGCATCCTCAGATGCCCACTGTCCAAGAGCAAAAGTAAATGAGCTGTCACCTGTTTCCATCAGTTCGTCAACAGTTACCCCGCCGTCCGGATACATTTTGTATTTTCCTGTCATCGGTGCATTTACAACATGCGATGTATCAGGAAACATTATATTCTTTACCTTCATTTCCTTAAGAAGTCTCTTGATCTCCTTCATATCTGAAGGCTCAACATATCCTGGGATAACATTTACATGATCTTCTTTTATGCCGGTCTTCTGAGCAAACTGAAGAGCCATAGATTTTGTCATGTTTGCAAAACCTGTTACGTGTGAACCAACATAACTTGGCGTTGATGCATGTATAACAAATTTACCCTCAGGTATTTTACCGTCTTCTTTCGCCTTAGCAGCTATCTGATTCATATCGTCACCGATTGTTTCAGAAAGACATGTTGAGTGAACAGCAATTACATCGGGCTCATAGATTGTAAAGATGTTATCTATCGCCTGAAGCAGGTTTGCCTGGCCGCCGAAAACAGAAGCTCCTTCTGTAAATGAACTTGTTCCCGCCATAATTGGATCTTTATAGTGCCTTGTCAGTACGCTTCTGTGATAAGCACAACAACCCTGAGAACCGTGACTGTGTGGAAGACACTTGTTAATTCCAAGTGATGCATACATCGCACCAACCGGCTGACATGTTTTCGCAGGATTTACCCTTAGGGCAGTCCTTTCCTTAATTTCCTTTGGTGTATGTCTTAATAACATTTTCTGTATCCTCCATCCTAATTGTTAAATGCATACTTAGCTACAAGTTCAGGGCTTTGTTCCCAAGGAGCTTTAATATCTGCCCATACCTTGCTGCTTAACATTCTATCAATCTCTTTATAGAAGTTAATTGCACCCTTAAAACCAGCGTAAGGTCCGCCGTAATCGTAACTGTGAAGCTGTTTCAACGGCACTCCCCATTTCTGTACAACATACTTCTCTTTGATACCTGCACAGAAAATATCAGGCTTGCATATCTCAAGAAGTTTTTCTGTTTCATAGTGGCTTATGTCATCAATTATAAGACTTCCCTCTTCTGAATCCGGCATCAATCCCACATAGTCGTTCATTTCAAAATCTTTATCAGATTTCAGAGCATCGAGTTCAGCCTCACTCTTTCTTGCTTTATATCTTGCTTCATCTTTTTCGATTGTAAGCTCTTCAATATTTCTACTGTCAGCATCAACCTTGATTGTATCGAGAACTTTACGTCCTTCATAGTCATCTCTGTGTCCAAACTCATAACCAGAAGAAATAGTTTTCATTCCAAGTTCCTTGAAAAGCTCCTGATAATGATGAGCACGTGATCCACCTACGAAAAGCGCTGCTGTTTTTCCTTCTGTTCTTTTAATTACATCAAGTCTTACTTTTTCAACTTCAGCCATTTCTTTTTCAATGAATGCTTCAATCTTAGCAGTAAGCTCTTTATCATCGAAATACTTGGCAATTTTCCTCATGGACTTGGCGCTGTCTTTTGCACCGATGAAGTTTACCTTGAACCATGGAATACCAAATTTTGCTTCAAGCATTTCTGCCATATAGTTAATTGACCTGTGACACATAACCACATCCAGATCCGCAGTGTGAGCTCTGGCAAACTGATCGTATGAAGAGTTTCCACTGAATGATGAATTTAGAGTCAACCCTGATTCATTAAACATTCTCTCAATCTCAAAGGCATCACCACCAATATTGTACTCACCAAGCATGTTAACCTTAAACTTAGCATCAAGTGGTGTATCATTCTCACCGATGATATGTTTATAAAGCTCATTGTTGGCAATATGGTGACCAGCAGACTGTGTAACACCTTTATAACCTTCACAACTGAAACCGAAAATATTTGTTCCAGGGAATTCTTCTCTCATATCCCTTGCAACAGCATGCACGTCATCACCTATTAGACCAACAGGACAGGTTGAGAAAATTCCTATGGCTTTAGGTTTGAATATTTCCATTGCCTCTCTGATAGCCTGCTTCAGTTTCTTTTCTCCACCGAAAACGATGTCTTCATCCTGCATATCTGTTGAGAAACAGTATGGCATATAATTCTCTGATGTTTCTGTTTCAGGTTTTGTCTGGTTCCTTCTTGTGAGCCAGCTGTAAAAACCGCATCCAATAGGACCGTGTGTAAGATTAAGAATATCCCTTGTTGGGCCAAGTACAACACCCTTACAGCCTGCATAGCAGCATCCACGCTGTGTGATGATTCCAGGAATTGTCCTTACGTTTGCCTGAATTTCAGGAACTACTTTATCTTCACCTTCAATTTTGTTTACAACTATACCTTTAGCTCTCTTCCTTGCAACTTTTGCAGGATACTTTTTGATCATTTCCTGTTTTACAAACTCAGGATCGAACACTTTATTATTCTTGTTACCCATTATTTTCCTCCTGCCTTATGCTTCATCCAGAACAGTATTTCCATTCTCACCTGTTCTGATTCTTACTGAATCCATTACGGGCATTACAAAAATTTTACCATCGCCGGATTTTCCGGTTTTGTTGGTACTTATTATTGTTTTAACTACAGTACTGACCAACGCATCAGGTAAAACTATTGAAAGCATCCTCTTGGGAATAAGCCTTTGAGTAGAACCCAATTGAGCTATGGCTTCTTCGTACCCTTTTTCAGCTCCTTCAAGAAGAGATATATCAACCATACCCTTCCCGCGACCAAGAACATCTTTTACTGTTACAGATGTTATTCCTGCATCAAGTAGTGCTCTCTTGGTCTGGTTTATTTTATTCATGCGAATTACAGCCAATACCTCTTTCATATTGCTACCTCTTCTACAGTACCATCAGCAGTTTCCTTGATTCCTGAGCTTACTGTATAGACCTCTTCAACCTGGCTAACAAAAATCTTACCGTCTCCGAATGATCCTTTTTCTCCTGTTCTTGCTGCATTCATTATTGTCTTGATTACATATTCTTTATCTTCGTCTTTAATACATGTAAGCAGCATTTCTTTTGGTATTTCATCATATGTTACTTCTCCGATTTTAATACCTCTCTGCTTACCTCTACCTACTACCGAAATTTTTGTTACTGCAGGAAATCCCGCTTCCATAAGAGCAGCCAGGACATCATCAACTTTATTTGGTCTTACTACTGATTTTATCATCAACATAACAGCAATTCTCCTTTTATATTTTTTTATACTCTTAGTTTGCAATACCGAAATCGATCAGAAGCTTTTCAAGCTCTTCAATCTCAAGCGGTGTAGGAACAATAAACATTTTATTTTCATCTATCTTCTTGGCAAGAGCTCTATATTCATCTGCCTGTGGATGAGTTCCATCGAAATCGATTACTGTCTTTCTGTTGATTTCAGCTTTCTGTACAAAGTTGTTTCTTGGTACAAAATGAATCATCTGTGTTCCAAGCTGTTTTGCAAGCTCTTCAATCATCTGACGCTCGTTGTCAACATTTCTACTGTTACAGATAAGACCACCAAGTCTTACTCCACCCGCTTCAGCATATTTTACAATACCTTTACAGATGTTGTTTGCTGCATACATAGCCATCATCTCACCGGAAACAACGATGTAAATTTCCTGAGCCTTACCTTCACGAATTGGCATCGCAAATCCACCGCAAACAACGTCACCTAGTACATCATAGAAAACATAATCAAGACCTTCTGATTCAGCATAAGCACCAAGCTGCTCAAGAAGGTTAATAGATGTGATGATACCACGTCCTGCACATCCTACACCTGGCTCAGGTCCGCCTGACTCTGTACAAAGTGTTCCACCAAAACCGACTTTTCTGATATCCTCAAGTTCAACATCCTCACCTTCACTTCTAAGAGTATCAAGAACAGTTCCCTGTGCCAGACCTCCGAGCAGAAGCCTTGTTGAGTCAGCCTTTGGGTCACACCCTACAACCATTACTTTTTTACCCATTTCGGCAAGACCTGCCACTGTATTCTGGGTTGTAGTGGATTTGCCTATTCCACCTTTACCGTAAATTGCTACCTTTCTCATACCATCCTCCTGGGATAAATTTTCTTTTACACTATGTAATGCATAATGCGTGCCAAACATGTGTAAAAAAAATCAATCAAGTAGGTTCAATTTCAGTTTAATGGTTAGTTAACATTGCGGAAAAAAAAGGAACCCTGCAGGGCAATTTTAGGATAAATATTTTATGTTTATTTTTTTAAAAATGTCATTTTCTATAAAATTTTTGTTTAGCATTGAGACAAAAATGTAACAAATTAGATATTTATCACATTTTTGTTATTCTATTTTTAGTATTCTGCAATATTTTGTAAAATATTATCAGACCAGTTAACTTACATACCCACAGATTTATTATTAATTTTTGAAAAAATTTTTAGGTCGTGAAATAAAATGCTAAAAAATAGCCTTTACACATTAAAACTTAAGATACTTTCATTAAAATGCACTCATTACCATGTTTATCTAGTGTTTCGCAAACTATAAATTTCTCTTTAATTAAGATAAATCCGGCTCTCATATATTTAACAATTTTGAACAGAAACAGATTTTTTTCAAAATAATACAAATTTGTTGTTTTTTTAATAAACCCGCAGCCAGCTTTAAAATTCTATTTTGTTTTTTCAAAACCAAACTAATAAATAATAATTAATTTGTTGAACTATAATTTCCTTATATAATGAAGTGAATAGTAATTAATAAATTATTGGAAAATTCTGTCAGGTAGGCAGACTTGTGGCTTATGACTCCATTATTGCAACTTTTTTACAATAATGTTAATTAATATTATCTTTTGATCCATAACAGCCCCATCTATTGACATTAATCCATATTTGTTATTTTTGTAATATATTGCCATGGAGGTTTAACCATGAAATTCATGATTGTAGACGATTCGGTCATAATGAGAAAGGCCATCGAAAAGTATTGCAAAACTTTTAACTTCGACTTTGTCGGTGCAGCCGGTAACGGTATAGATGCATTAAAACTCTTTAACGAACACTTACCCGACATTGTAACAATGGACATAACAATGCCTGAAATGGACGGCATTGCCTGCCTTGAGGAAGTCCTTAAAATTAAACCTGAAACAAAAGTAATTATCATTACAGCCTTAAAAGACAAGGAAACCGGACTCAAGGCCCTGCGTATTGGCGCAAAAGGCTACCTAACAAAGCCATTCAGTGAAGCACAAATTCAGGAAGAAATCAAATCGGTACTAGGAGAATAACATGAAAGAAAACGAATTAAGGGAATTTATCAATGTCGTTGTAAGTTATTTCCAGGATGTTACCGGCGAAACTGTTGAAATGGGAATGCCATATATAAAGGAAAACAAATCTGTTATACTCGACTACACAGGTGTAATCGGAATTTCAGGGCCGAGGAAGGGCGCTATCTATCTCACTGCATCCAAAGTTATGCTGAAAGAGGTTGCAGCAATTATTCTTGGAGCCGATGAAGTCGATGATGAATGTGCAATAGATATGGTTGGAGAAATAACAAACACCATTGCAGGTAATGTGCGGCAGAGTTTTGGTTCCTCTTTTATGATATCTGTACCAATTATTCTCAAGGGCAGTCCCGAAGATGTAGTTTTCAAACTTCAACCGCCAGTTTTTATTATCCCAATAAAATGGAGAACTTTCAGTTCCTACCTGGTTGTAGGCCTGGAATAAAACTACTCAGGAAAAATGAATCATGGAAAAAAAATTAATCGATATACTCTGGATAATCATTGCCTCCGGGCTTGTTTTCATAATGCAGGGAGGTTTTGCATTTCTTGAATCCGGACTTACAAGGACAAAAAACAGTATAAATGTTGCTATAAAAAACCTTACGGATCTTGGAGTCTCGGTTTTTTTCTTCTGGATAGTGGGATTTGGACTCATGTTTGGTGTCTCAAAGGCCGGAATCTTCGGTTCTGATAATTTTCTGGTTCCATTTTCCGGCTCAATGTGGGTTGGAGCGTTCTTCCTTTTTCAATCAATGTTCTGTTCTACTTCGGCAACCATTGTCTCCGGTGCTGTTGCTGAAAGAATGAGATTCTCTTCTTATATTATTTCAACGGCCATAACTTCAATACTAATCTACCCTATCTCCGGCCACTGGGCATGGGGAGGAGCACTTTTCGGCAAAGCAGAAGGATGGCTTGTGTCAAGGGGCTTTGTAGATTTTGCCGGTTCAACAGTTGTTCACAGTGTGGGTGGGTGGATTTCTCTGGCGATACTTCTAATTATAGGGCCAAGAACAGGCCGCTTTGATGAAAACGGAAAAGCTGTCAAGATTCAGGGGCATGATATCCCTGCAGCTGTTCTTGGTGTAATTCTCCTCTGGTTCGGCTGGTTCGGCTTCAATGGAGGCAGTACCCTTGAAATGAATGCACAGGTTCCTTCAATAATTATGGCCACAACCATTGCAACGGCAACCGGGATCGTTGCCACACTTGCAATCGGATGGATATTATATGGGTTACCGGATATTGAATTTGTAATAAACGGAGCCCTTGCCGGTCTTGTTGCAATTACAGCGCCATGCCACTCAGTTACAGGAGTTTCAGCCGCAATTATCGGGGGTGTTGGCGGAGTTATAATGCTTCTGGGATCAAAACTTCTCGAAAAGCTTAAAATAGACGATGCAGTCGGCGCCATTCCAGTACACCTCTTTGCCGGAATATGGGGAACCATTGCCGTTGCTCTTTTCGGTGACCCCAAAATCCTGGGCACCGGGCTTTCATTCGCCTCTCAGCTAAAGGTTCAGCTTCTCGGTATTTTCTCGGTAGGAGCATGGGCATTTGGAGTATCATTTTTATTCATGTATATAATGAACAGGATTTCACCTCTACGCGTTACAGCCGAGCAGGAGAAAATCGGGCTTAACGTCGCCGAGCACGGTGCTACAACGGAAATATTTGAACTCTACAGTACCATGGAAGAGCAGTCAAGAACCGGTAATCTATCACTCCGTCTGCCGGAGGAGCCGTTTACAGAAGTTGGACAGATTGCGCAGAGATACAACATGGTAATGTCAAATCTTGAAGAAAACCTTATTGCCAAAACTGAATACCTGCATATTCTTGATAACGTTTCCGATGGTCTTTTTATTATCAACCATGATTTTAAGGTCAGCCCTTTCTATTCAAAAGCGCTTGAAGCAATCTTTGAAAAGGAAAGTATCGCAAACAAAAAACTCACAGATCTTTTTGAAGGGATGATCACAGAAAAAAATCTTCAGGAAGTTAAGGACTTTCTTGCCCTGCTATTTGACAAAAGCTTCAATATGAATACACTGAACAAACTTAATCCTCTAAAGGAAATTGAAGTTTTCATTGATGACAATCATGGAGGATTTAATTCAAAATTTCTCGATGCAGCGTTCCAGAGACTGGAAGACGAAAACGGCATAAACCAGATAATGGTTATTCTGAGAGATATTACAAATGAAACCGTACTTAAAAATGAGATGGTGGAGATCCAAAAGAAAACAAACACCGAAATGGAGATGTTCTATCAGATTCTCCATATTGAACCCAATATGTTTGTTGAATTTCTTGCTACCATAGAGGAAAATATGGGCAAAATTAACATTGCCCTTGAAGAAGATAATAAAAACCTTAATGACGTTCTCGATACAATATACAGGCTCATACACTCCATAAAGGGTGACTCCAATCTCTTTGAGCTTGATTTTCTTGTAAAAAAATCTCATGAATTTGAGGAAAAAATAGAACAGCTGAAATCCAGGGATGACCTTAAAAGCGGAGACTTTCTGCCACTTGCAGTGATGCTGTCGGAACTGAAATCATCCCTTAACCAGATGAAAATTCTCATAAACAGACTGCTGAACTTTAAAGATGTTTTTGCTAACCACAACTCAAAACATGAGGAGCTGCTGCTTCTTTCAGTGAATGGACTCATCGACAGACTCACAAAAGAATCCGGCAAAACTGTTGCATTTGAGCACAAGAACTTCAATATAAAAATGGTTCCAAAGACAATAAAGAGACGCATAAAGGATATAATTGTTCAGCTCGTTCAGAATTCTATAAATCATGGTATTGAAACACCTGACGAAAGAATACAGTATGGGAAAGCGGAAAGTGGAAAGATAACAATATCATCATCCACTGAAAGCAATATTCTGAAGCTTTCATTCATTGATGATGGAAGAGGTATTGATTTTGAAAAATTAAGGTACAGGGTAAAGGAGAAATATTCACTTACAGAAGAGAATACCCAGTCGCTGTCAAATGACCAGCTCATTCAGTTCCTTTTCAGCCCGGGTGTATCCACAGCAGATGTTGTCAACACCAGTGCCGGAAGGGGTGTTGGCATGGATATGATAAGAAACTATATTGAAGAGCTTGGAGCAAAAATGGTTGTAAAAACCCGCAGAAACCAATTCTGTGAGTTCCAGTTTCTTATCCCCTTAAATGCATAATCAGGAAAATATTATGATCATTGATAGCAATTTAAATGTAACCGATAAATCCACTGATGATGAGTACGTCTTTGAGGTCACTCCAATATTTGACTCTGAGTTTAACCCCTGTAAATCCTCCGGTGTACTGAAGAAGGTATGCCAGAAGAACAAGAGCAAATACGGCATATCAAACATTGCCTCAATGACCCACTATGTTCACAAGGATGTTCTAATTGATGATCTTGTTTCGGAACTTGACAAGCACCCAAAACTTCTGGCTGTGGGCATGGTGGATGACAACCAGGATGTTGTTGGTGTTATAATAAGACGAGAAGTATTCAATATTCTCGCCAGATCCTATGGTGATGATTTTTCCAAAAACCGTCCAGTTTCATCTGTAGCTGTAAATGTGCAGGAATTTCACTATAATACAAACATAATCACTGTGGCGGAAATCATTCAGGATGAGATGATGGATGGTTCTTTCCTGTTTTATCTTCTTGTAAATACCGACCACCAGTTCTGCGGAATATTTCACACAAGGGATATGATGGTTTATCTTGCAAAAATGTCACAGAGAGACCTTGAAACCGCGGCAAGGCTGCAATCCAGTATTGTAAATGAAAAACTCTATAAGAAAACAGACTTTCTTGAAATTACCGCATCTGCTGTCATGGCAAAGGGTGTTGGGGGAGATTTTTATTCCATCAAAAAACTTACAGATACTCACTGGTTTATAAATATCGCAGATGTTTCCGGAAAAGGAATAGGAGCATCATTCATAACCGCAATAATAGGTGCACTGGCCCATACATATGACTTCAAGAAAGGCACAAAAAAATTCATTACAAAACTAAATGAATACATTTTCGATACATTTAATGCTGAAAGATTTTTAACCGGTATCTTTTCAATATTCAATGAAGAAGACGGCACCATGAGGATATGGGACATGGGGCACTCTTTTATTTATATCTTCCGTAACGGAAAAATACATACTGTAAAAACAGATGATTCAAATATTCCCATCGGCATTACCCCGAAGATAGATCCCGAATCAAAAAAAATAAAGCTGATGCCTTCTGACATAGTCATTCTCACTACAGATGGAATTGTTGAACAGATGAATGATCACAGAGAACTATACGGAATGGACAGGTTTTCAAAACTCATCGTTGAAAATACAGATAAATCTCTGGATATTCTCCGTGAAGAGATTTTAAAAGATATGGAAGTATTCAGGGGATCAGAACCTCAATATGATGATACCACTTTTCTCATTTTCAAATACACCCCTGAAGAAAAATAGGCATCAGAAGAGTTTTATTTATTGATAATTATATTATGTAGTACACCTTTTGTATAATATTATAAAGTGGTGTATTAAATGCTTAACAGAAATTATATTTATGAACTTGAATTTAAAGTTCGGGACTATGAATGCGACCTTCAGGGAATTGTAAACAATTCTGTATACCAGAACTACCTCGAACATACCAGACATGAATTCCTGATTCACGCGGGTCTGGATTTTGCCCGGCTCCATGAACAGGGAATTGATCCTGTAGTTGCAAGAGTCGAAATAGATTACAAATTTCCCCTCAGAAGCGGTGACAATTTTATCAGCAAACTCTACATATTACAGGAAGGCCCAATCAAAATTGATTTCTACCAGGACATTTTCCGAAAAGAAGACAACAAGCTCTGCATCCGGGCAAAGGTTACAACAGTATCCATGAAAGACGGAAAGCTTTCAATGAAAATCCCCGATTTCATGGATGAAAAACTCAAACCTTTTTATCAGTAGTTAAATGCAGGTTACTATAGGACATATATCTCAATGATGGGCAGAAGTTTCCCCATGAGTTTTTACTGCCAGATATGTTCCACCTCGCGGACTAATTTCTTATCGTCTTCCTCGGAACGTCCGTTTACTGTGAGATATCCACCAACCATCATGCCGTTTGCTCCTGCCATGAATGCCATAGCCTGATAATCCTTGATCTGACTTTCTCTTCCGGCAATAACACGGATCGTTTTGTCTCTTAGAATTATTCTGAAAAGGGCTATTGTTCTTATTACTTCTTCAGGTGTGATCTGGTCAATGCCGTAAATTTTTGTACCTTCAATTGGAACCAGTATATTAAGAGGAACACTGTCCACAGGAAGTTCTTTTATGGTATTGGCCATACTGATACGGTCTTCCCACGTTTCACCAAGGCCTAAAATTCCTCCGGAACAAATTGCGAAACCTGCTTCATGGGCCCTGTTTATTGTATCAACCCTCTCCTGAAAATTATGGGTCGTAACAATCTTTGGATAATTCTCTTTCGATGTTTCAATATTGTGGTGATATCTGGTCATCCCTGCATCTTTTAGTTTTCTGAAATCTTCTTCATTGAGGGCTCCCAATGATCCGCAAACAGATAGTCCGGTCTCATCAATAATAGCACGTGCAGCTTCACAGACAGTATCCAGTTCCTTTTCATTGAGCCTGTTGCCGCTTGTTACCATGCTGAATTTATCTGCTCCGGCGTCTTTTGAACGCTTCGCAGCATCAAGAATTTCTTCCATGCTCCTGAGAGGGTAGACATCAACCTCTGTATTATGGAATCCTGACTGTGCACAGTACCTGCAGTCTTCAGAACACTTGCCAGACTTGGCATTTATAATACTGCAGAGCTCCATCTTCTTTGACGGGATGTTTTCTCTTCTAATTCTGTCTGCTTCCACCATGAGTTCAGGCAGCGGCATTTTAATAAATTCCTGATAATTCATTTTTCCCTCCGGGTATGGAGGCATAGTGGACTATGGGGGGAGATTGTCAACTTTTTTAAAAAAACAGGGTTAACAATCAATCTGATTCATGTTTCTTCCTTATTTCACTGAATCTTTTCAAAGCAGTTCTGGCCGCCTTCTTTGAATCACTGCATTTTGAATTCTCTGCTATAAAACTTAAAGCCTCACGCATAGTTTTACACTGAAGATCCATTATATACATTTCCAGTTCGGATCCATCTCTGCCAAAAGCCATGACAACCTCTCATTTTTCAAAATCATAACAGTTTACAGCATAAATTTAATTTATCAACGAAAATCGGACTTTGAAGATAAAATTTATACAGGAATAAATAGTCATGCTGTTATTATATAATCGGCAATTTTATAATACAGCTTAATTACCGGCAAGGCCTGTTTCTTCTGCAGCAGCCTTCATCCCTTCAATTGTCATTGAGATGAGTTCTGAAAGTTCAATATTGAGCATTTCAGCACCTTTTTCAATAACAGACCTGTCAACACCTGCAGAAAAGGACCTGTCTTTCCATTTTTTTTTAACAGATTTTACGGAAAGATCCATGATGCTTCTTGAAGGCCTCACAAGTACAGCGGCAGTTATAAGGCCAGTGAGTTCATCCGTAGCATAAAGAACTTTCTCCATATATTCAGAAGGTTCAACATCGCTGCATATTCCCCAGCCGTGTGACACAACTGCATGTATGTATTCCTCAGGCCATCCTCTTTCTGAAAGAATTTCAGAGGACTTTGAACAGTGCTCGTTTGGGAATTGTTCATAATCCAGATCATGAATAAGGCCAATGATACCCCATTTCTCTTCGTCCTCTCCACTGAGTTTGGCGAAATGTTTCATTACAGATTCCACAGACAATGCATGTTTATAAAGACTCTCGGAAGTATTAAATTCTTTAAATAGCTCCATGGCGCTGTTTCTGTCCGGCATCATCTCTCCTCCATAATAAAAACAAAAAATTTTACTGAAAAACAGTCTCAGCAACCTTTAACAGAGTTCCCTTTACATACATCATCAATTGTCTGAATAACCCTGTCTATGTTGAAAGGTTTTAAAATATAGTTTCTGGCACCGCTCTGCAATGCCTTAATAACATTCTCACCGCATGCTTCACTTGTAATCATTATAATTTTGGCCCCGGGATCATCTTTCAATATTTCAATTGTAGTTTCTATTCCGTTTTTACCAGGCATATTAATGTCCATGGTAACAATATCAGGATTCAGTCCTTTGTACATTATTATAGCCTGAATCCCGTCACTTGCCTCTCCTACTACTACATGGCCATAGCGTTCAAGGATCTGTCTTAGCCGGTATTTGACTACTGCGGAATCATCTACTATCAAAATGTTCGCCATAATGCTCCACTCAATGTTTATTTTCTTTTTTTTATCAAATTTTCGTAAAGATATCAAACATATTTTTATTTATGCCCATTATTCATTTCTTTTTTCCTTTATTAAATTTCTAATGGATAAGAAAGTAATTAAATAAATTCTGAAATATTAATACAATTGCTCGTTTTATACTTATATTTATAAGATCATTAATACAGAATCCTGCTCACTGGTAGAGTTGGAGATATTGTTTAGGAGGATAAATTTTTAAACATGTCTGAAAATAATATTAATAGCAGTGATTACACAATCAATGAACTGGTTGATATCTCAGATCTTCAGAAACTCATCCTCACATTTTCAAATCTGACCGGTCTTGGAACAGCCGTTCTTGACCTCAATGGAAAAGTGCTTGCTGCATCACAATGGCAGGAGATCTGCCTTTATTTCCATAGGAAAAACAGCCAGACAGCTCTGCGTTGCCGTGAAAGCGATACAATCCTGGCTGGTAAAATTGAAGACGGCAGAAAATACAATCTCTACAAATGCAAAAACGGCCTTGTGGATGTTTCTGTGCCATTTTATGTAGGAGATCTTCATTTGGGCAATATTTTCATTGGCCAATTTTTACTGGAATCACCCGACATTTCTTTTTTTATGGAGCAGGCGGAGGAATTCGGCTTCGACAAGGATGCATACATCAATGCCCTGAATAAAGTACCTGTTGTTGATGAAAAAACAATAGAGAATGCCATTACATTTATTACTACTCTTACTTCAATTCTTGGAAATACTGCTTTAAACAGAAAAAAACTTTTTGAACTCAACAGAGAACTTGAACAGCGTGTTCAGGATAGGACTTCTGAACTATCATACACAAATGAGAGGCTTCGGGTTCTCTCGGAGGTTTCATTTGAAGGAATACTTCTCTCAGAAAATGGCATAATAATAGAAGCAAATGACAGAGCTGCTGAAATGTTTCATTTCAATAATTCCTTCGAAATGACAGGAATTAAAATGGTAAATTTTGTGGCACCTGAATTTAGAGATGAAGTTTCTGCCAAAATCATGGAAGGTTATGAAAAACCGTATGAAACCATGGCTGTCCGCAGAGACGGGACACAAATTCCTGTTGAAATTAACGCCAAAATGTTCACATACAAAAACAGGAAAGTCCGTGGTACTTCAATAAGGGATCTTTCTGAAAAAAAGTCTGCAGAAAACGAAATCCAGACTCTCAGGGGCATTCTTCCAATATGCTCATTCTGCAAGAAAATCCGAGATGATAAGGGTTACTGGGAACAGGTTGAAACCTATATTGAAAAACATTCTGATGCAGACTTTACACATGGTATATGTCCGGAATGTTTCAAACTCCATTATCCCAATGAATACAAAAAGATATTTGGACAGGATGATTAGTTTTCTCTTTTACCCTCTGTTGCCTTGCTGCCTCTCCTATCTCTATTTAAAGTCTGCAATAATTTACAATTTAATCTAGACTGATAGAGCTGTATATGATATGCTGCCACATAGATTTAAATTATCTGACAACTTTTCCGGCAGGGATAAATGAATATTATACAGAAATTGAAAAAAGAATGGTTTCTCCTTGGCATGGGACTGGCAATATTACTTGCCATCTTTTCATCAGAGATCGGCAGAACAAACGGGATCATACATCTTGACAGCCTGACCGGAATAGGAATAGCTGTCGTTTTCTTTCTTCACGGGCTTGGCCTTTCTCCTGCAGCAATCAAGGCAGGCATCAGCAACTGGAAGCTCCATGTTTACGTTCAGCTCTCAACATTTTTCTTCTACCCGCTCCTGTGGATTGTTTTTGGAAAAGCTTTTATGTCAACAATGCCTGCTGCTCTTGCTTTCGGTTTCTGCTACCTCTTTGTTCTGCCAAGTACAATATCGTCATCAGTCACAATGACCAGTGTAGGGAAGGGGAATGTTCCAGGTGCAGTATTCAATGCTTCACTGTCCAGTATTCTGGGTGTATTCATCACACCATTCTTTATACAACTCTTCATGGGTTTTGAAGGAGCAGAAATCAACCTGCTGGCATCAATTATCTCAATTTCAAAACTGCTTATAGTGCCAATGATTGCAGGTCAAATTCTACGGCCCATACTAATTGGCATTACAGACAGATACAAATTTCTCGTAAATAAAATAGATAAATTCGTCATAATACTAATCGTATATAATGCATTCTGCGATTCAATATACAACGGCATATGGAAAAATTTCTCTTTTACAATGCTTGGTTCATCAATAATACTCTGCTCAATAATTCTGCTTCTCATGGTTCATTCAATTCAGTGGGGAGCACGTTTTATAGGATTTCCACTTCCAGATGAAATAGCAGCTGTATTCTGCGGTACAAAAAAGACTCTTGCAGCCGGTGTACCTATGGCAAAAGTTATTTTCGGAGCAGATCCAAGGCTTGGCATGATACTGCTTCCCATTATGCTCTATCACCCAATTCAGATATTTTACTGCGCCATCCTGGCAAACAGGTATGCAGACAGGCAGAAACCTGATGGAGATTTGATTTCTGTTGAATCATAATATTATATTTTGTGATACTGAATAAACAGTTGGAACCATTTATACTTATTTATGCATAAATTTCTTATTCTTTTTTAAGAAAAAACGGTTTCAATCATATGATATAATCACTCATCATCAACCTCAACTTCATCATACCCCGTAATCATCGCTTTAAGGTGGGATGCTATTGTTACACCGGTTGTAGTCATATATACATGAATTATGGCAAAAACAATCAATATATATGATCCGAATGTATGCAGAAGTGCAATAAACTTAACAGACTGCAACTGCAGAGTTCCGTGTGCAACATAGTAATAAATCACTCCCGTAGATATCATGACAGGAATAACAACAATCTTGAATCCAAAGTATGTAATTTTCTGCAGGGGATTCAGTTTCATTTCAATAGTTTTTTCAACGGGATGTTTCTCATTTCTGAAAATTCCCTTAAGATAATAGCTAATCTGTTCTGAAAGCTTTTGGGTAGTAGGAATATACTGACGCCACTCTCCTGTAGTGAAATGCCAGAATATTGCAAATGCAATAAGTACAATGAGTGTAAATCCGGCATACATATGCATTACCACTGCTTCTTCAAATCCGAAAAGGGAATAGGATCCATGAACCTCAAAACCTGTCAATGCAAGGAAAAAAATTAAAAATGCCTGGGCCCAATGCCAGAACCTCTCAAACTTTTTATACATATACACTTTCTTTATCATTTCCTACTCCTTTTTACCGGAATTTTTATACCTGATAAAACCGTGCATTAAAACACCTGACATGGTACCAAGTATCAAAATCATTCCTAATATATCCATAATCATACTTCTGTCACGGCCTGGAACCCAGCAGGACTGAATACTTTTGAGCCTGCTGTTTCTGGAATGACAATCCACACATTTTAGAGCATTTTCTTTTTCGGTAACAAGATGTGTCAGAGGCCAGAACATTTCAGTTTCCTTCCACTCAATTTTTCCACTGTATTTGAGACCCGCTTCCTTCATCCCGGCTATAACCGACTTTTGCCAGTCCCAGTCTGCCCAGTATGCACCGCTCCCCTTCTTTCCAAACAGTTTTGGAACGAGTAATATATTTTCGACAGGATCGTACGGCTGTTTACCCCGCATGATCTTGAATGGCCAGATTTTGCTGTCCTTATCCCTGCAGTCTCCAGAGATTTTATTAATCAAAACAGGATTCTCCGATGGATCAACTTTGTCTCCCGCAAGAATGTGACTTACCTTTCCGTTAAACCACCGATATTCAGGGATCAGATTTTTTCCTAACTTGAATTCACCTTTCATGCCATCATATACAGCATCCCCATCATTATCACGAACTACTTTGGGCTTACCTTCGTTATTCTTCTCACCTGCCTTTGACCAGTCCCACCAGAGCTTTGTTTTATACTTTGTTGAGTAACGATTAATATGGCATGACTGACAGGCGATTCTGTCATAATGCTTGTCAAGAATCCGGTGAATGAAACTATCCCTGGGTTTTTCCCTGGAATAAAGTTTCTTTTTAAAAAGGTCATGACCCTGTTTGTCATCAGCCTCATATTCCTGCAGAAAAATCTTCTGTGTATGAGGCTTTAAGGTATGACATCTTGCACAGCTCAAACGGTCTTTATTTTCAACTGAAACAGAATACAGCTGTCCCTTGATATCATGTTTTACAGCTTCATGACAATCTACACATGCCATATTAGAACCATTCTTTCCCATATGTACATCAATACTTTTATCAGGATTCAACAAGGACATATCAAGAGCTCCATGTTTTACCGCATTTCCTCCGCCTCCATAAAAATGACAGGTTCCGCAATTTTTCCGAGCAGGTTTTTTAACACTTTGTGCCACTTTTTTATAATCAGGCGGGTCATACCATTTTTTATTACCTGGAAACATTGTACGTTTGGTTACAGGATAACCGGCACCTGCGGGAAATTTTTTGTATGTACCAGTGCTTTCATGACATACAAGACAATCGATCTTGCTTTGATCGCTAAAATTAAATTTCTGGTCCTTCCAGCCATATCCGATATGACAGCTGGTACAGCGCGGCTCATTGGAGGTTACTGCCACACAGAAATTATTGATTATATTCTTTTTTCCAACCTCTACAACTTGTCCCTCTTTACCGGGAAATTTTGTAGTCTTTCTTGTCCAAAGCCAATGAGAGGTTTTCATAATATCTCTTCCAGCGAGATTATGGCAGCTCAAACAGGCCTTTGTTACTTCTTCAGGCTGTTTAAAATTTTTATTCAGTTCGGTAAACCTGGAGTGATCCGCAGTTTCTCCATATACTAACACAGTGGTAAAAAGAAATACTAAAAATATTTGGAAAAAATATCTCATCACTCTCATGTCAACCTCTCTTTAAATACAGAATTCACCATCCGGAGAAACATCAACTCAATCATTTGCTAAATCACATGCCCAAAGCACAGAATCATCCCAAAACATTTAACCTCTAAAATATAATATTTTTGAGGTAAATATCATATTTTTACATTCATTTTGTTACATTTTTTTAATTATTAATATGAAATATACAATAAGTCACGTCAGAATAAGTATTTACTTAAACAGATTATGTTCTGCTGATTAAAATCATTATTTTAAATTTTCAGGATATTTTTTCTGGATGAACAATAATTAATTTCAGGAGAGAGAAGTTTAAAGCAGGAGAAGTATGAATTATTAGCACAAAAAAACCCTGTCCGCGAATGGACAGGGTTTTTTTGTAATGTTTTTTGTTTTAATAATATGGTCAAGCCTCA
>QKCL01000004.1 GCA_003246895.1 Spirochaetota bacterium | reverse complement strand
AAAAAAAATCACAGCAAAAATCCCGATGAACTGCTCCGTGAAATAATAATGAATTTCTCACTGTTCACAGATATTGAAAATCTAAAGGACGATGCAACTGTTCTTATAATTGAAGTAAAATGATATGAAACGAACAGATCTGATCCTCTTAATCATAACACTCACCACACTTGTCTCCTCCATGGTTTTGAACAGGATGAACATTGAAATACGTCTGGAAGAGATGAAGATATTCATACAAAAAGGAAACAGGACAGACAACAACATTGACCATGTATCCCTGCTTATAAACTATAAGACACACAAGGATCTTTACGAAGAAAGGATCAACGATGCTGAATCAGCGATTATTGAACTGAAAATAAAAAATGCGCTGTCGTCATCAAAATTTGATCAGCCTGAATTCAAAACCAGATACCCTCTCCTTTCATACCCGGTAATACATATTATAAACTTTATCCGCTTTCTTCTTGATCTGCCTCCCATAACTCTTGATCCGGAACAGGACAGCTCATACCTTCTCGAATCGGCATACCTCCATGAACGGAACAAAAGATACTCAAGAGCCAATGAAATCTACTCAAAAATTTTAGCGGAGGGCAATGTGCATGGCAACATGAGGGCCAGTATTCTCATACACCAGGGCTACTGCCTTTCCATAATGGGAGATTACAAAAAAGCCAGAGAAAAATACATTAATGTAATAAAACAATACGGGGATTCCAAAATCGCAATAACGGCAGCCCTGCTTCTGAGATACATAGACGGATTCAGGCGCGAAATAGACAGAATAATGTCCCATGAGACCGACTCTGTCGAAAAGGGGAAGAAACTATACAGGCTCATTGCCTACAGGGAATCACTTGAAGTAATGAAACACATCGAAGAATCAGCAGGAGAAAAAGAAGCCGAAAATATTGCCTTTTTCAAGGCCAGGGCACTTGAAGAGCTGGGACGTAAAAATGAAGCTGTAAAAAATTATCAAAAGATAATAGAGATGAATTCCAGATCAAAACTTGCACTTTCTGCCAACAGAAGAATATACATCATGGGAGAATCAGATACTTCCGGAAAACCATACATTGATCTTGCCAGTGAGAATAATAAAAAAATCAGAGACAAGGAATTCAGCTCAATTACTGAGAAATATTCAAAGCTTAAAAAGCTGGGAAGTAAAGACAGTTCAACTGAAAAAAATGGAGACAAAAAGACTTCAGATCAATCCACCGACAGCAAAGAAACAGAGGCTGTGAACAGAATTCTCAGGGATCTGAGGTCCCAAAATGTCAGGAATACAGAAAAAAGAATTACAGAAAAAAAACCTGAACTCATGAAGATATATATTTCAGACGGGAACATATTTACCGGATACATTGTAAAAGAGAACAAAAATACTATTAAAATAAAAACTTCAATCGGATTTGTTATTATTAATAAGAAGGATATTACTAAAAGGGAAACTATGCGGTAACATATGGCGAGGACACTTAGACAATTTTTTTTCGTGTTGATACTGTCAGGTATAGGGTTGCCCCTTCTGGGTGATACGCTGATTCTGAAAAACGAGACAGTTCTTGTGGGCAAAGTTAAGGGTAAATATGAGGACAGAATCATTTTCAAAAATTCATACGGCGCATTCAATGTAAGTCGGGATCAGATTAAAAAACTCTATGAAACAAAAAGTTATAAAGAGGACATCACAATAAGAAAAAAGCTTGGACTTAACTTCAATGCCCTTGACATAAGAAAAAATTACAGTGAAGGAGACAAGAGTCTGACCCCTTCTGAGGTAAAAAAACTGAAAGCAGGCACGGAAACCCGTAAGACCGAAAAAGAAACAACCCGAAGAAACAGAATACAAATTGAACCGGTTTTTACAAAAACCATGGGAGAACTAGGCAGCTCAATACCATACGGTTACGGAGCACTCCTTTCATATTCCAGGGACTTCGAAAGCCTCCCCTTTTTTAATATTTATTTGAGAGGAGGCTACATCTACCATAACAACGCCCCCTACAAACTTGGAATTGCAACAACCCTCGGAGGGCCCGGATTTTCAGCACCCGTAAAAGGTTCATTAAATCACTGGATAACAGGATCTGTTACTGCTGGAGCCTCCTACATGAACATAAGCAACGAGACGGATAAAGCAGACACCATTTCCTTTACCACTTTCAGCCATCTGGGCTACGAATACCGCATGAACAGAACTGGATTTTTCATAAACATTTGCCACCTTTATGTCTATGATAAAGACGTTTTTTTCCACTCCGCAGGACTTTCCGCCGGATTAATTATTAAATTTTAATTTTTTTCCTGAATAATAATTATATTAATACTGTGACGCATTTGATTAGGGTAACCGGCAATGAAAAGTTTTGATAGATTACATATAAGAGTTCTCATCATGCTTTTCTTAATCAGTCTGTTGTTCATGTGCGGAGAGGGACTGGATTTATTAAAAGAAAAGAGCGGGATAAACTGGTCCGATTTTGCCTACAGAAGAGCAATAACAATTACAGAAAACTCGGGCTCAACTCTTTCAGACTTCCAGATAAAAATTACACTCGACGGTTTAAGTTCCATATTCACCAATTCCCAGGCAAACGGTGAAGATATCAGATTCAACTATAATGGTGACTCAATACCTTACTACATAGAAAACTGGAGCCAGGTTGGAGAGACAGCAACCGTATGGGTAAAGGTGCCGTCAATACCAGCGACCGGCCTTGTAATATATATGTACTACGGCGACAGCACCAGGACAGCTGCATCAAGTTTTTCCGATACATTCACCAAGACATTTAACCAGCCAGGCCTTGTCGGTGAATGGCACATGGATGGGTCCACAAATGATTCGTCAGGATACGGAAACAACGGCACAAACAATGGTGCTTCATGGAACGGTTATGACGGAGGGTACTGGGGCAGCACTGCTGTTTCTTTCCCAAGCGGTGATTCACTTTATTTTGACGGAAGTGACTATGTATCTGTTTCCGACGACAACAGTCTGGATGTAAACTACATTACAATAGAAGCATGGATAAAGACAACTGCAAACGCATCTGACCTTGCAGGAACCCATTACATTGTATCTAAATGGGATGGAGTAAATCAATGCAGCTACTCTCTGGATATAATTGACAGCGTTATCTACTTTGCAACTACCAATGGTGGGGCGGTCGGATCGGCCCACAATATGAACAGAGGCTCACTTTCAACTAACTCCACCTACCATATTGTCGCCACATCAAACGGAGCAGTTAAGAGCATATACATAAATGGCTCTTTATCCGGCGGCACTAGTGACACATGGGCTCTGACAATTTTTGCAGGGACAAGTGATCTTATATTTGGAGATATGGAAGGCTCAGATAACGGTAATGAATTCACAGGCACAATTGATGAAATCAAAATTTATAATACTGCACTCACAGCAAATGAAGTTCTGGGTCACTATGAAAGAAGAAATACTACAGCAGGGCCGGATTCATCAAATGACCCCACAACAGCAGTCGGAACAGAAGAACCTGTTCAATAGCCAGTTTTTATTTGACATGGCTAATACAGACCTGTACCTTATCTAAATCAGACATACACATGTATGCAGATTCATTCAAAGAAGAGGTGCACCTTGACTCAGGAAAAAAAATCCATCAACAAGAAACTTGAAGAAAAACTGTTTTACAAAAAAGAAAGTTCCTGGACCGAATACGGTCCCAAAAACCAGAAAAAAATTTTCGACTTTGCCGAAAAATATAAAGATTTCCTTGGCCAGTGCAAGACAGAGAGACTCTGTATAAATTATGCAGTCTCAGCCCTTGAAAAAAAGGGCTTCAAGGAGATTGAAAAGTGCAAATCCCTTAAAAAGGGAAGCAAAGTATACAAGGACATAAAGGGCAAAAGCCTCGTTGCCGCCATCATAGGCGGCACAGCTGAGAAAATCAGTCTTGTAGGGTCCCATGTTGATTCACCCAGACTCGACCTGAAACCGAACCCACTCTACCAGAACGCGGAAGTTTCACTTTTCCAGTCCCATTACTACGGCGGTATTAAAAAATTCCACTGGGTCAATACTCCTCTCGAACTCCATGGTGTGGCCTTTACAAAGGACAACAAGGAAGTGGATATACACCTGGGCGGGAAACCGGAAGACCCTAAATTCATAATTCCGGATCTTCTCCCTCACCTTGCAAAGGATCAAATGAAAAAGGAAGCGGCAAAAATAATAGAAGGTGAAGACCTGAATATCATCTGCGGCCATATACCTGTCAATGATCCCGACATAAAGGACAAGGTAAAATTCAATGTTCTGAAATACCTCAACGATGAGTACGGTCTCATTGAGGAGGACTTCATATGTGCAGAACTTGAATTTGTCCCCGCACAGCAGCCAGTTGACATAGGCTTTGACCGCGCAATCATTGCAGGATACGGCCAGGACGACAGGGTCTGCGCCTTTACATCACTCATGGCATTTCTTGAGGTCCAGAACCCTGTCAACACTGCCGTACTCTATTTCTCAGACAAAGAGGAGACCGGTTCAAACGGAGACACCGGGGCGGAGAGTTTTGCACTCCTGAACTTTACCGAAGAAATACTGAAACTCATGGAAATGGACATATCCCCATTCAGGGTTCTGGAAAAATCAAGGGCACTTTCCGCAGATGTAACCGGAGCCATGGACCCGACATTCTCTTCAGTTAATGATCCACAGAATGTTTCATTCCTCGGAAAGGGTGTTTCAATTGAAAAATACGGCGGAGGCGGCGGAAAGTATTCAACAAATGATGCACATGCCGAATACATGCAGTTCATCAGATCACTCGTAATGAATCACAGCATACCATGGCAGACCGGCGAAAACGGTAAAATTGATGTGGGCGGCGGCGGAACAATCGCCATGCTCATGTCAAGATACGGCATGGACTGCCTGGACGCTGGTCCCTGTGTACTTGCCATGCATTCAGACTGCGAGCTCACATCAAAGGCCGACGTTTACAGCGCATTTGAACTCTACAGAGCATTTTTTCATAACTAAAACTCAAAGGCCCGGATAAACCGGGCCGAAAGCTCTCTTCTGCATATGTGATCAGCATCTCCCACAAATACACATCCATGAAAAATGAACACTGTAATAAACAAAAAGGCGCACCCTTTGCACAAGCAGCCGTGGAGCCCACGTCTCAACAGGCACTCCATGTATTAGATAATTAGATTAAATGTTATACATAGAGGTATTTTTATCAAAAAATAGATATATTTCATAAAAGACTGATATTCAAACATACAATATTCAGCTGCTTAATTTCAACAGGAGGCGCTCCCATGCTGAAAATTCCGGCCCCTTTCTCCCGGAACGGATCAATACTTGCAAACCTGCTTTTTTCCGGTTACCTTTTTTTCCTAAATGAAAGGGTCTACGGTTATTTTTTTAATGATACCATAAGCGAAACAAGCAGAAAGGTTATCTACGACGGAGAGATCAGCCCGTTTTTAGGAATAGTGCTGCTCCTTGTCATTGCCGGAGAACTCATTGCCTATTACCTGAAGATGAAGTCATCTGGCATAAAGAGTGAAAGCCCGGGACTTTTTTTCCTCTGGATGTTCCACAGTGTCATAGCTGTCATTATGTCCATATCGGCCATGCTGTCTTTCGGTGTCACATTTGAACGGCATACTGGAATAATGTCTTCGGTACTCTTCGGCACAGTGATAAAGGAGCTTTTCATACTGATGATTATTATGGCTGGAGACAGCAAAGGAAACGGATCAATGAAAGCCGGCCTGGCCGCCGATTTCCTTTTCGCAGTTTTTTATTCCGTAACATATACAGTTGTCATAGGAAATATACTTGGACCTGGTAATTATGACAATTACCTGCAGGCATCATGGCAGAACATGGGCATGCTCATACTGAATGCAGTTCTCATTCTGATCCTCTTTCTTATGCTTTACATGCCGCTTCTTCTGCCGTTTTTCCTCACAGAGAAGAGAGATTCCATGCTGAAGAACGCGATTTTTTATCTGTCTCTTGTTCTGGTAGCGGCAGGCGTTCTCTTTCCATTTTTTGAAGGAGAGCATTCGCTTGATGAAGCACTGAAAAAACCGCAAAAAACAAAAATGCTCTTTCTCAATAACAGCGGAATTACTGAACTTCCCCCTGACATCGGCAGACTCACGGAACTCAGGGTTCTGCACCTGGGCGGAAACATGCTTCAGAGCCTGCCCAGTGAACTTGAGCGATGTTCCAGCCTTAACTGGATCAATCTCAAAGGGAACAGACTGAGTGAATTTCCCGTTCCCCTTACCCGATATGCAAGCCTTAACGAGGTGGATATAAGGAACAACCGCATAAAACGCTTTCCGGAAAATCTTTCGCTGCTCATTAAAATAAAGAAGATCCGTGCAGGAGGAAACGGCATCAGTGCCGGTGAAAAAAACAGAATCATTCACATACTGGGAAAAGACAAAGTTGATTTCAAGTAATGCCACGACTCAATAAAAACACACACCGGCATGTTAAACAGAACCGGCGGATCCGGATAAAAGTATTCTATTTTTTAAGTATTTCATCTGCAATATCAGGGTACAGTTTTATAATACAATCGGGACATAAACCATGACTGAAGGTAGTATCTGAATGTTGCGAAACATATTCCTCCACCTGCTGCCAGTACCCTTTATCATCTCTTACCTTTTTACAGTTGGAACACATCGGCAGCAGACCAGACAACTTTTTCACGTTTGCAAGGGCCTTTTGTAATTCATTCAAGGCATTTTCAAGCGCATCCGTACTTGCGTCAAGCCGGCTTATTTCGTTACCGCTTTCTTCAATCTTTGACAATGCCCCTATACGGCGCAGCTTTGCATCTATCTGTTCAAGTGGTTTAACAATAAATCGTACAACATAAATTACAGCCATTACTGAAAAAAGGAAGATTAGAAATGACCATACTGAATTTATAACAAGTTTATTCCGCGATCGTATCATTCCTTCTTCGGCAATCTTAACTGTATTTTCGGCCGTAAATGTTGTCAGGTTTGATATTCCGTCAAGTACCGGCAAAGAAGCATCGGTAAGTTTTTCTATTAAAACTGATGACTTTCTGCCGGATTGTAAATTCTTTAATACCTGATCCTGGATTGGACGAAATTCAAAGACATGATGCCGTTTCACTTCACTTGCCATATTCTGAAGACTTGTCATTTTTAGATAGGAAGCCAGGCGGTCAATTTCATTCCACAACCTGTTTTCCTTTCCACGCAATTTATAAACAGACTGCATAAATTCTTGTTCAGGTATTTTATGTGCAGATAAAGCCTGTGCTATCAGGTTGGCTTCCATACCTGCGCTGATACGAAGTTCCAGAGCTGATGACCCCAAAAGAGTAAGGCGCGTTGTTATTCCACCGGGAGGAAAATATCCCACAAGATTCTGTATGAGCTGCTGTATGCTCATTATAAGATTATTTGCGGCATGGACCCATTTCCCCGGCAGATAGGGATCACGGGAAGCACTTAATAATGCAGAATCACGATCCACCTGTTGCCGTATTTCTTTTAGAATATTCCAGTTCTTTAAGGCATCACTGTATCCAATCTCCGGCAGTTCTTCAACTTTTTCGAAAACAGAAGTCAATGCGGCATCTGCCAGTTTTCTGCGGTTATCCAGAAACATACGGTTTTTCTGTGAAATCCTGTCAAAAGAGCAAAGAACCACAGCGGTACGGCCGCGTTCATATGCAAAATGCTGTGCAGCAGTAAGCAGTCTGGTACCAAAACCGGCCCAGATTGAAAGGTTTCTGCTGCGGCTGTAGTCTGACAGGTTGCCGCCCATCCGCTGAAACGAACAGATTAAACTCCATGACCCGAGCATAATTACAACAATCAGAAGCACTGTGCGTATTGATGCCCGGGATGATAAAAATGTCTTATTATTAAGAATCTTCATATTCAAATCATTCCATTTTATCTGGTTTATCAATAGTCACATTCTTAATAATATATTTATTATTGAAATTTATATCAATATAGATTTCACGCTCCAAAGAAACAATTTCACTGAATGATACGTCTATTTGAGACAGCGTAGAAATTTTTTACGGCAGCAGGAAAACAGCCGGGCCAGTGTTGTCATGGTTACCATCCATATTTCCCAATTAAACCTAGCCGGAATCAGCCTTCCCCAATAAAGAGGCACAATAGAAGTCATGGTTTATAAAAATTGATTGTCTTCTGTTCAGCAGTATTCTAACATATTATCAGAAACACTGATTGTTCAATACCATGAAAACAGTTCAAAGACCATACATAAAACCATTCCATATACTGCTGTTCATTACCATGAGTTCGGCATTCACTTTCGGTTTTCTCGACCTTTTTCTTTTCAGAAATTTTGAAAGACTCCACATATTCCTTTTCAACCTCACCAGCGGAGGCTTTTCAATACTCCACCTCACAGAGTGCAGGGAAAAACCGTCACGGAAAACATATATCTTCCTGACTTTAAGCGTTATATATGCAGTCTGCGCATTTATGGAATACTACATGGCTTCCATTGCACTGTCCCTTGCGTTGGCAGGAATTGCAGAGTGGTACAGGCACACATATCTCTCCTTCATACCCTCGGAATTCTTCAGAGTTAACGAAAAGACGTCACGAAAATTTCACCATGCGTCCCTGCTATGCCTTGAGCTGGCCCTGATTCTATCAGCACTGGTCATAGCAAATGAAATTTATTTTAATGCTGTTAAACTTGAAAAACTGAAACTGGACATGTTCTTTCTGGGGTTTTCATTTCCAGTATCACTGATTACCTTCCATCTCATATTCAAAATAATCGAGAAAAATGAAACTCCCGCCCACACAAAAAAACTCAGCCACTTTCTATTCTGGGCAATTTCAGGCGGTGTGGGGGTATTCTTCATATTCATAATTTTCAGGGTATTTGAAGGAGAAATTGTCTCTGCCTTTTTCCTGTTTTCTGCTGTGGCTGCAATTTTTACCATCTTCTTCAGGCACGGGATCAGGGTACAGCAGAAACACTTTCTGGTATCGGGCATGTACTTTCTGCTTATATCATCCCTGTCGGGCCTTCTCTATATAGTATTAACAAAACTCACACCATATGAGCATTTTGCAAAACCTGTCATGCGGGTTCATGCCTTCTTCTCACTCTACGGATGGAACCTTTCGGGAATGCTTGTTATTCTTCGCTGGAGAGACTTCCCACTGAAAATGAACACGGGCTATGCCATATACATGCACTGGGCAGTAATAATCCTGGCACCGTTTTCAAAATACTTCCGTGAAATTTCATTTGTAACAGTCCCGCTGTACATGGCCTATATATTTTTCTTCTTCTTTTCAAAAAACAGGTCTAAAAATTCAGTGATAATCTGAGTCCGGCAACTGTTCCTCCGGTAATTTCCGGGGCCGTGAAAAAATCCAGTGAAGGCCTTCCTGATCCGTACTCCCTCTCATAGACCCTGTATGAAGGAGAGAGCACAAGCGCCGATAGAACGTCAACTGCCTTCACAAGGCCAAGTGCTGCAAAACCGTATTTGCCCTTCTTCTCATTGATATTATAAACAGAGTATGAAAGCAGTGAAAGTTCAGAAGTATAAAAGAGCCATCCCGTGTACCTGTAGCCTTTATAGAAAAGGCCCCCTCCCGGGACAAATGCGGACATAAGCGCCGCCGCGCAGTCATGGTTCATGAAAGCAGGGGGCAGCATGCCCTTTTTCTCGAACTGCCAGGACATCTGGTCAAAGTATGATGCGGTATATGTAAAGGGGATGGCAGCCCAAAGGGCAATCTGCAGCCTCTGATCCGCTGAACTCTTGTTGCTGTCCTTAATCCATGGGAAAAAATCTGCGCTGAAGTCTGACTTCGCAGGAACTGCTGCAAGCTGCCCGCCAAAAACAGCTGTTGCTATGATAAGGCCCGGCCAGTGCTGTTCGGCCTTTTTTATGCCCAGATATTCAGTGGAAAGGAACGAACCGTAAACGGGGAAACAGAAATTGGCACCGGGGTTGATTATACATGTTCCTATGAGTGATTCCTTTATGGGCCCCTGTCTCTTTTTCAGAGCCCTGTCTATTCCGAATTTATCATTATCATTCTCGAGCAACTCATTTTTAAGCCTTTTATCAATTGATTCCGTTTCAGGCATAATATTCACAGCGATCTGCCCCGGAAGACTGTTTTTTGAGCTTATCAGTGAAGAGAACCGGGTTGTCGCTACCACAGTAATCTCTCCTGCATCTGTTCCATATTTCCCAGGTTTCAGGCCGCTCCACTGCCCCCTGTTTATTATGAACATTGCATCCCTGCCTTCCTTCTTGACTGAAGCTGTTAGAGGCATATTCTTCACATATTCAAGTGCAAAGAGCCCGGCTCTTGGCGGAAGGTTTTTATAGTTGTATGTATAAATGGTCTGTTCTTTTTTTCTTTGGAAATGGTTTCCGTTTTTTTCGTATACTGAAATGTTCAGTGCCGACCTGCCGGGTGACACAAAAACCTTCAGTACAAAATAACGGGAGAGCTCCATGTCAAGTGAAGCGTTTGAATAAAGATCAAGTGCATCTTTTCCGCCCGCTTTCCTGAGTGCATCCATTTTTCTCAGATACTCAACCTGAACCAGTCTGCCGGTGGAAAAGATAACATCATTTATATAGATCTCGCATTCCTTAAGGGCGGAATCCTCCGCCCCCCTGCCAGTATAAACTGAATAGACAGCAAAATCACTTTTAACATTATCAGCACTGAATCCTGAAACCCCACAGAACAGGAAAACAGAAAAAATTATAAATCCCACTATTGTTTTCATGGGCCACAGTATATTTCCGCACCCGGTACTATCAAGTCATATTTGTATTGCCTATAACATGCGAAAAATATTAATATTTTCTTGATAAGTTGCAATCTTTGACTTATCATATTCCAAGAGACCTGTCACTCAGGCATTCCCCGGGCAAGTACGGCTGCTGAAAGCCGAAAGAGTGTCCGGAAGGGGACAAGAACAGAAAACATGAAAACCCCCTTATAATACTTTCCGGAGAAGTTAAATGCAAAAGTTTACAAAGAAACTGACACTGATTCTTTCAGCACTTTTCGTTAAAACAATGCTTTTTGCCGCGCCTGTTACAATTGAGGATACCAAATATGTTGCCACGATCCTCCAGGACGGCCAGATGGAGATTTTATACAGCATCACATTCACAGAGAACGAAACCCGGAACAAAATCAGGTCCATCGGGCAGTTCATTGAGCCAATGTCAATAATAGAATCCTGGGGAACAACCGGAAAGAACAGGTTCGGCGTAACAATGACAAAGAACAGTTACGGCTACTACGCCGCAAACTTCTCCATCACAACATCACAGACAAAAAAATACACGGTGAACATACGGTACAAACTTTCAAAATCCATGTTTACCGATACTACTTTCAAAAACAAACCCTACGGAGCTTTCTGGTGGCCCACTGTTCAATGGGATCTGCCCATAAAAAAACAGACCGTTCAGATAATCACCCCCATCGAAATACCGAAAAAATACAGAAAAGCCTCACAGATCAAGGACCCCCTTGTAAATAAATACGGACTCATAGCAAATGTCACGGCTGTAAAATCAAACGACAGGTGGATATACTACCCGGCTCTGTGGAAGGGGAGAAACTACCTTGCAGTCCACATAGAAAAAAACAGCCTCTACCCAAGATACAAACAGAATCTTCAGATGTTTATTCCAAAAGAATATATTGCAAAGGGCGCCGAAGGCGGGACATATACACTTAATACATTTTCAGCCTCAAATATCATTGAAAAGGGTGACTATGAACTGGAGGGCGCATCTGCCTATATATACATGCGCGCGGACAGCTATAATGCCCAGAGGCTCATGGAGGATACCAGTATATTCATGGTCATTACCGAGAACGGTGAACGGAATATGTACAGGGCAGCGGTTAAATCCGGGCTGCCCCTGCAGTATGCCGCCATTGAAGTATACGACGCAGTAACATACAAAAAGCTCCTTTGGGAGAAATCCGTTTCAGTCAAATTCCGTCAGCACATTGACAGTGCAGGCAAACGGCATGACGGCCTATTCGACATCATCACATCAAGGCCAATAAAGAAGGGTGAAAAAATAGCATTTCACTTCCCCTACAAAACCGGCGTGTATGAAGACATGCCCTTTGAAAAGAGGCTCATAAACCAGAAGATAAAATTTTCCGCCGCATGGAGGGGAATAGAATTTGGAAAACCAATCAAAAAACTCATAGTAAACATATCACACCCATTCAAGGGGAACTTTGATAAACTTGGCAACGAATCACCTGAAAATACATCAAAACCGATATTTGTATATGAGTTCGAGAAGGAGAAATTCAAATCCTGGGAATACTATGAAAGGGCTGCGGAAAAAAATACTGCCGAACTCACAAGACACATAGACTTCCGGGCAATATCTGAAAACTGGGGCAAAAATTCCATTCCGGCCATTAACTTCAATCTCTATGTACCCTACACATCAGTGGATCTCACATTTTTTCAGTCCGTGAAGATAATACTCAATGACATGCTCGATTCCAACTTCACAAAGGCTGACAGCAACCTGCTACTTTCTGTATCCGGAACAGTAATTCTCACCATAATTTTCATTTTCGCGTTAAACTTTCCAATTCTGCTCATTGAAATAGTCACAGCAGGCTGGCTCATATTTATCGCAGGAAAAATTTTAAAAATAGACATTTTCAAAAAGGTTTTCTTTCCGGCCGGCAGAAAATGGTTCAGCCTTAATTCCGGATGGATACTCAGTTTTAACGCACTGCTGGTTCCCTTCAGAATAATCTGGTACATCATTGCCGGATTCCTGGCTCTTCTCTACCAGGTTGCAAGAATTCACCCGGCGGTTCAGAAGAGATTTGAAAAGAAACCTGAATACATCGCCCCTGAAATACAGGTGGAAACATTCAAAACCGGGGAAACCGTTGAGAACCTGAACCCTGTTGAAACAGCCATGTTTCTCAACAAACCCACAAAGGCCATACGCCTCATTGTAATGGATCTCTATACAAAAGGTTATATTGACATCATAAACCGGAACCCGCTCCAGATCTCCATAATCAAAAAGGCCGATGAAAGCCTGGAAGGCTACGAGAGGGAGCTAATGAAATCAATTGCCGAAGACGGCACACTGGGGAAAAAACGCACACCTCTCATACTGAAGGAAGTGACAAAATCGCTTCAGACAAAGGTCTGGAGGGGAGACATAGACAAGACAGCGGAAGTCTACGACACAAAGGTGAAAAAACACTGGCACGACTTCATTACTGCTGACAGAGCCGATTACCGCAGGGACTATTTCATGAAAAACAATCCCTGGATAATAATCAATGATGAATTTGACAGAAACTCAGGTGAATACCTCAATGACATAGTCAGCTCAGGTTCTGCACAGAACAGGGACGCGATATCATTTCTTAATAGTGTTACCCCGGACAATACAGATACATCATCATTTACCGAATCAATCGTTGACTTTGCCGACGGCATTGCAGGGGAAGTGGAGGAGATGTCCACAAAGGTCATAGACAACATAGAGAGCCTGTTCAAGACAACAGACATAGCCGCAGCTGAAAAGATTGCATCCTCCGTGGAGGGGAACATATCGTCATTCAGCTATGACGCATGCCATTCTGCATGTCACTCGGCGTGCCACTCTGCATGTGTGCATTCGGCCTGCCACTCTGCATGCCACTCTGCATGCGTGCACTCGGCCTGCCACTCTGCATGCCACTCTGCATGCGTATCCAGTTTCTAGGCGGCACCATGGAAAAAGAAATTTATACAAAAATAGATTCCTATGTAGATTCAACAAGAGAGATACTTTATCTCCGGCCTGATGACATGCTCCTTATAATAAGGCCAAACAAGATATATCACATAAACAGCACAGGCTTTGAAATACTGAACGGCCTGTACGCAGAAAAAAAATCCGCCATGGATCTTGCCCTGTTCCTTTCTGAAAAGTACAGAAAAGACCTGAACCTCATTACTGCAGACATGTCTGAAATGATAAACACTGTAAATTCACTCATGAACGAGAACTACTCTGCTGCATCCATGATAAATACAATTCCCTTTGACCCGGAAAGCATAAAGCATCCTGTCCTCTCTGAAATAGCACTTACATACTCATGCCAGAACCGCTGTGAATTCTGCTATGCCTCAAGCCCCTACAGGGGTGACAGGCAGAATGAGATGACCACTGAACAGATAAAGACCATTATAAAAAAGATACATGAAGAGGCAAAGGTACCGACAATCTCCTTCACCGGAGGAGAGCCGACCCTGAGAACAGACCTGCCTGAACTCGTACACTATGCCTCAAAACTCGGCATGCGGACAAATCTCATCACAAACGGAATCAGATGCGGCGACAGCGAGCTGGTCGCAGAACTTAAAAAAGCCGGCCTCAACTCTTCCCAGGTGAGCCTTGAATCCCACGACAGGGAAATTCACAACAGGGTTACGGGAAATGAAAATGCCTATGACTCTGTAATCCAGGCAATACACAATCTTAAAAGCGCAGGAATTCATACACACACAAACACAACAATATGCCACGGCAACATGGATCACCTCATACCCCTCGTTGACTTTGTTAAAACAGAATTCAACGCCGCCTATCTTTCAATGAACATGATAATCGCAACCGGCATTGCAAGGGATAATGACAACATCAACATAGGCTACTCCACAATCGGGCCCATAATTGAACCTGTAATACGAAGATGCAATTACATAGGGGTAAAATTTGTATGGTATTCTCCCACACCATACTGCATATTCAACCCCGTTGAACACAATCTGGGAGCCAAGTCCTGTGCCTGTGTTTCAGGGCTTCTCTCTGTGAACCCTTCAGGGGAAATAATACCATGCTCAAGCTATGACAGGGGAATCGGCAGTCTCCTCCATAAATCTTTTGAATCTATCTGGGAATCCGACCAGGCTCTGTATTACAGAGAGAAAAGGTACACGCCGCCGGTCTGCAGAAAATGTGAACTGGTTCCGCTCTGTTCAGGAGCATGCCCGCTCTACTGGGAAAACGCGGGTTCATTTAAGGAGATAGAAGAGGTCCGGAACAGGAAGCCAATGGTGGGCAACTTTCTCTGGAACCTGGAAAACAAAATAAGAGTAAAAAGCAAAGGTGTCAGGGGAATTACCGCACCGGGGAGTAAATAATGGGAACACTTGTAAGTATGATAGAATTCATGGACTCAGGGCTGGGTGTAACCAGAAAAATTTATGAAAAACTCAACACCATTGAAACTGAATTCAACAGAAACTTCAACAACGTCATAGAGACCAGGAACCGGGAGATCGACTTTCTCCAGAACTGTTTTTTCAGCGACAGCAGTCACTTCCCCGGTGAAATAAGGAAATACTATGAAGAGGCCCTTCCGGAACAGAAGAAAATATTTCAGGCCCGTCTTGCAGAACTGAAGGACCAGAGAAGCCAAATGGGCAGGGAACTCGAAAAGGTCAAGGCCGATAAAAAGGAAAACTATACGCAGCTCAGAAAAACAAACACAGACCTGGACAAATACGAGGAGAAACTTAAAAAAAAGATAAACACACTGGACGATGAGATTGCCCGGTACAATGCCACAATTGATGAACTGAACACAGGTTTCGGAATAATCACAAATTTCTTCAGAATGAAAAAAATTGAAAAAGAGAAAAATGAACTCATCGAAAAACGGGCAGAACTCATGGTCAGTATAGAAAATGTCCGGAAGAAATGGATCGACATGGAGAAGAACCTGGACACAAAGGATGAGGCCATTCAGAAGGACTGGAGTGATATTCAGACGGAGTATTCCATAATCTCTGAAAAAATTGAAACACTCACATCATCAGCTGAAAAACTCATAGAAAAATCCTCATTTACAGAGGCGCTCAAGAGACTTCAGGGAGATGAAAAATTTATTATAAAAGATATGGATGTGAAAAAACCGTCCCAGTGCAAAAAATGCGGAAATAAAAACACAGGAAACTTCTTCTACTGCAACTTCTGCGGAGAGCCATTCAGCGAGGACAGGAAGGATATTGCCGGAAGCCTCGTTGAGACCGGAGAACTGAACCGTGTATTCAGCACGCTACAGGAGGGAATAAAGGGAGCTGTATCGATCATTGCCCTCATCAAGGGGCTTCGGGACGGGATGAAGACATTCAAAGAGAGCCTTGCGAAGGTTAAAAAAACAGAGGACCAGTATTCCCAGCTCCCCACGCTGAATATAAATGTCCCCAAGGCTTCTGAGGAATTCTTCGCAGAACTGGAGAATCTGGAGAAATTCATAGATGTAGAGAAAAGTTCAACCCATCCCATGGATTTCGCAAATGAGATGAAAGAAAAAACCGATAAATTTCTCACAGATAAAAATATTGAGAAATATTTTACAGCCATGGGTGATGAGCTTAACAAGAGAACAAAGGAGCAGTGGTGATGGCACTTAAAATAATACTGGGCTCCATACTCCTTCTTCCCGGGGTAATGCTTGCTCTCCTGGGACTTATTTTTGTCACAGCTTCAGATGAAACGAATTCACGGCTCAGAACAGGACTGATAATGCTTGCTGTGTCGGTACCTCTCATAATTCCAGGTATAATACTTTTTCTCAAGGGCCTCAGCATGTCTCCCTCTTCCATAAGAAAAAAAATACTTTTAATCGCGGCAAGGAATAACGGGCTCGTGAGAGAGGAACTTTTTCAGGGAACATCGGACAGCACCGAAGCACTGGACGAGGAACTGAACTCCCTTGTAAAATCGGGAATTGCCCGAAGGGAAACCAGAAACGGCATAATGTTCTACATATTCCACGGATACCAGTTCAAACTGAAACTTAAAAAATGCCCCTACTGCGGCAGCGACTTTTCCATGAAAAGCGGCCTTGAAACATGCCCCTCATGCGGGGGCGACCTTAAATTTGCAGATATGTCATCCCCCGACCATGATGACAAGTTTTCCATGGATATATGAGAAACACCTGTCATTTCGACGAACCATGTGAGGAGAAATCCTTTTTTAATGAATACTCCACTTCTCACATCCCCCGTAATGACGGTATTCAGCACAATATAAAGAGACGATCATCCCGGACAGAGGATGGGAAAAGACCACCCCGGCTGGCAGACCTGAAAAGAAAAGAACAGGCTGACCACAGATAATTCAGGATATAATTGTTTCAAAAATCATGGAACAAAGCTTATCCCAAAATAAAATGACGGGCCGGTCAATTTTTCGCCGGAGATATCTCCATCACCATTAACCTCATGGCTTCTCCAGTACTTGTTAAGAAAGTCGGGTGCATATCTAAACTCCCCGAAGAATGCTATTGCCTCGGTAATGCCCACTTTCAAACCGCCGATGACAGATGAACAGACACCGAGACCTTTTGAACTCTTTTTCTCCTCTACTCCGTTTTCAACATCAGTATAATTTACATTATTGATACCGAGTCCAACTGCATAACCCACATAGAGATTTGTGTAATCCGAAAGTATGTCTGCATATGTCCAGAGGGGAAGCCTTACTATTGGTATCCAGGATACCTGATAGGTTCTGACCCGGTTTACTACGGAATCCATTTTTTGGGAGGTGTGATTAAACTCCCATGCCATTGTGAAAAACCCGGAATTGCGGTTAACATACCTGACGCCAAGTATATAGCCGGGATCCATCATCTTTTCGATTGTTTTTCCTCCGTATGCGAGTTCCTTATCAAATTCACCTTTATATTCAAGTATTGTCATCCCGCCGTATAGTTCGAGGAATCCCGGATATTCAGAGGGTTTTTTCGCGATCTGGCGCCTGTATTTTGAAGAAGAATCATTCAATGCAACATCTCCTGAACTGACTGCAATTACCCTGTAGGTATGGACATCAACAAGTCTTACACTAATCCTGAGACCCTTATT
Source organism: Spirochaetota bacterium (assembly GCA_003246895.1). Classification (GTDB taxonomy): domain Bacteria; phylum Spirochaetota; class UBA4802; order UBA4802; family UBA5550; genus SZUA-423. The sequence continues at coordinate 27,884 of QKCL01000004.1, read as the reverse complement.
TTCACTTTCCCCGTACCTGTTAATAACAGAGAGAGTCCCGAGCAGAATATATCGCGCTCCGACACCCCGGCCAACTTTATAAGCATCCCTGTCAGATACCAATCCGGTCATCTGGAGCTCCTGCTCCCTGATCAGTTTATCAATCTGCCTCCTTTCAGTAAGCACGGCACCTTTATTGACAAGGGCTTTTTCAATCCCCGATACGGCCACCTCACCGGAATCGCTTCCGGCTTTACCTGCATTGAAGGGCATAACCGCGATTGCATTTTTTCTTTTCTTTGCCGGTATTTTTTTATATATTTCAGCCGCAATATTGTCATATACAGAAGCCGTGGCAGGAATCCATAACAGTACAATAATTATTACTAATATCTTTTTCATTTCTTTCTATCTCCATGAGCTAATAAAACACCGCAAAAATCATAGGGTTTTTACATACCCAAAATATACTTTTGTATATTTAATTTACAAGAGAAAAAATGTCTGGCTTGAAAGTCAAATTTCAGAGTCGGAGTAGACAAATCAAAGGGATAGTCAACACCGTGCTGCTATTCACACAATGCTGAAGTCTTTTAAGGAATGCAATCAGATAATTTCTGCACCATACAGGTTCTCTCCCGGCTGGATTCCGTCATTAACAAAATCAAACCGGGATAAATAATGCTTACTAAAGCCTGCAGTTTGTAATTTCAGTCTCCATGATTGCAGTGGCACCAAGGGCTTCAAGCTTGTCCATCACCTGAACAACATCATTCTTCTTCACCATGACCTTTACCGCATACCAGTCACCTGAATCAAGTTTTGAGATTGTGGGAGACTCATATCCCGGAGTAATAAATTCAGCCTCCTTCAGGTCTCCCTGTCTGATATTGTATTCGAGAACACTGTACATGTTTGCCACCAGAACACCCTCGATGCGGCGTTTAATACGCACTACCTCATCCTTCTTAACCGACTCACTGTTTGCTATGAGAGTCGTTTCATAGACCCCGATCTCCCTGAAAACCTTTAAGTCATTGTCTCTGAGGCTGTCTCCTGTCTCCACAATATCAACTATTGCCCTTGCAAGATTCAGTGCAATCATGACCTCAACAGAACCGTTCATTTCTATGCAGTTTACGCTCACATTATTATCTTTAAAAAACTTCTCTGTCATCACCGGAAAGGATGTGGCAATGGTTGCCCCTTTAAGATCATCAAGCCCCTGAAGATTTTCCTCGTCTTTCACAGCAACACAGAGTCTGCATTTCCCGAATCCCAGTGAAAAGATCTTTTCAACATCGGCATTTCTTTCAAGGATAAGGTCGCTGCCTGTTACCCCAAGGTCAACAACTCCCGATTCTACAAGCACCGGAATATCGTCCGCCCTGACAAATATGAATACAAGATCGAAATTGGTACAGGTGGCATAGAGATGCCTGCCGGTCTCCCTGAACTTGAACCCGGCCCTCTTTAAAAGCTCGATAGTAGGCTCCTTGAGCCTGCCCTTTGAAGGTATTGCAAATTTGATTTTTTCACTTCCGTTCAGATTCATTTCACACCCCTGTTTGCCTTTTCTTCAAGTCCGCTTGTGCCGAAACGCCTGTCAAGCTCGGCCCTGATTTCATCTATGGATATATTGTTGTGGGAAGCCTGTACGAATGTATGAAAAAGCAGGTCGCAGATTTCATAGACAAGATGGTCTCTGTCATCCCCCAGCGCAGCCTCGCATACCTCTTCAGCTTCCTCCATTATTTTGCTGTTTATCTTTTCAGCACCCCTGTACATGAGCTTTGAAACATAGGATTTCTCAGGGTCAGCCCCCTTTCTCTCTTCGAGTATGCCGAATAATCTGTCAAAAATATCATTGCCCATAAAAAACCTCTGATTCTAAGATATTTGCAGTGCAGATTAAGTCAAGAGAAATGCAGTTAAGGGCGTCACCTGCAAACAGAAAAGGGTTATGAACTGAATTAGAGAATCAGGGCCGGGAAGATTCCATGAAACCTTAATAAATGCAGGTCCTGCCGCTGCGGGCTACAGCTGCCGCTTACGGTGCTCTCGCACCGGCCCATGGGGCCGCCCTCCACGTCAGTGACGCGGAATAACCGAAACACCCTGTATTTCATGAACCCAATCCCTGAAACATCTGTGTACATCAAATCCCTTATCTGCGTCCATCTGTGGAAATACTTTCAATAGTCGCGATCGATGCCGCAGCCGAAATCCCCCACTCGGGGGCATAGGGGCCATGACGGTAGTCGGTTCCGCCATCCTCCCCTTTTTATTCCACATAACCAAAAAAAACTTGAACCGGCGCGCTCCGGTGATACCATACCCTTAAATACCACTGAACAGGAGCAATGACCATGAACGTACTACTGATAAACGGAAGCCCCCACAAAGAGGGAGCAACATATACAGCCCTTACTGAAATATCATCACAGCTCGAAAAAGAGGGCATAGGCACAACCATGTTCCACATAGGCACAAAACCCATAAGCGGATGCATCGCCTGCATGAAATGCGCCGACACAGGGTACTGCGTCCTTAACGACGAAAAGGTAAATGAATGCATTGACCTGTTAAAGCAGGCCGACGGCCTCATAGTAGGTTCACCCGTATACTTTGCAGGCCCCAATGCCACGCTCTGCGCGCTCCTTGACCGGGTCTTCTACCTCAAGGCAAATCCCTATGCCTTTAAACCGGCTGCGGCAATTGCAAGCTGCAGGAGAGGCGGTAACAGCGCAGCATTCGACAGGCTCAACAAGTACTTCACCTTCGCCCAGATGCCTGTCGTGTCTTCGCACTACTGGAATTCAATCCACGGCAACAACGCTGAAGAGGCGAAACAGGACACAGAAGGCCTCCAGATAATGCGCATCCTGGGCAAAAACATGGCCTGGCTTCTGAAATGCATAGATAATTCGAAGGAGAAGTTCCCCCACCCTGAAATTGAACCAAGGACAAAGATGAACTATATCAGGTAACAGTGCCGCCGGCACAACACGGTTCAGGTCCGGCAGAAAGCCGGTTACCTGTACTCCGCCTGGCCTGAACCGGTACAGAAGTTTAACTTTTTTCTTTACTGCCCGGGAATTGTTTAACATAATTGCATTGGGCAGTGACATATTATCGGCAGTCTGCATAAAGGGAAAGGAGAACTGCGGCGCATTTTCCTTTCCCCGGGTCCGGTAAAATATAAACATCCAGGAGTCTGCACATGACAGGCTTAAAAAAAATTTCAGCTTTTCTTCTGGCCCTCACGGCATCCCTGTCGGTTTCATGTTCAGGTGACGGAAACTCCGTACATTTCGCACCAACCGGCTCAGAAACCTGGACCTTCATGATATACCTTGCCGCAGACAACAGCCTCGACGGCTACGACGACCTTGATGTGCAGGAAATAAAAAACGGTCTTGCTTCGTCAAATAACCCAAACATCAACGTAATTATTCTGCAGGATAAATCGGGCTCAGGCGACAGCGCCATGTACCGTGCCGCTTACAACACATGGGAACAGCTCGATGACGGAGGCACAGGTACAGGCCACACCCCTGCACTGGTTGAAGTAAATACCGGGGACCCCTCGGTTCTCTCTGATTTTATCAGTCACTGCAAGACCTACTTTGCGGCTGACCACTATGCCCTCATAATATGGAATCACGGAAGCGGTTCCCGGAAAAAGAGCACATCAACAACTTCCATTACCAAGGCAATCGCCGAAGATGACACCAGTTCGGACATTCTCTATATGGATGAAGTTCAGCAGGCCCTTGCCGCGAACTTCTCCTCGTCATCAAAACTCGATGTAATAGGCTTCGATGCCTGCCTCATGGGAACAGTTGAAGTTGCCTATGAAATGAAGTATCTGGCTTCATACATGATTGCATCCATGGCAAGCGAATGGGCATACGGCTGGGACTACGGAAGGATATTCTCCTCCATGACAAATGACGACTACGCATCTCCCGATCCGGTTCTTCTTGCCGGGCTGGGTGTCTCAACCTACCGCGACAGCACAAAAATGTATTCAGACCAGACAATGTCAGCAGTTGACCTCTCTCAGATTGATTCCCTGACAGCCGCTGTAAACAGTTTTGCCGCGGCACTCTGCAGCGAAAACAAACAGTCCACCATAGAAGCTACCCGGAACAGCTCAACATATTTCTACACAAGCAGCAGCGAAAGGGTGAGCTTCCCCTATTATGACCTTGGAAGCTTTGCTGCAAAAATTGCAGCCTCCACTTCATATTCCTCAAACCTCAGAAACGCGGCTCAGAATGTGCTGGCATCACTTGCAGATGCCGTGGTTACGGCATATGCAGGTTCATATTACGGGGGTTACTACGGTGACGGCGGGGACGTATACAGGGGCCTCTCTATATTCTTCTCATACAATGAAACCGACTATTCATCCCAGTGGTGGTACACATCAAGAGATACCACAACATACGGCAGCACCTATCTCTACGGAAAACTCGACTTCTGCACATTTGACAGTGACGGTACAGTGGAAAACTGGAAAGAGCTCATGGAGTACTGGTACGACTATGACGGAACACGAAACAGCGATACATGGTGATTATTTTTTAAATCAATTCACCGCTTGACATAAAACATTGACTCTGCAAGTATCCGGATCAGCAGTGAAAATAACAGGCCAGGTGCAGATGGATTCCTTAATACTATATCTTCTTTCAGGCTTTACCATAGGGACAACAATGGCCCTCATCCCCTCGCCTCTGCTCACTCTGCTTATCAGCGAAACAATGGCCCATGGCAGAAAAGAGGGCATTAAAATTGCCCTCATTCCCTCAGTCACTGACTTTTTCTTCATCACTCTGTCAATCGCAGCCATGTCAGCCCTTAAGAACATAATGCCCATGCTCATTGTCATATCCATGGCCGGCGCCTTCTACCTGACCAGGCTTGCAGTGAAAACCTGGCAGAACACCGGCCTCACTGTTTCCCGAAATAAAATAAAACCGCAAAGCATCCGCAAGGGAATCATCACAAACATATTCAACCCCTCGGCCTATATATTCTGGTTCACCATTGGCGCGCCTATTATAATAAATCAATGGTCAGAGAACCATCTGTTCCCGGTATTCTATCTCCTTGGTTTTTATATATGCCTGCTTGGTGTACGGATAGCAGTTGCGTTTCTGGTTGCAAGGTTCAATTCGATCCTGTCCACGAGAGGTTATGTTTACATGACCCGATTCCTTTCAATAGTACTCTTCCTGTTTGCCCTGAAGATTATTCACGACGGCATCATCATGGCCGGAAAATTCATATCCTGATATGCAAGGAAATTTTCCGGTAAGGAGATTAGTATTGACAAACTGTTAGGGAATACTAATTTTGTTTTAAACCATTAACAGGTGAGTTTATGAACAGTATAATTGAACCCCTCATGGGGAAAATGATATCCCTCCATGACTGCATCGAAACAGTAATAACCGTGCTTGACGCAAGGAACCCATACACATTCTCCCACTCATGGCGTGTTGCAGCAGTTTCAGAAAGAATTGCAGAGCTCATGAAAATAAACGGAAGCTGGGTTGAAAACATTCATATTGCCGCCCACCTTCACGATATCGGAAAAGTGGGCGTTCCCGATTCAATACTCAACAAAGAAGGCAGCCTCACACATGAAGAATATGAAAAGATGAAAGAACACCCCATCATAGGCTATAACATAGTAAAAAAACTCCCGCTCTGGGAAGGAATTTCTCTCTATGTCAAACACCATCATGAACGCTTTGACGGTTCAGGCTACCCGGACAGGCTTTCAGGGAGGGAGATCCCTCTGGGGGCAAGGATTATAGCCGTGGCCGATACATATGATGCCATCACAACCAAACGTACATACAAAGAAGCATCAACACACCATGAAGCCCTGAGAGAAATTGAAAGGTGCAGGACACATCAGCTCTGCCCTGAAGTTGTTGATGTTTTTCTCTCCCATCACGAAGAGATAAGAGAGATGCTTCAAAGAGTTGAGAAGGAGATAGCACTTTTCAAAAACGGGACTACCTGTCCCACTTTGTGACTATTAAATCAGGGTCTATATCTGAAACAGATTCAAATATATAGTCGGGCTGATAGGGGAACCTCGCCACATCCCCCCTGGCCGTAACCCCTGAGAGCACCAGACAGCATGTCATTCCCGATTCCATTCCGCCCACAATATCCGTGTCCATTCTGTCCCCTATCATGAATGAATTTCTGGAATGGACGTTGAGTTTTTTCCTTGCCCAGTACATCATTGCCGGATTTGGCTTCCCGAGAAAATAGGGCTTCACGCCGGTTACCTTTTCAATGGGCGCAACAAGTGCCCCGCATGCCGGAATAGGCCCCCTGTCACCGGGCCCTGTTATGTCCATATTTGTGGCAATGAACCTTGCCCCTTCATTAATGAGGTGTATGGCCTCGGTTATTTTCCTGTAGTCATAATCTCCGGTCTCGCCCAGAATCACATAGTCGGGATTTTTATCCGTAATAATTATTTCCCTCTTTTCAAGTTCCTCATGGAGCCCGGGCCCTCCGATTACATAGGCCCTGCATCCCCTCTTCTGTGACCTGATAAAACTTGATGTGGCCATTGCCGATGTATAAAACTTCTCCCGGTCCGCATCTATACCCATTCGGGCGAGCCTCTGCTGCAGATCATCCCTGGTGTGGTATGAGTTGTTTGTAATGAACATGAACCTGCAGCCCCTTGCCAGAAGCTTCTCCACAAAAAGGTCTGCTCCTCTGATGAGGCAGTTCCCCTTGTTTATAACTCCGTCCATGTCAATGAAGAATGCCTTTTCAAGACTCGTATCTGTCATAACCCCTCCAGGTATCATTTCCCCGATTTTGCCATATTATATGCCCTGATAAAGTCAGAGGTACTGTATATGTCCATGAGGCATATGGGACTGGTGTAGCCCTTCCCCGGCGGGAACACAGCCAGAAAGGGAATGGACCTTCCTCCCAGTTTCTTCAGAAGGGCTTCTCCCTCACTCCCTTTAACTGTAATATCAGCCTTTAAAAATACTGTTCCGCTTTCACCGAGAATTTTCCGGACCTCACTGTCCCTGAACACAGTATACTCAAGGACCTTGCAGTTGGGGCACCAGTCTGCGGTGAATTCAACAACTACCGTCTTCCCGCCGGAGACGGAATTTTTAAGCCCGGTGAATGTAAAGCCGCCTGCACCTGCCTGCTGCTGCACTCCGGAACTGCTGAAAACATACCTCTCGCCTGCCCAGTATATCCCCGTTGAAAAAACTGCCATGGCCACAAAGAACACCGTTTTTTTGAATTTAATATCAATGAAAGATAAATATTTGCGGGCAATGAATGCAGCAACCCCTGCCGCTGATATGGCCAGAAGTGCAGAATACCTGGAGCCCCCATTCATTACATAGAGCAGGTAGAATGCAGTTCCAAGAAGAAGAACCCCCATTGCCTTTTCAACCCTCACCATCCACTGTCCCGAGGAGGGCAGACGGTTCACAAGCCCCGGCCGCAAAGCAAGGGCCATATAGGGGAGAGCCATTCCTGTCCCTATTGAAACAAATACCGTATATATATACACAGTCTTCTGGAGGAGAAGCCAGGCAAGCACCGCCCCCAGAAAGGGCCCGCTGCATGGAGTGGCAAGAAGGGTGGCCATGAGTCCCTTCACGAATGAATCGGCAAGTCCGGGCACGGTTTTAACCGAGGCCCTTGCGGCAAAACCGGGAATGTTTATTGTATAGAGCCCCAGCATTGACAGGGAAAGTACCGTTACAAAAAGAATCATGAAAAATATAAAATAACTGCTCTGAAAGAGTCCTCCCCACTGGTAACCTCCAAGTGCGGCAAGGGAAGCAAGTATCAGAAAGCTGGAGATTATCCCCGCTGAAAATACCAGGGAGTGCACAATGACCGGTTTTCTCCCTCCGCCTGCATGTTTAACCAGAGCCATGACCTTCAGGCCCACTACGGGAAAAACGCAGGGCATGAGATTAAGAACAAAACCGGCGATTATTCCCAGAAGGATGGCCTGCCAGAGCCCGGTGACCTTCTGCTGCAGAAACCTTGGAGTGAACTTTTCATCAGATCCCTGATCCGTTCCAATTGAATCGAGACTGAAAAGTTCACCACTGCCTCCGGAAAGTTCAGGGGATATGGACCCTCCCGGGCCATGGGACTGAAAATCTCCTGCATTATTCCTTTTAAACTCAATCTCAAATGAACCCTTCATGGGCATGCATGTTGATGAACTGCACATGAGCATGTCTATTACAACTGAGGCTTTGCCGTTTTCTCCCCCCCCTTCAACTGAATAGGGGATATCCACAATCCCGGAATATATGAATACACTTTTGCTGCTTCCCGGATCCCTGTGAACAGAACCGGCAGGGTAAATGACCCTGATTCGGTAGGGCCCTCCATCTTTCAGAAAAATCTCCGTAGCCTTTCCTGTCCCCTCACCTTTGGGGTTGGCATAGATATAATTCCGCCCCGGTATATTAAGCCTGATTATGCCGGAAAGACCTTTCTCTTTTGGAGGAAGAAATTCAACCACTATACCGTTTTCTTTTGAACAAACCGGCAGAGATAAGATAATGGCAAGAAGCGCTGTCAGTACTGTCTTTATAAACATTTTTTCACCCTGTACCCTGTCTTTCTCATAAAATTCAGAATGATTCGTGCGGTGAGCCCCCAGATCATCCCCTCATGGTGCCTGAAAAAATAGACCCAGGGCCTGAATGCCCCCCAGGAAGAACCGTATCTTTCAGGCAGGCCCAGTTCTTCAACCGGAAGATAGACCTTTTCCTCTCCGGTTTCCGGGTCTATTTCCCTTGAAAAAATTCTTATCATTACATTGTGTTTTTCAGGTTCTGTTTCTTCAAAAAAAGAGACCGGCACTGTGAATATTCTTGAAACCTCTTTCTCATTCACCGCATATTCCTTAACCGGCCTGGACAGAAAACCCACATGGGCCTCCACTATTGTCCCCATGGGGGAAACAACCGTATCGAGCTGTCCAAGAATCTCAATGTCTCCAGGGCAGATTCCAAGTTCCTCACATGCCTCTCTCACCGCAGTATCAGCTCCGGTACCATCCCTGGTGCCGTCGAACTGTCCCCCCGGGAATGACACCTCTCCGCCCTGACGTATATTTTCGCTTCTCTCCTGAAACAGGAAGTGGAGCTCCCCTTCAATCTCTACCAGAGGCACAAGCACGGAGGAATACATGTACTCATCCCTTCCGTCTATGCCCGGTGTGCCATCAAGGGAAAGCCTTATATGATCAAGTATCTGCATATTAACTCCAAAAACAGTTGTATTATTAACAGCGCAATATTAAATTACAACTATTTTATATATTCATTTCAGAGGTTAGTCAATGTCAGACGAAGAGTTCATGGCTGTAGCGCTGGAGCTTGCAATAAAAGCGGGAGACATGGGAGAGATCCCCATAGGGGCAGTCATAGTAATGGGTAATGAGATAATCGGCAGGGGCCATAACCTGAACAGGTCGCTCAATGACCCCACATGCCATGCTGAGATTATTGCCATAAGGGAAGCTGCCGGATTTCTGAAAAACGAAAGGCTCACGGGCTGCAGACTCTATGTGACAAAAGAGCCATGTGCAATGTGCGCCGGGGCTATTGTTCATGCGAGAATAGAAGAAGTTATAATCGGAGCCCATGATGTGAGGTACGGAGCATGCGGTACTGTTTTCAATGTCTGCGGAAATCCAAAAATGAACCACCGCCCCGTCATAAGATTCGGCATCATGGGAGATGACGCCTCTGAAATGCTGAAATCATTTTTCAGGGAGAAGCGCAGATCCTCTACTGATTGCAGTCACTGACCAGTATTGACTCATCAGCTCCTTCCTTAAGCTTCATGAGGGCCATTGGAATAGTATGGGACTTTCCGATCTTCATCTTTTCATTGAGATTCACGGTGAACTGAACTTCATGATCCTCACAGCTGTCATGATCATATCTTACAGTAAATGTGACACTTTTAGTCGTGTCATCTATTTTGTCATCAATGTCAGGCCAGAAATGAAAATACCCTCTGGTTGCCGCTGCTGTATAGTATGGGTTTCTCCAGTTTTCATCAATCATTCTCACAGGTTCACCGTCAAGGAAAAGGGTAATCTTCACACCCGGTATTACTGAAAGGGTTTTCTCCTCCAGAACCTCTCCCATTATATGGGGGATGAGGCCCTTTTTCCATACAGAATCGAAGGATCCGTTTTCGGGCCCGCACTTTCTCCTCTTGGAAAAAATCTCAATGCCTTCATAGATGAGAAAGAGTATATCCGTGTGCTGCTGAAACCTGAGTCTTGTATCTATCCTGCCGTGAATAATTCCCCTTTCACTTGTTACATATCTGGCAGGAACCCTGTTCAGAACATAGGCCATGATATCTGTCTTGTGATACTCCAGATCCTTCATGTTGCCGTTATTCTTGATGACTTCATCAACAGTATCATTTACAATGACTTCCATCAAATTGAAATATTCCATTTAAACGAGCCCCCTACTTTTTCCTTTTGGTAAGTGCAATCTCCACTACTTCTAGTATATCACTTACGAGGTGAAAAGTCAGCCCTTTTTTCACATATTCCGGAATATCCTGCAGATCTTTTTTGTTATCAGATGGGAGAATTATATGCTTCTGCCCCGCCATTTTGGCAGCAATGACCTTCTCCTTCACACCTCCAATGGGCAGCACCTTGCCTGAAAGTGTGAGCTCCCCTGTCATGGCAAGGTCTGATCTTGCTATTCTCCCTGTGACCAGTGAATAGATGGCTGTTGCCATTGTAATACCTGCCGAAGGACCGTCCTTTGGAGTTGCCCCTTCGGGAACATGAAGATGTATTACCATTTCGTCAAAATACTTTCTGGCAGCTTCATCCTCAGCGAAAATTGAATTTACGTATGTATATGCGATGTTTGCAGACTCAACCATTACATCACCGAGCTGCCCGGTAAGTTTAAGTCCCGGGCCGCCCTTGCCTTTTACAGATATTGACTCAACAGTGAGAGTCACACCTCCCAGGGATGTCCAGGCAAGACCTGTGACGATTCCGGGTTTTGTAATGCTGGGCTTCTCGTCCTGCTGGAACACCTCTGTTCCCAGATAGTCCCTGAGCTGTTCAATTTCCAGGGCATTTTTGGGTAGTTTCTCACCCTTTGCAACGAGGGTGGCGGTTTTACGGCATATCTTTTCAATCTGTCTTTCAAGGTTTCTCACGCCGGACTCCCTGGCCCAGCCGTGAATTATGGAAAGGTAACCGTCCTTGTCCAGTTTCACGGCGCTCTTTTCAAGGCCGTGCTCCCGGAGCTGTTTTGGAAGGAGGTATCTCCTGGCAATTTCGTACTTCTCCATGGCGATGTAGCCGGAAAGCCTTATTATCTCCATTCTGTCGGCAAGAACCTGAGGTATTGTATCAAGGGTATTTGCCGTTGTTACAAAGAGAACGTCTGAAAGATCAAAGGGCAGATCCAGATAGTGGTCCCTGAAATCGGAATTCTGTTCAGGATCCAGCACTTCAAGAAGGGCGGACGCCGGGTCACCCTGATAGCTCTGGCCCAGTTTGTCTATTTCGTCGAGCATGAAAACAGGATTTCTGCTCTTGCATATTTTAAGTCCCTGCACGATCTTTCCGGGCATTGCTCCGATATAGGTTCTTCTGTGTCCCTTGATTTCAGCCTCATCACGCATACCGCCAAGGGACATACGGAAGAAGCTCCTGTTAAGGGATCTGGCAATTGACTTGCCAAGGGAAGTCTTTCCCACACCGGGAGGGCCCACAAGACAAATAATTGAACCCTTGGCATCGGGCTTTATTTTTCTCAGGGCTATGAACTCGAGAATTCTCTTCTTCACATCCTCAAGGCCGTAGTGGTCCTTGTTGAGTATCTTCTCGGCCTTGTCAAGGTCAATGGAATCCTCTGTGAGGTTGTTCCAGGGCAGTGCCAGTATTGTGTCAATATAGTTCTTTGTGAGGGAGTACTCCGATGAGGCAGGTTCCATGTACAGGAACCTGTCGATCTCCTCCTCAACCTTCTCCTTAACTTCACCCTGAAGGTTAAGTTTCTCGATCTGCTTGCGCATCTCTCTCACTTCAACGGACCGCTCGTCCTCGTCGATTCCAAGCTCCTGCCTTATGGCCTTGAGCTGTTCCCTTAAAAAGTATTCACGCTGCTGCTTGTCTATCTTGTCGCTTATCTGGTTCTGAATCTTCTTCTGAACGTCAGCAACCTCCATCTCCTTGTGGAGAAACTGAAGTACCCTCTGGAGCCTGTCTCTCACATTGAGTATCTCAAGGACCTCCTGATACTCGTCCTTTTCAATATTCAGAATAGAAGTGACAAAATCCGCAATTTTACCAGGCTCCTCAACATTGAGCATGGTGAGTTTCATCTCCTCCGTGAAAAGAGGGTTGTTGTCGGAGAGTTTCTTTAGTTTTCCAAGGACCTCACGAGTGTAGGCCTTGATCTCCATCCTCTCCTTTTTTTCCATTATATCATCGAGATACTCAACATCGGCAACGAGATACTTCTTGTGTTCGATTCTCTTCTTTATTTTAAAACGCTTTACGCTGTTTATGAGAACATTTACTCCGCCGTCGGGGAGGTTGATCTTCTTGAGAATTCTTGCGGCTGTACCGTATGTATATATATCGTCAAAATCGATTTCACCCTTTTCGTCATCCTTAATGAGAATGAGGCCCAGGGTACGGGACTCCTCAATTACACGGTCAATTACCTTGGTAAATTTCCCCTGGGATATTATCAACGGTGTCACTATCCCCGGGAATATGGGTCTGTACCTGATTGGCACAAGGAAAAGCTGTTCAGGAAGAACATGGTCAATGGAGATAAGATCCCCGTCAAGGACCTCGGCCTCCAGTGAAAAATCGCTGTTTTCCGACAGTATATCATCAAAATCCATTCAAATCTCCGTGGCTATATAATATCTTAGCGATAATCAATATTCACTGTTTTTTTACCACCTAAAAAAACAAAAAACGTCATTTTTTTGCCCTCCCTCCTTAACCCGAAAGCTGACTGTTTCGTTTTACCAGAAAGGACAAAGGAAACCTCAATGACACAGATAATACGAATCACAGCGGCTGCTGCCTTAATTTTTACATTCACAGGCCATGGCGAAGCAGAAATACTGATAAATGAAATATCCGCAGGCGGCTCAGCGGACTGGGTTGAAATTTTTCACAATGGAGGAGAGGGAGACCGGGACATTTCAGTCCTCTATGTGACCATGTACAGGGGCACAAATTATCCTGTTGCGTCCTCTCCGGTGACACTGAAACCAGCAGACGACCCTGCAACACCCTTTGACGACCGATTCGCAGTAATCCATTTCACTTCCGAAACTCTTGAAAGTGAAACAGATTCGGCAGGAGATATAAACGGCAACGGCATCAGGGACATATACTGCCGCAATTACGGACTCTGGAACACGGACTGTGTCGTGGCCCTGGACACAGACGATGACCCGGAAAACGGCGGCATCATTGACTTCGTGGCATTCTCAAACAGGGACGGTTCCATAAACAGCGACATTGAAAAATACCTGAACTGCGCAGTGTCGATGCTTGCATGGAACAAAACCGGTTCCCTGAACCCACAGGACTGGTGCTGCTTCACGGGCAGTGACGGACTCAATGAATGGTCAACTTTATCGCGGATCAGGGTTTCCGACAGCAACAGCCTGGCCGACTTTGCAGTGACAGGTTTTTCAACGCCGGGCAGGGAGAACATTTTTATAAACGGCGACTCGGGCAAAATATTCTCCGTGGTAAATACACCCAGGGTATTCCCCATGGACAGGCCCAATCAGAGGATATCGGTAAACTTCAAAATATTCAGAAAATGCACCATCAGGGTAAGGGTATTCAATTCCATCGGCGTGAAAATCGCATCAAAGGGGAGCAGCGATAAACTCTTTCCCGGCTTTCATTCACTTTCCTTCACAAAAGCAGACTTCACCAGGCCCCTGAAAACCGGCCTGTGCCTCTTCCATATTGAGGCTGTTGCAGACAAGGGCGGTACACAGAAGAAGATTCTCACGTTCTCCATGGTTATGAAGTAATGCATGCGCTCATTGTTTCTGCGGCACTGTACTTTGTGCAGTCCTTTGAATACAGCAGCGGCGGAGCAACTGCACATTTTCCATATCCATACGCATCACAGGAATACATTCTTCCCGGGGAAATAACCACCCCTTCACTCATACCATTTACAAAGGGGTTCAATTCGCATTTCTCATGCGGACGCCCATATTACGGCAGTGAAATCGAAACATCATCTGCTTCGGTTTCATTTCCCTGGAAACATTCCGGCTTTCTCTTCAGGTGGGAGAGTTTCGGCACAGACTTTTACAGGGAAAACACATATTCCATGTCCGGGGCTCTTTCCCCGTTCCAGTACTTCTCCGCCGGGGCGGAAGGCTCCATCCGGAGCCTTAATATTTCCGGCGGCGGGCTCTCCCGCAGTGAAGCATTCTGTGACTTCGGCCTTTCTGCTTCATCTAGGCCCCTTGAAATTCTAACGGTTTCTTTAATGAAAACAAACATAAGGTCATACCTCGAAGGAGGATACGGCCCCGAATCATTTGACTGCGCAGGCTTTACACTCATGCGGGGAAGACTCATCTCCTTTTCATGGAACATCTCCCGCAGCTCTTCGGGAAAAATAAATTCATTCTCCCTCACCTCAAGGCCCCTTCCGGCACTAATAGTGAGGGCAGGGTACTCCCAGGGCACAGAAACCTTCACATCGTCCGTATCAGTAATACTGGGCAGAATGACTCTTGACTACGGGCTGAGCCACCACGAATTTCTGGGCTACAGCCACAGAATGGGCATCTCCTTTATCCCGGGGACAGACACAACTGCTCCGGACCATGCAAAAAAAACTGGTGAAGGAGATGGGGACGGCGTCATCCCCCAAATGGAACTCATAAACATAAACACTGCAGGACATGAAGAACTTCTGAAAATTCCGCACATAGACGAGACCATGGCACGGAGAATTGCTGCTTACAGGGAAAAATTCGGGCCCATCTCACAGGAGGCACTGGCAAGGGCCGGACTCAGTGCATGGCAGATAAGGGAAATTCTTCCCTGTATATACGGCCTTGAAAGGGATAACTTTCTGAAAAGCAGGGGCCCTAAAAAAAGATATTCCCGGAAGTCATGGCTTCTTGAGAAAAAAGCAAGAGTCAGGGTTATGTTCAAAAAACTGCTGTCAAGGGGGGTCAGGGCATCAAGGGCCCTTAAATACTCGGAGATTTCCGTCTTTGACAGGGCAAGACTCGGATATTTCATGTCACAGGACAGTGAACTCACTCCTGCGGAGAGGGAGGCCATATCAGGACTCTGCGCAAAAAAATAATTCTCCCGTTCATTGCATCAGTCTTTGCCGTGACTTTCCCGGTAAAAGCTTCAGCACCGCAGCACTCGGCGCTTGTGAGTTTCAGATACGGACAGGACATAGAGGATTATGAAAGCGGAGCGGAAAACCGGTACTTCAGGGGAACAGTATCGGTTTCGGCAATGGACTGTCTCAGGGCGGAATCGTCTGTCTACCGCAACGCAGACAGGGGCGAAGACTATTACACGTTCGGTTTTTCATCGGGCAGCGACAGATCCATTTTAAAAATTATTGCCGGCGCATACACCACCTCTTTCGGCACGGGACTTGTCCTGGGGAAAAAGGTGTTCATGGGCGGAGATCCATTCTCCTCCAGGCTCTTCTCACCCGGCGGCCGGCAAATCTCCCTTGCCGGAGACTCAAGCCCCCTGTACCCCTTCATGGGCATGGCACTGCAGGTCAGCCCGTTCGGCGGCATAAATTCATTCTATTCATCTTCTGTGACAGCATTCATCTCCCGCAGAACCAGATACATCAGCGACCAGGACGTTTCAGCAGGAGGCACAGGATCATCCCTGGACACGGTCCTCTCAAAAATATACTGCACAGGAACATCACGGACTCCGGTATTTGTTATGGACAGGGGAATAATTCTCTCCTCCACACTTTTAAAAAAACTCACACTGGGATACTGCATTATTCAGACAGAACTTGCCGACGAGGACGGTTCCCCTCTGAAGTGGTACATGGATTCAGACTGTTCAGACACCGGTATCACCAGAGCCCGCAACATGGGGGCATTTCTTTCATTCAGGGACAGTTTTCTAAGCGCCCATGTGGAAGGCGCGGCCTCATCGTTCATGGATGAAAAAACAAGAAACGGAAAAGCAGTGACATGGGGAATTTCCATGAAGGAGAAGGGGACGTCTTTCTCCTTTTCCGGTAAGGACTGTGACAGGAACTTCTACTCTCCCCACTCTTCCGGAAGGACATGGCCTGAACGGATAATTGAACTTAAAATGTCATATGCCTTTACAGATTTTACGGCCCTGGGAACCAGATTCTACAGTGAAAGGGACCTCACTCCCGACAGGTACGACACCGAGCTTGACAGAAAAACTGTTCAGGAACTGCACCTGAAAACAGAATATGGAAAGTCTGTCTCCTGCCTGCTGAAACTCAAGAGACTCACTTACAACGGAGAAACCGGAACCGGACAGGGAACATTTAAGTTCACAGCCTCCCCGGCCCCGTACATTTCACTTTCACTTAAATCCGTTCTCCAGGAGGATAAGGGAACATATTCAGCAGGCGCATCCCTTTCAGTGAAATTATTAATTACAAGCGGTTTCGAATTGTCAGCAGGATTTTCATACATTGACCCGGACAGGGATTTACCCATATACTTTACACCAGACCCTGTGGAAAGTGGGACATTCTCAGGAAGATTCTACTGGGAAAAGACTTCGGTCTATGCAGCCCGGGCAGGCTGCAGAACAGGAAAGAGCAGTTCATTCTTCAGATATGAAGATGAACGTTCCAGGGGGAGGTCAGAGAAAAACCTGTCACTTGGCTTTTCCCTCCTCTTCCAGAGCTGACCATATTTTCTTCGCGTTTTCAATGAGAATCTCACGAGTATTGAGTTCAGGGTCGTCCAGCACCAGCTCAAGGAGATCATTCAGTATTATGCCGATTGCAGGCCCGGGCCTGATGCTGAAGAGTTCCATGATTATATTCCCGTTTATGTCAAGATCCCTGACGGAGATGGCGTTCTCGGCCTCAATTATAATGTCTATCCGCTTCTGGAGAATCCTTATGGGTTCAGGGAGTCCGCTTCTTGAACCGTTTCCGACCCGGTCAGCCTCCCTGAGAGAGAAGAGGTCTTCGATATTATCAACTCCCACCTTTTTCATGAACCTCCGGACCGCACCGTCGCTCCAGTCATCGGTATAGTGAAACATATGATTAATGACGAGATTGTTTACAGTGTCCAGGTCGCTGTTTGAAAATCTCAGTCTGCGCATTAGTTTTCTAACCATTCTTGCGCCGATTACCTCATGGTTGTAGAAAGTATAATCTCCGTCTGCGCCTTCCCTTCTTGTCCTGACCTTGCCTATATCGTGAAGAAGCGCCGCAAGCCTTATCAAAGGCTGGTCCTTGGGCGCGGCGTCGCATGCATAGAGGCTGTGATAGTATATGTCGTGAACATGGTACTTGTTCTGCTCAACTCCGTAGCAGAGGTCCAGTTCCGGAAGGCAGAGTTTCAGAAGGCCGGTTTCTCTCATGTATTCAAAACCCACAGAGGGCTTTGCTGTACCGAGAAGTTTCATGATCTCGTCCTTGATTCTTTCAACTGAAACAAGTTCCGCCACATGGAGAGTTCTGCTGATGGCCGAAAGGGTCTCCTTCTCTATTTCAAAATCCAGTTTTGAGGCAAACCGGCATGCACGGTATGTTCTGAGGCCGTCCTCTGAAAAACGGTCCATGGGGCTTCCGATTGTGCGGATTATACCCTTTTCAAGATCCGCAATGCCCTTAACATAGTCAATAACCCTGTTGTCATTTATATCATAGGCCAGTCCGTTGATTGTAAAGTCCCTTCTCTTTACATCCTCTTCAAGTGAATCGGAAAAATGAACCTTTTCGGGCCTTCTGCCGTCGATGTACTTCCCGTCTGCCCGGAAGGTTGTGACCTCGAATTCCATGCCGTGTACCAGAACAGTAACTGTACCGTGCTTGACACCTGTGGGCACAACCCTTCTGAAGAGTTTCATAACATCTTCAGGACGGGCATCTGTTGCGAAGTCATAATCGTATATGTCATGTTCAAGAATCAGGTCACGTACGCAGCCCCCTATGAGGTAGCACTGAAAACCCTTTTCCTGAAAGGTGTTGATAAAACTCCGGAGATCTCTGTAAAAATTCTCCGGAATATTGAATTCTCTTTTTGTCATATTCATCTGTTTAAAGTATAAAATATATGCTGATAAACCAGTTAATTTTATCTGACATATCAGTCAATAGGAATAATGAAGAAAGGAGCCTTTTAGTTTATTTCAGACCCGCCGTATGGCCTTGCAGTGACAGGCTTTGACAGTTTAGACTCATGATTATATACAGTCCCGACCCTGTAGGAATCGTATGCAGCCACTGAAAAAAAGTAGAGAACCGTATCCCTGAGAAGAGGATACTTCAGAACACCTCTGCTGTCAATTTTACGGTTTTCATCAATTACACTGTTGTCCAGCTCCACCTCAATATAGGTCCCCTTTGCCATTGAATTGTCAATGGCTCTTCCATTTATGGCGGAAATAATGCCGTCATAGACACCTTCCCTGGTACCGTAATAGATTCTGTACCCGGCAATGTCGTAATCCACATTTTTCTTCCATCGGATAATAACCTTTCCGCTCCCGGCCTTTACAATTTCCGTGAACATGGGCACAACAGGCGCTGTATCGGTTCTGTAACTGACGGAAAGCTTTTTGAAGACAGGAGCCTCTGTCCCATCAGGAGATGAAACAAGATGAAGCCTCCACTGGTAGTATTTACCCCTGAGAAAGAGTCCGGAAGGGTCTTTCTTCATGAAAATTCCCCGCTGACCGTTTTTAACCCTGTACCATTTCAGGCTGGAATCGTTTCTGTCAAAGTATCTGTCGGCTATGCGGAACTCAGCCCAGATGAATGTTTTATCAGGCATGCGGGCCTCCCAGTTCAGGGAATCAACCATGGAACCTGTTGTTTCAAAGCTGTACACGGGGCTTGTTATTACACCCTCGTGATTGAAGGGAATTCTGCCCGACATTTCAGTACTTTTATATGGTGAAACATTTATGCTTCCAACGGATTTAAGCCTTTCCATTGAAAGCTGGGAAATACGGAGTTCATCTATACAGCCCGTATAGTTTATGCCTATTTTAACAAGGGGCATGTCCGCCATGTAATGCCCCGACCCCGGGCTGTCCTCATGGCTGAAATAGGGAACATATACATCCTCACCGGGATTTCCGGTTCCTGTCATGTACTCGGCATGAACCTCTTTTCCGTTCATGGTCACGGTAAGTTTGCCCGTCATGCGGTCAAAGGAAAGGCCGTAGTGATACCACTTATCAAGGAGAGGAACCTTTGTGAAAATATTTGATGACCCGGTCCAGGAACCGTCTGACTTTTTGAACATGTTGTGAAGCTTTGAATAGAGAGAGCCGTTTACAGCCCTTATTTCAATACCCTTTTTTATGCCGAAGAGGCTGCTAAGGCGGGAGAAAATAATACCGTCCCCTGCCCTGTTTTTGAGTCTGAACCTGAATTCAACTGTAAATGAACCCAGATCACTGCTCTGGCCGAGCCAGAGTCCCGGAACTGTTGTAATCTTGATTCCATGATTGCTCTTGAAGAACATAGCGCATCCGCCGCCAAGGGAATCATTTTTATTGTATGGATAGTATTCACAATAGGCCACAGAATATTTTGAAGTGTCATCTCTGTTGAGATTATCTGAATTACCGTTAAAAGTCAGGAGAAGGTCCGTGTCAAAGACAGGCATGTTCTTACTGTATGTTGTATCGCTTACAGTATATGCCCTGTCACCATTGGCCTCTGTTTTGATATCAATATTATGAAGTGAATGTTCAGGAAGTTTCTGAAAAACAACCTCGCTGAATTTATCAACCGATACTGCCATAAAGAAAAAAGGGAGCAGTACCGGCATAACTGTTTTTAGCAATTTCCGCATTTTTAAGGGACACCTCACTGAGTCTTCCCTTGATTATCGGTATTTTATGCTATTTCTCCTCAATTTTTCCTATTTTATCCACCCTTCTCTGGTGCCTTCCGCCCTCAAATTCCGAATTAAACCATCTATCCACAATCCTCAGGGCAAGATCATCCCCTATTACTCTGGCACCAAGGGCCAGAACATTTGCGTTGTTGTGTTTTCTTGACATCTCGGCCATGAACTCATTGAAACAGAGCGCCGCCCTTATTCCCTTCACCTTGTTGGCCGCAACGGAAATACCTATGCCTGTTCCGCATATGACAATACCCTTTTCCGCTTCCCCCTCAATAACCTTCATGCAAGCAGCCTCGGCGTAATCGGGATAATCACAGGATTCTTCAGTATGTGTACCCACATCTATGAAGTCATACTCCTCAAAGCTCTTCTTTATCAGTTCCTTCAATTTAAGACCGGCGTGGTCCGAACCTATGGCAATTTTCATGGCCCCTCCGAATTGGTAATTTCTATTAGACAGCTATTATCTGCTTTGCTATATGTAAAGAAAATATCTTCAAAATCTGCATGTCCGTCAAGATTTATTAATTAATATCATGGAGGAGAGTTTTACGTATTCCCGGATGTTTTTTTAATGACGGAGAGGTAAAACACCTCCGGCTCATGTATCTGAAAAGTTTCAATGACCTGAATTCTTTACATAAAACAGTTTCACGCCGGAGGCTTACTTAATCCATCCTGCAGTTCACTGTGGTCAATTTCCATTTCCCCGGTCAGTACCCCTTCAGAGAAGGAGAGGATCAGGTACTTTTCATACACGGAAGAGTACCCCATGTGAACATATTCAAGCAGTTCCCCCCGTGGTATCCTCACTGTTCCGGTGAACCACTGCGCAAAGACCCTCTCCTGCCCGGGGAAAAGATAGTTCAGGCCCACTTTTTCCGGGCCCTCAACATATGCCTCCAGGCCAATGAGATAGAGTCTGCTTTCAGAAATCTCCCACCTTCCGTAATACCCCCGCCAGCAGGCTGTCGATGGGGGCAGAAACCTTATGTTCATTTTTCTTAAATAGGGACTCAACGGATCAGCCTGCATCCAGGTCTCCTCTCCCCTGTAAATAATTCTCTCTTCCGCCTGTGCTGTCATGGAACTCCCTGATTCCGGTTTATATAAAATTATAAGACACTTTTGCAAACTGAAAAACCCGAAATACAAAAAACCTGCAGGCCCTATTCAATATGTAAGTCACGACTTCTATTACATTTTCTCTCCCAAAATGCAAATACAATCAACAAAAGAGCGGCCATCAATGCCATGGCAGAACCCAGATAAAAAGGGGCGGCCGGACTCACCCTGTCGTAGAGCAGGCCAGCCATGAGACTTGCAGGGAGCAGGGTAATGCCCAGCACTGCATGGTACAATCCGTATCCTGTACCCCTGAGATCTCCACTGACAAGATCTGACACCATTGCCTTCTGACAGGTATCGGTCATGGCACTGTAGAGGCCGTAAAACATGAACAGTACCAGAAAGACCTTTATATCACTGAATCTGCCGAAGAAGAAATACACAATAGAATAAAGAATGTATCCTGCAATGAGCAGTTTCTCCCGCCCAATTCTATCGGATATTTTACCGACCGGGACAGACAGGACAACAGATACAGTATTAAAGACCATGTACACAAATGGAATATAAAACTCACTGATTCCTGTTTCTGCAGTTTTAACAAGAAGCAGGGCATCTGCTGAATTTCCCAGAGTGAAAACAAAGATGATTAAAAGGAAAAAATAAAACTTCTTCGGGAGATTATTAAGGTGAAATCTCCTGCCATTATCTCTTTTAACTGAACCCGCCTCCCTTATAAAAACTGCGATGGAGACAACACCCAGTAGAGCCGGCACAGCGGCCAGAATAAAAATATACCTGTAGTTCAAGGGGAAGAAGTATAAAAACAGAAATGCAGTCAGGGGCCCTGCAATGGCGCCGCTGTTATCCATTGCCTTGTGAAACCCGAAATTCAGACCCGCCTCCCCCTGCGGCACAGAACCGCTGATGAGGCTGTCTCTGGGTGCGGCCCTTAAACCCTTGCCTGTTCTTTCAAGGAATCTGAGGAATAGAACCTGAACCGGTACAGATACCAGTGCATAGAGGGGAGTAATGAGGGCAGTAATACCGTAACCGGTTATCATGAAGGGTTTGTTTCTTCCGATCCTGTCGCTCCAGTATCCGGAAAAGGCCTTAAAGAGAGATGCAGTGCTCTCGGCAATGCCCTCGATGAGGGATATGGAGGTCTTTGACGCACCCATGGACAGCAGAAAAAGGGGCATGACACTATAGACCATTTTCGTTGACGTGTCTGTAAGGAAACTGGTCAGGCCTGCAAAAAATACATTTCTATGTAATCCAAGTATTCTTTTTCTTTTCATGGTAATGCTTCAAAACTGTATTTTATGCTGCCGGGTCCGGATCAGACAACGGAGCCGCAACAGGCCTTTCTCTTTTAATTAAGCGGATTACGGGGGAAAAGCAAACAAACAGAGCTCTTTAAGGTTATGTATATGCTACTGTTTTCCCGGGGAAGCAAAGACATATGAGCAGGTTCTGTCTTTTTTAGCTTCATACATGGCGGAATCAGCCATTGACAGGAGGTCGTCAAAATTACTGCCGTGCTCCGGAAACAGGGCAATACCTATTGACAGGCTCACTCTGACGTCTTTCTCTCCTGCATGCACCGGCAGACAGCATTCCCTGACAAGGCGCCCGGCAATGCTTTCCAGTTCCCCTATACTCTTATAGTTGTATATTGCCATACAAAACTCATCACCGCCGATGCGCGCTATAAAATCATTTACCCTTAAATTCCTTGAAAATCTGCAGGAGATGGCTTCAAGGACTTTGTCTCCGGCTTTATGGCCCACACTGTCATTAATCTTTTTGAACCCGTCAAGATCGATATAAAAAAGGGCAATGCCTTTATTGTCACGTTCAGCCTGGGGCAGAATTATTTCCAGATGCTCCTCGAAGTAACGTCTGTTAGGAATATTGGTCAAGGGGTCATAAAATGCCATTTTCGACAGCTTTTCGTTTGCCAGTTTGAGCTCAATGGTTTTCTGCTCCACTTCCCTTCTGATTATAATTTCTTCCTCTTTTTTGTAATTGATATCTTTCCAGTTAACCAGAAGGAGATCTTTTTTATGGAGTTTAATTTTCATGAGGACAACTTCAATCCAGATCTCTTTTCCATCTGTCTGTACAATCATCCAGTCAAAAACATGCAGACCCTTTTCCATGGCCAGCTGAATCATTTCATGCTGCTTTTCCTCACTTTTTCTGCCGTCGGGCTGAAACTCCGGCGATATACTGGAAGGCAGCATGTTCTTTACATGTGATTTTGTTTCCGCCTTTAATATATCAATGGCCATTTGATTGCAGTCTATAAACTTGTGGGAGAGCGGATCAATAAACAGTACGGCATAGGCTCTGTTTTCAAATATGGCCTCGTATAATTCCCTGTTTCTTCCGGCGCTCTCCTCAATGACAAGCCTTTCATCCGGCCCTACCCTGTTTAGGATATCCTCATCAATATCCACCCACATAACACAACCCCTTGAAGACAAGCATGGGATCAGCATTGACCACCCGTGCTTTTTTTTATTTTTTATATAAGGTACAGGAGAATGGGAGGTTTTACAAAAAAATTTCCTGTGTAAGCGGGCACACGAGGTTTGCCCGATATTTTTAAACAATTCCTGAATTTTTTTCTTAAATAAAGCATGAACAGACAAAAAAAGTCACTATTTCAGCGTCCTATGCCGTATATAATAATGTACTTCCAATACGAAAGCTTAATGTTAACCTTGCCTCCTCCCGGGGGAGTCTGATTAAATCTAACTCTCCCGGGACTTAAAATTTTACCCAACTCTATTCAAGTAAGTCTTTTCCTTATTCCCGGTTCCTTTACCGGAAAATTTTCCGTGAGCAGGCATGCTGATATTTACACTCGATATGATAGTATCATTTGATAAATCAATATATGAAACCGCCCTTCCTGATACAAAATCTGACACTCTCGCTGCAGGCGTCTGTTCAACAAAATCTTAACATAGTTGTTCCGGAACAAACAAAATATTTTCATCTTTAAAATAATAAACCGCTGAATAATATCAGCGGTCTTCTTTTGGTCAACTGCAGCAAGACTTCAATTGGTTATGTGCAGTGTTTTTATTTATCCTTTTTCATTATCAATTCATTCTTTTATCAATAGGAATATTTATCATACCACAACCATCAACTAAAGTTCGTCCATCTACCTGAACCAGTTTTATTACTAGTTTAAAATCATGCCATCCAATTCCTCTAAGTATTACATATCCAGAATTTTCATCAAAGTTAACTATCTCGAATCCTTTATCCGGATAATCCTGCGCATTAAAAACCGGATCTGCTTCCAATGGCTCATCTTTACTTGCTTTTCCCAATATCTTTTTAACTATTTTTTTAAAATTATCAGTCCCAAATTTATTGTTATTAATCCAAGTTAGTCTATCGTTTATTGCTATTTGTTTATTATTTAAATCAACGTATCCATTTATAAAATTCACAGCAATACCAGTATCAATTTTAGTATCAGGTTTAACAGCTGAATTGATTGATTTTTTATCAGTCTGGTTTGCACATGAAATCATTATCATCAGACTTAATACTATTATTGTATTTTTCATCTGTTTTCTCTTTTTACTTATAGATTTGGTTCTATTAACCTTCCCGCAACCGTGCTGTCGGCTCCAGCATCGTACAAATGATAGAATAAATTGCGGGAATGGCAACTTTTTTTTGGCTACCATTGAACTTCAGGAAAATGAACGGAGCTACGCAATTGATATACGTTGTTGTATACCGCAGGTCTGCTCACATGCCATAATTACAGTGAAACGGCATAATTTTTCCTGTGTAAGTGCAAAGCGGGCTTGCCCGGGATGGTGTTCCATAATTAAATATCAGGACAGTGTAGGTAATTAAATTCATTTCAAGGTATATAATAACAGGAAATCCCATTTCGGAGATTAGTTAATTAAAATTTTTAAACTTAATAATAACACCTTATAATTGATTCAAACCCTTCTATTTTCTCCTTCCCCCCTCAGAGGGAGAGGGGCCGGTTCCGGAAAGATATATATTTTTTATTTATTATCAGTAAATTGTACACAGTAAAATAGTTGGCCAAAATTTATGTTGTCATTTTTGCCTTCATCAAAAAGAATTGTGTGATATGAATAACCAACGCCCTTCTTGAGAAGTCCTATGATCATTGCTTTTTTATATCCTTTTCCGTAATTAGATTCCGGTTCAACAATTGCCATATAACCAATGTCTGCATTAAAAACTTTTTTTACTATATCGTCTTTTATTCGATCAATTTTTTTCCCTTTGGAAAGTTCTTTCCCGGCGATGTTTTCAACCACACAAAGTGTAAAGGCGAAGAATCCGGTGGTTTCATCAATTTTGTTATTTGAAGTTTTGGGGCGTGGAAATATGGAAAACCTCAACTCTACATTTTCTGTTAAATGCTTTACAGCATAATAATAATTTACATCATTCCTTTTCTGTTCATCGAGTTTATAAGGCATAAATCCCGGGCGTATATGACATTTAAGACCAATAAGGTTTAACTGTTTTGTGAATTCCTCAAAAACTTTTTTGTGGTTTTCATATGGTGATTTAAAAGCAGATTTACTGCATCCAACTGAGTTCGCTATTATTTCAGCGTCTATCTTCCTGGAAAGGCTTCCTCTGCCGAGACGGCTTTGTTTGACTTTTTGCAGGTATTTTAGGGCGCCACAGGGATCATTTTTCTTCTCAGACAAATAATCCGACATGCTCCAGTTTAAAAAACCATCATCCGGATTTTTCTGCAGCCCCTTTTCCAGAGCTATAATAGCTTGAGTTTCATTATTCATACGCATATATGTTCGATACAACCCCAGGTATATGCCAGATTTATCACTGGTTTTATTTGCGGTCTGAAATTCAAGTAATGCCTGCTCGTAATTCGAATTTTTATAATGTTCCCATCCACGGGAAGAATGAGTAATGGAAGAACATCCTGTGCAGTAAATAATTAAAAATACCAAAAATATTTTTTTCATAAATGGCTTAAATCCCTTAATTTTTATTTATAATTTTTTCTGAATTCCATATTGGCATTCCATGTGAGGATTTTCATTTTACACTCATACTTGGCCAGAACCGATTTTTTAATAAATCAGTTTTCAATAAAGAAGTCATCATCAATTTCTTTTACTTCATAAGTTTTAACAACCTGAACTCCAACATCATATTGATACATTAAATCAACTAACATTTTACCATTGATCAGGATAATGCTATGATGTGCTTCACGGGCCTTTGTTTTTGCAGCATCATCAAAATTGGAAGTAGTAACAAATACACCCTTTTGGGTATCCCCACTCATGGCTCCAATGAAATTTCTGATATCCTTCTCTCGAATTTTATTTTCAGTGTATCGTTTTGCCTGCAAATAAATTTTTTCTAATCCCAATTTGTCTTCATTGATTATACCATCAATTCCACCATCGCCAGATTTTTTAGTTTCTATAATGTCTCCATAACCCATTTTCTTTAAAAGCAGCAAAATTACTTTTTCAAAATAATATGGATCAATACTTTTCAGTTTTTCAAGTAATTCGTTTTTAGCCTGTAGTTCAATTTCAGAAAAACCGGTATCTATTAAATCCTGAGGTGACGAGTATTTGATGTTTTCATCGGGTGATTCAGATTTTTTCTCATCTTGATAAAATTCTAAAAAATTTGATGAATTTTCAACCTCTTTTAAATCAACTTGTTGTGTATTTGAATTTTTCCCTTTTTCAGTAATTTGTACCATACCGCGTTCGGGATAATGGATAAAACCACCTTTTTTTAAGTAAGATTTACCCCAGGCAATTCTATTATTAATTAATACATCACCACTCTTTGTCTTCTGATCCAATAACTCCTGAGGCAAGTCTGAATAATACTGAGATACAACTTCGTTAATTAATTCTCTAGTGCTAATTATTTTAGCATTTTTAAGTATTTCAAGTATTGGATAAAATGTCTCATGGAACTTAGGCAATTTCATGATTAAACCTCAAAATTTTATTCATATAAAAATCGGATAATAATTACAGATATGGGACTGTAAATAACATCAAAAGTCAAGGTTCTTATAAAAGCTTAAACAGCGCAGCCCCCTTTCTCCCTCACATCTTCTGTACCCGGTACTCAAGGGCAATATTATCATCCCCCACTGAAGATTTACACAGTTTCCCCGACACTCCCCGCGGTTGTATCATTTTTATAGAACGATGAATGAATTTCATAGATCATTGTATAAAATTCATGGTCTGAAGTATAAACTTCATGGTCGTGAGTATAAACTTCATGATCGTGAGCATAAACTTCATGATCGTGAGCATAAACTTCATGGTCGTGAGCATAAACTTCATGGTCGTGAGTATAAACTTCATGGTCGTGAGTATAAACTTCATGGTCGTGAGCATAAACTTCATGGTCGTGAGTATAAACTTCATGGTCGTGAGTATAAACTTCATGGTCGTGAGGAGAGTGTAAAAAAGATTGTGTAAATAGCCATGATATAATTTTTAGAAGAAGGTAAAATTATGGCAAAATCACAAGATCCAATTGAAAAGCTTCTCGATGAAATAGATTTTTCATCACTAAGCCCGGAAGAAATAACGGGTAAG
>QKCL01000007.1 GCA_003246895.1 Spirochaetota bacterium | reverse complement strand
ATTTTTCAATATTATCTGCTTACAATTAACTAAAATTTTTTAATGAGAACGATATGATAAACCGCTCAGTCATGGAAAAGGAATCAGCCCGATGGGTTGAAAAAGAGATAATCACGGAGGAACAGAAGGAGAGGATTCTCAGCCTCTATCCCCCCCAAAAAACTAAACCTGAAAAAAGTTCCCGCATAAATATAGCTTCAGTAATGGTAGGCCTTGCAGCCGTACTCTTTTCCATGGGGGTTATACTTTTCTATGCCGCAAACTGGAAGAGAATGCCTGTTTCCGCAAAGGTAATTCAGGTATATCTGCTGATATTCGCCCTCTACGGGCTCTCATTCTATCATCTGGCAATACGGAAAAAAAACATAAAGCTGGGCAGAGTACTTCTCATGATGGCCATGATCTCCTTCGGCGCGGGAATTATGCTCATTGCACAGATATTTCACATAAGCGCACATCCCACAAACGGGCTTCTCATTTGGGCAACAGGTACCCTTGCCATGTCAGCGGTCATGAAGGAGAAATGGGGCTACCACCTCTCCTTCATACTCTTTATTATATGGAATAACTGGGAATACAGCGGATTCGACAATCCAAACTATGTCTTTATTGTACCTCTGATAATTATAGGCTGGCTCTACTACAAAGGAAAACAGAACATTGCCGTAATTTTCTCCTTCATATTTACAATATCATGGTTCTATCAGATAAATACATACTGGATAGAATCTGTTGTAAAAGTGCCTGATGAATACGGGGCCTTTACATTTGCAATTTCACATCTTCCTCTGGGAATCATATTAGCAGGAACCGCCTGGCTTGTCCGAAAAAATGAAACCCTTAAATACACATCAAGGATCATGGCTGTTGCAGGATATATTTTCATGGCCACCCCCTTTGCTGTACTTTCATGGCCGGGCAAGTACACCCATTTAAACCTCACTTTCATAAAGGGACTTGAAATTCTATACAGTGAAGCAATTATTTTAACTATTATTGCGGGAATCATAATCTGGCTTCTTTACAGGAGAAGTGAGTCTGTAATCTTTTTCATGGAAACTGTTCTTTTCACAGTACTGTTTCTTGCTTTACCACTGGGACACACAACAACCAGAATGGTTTATTCACATATTGCCATCCTCATCTATATTTCAACATTTCTGTATCTGACACACGAAAGGATGGCGTCACATTATCTTGAAAAAGTCATGGCATTTATGACATTTATTTTTTTCATGACTCTCAAATTTTTCGGTTTCATGGGCATAGGCATCCTTGATCATGACTACAGAGTTGCATACTTTCTAGGGTTTGTAATATTTCTGACAGTATGTTTTCTTATTAACCAGTTACTGTCGGCCATTTTGGTAAGGAAGGATATTCCATACAAAAGAGGAATTCTCAACTCAGTATCCGCAGTACTGCTGTTCTTCAACATATACTCATTGTCTTTTGAAATGGGAAAGCAGAAGTCAATATTTACGGCTGAACCGATTGTACTTATAATGCTTTTCCTGTTTATAGCAATATCAGTAATCCTGTACCTTTCCCTATGGAAATTTATAAAGGAGAGTACAATGCTCATACTTTCTGCATTTGTTTTTGCAGTTTCTCTGGCTGTACTCTTTGTCACAGGACCGGAAAGGGGATGGATTTTTTACTCCGTTGTGTTTAACCTGCTTCTCTTTGCAGTGACCGGAACATTCATATTTTACAGTGTAAAGATCCATTCCAGAATGCTCCTTAATCTTGCAATCGCAGGATTCATTCTCCATACCGGAACCCGTTACTTTGACCTTTTCTGGGATATGCTTTCAGGATCGCTGCTGTTCATAATCACGGCACTTGTACTTTTTGCCGGTGCATGGATTATCGAAAAAAACAGAAGGAGACTCATTGACAGGATGAACAGAAA
This sequence comes from Spirochaetota bacterium, assembly GCA_003246895.1. Lineage (GTDB taxonomy): Bacteria > Spirochaetota > UBA4802 > UBA4802 > UBA5550 > SZUA-423. The sequence continues at coordinate 37,139 of QKCL01000007.1, read as the reverse complement.
TGCCTCAGGAGAATCCATATGACAAGACTGCAGAAAATTCTTTTCATAATAGTCGTTCTATTACAGGTTGGAGTGCTCTCCTTCATGATTGTAAACCGGGTTTCTCTCCTTGAGGACGGGAAAAAAATTCTCCTTCAATGTGAGCCTGTTGACCCCCGGAGCCTTTTCAGCGGCGACTATGTTATACTGAGGTACAAAATTTCAAATCTCCCCATGGAACTTTTCACTGAAGCAAAACTTCTTCCTAAATCCCGGGAGTTCATATATGTGGGACTGAAGCCTGACGAACAAAACAAGTTCCATATTCCGGGGGCAGTATCTCAGCATCCGGATAAACTCAGACAATCCTACACCGTAGTTATCAGGGGAAAAGTAGACTACCACAGCAGGTTTAATGCCAAAACAATCCCTGTAAAATACGGCATTGAACAGTATTTTGTTCCCCAGGGAAAGGGGAAGGATATAGAACGCAAAATGGCTGATACGTCCGCGGAAATTTCAGTATCTGAAAACGGAGAGGCAGCAGTCTCAAAAATTTTCATAAAAGATAAAGAGGTGGATTTTCGATAAATCCGAAGCAGACACAGACCCCAATATCAGAAAAAAGCCCATTAAATTCTTGACCATTTCCATTACTGCTTTTCAATGTAAAAAGTAAAGGATGGTCCGGAATGGGAACTGGAAACAGAAAAAAAACAGTCATTATTCTTTCTATATGCCTTACTGCACTGCTTTCATGCTCGAAAGGTAATACAGGCAGGGAATCACAGATACCTGTTCTCCTCAATGAGACAGCAGATACTGTTTCATACAGCGATTATTCAGGAAAAACTGTTACAGTTAAAAAACACCCGAAACGCGTAGTGGTGCTTTTTAATTCCTTCCTGGACCTTTGGTACTTTGCAGGCGGAAAGGCAGTTGCCAGGGTCAAGGGGGAGATAAATGTACCTCCCGCCGCAGAAAAGGTTGAAATTGTGGGAACCCTTGGGAATCCCAATCTGGAAAAGATTGTTTCACTGAAACCTGACCTTGTAATTGTTAACCGTGAAATGAAGAACCAGAGGAAGATAAACAGTTTCCTTACATCAGGAGACATCCCCTTCATCGAAATCAGCTATATAAACTACAACGATTTTCTTTTCATCTCGGACCTTTTTTGCCGCATAAACGGCAGTGTTCAGGGCCTGAAAAAAATAGAAAAAATTAAATCTGACATAAACGGCATTGTTTCAAAATGCCCGGACAAGGGTAATCCCCTGGTCATGATCACCTTTGCCAGTGCCAACAGCATAACCGCTGAACTTCCTGGCGGGGACACGGGTACAATACTCAAAATGCTGAAGGCGAAAAACATAGCCACATCGTCTCCTGTAAAAAACGGGTCCCGTATTGACATGAGCATTGAAAAAATTACAGCCATGAATCCTGATATCATGCTTGTAAAGATGATGGGCACACAGGATGCGGTTCAGGCAAGACTCAAGGATTATTTCAAGTCAAACAGTTCACTAAAGGAGATCAGGGCTGTAAAGAACGACAGGGTCTACTATCTTCCAAGGGAGCTGTTCATGTACAAGCCCAATGAAAAATATCCGGAAGCATTTGAATATCTTGCAAAAATACTTTATCCGGTCACATTCAAATAACAGGCAGACAGAAATGACAGAATCCCGGAACAGAAACTCAAAACGAAGACTACTGATAATTCTCTTTGCCCTGCTTGCGGTTGTTTCTCTGCTGCTCAGTCTCTCCATGGGATCCGTGAAGATATCACTGTCAAACATCCTTAATGTTCTCACAGGCAGCGGCAGCGGAATAGATGAACAGATAATATGGAACATCCGCCTGCCGAGAACTGTTGTTGCAGCCCTTGTGGGCATGTCCCTGTCCCTCTCCGGTGGTATACTCCAGGGAATCATGAGAAACCCCCTTGCGAGCCCAAACATTATTGGTGTATCAGCAGGAGCAGGTTTTGCAGGAATTCTCCTTCTTATAGCTTTTCCTGAAAATATTTCACTCCTGGTTCCGTTTTCATTTCTTGGGGCCATGTCCACCACTGTTATCATTTATACAATAGCCTGGAAGGGCGGGTCAGACCCACACAGGCTAATACTTACAGGTGTTGGAGTATCGGCATTTCTAGGCGCCGGAATACAATCCCTCATGATTTTTTTCCCTGACAGAGTGCAGAACGTAATAGGTTTCATGGTAGGCGGCCTTGCGGCACGGTCATGGGAACATGTTTCCATACTCGTCCCATATGCCGCTGCCGGAACATGCCTCGCTCTCCTAATGTCAAAGAGGCTTAACATACTGATGATGGGGGATGAAACGGCAAAAAGTCTCGGACTCAATGTGGAAGGAACCCGTATAGTTCTCATTACAATATCATCTGTTCTTGCTGCAGCATCTGTCAGCATTGTTGGACTGCTGGGATTTGTGGGACTCATAGTGCCCCATGTTGCCCGCATGTTTGTAGGTTCAGACTACAGGTACCTGTTCCCTGCATCGGCATTCATCGGAATTGCACTCATAGTCTACTGTGACACATTTGCACGCATGATTCTGGACCCGGTTGAACTTCCAGTTGGAGTAATAATGGCTGCACTGGGCGGTCCCTTCTTCCTCTACCTTCTCAGGCGTGGAGGAGCAAATGCTTAAATGTACGGGTGTCACCGGAGGGTACGGGAAAGAACTTGTCATAAGGGAACTGAACTTCTCCCTTCCGGAAAAGAAAACAACAACAATCATCGGGCCAAATGGTTCAGGAAAATCTACACTGCTTCGGATTCTCACAGGGAACCTGAAGGCCAGAACCGGTACAGTAAGCGTAGGTGACCGGGAAATCAAAACCGTAAGGGCAAAGGAACTGGCCCGCATGATCACGTTCATGCCTCAGGTTTCAAAAACCGTTCCAGGTTTTACAGTGAGGGATATAGTAGGTTACGGACGCTTCCCGCACCTGAAGTTCAGCGGAAAGATGACACCCCATGACAATGAAATTGTAGACTGGGCAATCGAATCAGTGGGACTTACCAGATACAGGGAAAGGCCGGCAAATAATCTTTCGGGAGGAGAGTTCCAGCGCGCAAGACTGGCCATGGCAATAGCACAGGAATCAGAAACCATAATACTCGATGAGCCCACAACCTTTCTCGACATAAACCATCAGCTCCATGTGCTTGAACTCATAGAGAAACTCAAGACAGGCCTTGGCAAAACAGTTCTTATGGTACTTCACGATATAAACCAGGCAGCCCGTTACTCTGACAATATTGTGGTCATGAAAGAAGGCAGTATCATTGCAGACGGAAGCCCTGAACTCATAATTACAGAAGCACTCTTAAAGGATGTATTCAGCATAAACGCCAGAGTATTTACAGATCACTGTCACGGCAGATATTTCCTGCCCGATTCCGTCTGCCAGAAGTCATAACATCCCAGAAAGTTTCCTGCCTGAAATTTTTATTTTAAAAATTTTTAACATTTATGCCCGGAGCCGGAACCAAACCTTAACAGGGAAGGTCAAACCGGTATAAAAAAACAAGGAATCTGGAATGACTGAAAAAAGACACCTTTCTAATCTCATGAGATCCCTGCACCGTGACATCGGTTTTCTGCTCATTGGACTTACAATAGTCTACTGTGTGAGTGGACTTGTTCTCATCTACAGGGACAGGGGTTTCATGAGATTAGAAAAAAAAATTAACATCACTCTTCAGGCCAATCTGGCACCGAATGATCTGGGAAAGGCCCTGGGCATGAGAAAACTGAAAATAATCAATAAAGAAAACGGAATACTCTACTTTCATGGGGGAACCTATAATATAAAGAATGGAGAAACTTCTGCTGTCATAAGTTCATACCCATCGATTATTGAAAAAATGAACAGATTCCATATGCAGTCCAGCGGAAACCTGGTTCATATACTGGCCGCTTTATATGGAGTACTGCTTCTCTTTCTTGCAGTATCGTCCTTCTGGATGTACAGGCCTGGAAGCAGATTTTTTAAACGCGGGCTGGTGCTTTCCGGTACAGGCATTGCAGCAACCATGTTACTGCTCTTATTTTTTTAAAAAAACTTCTTCATTAAAAAAGTGAATAGGGGAACTAAAACCCCTATTCACTTTTTTTAAGTACGGGTTCATGCAACAAATGGCAGCGACACAACAATTTCTTAACATTTATTTTACATAAAACCCATTTGACCTGCAAATTTAAATTTTTTTTTTAAGACTTGAAGCCTGAAAAGGGCTATATATTCACAATGTCAATGTTGATAAAGAAAGAAAAGAAACTCCTTGTCATGGTCAGCATATTCTATGCGGCAGCTGTACTGTCTCTTTCCTGGATGTTTCACAAGCAGTCAATGAAAGGAGAAACAGAAAGGATAGATGCACTGCTGAAGTCTGCTGTCATGTCCGTTGAAAAAATGCCCGAAAATTTCATGTCACGAAAAAATATGGAAAAGTTAAACGCTATATACTCCGGAAGAATAAAAGAATTTTCCGAATCCATGGGCATTGAAAGAATCTATGCTGTTCAGAAAAAAGGCGGCACATATGATTATCTTTTCTCCGGCGAAAATACTGACTCCGGAAAAAAAATATACATCCAGGACAGTAACGTTTTCAATGAAACAGCTGATTTACAAATTCCTGTATTCAAAACACATTCAGCAAACGGAATATTCTACAGATCAATATATTCACCAGTAAAAGATGGAATCATAGTGGCTGCGGATTACAGGTACTGGAGGATTTCATCCTTCAATAGAATATCCCTGATAAAATCAATAGTAACAGGCACTCTGCTGATACTTCCCATATTTGCTGCTTTCTGTTATTACAGAAAAGTCATCAGGGTAAGAGAAAAAAATCTCCTCCATGAACTTTACCACGACCACCTCACGGGGCTGCATAACAGAAACAGGCTCATGGCTGATATGGAAAACAAAACAGAAGGGACGCTTTCAGCCATAATGCTCGACGTAAACTCGTTTACACAGATAAACAGCCTCTACGGACAAAAGGCAGGGGACAAGCTTTTAAGAAAAATCGCAGATGCAGTAAAGCCCCTCCTTTATGAAGGCATGGATTTTTACAAACTCAATGCGGACGAATTCATCATTGTAGTAAAAAACATTTCAAACAAGAGGGTCATAAAGCTCACGGAAAAAATTCTGGAAAGGGTATCTCAGGAGTCATACTACATTGACGGAAACGACCTCTTTGTTACCATGAGAGCCGGGGTAGCCCTGAAATTCAGAAAATTCAGTGATCTCATCGCAAGCGCAAACCTGTCCAGGAATCTGGCCAAAGAGGTTCAATGCGGATACCACATACAGAATCACAGTTCAAGACTTAAAAAGAACTACAGAAAGAACATAGAAATTCTGGAGGAGATACGTCATGCCATTGAGAACTCCAGAATAATCCCCTTTTACCAGCCCATAATAAATACACGTACCGGGGAAATCAAAAAATACGAAGCCCTTATACGGATAAAAAAAAGAAACGGTGAAATTCTGACTCCTGACAAATTTCTTCATATTGCTGTTACTGCCAAACTCTATCCGAAACTGGCAAAGATCATGATTGAAGAGGTCTGTAAAAAATTTCAGCACACGAGTGTAATGGTGTCACTTAACTTTACCACCACAGAACTACTCAACGAATCCGTTGTGAGGACCCTGATAAAAAACATCAAGGACTACTCCATGTCCGGAAGACTGATTCTCGAAATTGTTGAAAGCGAATCAATAATGAAAAACACACAGGTAACCAGGGCAATATCGTTCCTTAAATCATACGGTGTGCAGATAGCGATTGATGACTTCGGCAGCGGTTATTCAAACTTCAACTATCTCCTTGACCTCCAGGCTGACTACATAAAAATCGACGGTTCACTTATTCAGAATATCGAGGATAAAATTGAATCAAGAATAATAGTAAAATCAATTGTATCATTTGCGCACAGGCTTAATATGGAAGTAATTGGTGAATTCGTTTCAAACGAGAACATACTCGCACTCATGAAAAACATGAATGTTGACTATTCACAGGGGTATTATGTAGGAGAGCCATCCCCCGACCTCAACCCTCTGAATCCGGATATGGAAAGCCACTACAGCCTGTATGAAAGGGCAACTCCGCCTATACCTGTATGAAGCATACCCGAGGAATCCCATAGCATGTAGTAATCAAAGAATACTCCAATGAAAAATCTTCTCTGAATGAGGCTGTACTGAAATTTAAGACCAGCAGTCAGAGTAAAAATCTGACCGTCAAGTTCCTCCCCCTGCCCGCTGTTGTACTCTACCATTGACATCCCTGCCCCCAGCCTCGGAGAAAATGTGAACGAACGGGATATTCTGAGGGGGTATATTCCGCTTACAGTGACAGGAATAACCTGCATATACCTCTCCGGATCATCGCTGTTTTCAGTTCTTGTAAAGCCTGAGTCAATTTCCGCCCGAAGCCCCGGCACCACTATCGAATTGAAGCTCAGGTTTGCCATAAGTGCAGTTGAAGGGGCAAGGTTTGCACCGCCGCTGTTAAAGGGGAAGAATATGCCCGGCTTAAATGCGAACTCAAGGTCAACGGGTCTTATCTCCTCCTCTGACATTCTCAAAATATCCAGTTTTGACATGGTGCTGTTTTCAACGGAGGTTTCGTTTTTTTTGTAAACTACTCTCTGTGAATCCTGCTCAACCAGATACCCCTTAACAACGACTCCCTCCCTTGTGAGCATGTATATTTTACGAAGGCTGTTCCCGCCCTCTTCAATTCTTTCTATATTGCTTTTCCGCACAAGACGCACCTGATATCTGGTCTTCACCTGAATGTAGCCGTCACCCTTTTTGACTATCTCACCACGGATCACCTGACCATCTTTCAGGTGAATAATTTCCGCTCCTGCCGGAATAGCAGCCCGGAGCATAATAACAATGGCAATAAATAATAAACTTTTTCTTTTTCTCATAATATCCCGCATATAACTGTTACAATAAATCATGGAGTAATATTTTCTTCAAGTGTTTTAAGCACTCTGAGATATGGATAACCGTCATTTATTGATGAGTCCGGGTCTATTCCCCAGCTGCTGCCCATGAGAAACGAATCATTCATTGCACCGAAGGCAGCTTTCATTTCTGCAGTTGTTTTCATTGTTCCAGGTGCAATGTTCCAGACCTCGGCACCCACAACAATTCTGCTATCAAAAAAGGCACCAAAATTGGTCACTGATGATGTATCATTTCCAACCATTGTACCACGATTTGTACCTGCTGCATTGATCATTCCCGCAGAATATGAAAATGAAATATCATAATAAAGACCCGGAGTGTATCCTATAATTCCACCTGTATTTTTTGAAGCAGCACTGTCAACGTAGTCTATTGTACCTGTACTGTAACTGTTCGAAATATTTACATAAGTTGCATAACCGACTATACCGCCTACTGCCCCTATACTCACAGAACCGGCGGCTATGTGAATTACACCTTCAAATCCGCACTCTTTTATACTTAAATAATTGCTATTGCTCATTCCGGTCAGGCTGCCGCATATTCCGCCTACATTCTCAGTACCTGTAATTGAGCCATCAAACCTGCATGTCATTATATTTGACAGGTCCCCTTTCCCAACTATACCGCCGATATAATTATAGCCGAGTATAGTGCTATTCCTCACAATTCCATTCTGCACTGAAGAACTGTTTAACAATCCTGATATTCCTCCGGCATAGTGGCTTGCAGATCTGACAATTCCTGAAAAATAGCAGTTTGAAATTTCAGATGATGAATATACATATCCGGCAATTCCACCTGCGTACTGATTTGCTGCATATACCATTCCACCGCCTCCGCCTGAAAAAGCAACACTGCAGTTTGCGATATCTGAACCCGATAATGACCCGGCTATACCTCCAATATTGTTTCCGCCGCTAACACCTGAAGAACCGGTGAACGAAATATGACAGTCACTTATGGAAGATCCCTCTGCCGACCCTGCTACGGTACCAACACGATTGTTTCCTGATATACTGCAGTCCTTGAAATTAATACCGGTGATTATGGCTCCATTTATATAACCAAACAAACCGGCGACATCGGAAGTAGAGATTGTAAGATTGCTTATTGTATGGCCGCCCCCGTTAAATTCACCGGAGAAGGGTTTCAGAGTGTATAATCCTATGGGACTGAACCCGGTTACCCCTGACATGTCAATATCTGAAGTGACAATAAAATAATGGTCGTTCCATTCACCTGAATTTATCTTGTCCGCCATTTCGACGAGATCACTGCCAGAGCTGTCAGAAATTACATGCAGATTACCATCGGCCACAGAATATGAACCTGACGAAGGCAGCACAATATTTATGTTTGCAGGCTCAGATTCATTGCCTGAATAATCCACAGATTTTGTATATATTGAAACGGTATCACCCGGACTATAGTCTGAAAAAGTCACCAACCCATCAACTGGTGCATTTACATAGTAATTGTCAATCATACTGTATTTAGTATACTGAAGATCATCATCGGATGCAGGTATGATTTTAAAGGTAACACTGCTGCCGGTTATTTCCATAACAGTAATTTCCGGTTTCCCCGGAACCTGGGTATCTGTTGTTTCGGGCAGGAGAGTATACCACTCCGAATAGTTTCCGTTCTCATCAAAGGTTCTTACACTTAAGGAATAGGAAGTGCCGTCATGCAGTTTTTCAATGGTAAAGGTTTCACTTACCTTGCCCACTGTAAATAAAGTGATGCCGTCACGGTTTGCCTGATCCATGGATATCTCCAAATGGTCATAATCCGCATCTCCCGGATTAGTCCACTGCAGTGTTAAGGTATTGTCTGTTTTTCCGGTGACAGTAAATCCTGTAACATTAGCCGGGGGTACTGTTTCAGTTACAATACTAAAATTCACACTTTCCACCACTCCGGTATTTCCGAAACCGTCCCGTGCGATATACTTCAGAACATAGCTCCCCTTCACTGTACTCCCAACGGTAACACCTGCCGACCAGGAACCACCGGCCTCAGTCATTGCAACAACTGTTCCGTGTCCGGAAAAATCAGGATCATCTCCGTTTGTCGTATAACTAAGCTGAACCCCTCCGTATCCCGCACCAGAAGAGTCATCCATATCTGTGGAAAAAAATGTTACCGCAAAGGGCCCTGTTGAATTATATGAACCGGTTCCCGATGCAAGTTCCGACGGAGAAGTTATATTCAGAATGGGAGCAGTGCTGTCTTCATTGATGACAAAACTTCCGTGGGATTCATCTCCCATTGCGTTCTTAAAGACTACAGCTATCCTGTTGCTGCTGCTGTCCTTTTTTACACTCGCAGTCGACACACCAACACCTGAACCGTCCACTGTTACTGTAATTGTCTCTCCCACATAATAGAGTCTTTGAGGAAGTGCGCTGTCCCATGCAATAGAGGAATCGGAATATCCCGATGGCAGGACATGTATCTGATAGAAACCTGTTTCCGATGCCCTGAAGCTGAAAGTTCTCTGGCCCGAGGGACGCATAAGAGCAGGTATCACACCAACAAGGCTTATCATGGGCCCGTCCTTGGCAGTTCCCACAATGAGCGTTTTTTTTACTGCATTAAGATGTCCGTCACTTACACTGACAGTTACTGTAAGAGTCTGTCCCGAAACTATGCCAGCCCCTACTATAAATTCAACGGTGGCCTTTCCAGGCTCAGTTGAAACAGAGCCGAAACTTCCGTCATCTGAAGCAAAGTCATATTTCAGGCTGTCATTTTCCGGATCTGTAGTTTCAACTGTAAGGGTCACAACAGCACCCGGAACAAGATCCGTAGTAACAACAAGGTCGCTTTTAAAATCAACAACTTCTGGGGACTTGTTTTCACTGTAGTTCTGAACAGGTCCGACTACACTGCCCCCGCACCCTGTCAGGGCCAGAAGTATTGCAGCTTCCATTAATAATTTTATTAATCCAGAACAGAGTAGTCTCATACAAAACCCTTCTTTTTTTCTGCTCATGCTCACTGTTTTCTCTGCTAAATTCCGGAGTAACTTCTATTTATATTCATACTCACGGCCTGTATTTATTTTATATTTTTATAATTATCTCTACTGCTATGGAACCGTAAATTCGGCAGATTTAGAGACCTCCCTTCCGAAGAGATCCTTGAACACGATATAAACGGTATAGGTTCCGGAAACCGTCAGGTCAAGATCCGCTGAACCGGTGCCTACTGTTCTTGTATGCGTTGGAGGAGAAGCATAATTAAAACTATAGTCATACAAATCCACACCAGAATCTGCAAAATAACTCAGAGTGGTCACCTGATAGTAACCGCTGCAGTCTGCAGATATATCCACACTTCTGGTTGTACTGAGATTGGTATCCGATGGCCACGTGACTGAGATGGAAGGAGATGACCTACCGTCACCGACATCTATTGACTTTTCCGATTCAGCTCCCTTCTCATCCCGTACAACAACTGTAAGTACAATTGATGAACTGCTGGTGCATCCCGGCCTGATGAAACATTCCACCGTAGCGCCTGTTTCTGTTACAACAATATTTCTGAACGTTGCGGAATCGGATTTAAATTCATACTCAAGACTCTCCCCCTCAACATCATGGGCCTGAACTTCGAGATTGAACTGAAAACCCGGATAAATTTCGTCAGTTGAACCGATATCATCTGTAAACGCGGTAATGACCGGATGTGTATTTGCCTCAAAGTCTTTCATTGAGGAAAGAGTGTCTCCTTCACATGCATAAAACTGCAGAAGTACAATCTGGACAAGAACAAGTATTATATTTTTTCTTTTAATAAACATATTTTACAACCTGTATGCACATGAGATACCGGCCAGAACATTCTGCAGGGAATCTGAACCGTCATAGAGATACATGTAATCACAGAAGAGTCCTACATAAACACGGCTGAACATCCTGAAGTATAAACCTGCACCTGCCACAAGATCCAGCGCATTTGACTTTTTCACTTCACCTTCACCGGTATCAAACTCCATGATGCCCACGCCTGCTCCGATTCTCGGAGCAGCAAAAAAATCCGGTGACCCGATTCTGTATTCAAAGCTGAATGTAACAGGAATTACCTGAAAGCTCTGCTTGTCGTTGGTGCTGCTTTCGGACTTGATATAGCCTGTTTCAAGCACTATTCTCAGATTCGATGTGATCATGGAATTAAATCCCATACCGGCCAGAAATGACAGAGACGGTTCAAGGTCAGCACCGCCTGAATCCACGGGAAGATAGTACATAGGTTTCAGAAAAATCTCGAGGTCGGCGGGAAATATATTATCCTTTGAAACTTCACGTATGTCCCTTCTCTGTATGGTTCTCTCGTCTGGAGAATATCTTTCACTGCGGAGTACTATTTTCTCCTCATCCTGGTCCACCAGAAACCCCTTTGTTATTCTGCCGTCCTTGAAGAGAACATATACCTCTTCCATCTCCTGATTCCCATAAAGAATACGGAGAATGTCTTTCTGGAGGATCTCTTTTTCAGAATCACCCGATTTCAGAAAAATTCCGTCTTTCCCCTCTCTGGTTATAACCCCGTTAAGCACCTTGCCGTCGCGGAGATAGACAATCTCCGCAGATAACATGGTACCTGAGAAAAAGAATATAAAACATGCTAGCATAACGGAAATTCCCGAACTCCGGAAATTCACCTTGATTCTGAAAAACATGGTATACCTGAAAATCATTTAACAGGGATACGCCGTTTTATATCACCCTTTGGTATGGTGATGACGCTTTCGCCTGTATTGAGAAATATTTCTTTATCTGTTGTTTTCTCAATATTTCCCATGAGCTGGCTGCCGTCCCTGACAAAGAGTTTCACAATTGGTTTGCCCATTTTTCTCAGTCTGTCAAGAGGTGACAGCTCCATCATCTCTGTTTTTTCTATCTTTTTCTGAAGTTCAATTTCCTTGGGTTCTATCTCCCTGAACTTCTCATTGATTTTACTGTTATCACCTTTTTCAACATTTTCAATATATGGCTGAAGTGAATATTTCTCGAGTACAAGGTTTTCCACTCTGGTCTGTTTAACAACCTTTACTGAACCGGCTTCGTCAACCAGAGCATTGGTATCTGCAGTAATTTTTTCCTCTTTCTTAAGGTCACTCCCGGAAACAGCTACCACTCCGTTTCTGACAAGAATCTTCCCCCCTTTATCTGAGGCAACAGTTAAAAATTCTGTTCCCCTTACAGAAGCAACGAGAGTCTTTGTTGTGACCCTGTATTTTATGTCCTTGTTCTTTATAATTTTAGAAAATACCGCTCCGCTTTCAAGGTTAAGAGAGGTTCCTTTATCAGGGGAAAATATCTGAGACGCATTAAGCACCGAATTTTCGGCCACCCTCACAAGACCTATTTTATTAATCTGGACAGTCGCAACAGATTTACTGCCTGTTTCTATAACTGCCCCGTCAACAATGACATCATTCACATGAAGAGCAGCTTTAGACTTGCCCGGATATGTTACCTTAACATCACCGGCCACAAATGTAACAACCGCTTCAGTTGATGTGATCTTTCCTTTGTTGTCTCCGCAGGAAACTGTCACTGCAGACAAAAATACAAATATTAAAATAACAAACACACTTAGATTATTTTTTGTTTTTTCCATAGCTGATTATCCTGAATCTGGTTTATATATAAAGAACGTTAACGGATATCAAATAAAACCGCACCATGCAATCATGCACTATTATGAGACTATTGGCAAGATATTTTTATTTTTTTATGACATTTACTTTCTTTTTTTATATTTTTAAAAAAGTACAAAAATGCAACAACCCTTAATTTTTTAAAAACCTTTAAAAAATATTCGACAAAATAAATTCCACATATTAACAGAAACAGAAACTAAAATTCAGGATAATTTCATGTTAAAATCAAGAATACAGTATCTGCTAAATAATGCGGGTTTTCAGGGATACCTGCTGTTCGGGCTCCTTTTCTTCCTTCCGGCCGCGGCCTGGTTCATTTCCAAGGAAACAAATTTATATCCCATGGCTATATTATTCGGCTATTTTCTGGCTCTTGTCACATCAAGGCTCATTGTCAGATACTATAAACGCTCCATAAAATTTTTTAATACCGTTGTTGTTACATTCGGATTGTATACAGTCTATGCGAGCCTTACCGGGAAAAACCAGTTAAAAGAATTTATATATACAAATGACAATTTTTTCTATGTGATTTTCACAATTATGGCAATTTTCGGATATATACTTCTCGGTAAAATAATAATCCTCTCCCAGGACGGGATTAAAAAACCGGAATAGCAGATTTCATAAAGCCGGAACCGATCATTTAATGTGAAGTTCCGGATCTCCCTTTTGTTTGCCTTTACTGCATCCATTTTTTCAGCAGGTAGGAGAGTTCCTTAAGCTTCACAGGTTTGGTTATACACCCATTCATTCCGGATTCGTGGCATATCTGCACATTTTCCCTGAGGGCATGTGCAGTCAGGGCAACCACAGGGATGTGCCTGTTTTTATCGCCGGCCTCTCCGTTCCGGATTCTTCTTGTAGCTTCATATCCGTCCATCAGCGGCATCTGGCAATCCATAAGAACAATATCATAGCTGAACTTTTTGAGATACTCCAATGCCTCAATCCCGTTCATGACAGAATCAACAGAATAATCCAGCTTCTGAAGCATTCGGAGTACCACCCTCTGATTCACAAGATTATCTTCTGCGAGAAGTATTCTTTTATTTTTCCCCGACAGTTCTCTCTCCTCAACTGATTCATCCGCCGAATAACTAACAATCTCTCCTGTTTTACCTGCAGAGCTATCAGACTCCATGCATGTTCCGTCACACTTCCTGAATTTTATGGTGAACCGGAAAACAGAACCGCTGTTTCCGCTTGTAAGTCTTATCTTGCCGCCCATGAGCTCAACAAGTTTTCTGGAAATTGCCAGGCCAAGTCCTGTTCCGCCGTGTACCCTGGAACTTGCTGAATCCACCTGCGTAAATTTATCAAATATCTTCTCCCTCTCTTCGGCAGGTATTCCCTTGCCGGTGTCCGCGACAATAAACTCAACATAAATCCGGTGTCCCCTCTCTTCAAGATAATCGGCCCGTACAGAAACCTCACCTGAATCAGTGAACTTTACGGCATTATCAGCCAGATTAAGCAGAACCTGATAGAGTCTGATTGGATCTCCGATGAGAAACTCAGGAATCTTCTCATCAATATACTGATTCATGCCTATTCCCTTTTTCTTTGCCTTTATCTTTACGATACCCTCAACAGATCCCATAATTCTTCTTAGTTCAAACTTTTCATTCTCAAGAAAAACCTTGCCGCTTTCAATTTTGGAAAAATCCAGTATATCATTTATTATGGCAAGGAGTGAATTTCCGCTTGAAATAATTACATCAAGAGCCTCTTTCTGCTCCTTGGTTAAATCTGTAGTTGACAGTATTTCAGCCATACCGATGACACCGTTCATTGGCGTTCTTATCTCGTGGCTCATATTGGCCAGAAACTCACTTTTTGCATCACTTGCCGATTCAGCCACAACTCTTGCGTTTTCAAGCTGCAGCGCAGTCCTCTTGTGCTCCTGAACCTCACGGGCAAGATTTCTGTTTGTTAGGCTGATTCTGTTATTAAGTACAGCAAAGATCAAAACTGAAATTATCATTACAAAAAACAGTGCAGCAGCAAGGAGAATAACGGGCCAGTAGGTCATAAGTACATCTCTAAGTCTTACTTTACCCAGATCCTCATAAGGAGACAGTTTCAGATACCTGAGGCATTCATGAACCTTCTGATAGTTTTTTGGGATGGTCCATCCAGCAATACCTGCAGCCATGGCCGCCCTTGAATTCAATGGCATCTCAATTAGTCTGATGGCCACCTTTTCAGCAAGAGAATCATCGGTACCTGCAAGTTTTGCAATGGGCCATTCGGGATACTCCCTTGTTGAATGAAGCAGTGTCATACCAGGATTACCACTTCCATACATCCTGAGAACCTTGAAATCTGAAAGATTAATCGCCCCCTCTCCAGCCATCGTTTCAAGGGTACCTGTTCTTATGACCCCTGCATCCACAGTTCCGTCCATTACAGCTCTGACGACAGCATCCTGTGTCCCTCCAAAATAGACCCTGAAAAAATCCTTTAAGGGACTGATGCCCTGCTCCCTTAACTCTCTGAGTGCAACAATCCATCCTCCGAAAGATCTTTCGTGAACAGCCATGAATCTTTTCCCCGCGAGGTCGTCAAAATTATTTATATCATTGCGGTTCTTCAGCGTAAAAATGACCCCGCCGAATGATGTTGTTACTCCTCCCGGAATTTTTCTCTTCAATGTCGCAATACGATTAGCCATGTAAAGATTTTCCAGAGCCACATAGAATGATGAATTGGATAGAATAAAATCAACTGAACCGGTTTTTACTGCTTCATGAATTTCATCAAAATCGAGAGGAACAACAGTAAACCTGTATTTTCTTAAAGACGAGGAAAGATATTCCGCTGTGGGGCTCCAGGATTTCATGCACTGTTCCTTTCCCCGGTTTGCAAGCACACCGATTTTCACATCCTTTTTTGCAGAAATCGAGTCTGAATAAACCTGAAGAGGGAAAAATACTGTCAGAAAAAAAACCGAAGCCGCAATTTTGACAAGATACATCCTCAATTTAAACCACCATGTTCATTGTTTTCATAAATTTAATATAACAAAAATATGTTTCAATATATCATTAAAATCTGCAATCTGACACTCTATTATAATTCTATGGTAACCAGAAACCTCTAAAAATTGAAACAATAAAATGCAGATTAAATACAAATTTTAAAATTAAACACAACTAGTTACAACGGGAACTATTAGACTTTTTTGAGTAAAGAGAAATATTACAATAATCATGAACTATGACAAATAATTAACAATCAACCCCTGGCCTTTGTTCTGCCGAAAGATGCCCCGACTGCAGCGTTTTACACGAATCATTGCTTTACCGGAAATAAAATGGACACAGCATCAAGATTAATGATAGTATCCTCATTACAGATAATAAAATCACCGGATCACTTCAGATAAAGAGAGGAACGGATATGGATTCAACAGCATACTGGTTAATGTTTTTTGCAGCGGCACTGGCAATAAATCTCTCACCGGGACCGGACATGATATACATTCTTTCAAAGACCGTTACGGGCGGTAAAAAAAACGGTTTTGCCGCTTCAGCAGGAGTTTGCACCGGGGCACTTGTACATGTCTTTGCAGCGGCACTTGGACTTTCCGCAATTCTGGCCACATCGGCACTGGCCTTTTCAATAGTAAAATATGCGGGAGCGGCCTATCTGGTATACCTTGCAGTTCAGTCGTTCAGGCCGGGGATGGATTCCTTTGAATTTTCAGACAACTCCCCCCAAAAAAGTCCATGGTCCACTTTCAGACAGGGGATACTCATTGACATTCTGAATCCAAAGGTTGCTGTCTTTTTCATGGCCTTTCTCCCTCAATTCATAAGACCCGGTGCAGGAAGCACCTCACAGCAGATTATTATTCTTGGAATAATGGTAATTGCGGTGGCAGTGATAACCGAATTTTTCATAGTAATGGCTGCTTCATGTACCACAGGACTGCTCAGGAAGAACAAAAAATACTCACTTATCATGAACCGGATGCAGGGATCCATACTAATGGCCCTTGCGTTCAGGCTTGCACTGACTGAGCAGAAAAACAACTGATCATTAATCCCTTTGCAGATAAAAGCAAACGCTGCAGGTCACTTCCTGCAGCCGGGAAACGATTTAACATAGCTCATTGTATAGTCAGGAGATGAACTTACTATCTGCACCCTGAAGTCAGGATCTGAAGTTACAATCTGCCATTTCCCCGGTCCATCCGGTAATGAATCAACGATCTGTACCCTCACATCGGGGGAGTAGTTCACAACTTTCACTTTCACGTCGGGGAAACAGTTCACCAGCTGGATTTTCCCGAAGAGTCTGCATCTCCCGGGCTTGACCTTCCCCGGGCCGGGGACTTTTCTGCATTCCCTAACACCGGGCCCGGACATTCTGTTCTTTACTTTTTTTACTGTATCGAATATTTCGGTTCTCAATAAATATAAAGGAATAACGGAAAGGGATATTATAATAATAAAAACTTTCTTCATCTAAAAAGCAGACCTCAAATTCAAAATAAAATCAGATGCCAGGGCACTGCATGGCAGAGGAAGAGAAAATCAGACAGCGAGGCTGGCCATTGGAATATCTATATATACAGACGTGCCGGCCTTTCCGTTAAATTCGATATTTCCTCCTATGTTGTCGACAAGGGCTCTGACCAGTTTTATGCCGAGTGCATCTGATGACCAGGATTCATAGTCATCCGCGATGCCTGAACCGGTATCTGAAACCCTGAGTTTCAGAAGGTCCCTGTCCTCTGACATGAAAAGTTCTATTCTCCCGGCTTCCCCATCCATGAAAGCATGTTTAATTGAATTTGTCATGAGTTCAACAACAATTATTCCTATGGGGATTGCAGTTTTCACTGAAGATGTCACAGAATCAAGCATTGCCACTATTTCTATCTTTTCATCAGAAACGGGAAGCGAAGACGTGAGCCGTCTGAGATAGCTGTGGAGTTCAACCTCATTCACGGAATCGGATTTATACAGGAGATCATACATTTCCGAAACCGCCCGTATCCTGTTTGCTATTTCAAAAAGCTTTTCTTTCAGAGTTTCCGATGTTTCAGACTGGGCGGTGAGCCGTATCATGCTGTATACCATACTGAAACTGTTCTTGGCACGGTGCTGGAGTTCACGGAGGAGATCAACATTTACGCGAAGGGCCTCCTTCAGGGAATCCTCCGTGGCCCTGACTCTGGTTATATCCTGACAGTAACCGAACATTCCCGTTACTGTTCCGTTTTCCTGTCTCCTTGGGAATGCCCTGAGCTGCATGTATTTTTCATCTCCAAGGACAGATACTTTCACGACCTCATTAATGGATACCCCTTCTCTCCTGAGGTCGTAAAATTTTTCCTTCAGCCCATCACCATCCTCCATGATATATGTGCTGATTACATCATCCAGCATAAGCGGGCCATCTGCATACTTTCTGTTAACAATAAGATACATTTCATCTGACCAGTGGATATCACCTGTATTAAAGTTAACCTCAAAACTTCCTGTTTTTGAAAGCCTTTCTGTCTGGGACAGCATCATCCTGCTGATTCTGAATGACTCCTCCATCTTCCTGCGTTCAGTTATATCAAGGGCCATTCCCTGAATATGAACAGGCCCCTCCTTCTTTTCTGTAATATTATGCACAGTCACATGGATCCATCTCTCTGTTCCGTCCTTCCTTGTTATTCTGTATTCATGCTTAACGATCCTGCCGAATTCCGCTCTCAGGGAATCGAGCTTGTTAAAAAATTCCGGAAGGTCCTCTCCATTTATTATTCTTGTCCATGGACGCCCTTCTGAAGTAAGTTCCGCTTCACTGTATCCGGTAATCTCCTCCACTGCCCCATGGATAAAAACCAGGCCATGACCCAGGACGCCCTGAAATGCTATGCCCTGAAAATTCTCCAGAAAAACCTTGTATCTCCTGTCATTGTCCACATACATCTTCTCGGCAAGTTTTCTCGCGGTTATATCCCGGACAATCATGTAGATATGTCCGCCCGATAGCAGGATTCTGCACTCCAGAAATCTTGCAACAGGCCCTTCATGATACTCATACTCCATTATCTCAATTCCGCCGCTGGCCCTGGACTTCTCTATATACGGCTTTGTCAGTGCGTAAAGCCATGGAGGAATTATTTCATTCAGTTTTTTTCCTATGGAACTGGAATAGATTTTCCGGTATTTATGGTCATCATGGGGAATATGGAAATCGAGAAATTTCTCGGTACTGTCATATATAAATATGTAATCAGGGAAGATATCCATGATATCCCTGTACTTCTTCTCAATGCTATGCACAAGGTCCTCACGGTCCAGTATCTTTCTTTCGTTTCTCTCAAGCTCAAGGTTTGCTATCTCAAGCCTCTTGTTTGCAATGGACAGCTGGTTATGCTGTTCCAGAAGCTCCCTGTTCTGTTTGAAGAGCTTCACTGCAATTCTCATTGAGGTGCTTATTATTGCTATTCCTGTATTTTTTGAGATAAAGCCGTATGAGGAAACACTGCCGGCCTTCTCTATGATTTCAATTTCATCGTGTGAAGTAAGAAATACAATGGGAAGATCTTTTATTTCCAGAATTTTTTTTGCATAGTCTATCCCGTCAGCTTCAGTGCCGAGGTCAATATCCATGAGAACAACATCAATGTTAACCGCGTTCCTGATGACTCCAAGGGCCTCATCTCCGCCATGAGCACATATTACATGATGGCCAAGCTGCTTGAGTCCACTGCTCTCATCGAGGGCAATTATAATCTCGTCTTCAACAAGAAGAACAGTAAATCCCCCTTTCCCCTTAGGCATATACTCTCCGAAATATATCTAATTCATTGTAAAAATAAAGGATAACTGGCAGCCTTTTAAAACAGGGTATGAACAAATCTCCATAAAATCCTGTTTACGCCAACCGGATGCCGCATAATAGATGAAAGTAACGTCCCGTTCAGCCGTTTTCAAATAAAATTCCGAAAAAAACTTTCAGAAAAACTGCTATTCGGCAACAGAGGAGAGGAAGAAAAACGAAGCGCCTGTGAGCCGGATTATAGACTGTTAAGCTCACTTGCCGGAACTGTAATGACTGCAATGGTTCCGCCCGGGGAGCTGATATTCATACCGCCCCTGATTGTATCCACAAGGGCCCTGACCAGTTTAAGGCCAAGACTCTTTTCAGATCCGGCCTCTAAACCCTTTTCAATTCCTGTGCCGTTGTCTGACACGGTTATATCCAGAGACTCATCCCCCATGGACATGGCAATTTCTATGATGCCTTCGTCTTTCCCATTAAAGGCGTGCTTGATGGAGTTTGTCATAAGCTCAACAATAATTATGCCTATGGGGATTGCAATCTTCACCGGAACGGTTACAGACTCAAGTCTGTCCATTACCTTTATCCTGCCCGAAGGTAACGGAACGGAGGATGAAACCCGTTTTATATAATTGTGCAGTTCAATCCTCTCCACAGAACCTGTCTGGTACAGAAGGTCATACATCTCCGAGACAGCCCGTATCCTGTTCGCAACCTCCAGAAGTTTATCTTTCAGGTTATTATCCGTTTCAGAATGAGCGGTGAGCCTTATCATGCTGTAGACCATGCTGAAACTGTTTTTTGCCCTGTGCTGAAGTTCCTGCAGCAATTCCCTGTTTGTGCGCAGGGCCTTTTTAAGGGCATCCTCAGCTGTTTTTATCCGGGTAATGTCCTGAAAGTAACCGAAGATGGCTGTTATTTTACCGGATTCATCTCTTTTGGGAAAGGCCCTGATATCAAGAAATTTTGTAAATCCATCAATATTTATTTCATATACTTCATTCATCGCCATGCCGTTCTCTACCGTCTGTCTGTAGAGTTCCGATGCTCTCTTCCTGTCCTCCTCACGGAAAACATATTTCTCGAGAATTGAATCGGTATCAAGAGGCCCCAGAGATTTATCCCTGTTCATAATCTGATACATCTCGTCCGACCAGGAATAGGTTACTGTGTCAAGATCAATGCTGAAACTCCCTGTTTTTGAAAGCTTCTCAGTCTGTGACAGCATTGTTTTGCTGTTCTGCAGGGACTCTTCCATCTCTTTTCGTTCGGTAATATCAATGATCACCCCCTGAATATGCACCAGAGAACTGTTTTCATCCCGCATGCTCTGGGCATTAACATGAACCCACCTGCATAAACCGTCCTTCCTGACTATTCTGTGTTCATATTCATGTGACAGACCGGGATTTTTAGTAATAATATCAATGGCTTTCTTAAAAGACTCAAAATCAGTGGGAAAGATTATATCACTGTGTTTCACATTCCCGCTGAGCAGATCGGTTTCACTGTAACCTGTAATTTTTTCAACTGCACCGTGAATAAAAATTATACCCTCTCCACTGACAACCTTAAAGGCAATGCCGGGAAAATTTTCCATGTAGATTCTGTATTTTTTTTCATTCTCAGCAACTTTCAGTTCCGCGATCTTTCTCTCGGTTATATTGCGTACTATTACATAAATCCGCTCTTCTGTAAGAAAAACCCTCACCTCAAAAAAATACTTTCTGTTGCCGAGTATATTCTCAAATTCTATACTCTTACTCTTCTCCCCTACCTCGAATGAATTAACCATATCAATGATCTTATCAGGCAAAAATGAATTATGATCATCTTTAAGAATTTCTCTTAAGTGACAGCCGATTTTAGCGTTGAAATCCTCAGGGAAAACCGAATCTTTCGGGACATGGTAATAGAGAAGTCTCCATGACCTGTCATGGACAAACACACAATCAGGCGTCATTTCAAAAAGGTCTTTGAACTTCTTCTCTGCATCGGCAGCCACTTTTTCCTGGTCTTTAATTATCCCTGCATTTCCATCAGGTTCAGGGCCGGCAGGCTCAGGTCTCCTGTCTGCAGTCCTAAGATCCATTTTCTGACTGAAGAGATTCATTGCAATCATGATGGATGTATTTATCATGTTGATGCCTGAAGATTTGGCAATATACCCATAGGGAGATACATCTATGGCTTTCTTAACTATAGTGTCTTCGTCGTGGGATGACAGGAAGATAACAGGAATGTGTCGTTTCTGAAGTATTTCAGATGCGGTATCAATGCCGTCGGGGCCAGGGCCGAGGTCAACATCCATGAGGATAAGGTCTATCTCACTATTCACATCAATGCATCTCAGAGCCTCTTCTCTGCCATGAGCGCATATTACCCTGTGTCCAAGTTCCTCCAGACCGCTTTGTTCATTCAGGGCAATTAATAATTCATCTTCCACAAGAAGTATTGTATAATTATTATATAATTCAGGCATAAATCCACCACATGAAACCATTACTTCAGAAAAACAGCTTACATTTTTATTTTCGGATTGTCCGTCATTTCCGGCAATTACAAAAAGAAAAAGAAAGCCCCATTACTGAATATTTCAGCACATATTTGGGCAATTTGCAATCTCTAAACCTGAATTTAAAATCAAATATGAAATATTTAACACACTGGTCATACCGGAACATCGGCCATTTAATTTTCATGGAGGAGAGAGGCTGCTACGGCTTAACCAGCTGAAGTATGCCGAAAAAATGACAGATACTTCCTGCAAGGACAAAAAGATGCCATATGGCATGATTATAGGGAATCCTGTCATGTATAAAGAAGACAGAACCAAGAGTGTATATGCCTCCCCCTGTAAACAGCCAGACAATACCTGAAACGGAAAGAGCCTTTACCATGGGGCCGATTGCAAGGAGCATTATCCATCCCATTACCACATAGCATATAGTGTATAAAACTTCAAACCTTCCCGTAAAAAAAAGCTTCATTGTAATCCCCGCAGCAGCAAGCCCCCAGACCACGCCGAAGAGGCTCCATCCCCATGCCCCGCCGAGGGCCACAAGGGTATATGGAGTATAGGATCCCGCGATGAGAACAAATATGGACGCATGATCAAGAACCTGAAGTTTTGACTTTACTGAATATTCCCTTGATATGTGATAAATAGTTGATGCACCATAGAGGATAATCAGAGACGCGCCATAAACAGCCGAACTGACTACCTCGCGCGTGCCTCCGTGGAGGGATGAAAAAACCACAAGCAGAACAAGCGCGGCAATACTCAGCATGGCTCCTATTCCATGTGTCACTGCACTCAGGACCTCCTCTGACCTTTCCTCAAGAAATCCCCTGTCATTTACAAAAGTACTGTCCATTTTAAAACTCCTTCAAATCCCCTGTTCAAATCAGAAACTTCAATACAAAATAGGGCACAACATTAAAAAATATGATCAGTATCTTATAGACCGCCATTGTCCCATAGAGAATTGAATCCAGGCTCTTTTTATCAACACCGAACATCTTTCCATGAATCCTGGCAATAAACCCCCTCATGAAAATGATTAAAAATGCACTCAATGAAAAGAGAGCAATATTTATAACCATTGACCAGAATAAAAAGTTGCTAATTATTTTCAGATTCATATTATCCTCCCATGTTTTTTTATAAAAATATTGAATTCCGGAACCCGGTACAAATATATATGAATAAAGAACAGAGGGAAGAACTTCATGAAAATAGTTACAATAACAGGCAGCCCCAGAAAAAACGGAGCAAGTTCACGCATAGCAGAAGGATTCAGCTCAGCTGCGGAAAAAATGGATTGTGAGGTTATCCGGTACCACCTGAACGAAATGAACTACAGGGGGTGTCAGGGATGCAACAGGTGTAAGATGAAATCACCAGTATGCGTTCTAAACGATGACCTCTCACATCTCCTGCAAGACCTGGCAGAAGCCGACATAGCCGTTCTTGCATCACCGGTCTATTACGGAGACACCACAGGCCAGTTCAAATGCTTCATAGACCGGACCTGGTCATATGTTAAACCGAATTTCAAATCCAAACTTGAACCCGGGAAAAAGGCCCTGTTTATACTAACCCAGGGCTTCGGGGAGGAGAGGCACGGCGATGTATGTGAAAGATATACCGCATTTCTGAAACTCTACGGTTTTGACGTGACAGTATTAAGGGCCCCGAACTGCAGCGCAGATCCGTCAATGGATGTTAACCAGTATATAGATGAGGCATCAAAGCTTGCTGAAGAATGGCTTTCCCGTGACTAAACCTTTACCCGGCATATTTACCCCTGTTACTGAACAGTTATGCCGGGCTGCATGCTTTAGTGAAACATCATTGACTTTTTCCCCCAAAAAAATATCTGTACATATATCCGGCTGTACTGCCCCCATGTATTTATTATGGAGCCTGAATGGCGCAAGGGAGACAATGATAATATACAGCTACAGAGAGATCTGAAATGAGAATTGAGAAAAAACACATTATCATGTGTGCGGTGTTTTTATCTGTACTGATATGGTCCGCCGTAAACCCAAAAGATTACATCACATGGTCCATGGAAGTATTCCCGGGAATTATAGTTTTTGTAATACTTGTCCTTACATGGAAAAGGTTCCCCTTTACCGGACTTGTCTACACTCTCATTCTCATACACTGCTGTATCCTCTTTGTGGGGGGTAAATACACCTACGCCCATAACCCCCTCTTTGACTGGCTGAAGGAGATTCTTTCTCTTGAAAGAAACAACTATGACAAGCTCGGACATCTTGCACAGGGCTTCATTCCAACCATGGCGGCAAGGGAAATACTCATCAGAAAAAGCATAGTACGGGGAAAGGGCTGGCTTGCCTTCATTCTCATCTGCATAGCCTCCTTCATAACAGCCTCCTATGAACTCATAGAGTGGGCAGCTGCACTTCTAATGGGGCAGGGGTCGGACGAGTTTCTCGGAACACAGGGATACGTCTGGGATACACAATCCGATATGTTCTTTGCAATGACAGGTTCAGTGCTTGCCATAATCCTGCTCAGCAAAATTCATGACTCATATCTAAAAAAAATGAAAGACAGAAACAATGAAAAGATACAATAACATAGTCAGGGAATTTTACAGAAGAACATTTCTCTCCGTTATAATAATAAGCATCTTTTGTCTTTATATTATTTATTCATACAAAAAAGCTGAATTCTCAAACGGGCTGTCAGTTACAATAAGCAGCAGCGTCAATGATCTTCTCTCTGAGAACGGAATAAGACGGCTGGACATCAACGATATTAAACTGAAAAACAAACTTAACAAAATATCAAGAAATATCATCTACAATCTGAACTTCATACATGTTACAGTATTCAGCACAGACAGAGAGGTACTTACCTCCATTGACAGAGACGGCTATTCAGGCCTCTACAGGGAACTCTGGATAACAAAAACTCTGGAGAAACTGAATTTTCCTGATTCCCACAGACTGATTTACCGGCTTCAGAATTATGATAAAAACGTTTTTCTGCAGATACTCTATCCTGTTTATTCCGGGGATAAGCTTATAGGCTACCTTGGCGGTGTATCACGTGTTGACAAAAGAATTGTGAAGGACTTTGAGGACAATCTGATCAGCACATTATTAACAGTAATTTTTTCAGTATTTGCACTATCCATAATAATATTTCCAATAATAAAAACATCCTACAACAAAATTGAAGAAAACAGGTTTGAACTCATCAAAACAAACATACACACTCTCATGACCCTTGGAGATGCCATTGCCCTGAGAGACAGTGACACCAACGATCACAACTACAGGGTTACGTTTTACAGCATCAGGCTTGCTGAAGAGATGGGGCTGAAGAAATATACTGTCAGGTCAGTAATAAAAGGGGCGCTTCTTCACGACATCGGGAAAATAGGAATCTCCGACACAATACTTTTAAAAGATGGTCCTCTGAACTATGAAGAATATGAGACAATGAAAGATCACGTAATACTTGGAGCATCCCTCGTGGCAGATTCCCCCTGGCTTGAAAACGGCCTTGATGTAATAAGATACCACCATGAAAAGTTTGACGGCACCGGATACATAAGGGGGCTTGCCGGAGAGGATATTCCCATTACAGCGAGAATATTCTCCATAGCGGATGTATTCGATGCCCTTACCTCAAAGAGGCCCTACAAGGAACCGCTTGGAGTTATCAAAACAATCAAAATTATGAATCAGGGAAGCGGACTGCACTTTGACCCGAAAATACTGGATGTATTTATCCGCAATGCGGAAAAAATGTACAATGAAGCATATAACCTAAGCACAGACATTCTCAGAGAAAAAATAAAATCTCTCACAGACAAATATTTTATGGAGTGAAAACTCTTCCATACCCGCACAATACAAGCCGGGCCTCAATTATCAGCATGCCACATTCCGGACGGCTAAAGCCGATTTACACAATGGAAAAGTACGGGAAGGATCAGCCCTCAGTACAAACCCGGCTCTGAAACCCACTTCAGATCTTCTTTTTTGTATTACAGCAGGGTTTTTAAATATACTGTTATCAATTCCTCATGGGATATGAGTTTATCAAGACTCCATCATCAGGCTCAGCACGTGCAGGGGGCTTTATTTTCCGGCAGATTCTATTAAGAAAAAAAGGCCCTGAGTAAACAGGGCCCCTCTGTTTTGTTTCAGCATATATCGAAACGGTCTGCGTTCATCACCTTGTTCCATGCGAAGATGAAATCCCTGATGAATTTATCTTCAGAATCATCACTTCCATAGACCTCGGCAATTGCGCGAAGCTGTGAGTTTGAACCGAATACAAGGTCAACCCTTGTTGCTGTCCATTTAATTTCACCTGTTTTTCTGTCGTGTATATTAAATACATCCTTCTCTTCCGAAACAGGTTTCCATTCACAGCCTGAGTCCAGAAGGTTAATGAAAAAATCATTTGTCAGAGCCCCCTTTCTGCCTGTAAAAACACCGTGCTGTGAATTTCCGTAGTTCGCATCAAGAACACGCATTCCTCCGATGAGCACAGTCATTTCAGGTGCAGTGAGATTGAGAAGCTGCGCCCTGTCAAGAAGCATCTCCTCCGGTGTCACCGCATATTTTGTCTTCTGGAAATTTCTGAACCCGTCTGCAAGGGGTTCCAGCACAGAGAAGGAGTCAGCATCAGTCTGTTCCTGAACTGCATCTGTACGTCCCGGCATAAAAGGGACAGTTACCTTATGACCGGCCTTTTTAGCGGCCTCTTCGATTCCTGCATTCCCTCCGAGGACTATTATATCTGCAAGAGAAATCTCCTTCCCACCCGATTGTCTGCTGTTGAAGCTGCCGCGGATCTCCTCAAGTTTTGCAAGTACAGCCCTCAGCTTTTCCGGTTCATTGGCCTGCCAGCCTATCTGCGGCTCCAGCCGTATTCTGGCTCCGTTTGCACCTCCTCTCATATCTGAACCCCGGAAAGTAGAAGCCGATGCCCATGCAGTGGATACCAGCTGCTGTACCGTAAGGCCCGAAGATATAATATCCGCCTTGATAGCTGCAGTGTCCCTTTCGTCTATGAGTTCATGATTCACTGCAGGCACAGGGTCCTGCCATATGAGCTTTTCCAGCGGAACCTCCTTGCCCAGATAACGTGAAATGGGGCCCATGTCCCTGTGTGTAAGCTTGAACCAGGCACGGGCGAATGCATCTGCGAACTCCTCCGGGTTCTCAAGGTAACGTCGGGCTATTGGTTCATACAGAGGGTCGAATTTAAGCGACAGATCGGCAGTGGTCATCATGGGACGTTCTTTCTTTGACGGATCGTGTGCAGCAACAACCATATCTTCATCATCAACATCCTTTGCCAGCCACTGGTTAGCTCCTGCCGGGCTCTTTACAAGCTCCCAGTCATACTTGAACATGACCTTTAAATACCCCATGTCCCATTTTATGGGGTTGGGCTTCCATGCCCCCTCTATACCGCTTGATATGGTGTCACCGCCTTTTCCGCTTTTAAAGCTGCTCTTCCATCCAAGCCCCTGTTCCTCTATGCCTGCTGCTTCTGGTTCAGGGCCCACATGTGACGGGTCTCCGGCCCCGTGACATTTCCCGAAGGTGTGCCCTCCTGCGACAAGTGCTACAGTCTCCTCGTCATTCATTGCCATGCGGGCGAAGGTGACTCTCACGTCTTTACCCGATGCAACCGGATCGGGGTTGCCGTCGGGACCTTCGGGGTTTACATAGATGAGCCCCATCTGTACTGCCGCAAGGGGGTTCTCAAGGTCCCGTTCACCGCTGTATCGGCTCATGGGCTTGTCGCTTGTGGCAAGCCATTCCTCTTCCGCTCCCCAGTATATGTCCTCTTCAGGTTCCCAAACATCCTCCCTGCCCCCTGCGAATCCGAATGTTTTAAAACCCATGGATTCAAGGGCGCAGTTTCCTGCAAGTATCATTAAATCGGCCCATGAAATCCGCCTGCCGTATTTCTTTTTTACAGGCCAGAGAAGCCTTCTGGCCTTGTCCAGATTCACATTGTCGGGCCAGCTGTTCAGAGGCGCAAGCCTCTGGGACCCTGAACCTGCGCCGCCCCTGCCGTCGGCCATGCGGTATGTGCCGGCACTGTGCCATGCCATTCTAATGAAGAAGGGTCCATAGTGCCCGTAGTCAGCGGGCCACCAGTCCTTTGAGTCTGTCATTACACCATAGAGGTCTTTTTTGACTGCATCAAGATCAAGTTTTTTGAACTCCTCTGCATAATTAAAATCACAATCCAGGGGGTTACCCCTGGCGCCATGCTGATGAAGAATCTTAAGGTTAAGCTGGTTTGGCCACCAGTCCCGGTTTGTTGTACCCTTGCCTATTGTTGTTGCACCTGTTACGGGGCATCTTTTCTGTTCACTCATGGAATTCTCCTTAATTAGGGTATTTAAAGAAGATGATAGTATAAATCTAATTCAGAGACAGTTTCGGGTAATATCTTGTGAATTCTTCTGTCACTCCTCCTTGAAAATATTAAACTCCTCTGCAGTGACAAATTTTATTTAAAAAACAGATAAAAAATAAGGTCCCATTAAAGAAGTCAGATAATGACATCGGCATGGGTGCCCAGACAGAGATTGCCATACAGTTATGCCGCTTTGAACAGGACTGCTCTTCACAAATTTACCATAAAGACCAGTCGTCTCCTCCTGTTTTAGTAAAAAAACTTTATATTAAAAACGATTTATATTATTTTTTAATTTAGAACAAGAGGCAAGATTAAACCGTGAATTTAAAAACACCTAAATTAAAAAATATACTGCTCATACTTGAGGCAATAATATTTGTTCCGTTAGTTAGTGCACACCTCTATACCAATTTTGAGCAGAAGGATAAACTCCTCAATAATGCCGAAACGGAGATTCAGAATTTTATTCATCACTTCGGCGATGAACAGACAAAACTGATAAACCAGACCCGCCAGTTTCTCAAGGTCATATCGGAGGTACCGTCTGTGAGGAATCTTAATGTCATGGAGTGCAACAAATTTCTACAGGGAATTCACAAAAACAACTCCCAGTATTCAACCATTGTGGCAGTAGATTCCAGAGGATTTATCAGATGCTGCGCAATACCACTGATAAAAACCATAAATGTCAGGGACAGAAGCTGGTTTATGAGAATAAAAAAAGATAAAAGATTTATTATAGATAACTTCATCATCAGCCGTTCATCAAAAAAAGCTTCGCTTCCATTTGCCCTGCCGGTATTAGATAGAAATGGAAAGTTATCATCTGCAATCGGTGCCGCATTCGACCTTGAATATTATAAAAACTTTTTTACAGGTATACATCTGCCTGATGATTCTTCAATCACTATAACTGACAGAACAGGCCGTCTTCTTTATCAGTCATCGGGTGAAAAAATAAACCCCGGCATTCATATATCGGAGTTCAAAAATTTCGATATCCCCAAAGGCATGGCAGGCAAATTTTCAGTTTCAGAAAAAAACGGAACAAACAGACTTTACTGGTATGAAAAACTATCCATAGGCCTTAAAGAAAACCAGATCTGCATATTCATCGGAGTATCCGAAAAATCACTATTTGCCACTGTGGAAAGGACATTCTGGAACAATACTCTACTGCTTGCGATTGTATTTACTCTTTCTTTAATTTTCTCATGGCTTTTTGGAAAATATCTCCTGATCAGGCCCATTGGCAACCTCCTCTACAGGACACATCAGATAAAGGATGGGAACCTGAACCTGCAAAGTGCTGAAAAAAACATGCCTCTTGAATTTCACCATCTTTTCATGTCATTTGAGGATATGGTAAAGAGACTGCATCACAGGGAGGATGAGATTGATACCGCAAGAAGGCTTCATGAAAACCTCAAAAACTACATGAAAAATATAATAGACTCCATGCCGTCAGAAATAATTGTAGTAAAGAAAAACCTGGAAATCTCACTGTTAAACAAAATTGCCGAGGTTAATAATAATATCACATCAGAGTTATCCATCGGTAAAAAAATTGACCAAATAATACCCGGACTCAGCTACATAACAGATTTTGTAAATGAAGTAACCGAAACTGAAAGAATAATAATCAGAGAAAGACAGGAAAGTATCGTAAATGGGAAAAAGAGATACAAGGATATTACCATTTTTCCCTTAAAAGAGGGGAATGATACAGATGCAATTATCAGAATAGACGACATCTCTGAGCGGGTCAAGCTGCAGGAACAGCTCCTCCATTCCCAGAAAATGGATGCCATCGGCCAGCTAACAGGAGGGATTGCCCATGACTTCAACAATATACTGGCAGGAATGTACGGTTCCACAGAACTCCTGAAACATTTCATTGCCCCTGACCCGAAAACATCAAAATATCTTTCACTGATTGAAACATCAATTGAACGGGCAAAGAATCTGATCTCCAACCTCATGAGTTTTTCAAGAAATGAAACGGAAAATTACTGCCTCATAAATATTCATGATATAATCAGTAACACAATTTTACTGCTGGAGAACACCATTGACAAGCGGATCTCCATCAGTACTGAACTGAATGCTGAATTCAGCACCGTCATTGGAGATGGTTCACAGCTTCAGACCGTTTTCCTGAATATGGGTATTAATGCCAGTCATGCCATTTCAGGCACCGGGGAAATTTCTTTTACTACATTTTTTGAAAATATAGACGCAAATTTCTGTGCAGCCCATTCCTGCGAAATGAAACCGGGTCCCTACGTTCTGATAAAAGTATCGGACAACGGATCAGGCATATCCCCTGAAATACTGGACAAAATTTTCGACCCATTCTTCACGACAAAAGAACGCGGCAAAGGGACAGGACTCGGACTGTCTCAGGTATACGGCATTATTAAACAGATGAAGGGTGTAATAAATGTCTACAGCGACCAGGGCAGCGGAACATCTTTTAATATATATCTTCCAGTGGCACAGGGTGAAGCTAAAGCAATTTCCTATAATACAGTAAAACCAAGGACCGGTTCAGGCACAATACTGCTTGTGGAGGACGAGGAAACAATACGCATAACCACAAAGAGTCTGCTACAGAGCCTGGGATATGAAGTCATGACTGCAGAAAACGGCATGGAAGGAGTAAAAATTTTTACAGAGAACAAGGAGAACATTGATATGGTTTTACTGGACATGATAATGCCGGTAATGAGCGGTGTTGACTGCTTTAAAAAAATAAGATCCATCATGCCTGATATTCCAATTATTGTTTCGTCAGGTTTCTCATACAAAGCAGAGCTTGAAGAATTAAATAAGATCGGACTCAACGCATTCCTTCACAAGCCGTACAATATTGTCAGACTCAGCCATACAATAGCAGAGATTCTTGAGATAAAAACACCTGAAGAATAATTTAAATAAATATGCACTGAACAGTCATATTCTGAAAACCCTGGACAGCTACACTGGAAGTTCATGAAAGTTTTAATAAAATCTCCTCCCTGACCTTTTCTTCTTTATCAGAGAGCATGCAGGTTCGATGCCTCTCCGTTACTCAGAGGATACAGCTATGATAAAGACTTTTTCAGATCCCTGGTTCCTATTTAGCCGGTCATGCCTGAATGTTTCAAAAACCCTTTCAGAGGTAGAGAGATAAATGATAGGTAAAAACTGCTTTCATTTATTCATAACATTCTGAAAATTCCAAAGACTATAATTATTTTCTTGACAAAGAGTCCGATCATAGTATTTAGCACTAAACTAATATTATATAAAGGAGATTTTATGTTGGATTATGTGAGAAGCTGGTTCCTGTTCAAGGGATTTGACTTCTGAGCAAAATTCTATTCTCAGTATTCATCCCTCAGTAGAACATATCATTCTTTTATTGTTCCGTGATCTACACGAACAGGTTCCTGCACGTATATTTTTTCGATAATTACTTTTTACATTTTATGAAATAACGACAGGTGCATAAGCACCATAGGAGAAGATATGTCCAGAAATCTTACACAGGTTCATAATGAGAACTTACCATTTATATGTGAACATTGCGGATGTTCAGTTATGCCTCCTGAAAGCGGCACAGAACACCGCAATCATTGTCCTCATTGCTGCTACAGCAAACATGTTGATATGAGAACCGGAGACAGGCGTTCAGGATGCAAGGGGCTCATGGAACCTATCGGCATCTGGGTCGACAAAAACAAGGAATGGTCCCTGATTCACCGCTGCAGAAAATGCGGATTTATCCGTATAAACCGCATTGCCCCTGATGACAGCGAGATGCTGCTATTTTCACTGGCCCTGAAGCCCATGATACAGCTCCCGTTTCCATCTGAATTTCTTCTGGAGCAGTTGAAAAAGAATACACCACACGGGGAAATAAAATGAATCTGAAAGCAATGGGATGGAATGAATATTTCGAAAACCAGTTTAATATGTTTAAACAGGAAGGCCTCACTGTAGGCAGGATAATAAAAGAGTCACGGCACATCTATCAGGTTTTTACTGAAGAGGACCCCATACAGGCAAAAGCATCCGGGTACTTACATTATACAGCCGTGGAAAAATCTGATTACCCAACGGTGGGAGACTGGGTAATCATCCGCAGATCCGAAGACCTTGGTCTTATAGAGAGGGTTCTCAGACGCGAGACTTTTTTCTCGAGAAAAACTGCAGGCAACGAAACAGAACAGCAGATCGTGGCTTCCAATATCGACTATGTCTGCATTGTAGCCGGGCTCGACGGCGGACGCAATTTCAGTCTCCGCGGCATTGAGCGCTACATCGCAATGGCCAACGAAGGAGGAGTCAAGCCCGTTATCGTACTGAACAAGGCAGACCTCTGTGCAGACAGGGAGGCGGCAAGACTGGAGGCTGAAACAGTTTCCGGAGGGGTACCGCTTTTTATGGTAAGTGCTCTTACAGGTGAAAGTATCGAAAGTTTTTCATCTGCATTTAAAACAGGGACAACGCTTGCTTTCACAGGCCCTTCAGGTGTGGGTAAATCTGCTCTTCTTAATGCTCTGTCCGGAAACACAATCCAGAGAACAGGAGTTCAGCGGGAAAGTGACCTGCGAGGCAGGCATACAACTACTCACAAGGAAATGTTCTTTCTCACTGGAGGAGCAATGGTAATAGACACACCGGGCATGAGAGAACTGCAGCTATGGGGAAGCACTGAAAGTATTGATACCACTTTCAGTGAGATATCTGAAGCGGCCGGGAACTGCCGCTACAAAAACTGTTCCCATCAGGGAGAACCTGGATGCGCGGTACAGCATATGCTCGTAGAGGGATCACTTGATATTGGCCGCTATCAGAACTATCTTGATATGCGTTCTGAACTGTCATACATGGAGAGCAGGATGACTGAAAAGGGACGTCTCGAAAGGAAGAAGAAAGAAAAGGACCTTTCAAGGAGAATCAAAAACTATTACAGGGAAAAATAGAGTGACCGGGGGGCGTTTTTAATGCCCCCCGGATTCCCCGCATTAGATAAAGGAACAGTCGCCAGTGACACCCTACAGCGTTTTTGTAAATGTATTGACATTTACTCTATTATTCTGCTATTATATAACAATAAACTTCGAGGTAATGAGGAATGATTTCAGCACTAAAACATATCATAAAATAATGACAGGCCCACCCTTAACAACTGATACAATTTCTTAACTCATCAGCTCCGGAGGAAGATGTCTGCCATTTTCAACTCATCGGGGCATTAAAATTATCTGCAATTGAAAAACACCATGCCAAGGTTATACCGTGTTTTTTTGTGCCCCGAAATAAATAGACAAAACGAGGGTAACAATGAGTTTAATATTTAACAATGTATCATTTGGTTACAATGAAACAATCATAAAAAATTTCAGCTTCCACATTTCCAAAGGATGGACTGCAATCGTGGGCCCAAACGGCATAGGCAAAACCACGGTGCTTCTCTTGGCATCAGGCCATCTCACTCCCACGGAGGGCACGATTTCACTTAAGGGGTCATCATCATACTGCTCTCAACGGACAGACAGCCCCCCTGCACTCTTTGAAGAATTTTTCTTCTCATATTGTGAAGAAAGCTCCATACTGAAAACCAGACTTGCCATTGAAGATGAATGGTTCTACCGGTGGGATACGCTGAGTCATGGAGAGAGGAAGAGAATCCAGATTGCAGTATCTTTGTGGCAAAACCCGGACTTTCTGGCTCTTGATGAACCCACCAATCATCTCGATACAGAGGCTGTGAAGATGATAATGCAGACCCTTTCGGCATATAAAGGAGCAGGACTCATAGTCAGCCATGACAGAACTCTTCTGAATGAACTGCCCAATCAGTGTCTCTTCATTGACAGCCATGAAGTGCGGTTAAGGCCAGGCAGGTACAGAGATGGACTTGCACAGGAAGAACTCGAGATAACCTCCTCCATGGAAAAGAAGAAGAGCCTGAACAGGAAGATTTCTCAATTGAAAAGTGAGGCTCAGACTAAAAGAAACTCCGCATCACAGGCAAACAGCATGCGTTCAAAGAAAGGCATCCCGCGAAAAGATCATGATGCAAAATCAAAGATAAACCTTGCAAGGGTTACCGGGAAGGACGGTGTACAGGGTAAACTACTCAATCAGCTCGAGGGCAGAATCAGGCATGAGGAGAACAAATTAAGTGAGCTCAATGTCAAAAGCAGAAGAACGGCAGCCTATGTACTTACCGGAGAGGCCTCTAGAAGAAGGTTTCTATTCAGCATTGAAGCGAACAGCATTGCCATGGGTGACAGGATTCTGAAATTCAGTTCTCTCTTCATGAACCGGGGTGACAGGGTTGCCATCACCGGCGAAAACGGAAGCGGCAAGAGCACTCTCATAAAATACATACTTTCAGAAATAGAGAATACAAGGATCATGTATCTGCCACAGGAAATTTCTGCCAGCGACTCAAAGAAAATCATGAAGGAGATAATGTCTCTGCCCAATGAAACAAAGGGAGAGATTCTCACCGTATTCGGAAGCCTTGGGTCAAATCCGAAAAGCCTTTTTCATACAGATGAGCCAAGCCCCGGTGAGATAAGAAAGATAATGCTGGCAAGGGGCATTGCACTGAATGCTGAACTGATTATCATGGATGAACCCACAAACCACATGGATATTCAATCTGTTGAATGTCTTGAAAAGGCCTTAAGACAATGCAGTTCAGGGCTTCTTCTCATCAGTCATGACAGGTATTTCATTGAGGCTATCTGTAAAAAGAGGTGGAGAATAACGAAAAGTACCGGTTCAAAAAATGAATTTCATTTGGATCAGAGTTAAATAAAAAAGGCGGGAGGAGAAGACATGAACCTCACAGTAAAAACAATAGATAGATCAGATCTCAATATAATAAAGAACCTATGAGAAGAGCTGAACCCTATTCATTTGGAAGAGTCACCCTGTTTCAGGGATCACTTTGAAGCTTTCACCTTTGAGAACCGGGCTGAGAAAATACTACAGTCAGGTGATAAAGACCTCAATATAGATATGATTTTTTGCGAGGATAAACCTCCGGGCTACTGCATATCTTCATTCAGCGCAGGAAAGGGAGAGATTGACTCAATATATATGAGCCCTGAACTTCGCGACCGGAACATTGGCAGAGAACTGATAGGAAGGTCTCTCCACTGGCTGAAGAAAACAAAAGGATGCACCAGGATTCTGCTTGCTGTTTCATACAGGGATGAATCTGTATCAGGTTTCTATGAGAAGTTCAGTTTTTATCCGAGATATACCTGTCTTGAGAAGAAGCAGAGAGCAAGCATGCAGATTGACAGAACTAAATAGCTGCATCCTTCAAATCATAAAATGCAATATCCGAGCCAAAACCCTTTTCGATAAGCATATCACGTAAAGACTCATGAAGAAGTATTACATTTGTTGATTCGGCTAATCTGAACATTTTAATATTGCCGGTTTTTTTCTCATCCAGAATGTAATCCCCCCAAAAAACCATTGCTTTTTTAAGTAGAATTTCTTAATAAAAAAGAAGGAGATTCTATGAGAAAATCTAAGTATTCAGATTCAAAAATTATTTCAATATTGAAAGAAGCAGAAGAAGGCACTCCTGTATCAGACTGTTTTACTCCCTCTTTCTCCCTCTCTTATGAATCAGACATAGTACCGAAATAAAAAACAGCTACCTTATGCAATGAACGCCATTCAGATAAACAGCATACTGTTGTAAACACTATAACTTGGATATTTCAGAAGCTTTTCCTTGAATCGGAGGTTAATCATTGACAAGGATCAAACTATTTAGTACCAAACATTTAACAAAAACTTTATTAAAGGAAACAACAATGAGAAAAATTTTGGCCATTTCTATTTCAATTTTGTTTTTTGCATCATGCGGTGCTGGCAAATTAACCAGAAATGATCTATCTAAACTACCCAGCAGAAATTTTGTCTTAACAGAAGTCAGTGTGAAAAGTAGCTCTTCCAAGAATATTCTATCAGATGGTCTTGGTGTTGAAGAGGATGCATTTAAAAAAATAGTACAGAAATCACTGCCTGTAAAAAATCTTTCTAAATCAATATCAGAACAATTGAAAATCAGTATTGAGACGAACCAGTTTGAAAACTCACTAAATAAAAATGAAAATCCTGAATGGGTTATCAATAAAGAAAATTCTAACCAGGTTAAAATCATATACTACCTTCGGGAAGTCAAGGTTTCCGGTTTTACATTCGCTCACGAGACTGGTTTGACGTTAGGTACACAGATAATAATTATATCAGCAGATGGTAAAACTAAAGATATGTATTTTTCATCACCGCCAGGAAAAGGGCAATGCTATACTCCGATAAATTTTGCAAAGAAAAGACAAGTTCCAGTAACTGATGTTGTAAAGGCAATAATAAAAGAGGACTTAAAAAACCTGCCTGTCAGACTAAATGATGAACTCTCAAGAGGCATTTAATTCATAACTTTCTGTTTGACTCCCCCTTAATCCCATTCTTCACAAAAGGGGGAGAAATTAGCAACCGCAACTTCCCATTGTTAGACAGGGAAAATGAACTTTACCCATTTCCCCGGACACTGAGTTAAGCACTTATTTTTTCTTCAAATTCAGCAGGCGTCATGTAATTCAATAAACTATGAATACGACGCCTGTTATAAAATAACTCAATATATCTGAATACTATATACTGAACTT
>QKCL01000023.1 GCA_003246895.1 Spirochaetota bacterium | reverse complement strand
TTTTTAAATAAAAAACCGGCTAGATAATTTTTCCGTAGAGGCTGTCGAAAAAATCTTTTCTCAGTGATTTAATATTTTCAATAATCTGCCCCTCCATATTGTCTGAAAGTGTATCGCTTATGAATTTTATGATGCCGCATTTTTGACTGAAAAGCCCGCAGGCCTGTAAAATGGCAGCTCCCTCCATATCAATTATGTCTGCAAGTTTTCCAAGTTCAGTCCGTTCATCATGGCCTATGGCAGGAATGTCTCTTGTTGCCAGATTTTTTCCCTGAAATGAATCTACCGGATCTGGGAAGGAAAACCTTGGAGCACCGTTTCCAAGGTGAGGTCTGTCTGCTTCAATGATTTTTTTTACTGTAAATATTTCACCGGCTTTAAGGTCGGGTTTAAGGGCTCCGGCAGCACCAAGATTCAGAATCGTTTCATATCTATTTGAGGCAAGAGCCAATGCAGTAGACATCGCCGCATTTGACTTTCCGATTCCCGTGATCAGAAGATGTATATCAGGGGAGGTGTAGAGCCTGACCGGTTTCTTCATTAGAAGTTTCATATCTATGTTTTCTATAAATGGTAATGCTTCAACCTCTGTGGCGAATATGAGAAGTTTCACAGGAGCCCCTTCCTCATTGCCTCTTCTTTCAGTACTTCAACTGTTTTCATTCCCCTTTCTCCAAGTGAAAGCGAAAATTCGTTAACGTAGAGGCCTATATGGTTTTTTATGACTTCATCAGAAAGTTCCTGGGAGTGACTTTTTATGAAGTTCTCTGATGCTTCAGGATTTTGACGTGCAAATTCAATGGATTTTCTTGTCAGTTTTTCTACTTTTTCCCTGTGGTGCAATGTGTCAGGGTCTTTCCTTACTGCGATGCACCCCAGGGGGATGGGGAGATTTGTCTTCTCCTCCCACCACTGTCCAAGGTCTATAATTTTTTCAAGCCCCATATTGCTGAATACGAAGCGTCCCTCATGTATTATTACACCTGCATCGTATGTGCCGTCGAGTATACCGGGCATTATGCGGTCGAATCTTGTATATACAGGAGTCCATGGTTTTTCATGCCACAGGCTGAAGAGCAGGTTGGCAGTAGTGAGTTCTCCCGGGATTGCGACCCTTGCGCCTGACAGGTCGATTCCGCTGTTCTTTGCCACAACAAGGGGGCCGCAGCCGAACCCAAGTGCTGACCCGGAGTCCAGTATGTCGTACCTGTCCATGAGTTTCAGCCATGCATAGAACGAAAGTTTTGTTACCTGCAGTTCAGATTTCAGAGCAAGGCTGTTGAGTTCCTGCACATCCTTTATTGTGCAGTTGAAGGAGAGCCCCTCTGTGTTGATGAGTCCATTTGTCATGGCATGAAAAATAAATGTATCGTTGGGGCAGGGAGAAAAACCCAGTGTCAGAGTTCTGCTCATGAGTACCTCTCGATTTCTTCATAGGATGAGTTTCTCCTTACCGGAGTCTTTCCAGCGTTCTTTATGAGCTCAATCATTTCTGGAGCATTGGTGTTTTCCGTTATGCCCGTTGCCTTTACCACTGTCTCCTCCATGAGAACACCCCCCATATCGTTGACGCCCATTGCAAGTGATATCTGGGCAATTTTCATCCCTTCCGTGAGCCATCCCGCCTGAATGTATTTAACGTTATCCAGTACTATTCTTGAAACAGTTACGGTTTTCAGATAGTCTGTACCTGTTGATGGTGTAATATCCTGGAGTTTTGTCATGTTTGGAGAGAATGACCATGTAATGAAGGCCCTTATCATGCCGGTGTCATCCTGGAGTTTTCTGATTCGCATGAGGTGGCTTATTCTCTCTTCAAGTGTTTCCCCCATGCCGTATGTCATGGTGGCCGAGGATTTTATGCTGAATCTGTGCATTGTTCTCATGGTAGACTCCCATGTGTCTGCGTCTATTTTGTTCGGGCTTACCATTTTTCTTATGCGGTCAACAAGAAGGTCTGAGGCGCCGGGAACAGAGTCAAGGCCTGCATTGAGCAGCCTTTCAAGTACGTTTTCCACTGATAGTCCGCTCATGAGGGAGATGTGAACAATCTCAGATGGAGAAAATGAATGAAGGCTGATTTCGGGAAAGCTTCCTTTAATCTCCTTCAGGATTTTTTCATAGTATTCAATTTTTTTATCCGGATGGAGCCCACCCTGGAGCATGACCTGGCTGCCGCCTATTCGATGAAGTTCCTCAGTTTTGCGGAGAATATCATCAAGGGAAAGCTCATACTCCTTTATTACATTGCCCCTTGCATGGAAGGCGCAGAAATCGCATTTTGCCTCACAGAGGTTTGAATAGTTTATTATCCGGTCTACAATGAAACCCACGGTATTTTCCGGCGAGATAAGGCCTCTCCTGAAGTCTGCGGCATGGCCGAGTTCAGGAAGGTCCCAGTCGAAAAGGGTAAGGGCTTCCTGATCGTTAAGGCGTTCACCGCTGTATATTTTCTGTTTTATTTTTTCTTTCATTCTATCAGTCCATTTTCAGGTAATCAATTTTTATATCGGGGTCTATGAGGCCGTGCCTGATTCCAAGCTCATAGAAGTAATCAAGACCTTCCTTTAGTCTCTTTGAAAACTGGAATTGAAGGAGATCATAGTAGTAATCTATATCAAATTCAATTCGGGGATAACGTTTTGATGCCGCCTCGATAAGTTCAGTCCTGCTGTGTTCAAGGCATGCAAGTGATTCCATGAAACCCTCAATGATTCCCTTAACCGTGGATGGATCCTTTTCAAAATATTTCTTCTGCAGTACAAAAATTGCAAATACAACCGGGTATCCTGTTTTCTGCAGCCACAGCTCGCCCAGGTCATATGTAAAGTGAACCGGGCTTTTTGCCTTTTCTATTGCCTCATTGCCTATTACGAGGGC
This sequence comes from Spirochaetota bacterium, assembly GCA_003246895.1. Classification (GTDB taxonomy): domain Bacteria; phylum Spirochaetota; class UBA4802; order UBA4802; family UBA5550; genus SZUA-423. Next base: position 20,372 of record QKCL01000023.1, on the reverse strand, counting down.
GGCGTCAAGATCCTTCATGTCTGGATTAGGTTCACATGGAACGTAGTCGGGATTTATTTTGTAAAATTCTCCGAGTATGATTTTAAGAAGCGCGATTGATGTCCTTGATGCGCTTGTGAGGCCAACCTTTTTCCCGCTAAGGTTTTCAATCGGGAAGTTACTCCTGAGTATCACCGATCCGACATAGCCCACTGAACTGAGGCAGAAGTCCGGCAGTACATATACATCATTGTAGCAGTCTGAAAGGGCGGCGGCCGAGACCGGGCTCATGTCCAGATTGCCGGAGATTATTCCGCTGTTAAGTTCGCTGGGGTAGTGTGGGAAAACCTCCGTGTTTCTGAACGGCTCCGACGTAAAGTGAAGGTGATAAAACGGGTAGCAGTTCAGATAGTTTATGTATCCAAGTCTCATCATGTTATTCTCCTTCCCTGTAGCCTGCATTTGTCTTGACTGGAGTCATGCCTGCGGCCTCTATGAGGTTAATGAGAAATTTTTCCGTTCCGTAATCTGCTGTTTTTGCCCCTGCAGAGTGAACGACCTTCTCGTTATGGTATGTGGCCCCAATGTCATCCACGCCGAATGAAAGAAGAACCTGGGCCATTTTTTCACCAAGGTACATCCAGAGGGCCTTTATGTGCGGAATGTTATGAAGTGCAATGCGGCTCGTTGCGTATATTCTTATGTCGTTGAATCCGGAATTTATTTTTCCCAGAGGTTTTATTTCAGTATTCTCTGAATGAAAAGGCAGCGGCACAAAGGTCTTGAAGCCGCCTGTCCTGTCCTGAAGGCTGCGTAATTTCAACAGGTGGTCGGCAATATCCTCATGGGTTTCAATGTGGTTGTAGAGCATTGTTGCGTTTGTTTTAAGTCCCATGGAGTGGGCAATCTCCATAACTTCAAGCCACCTTTCTCCGCTTATCTTGTTTGGAGCAATTATTTTTCTGGTACTTTCTGCAAAAATTTCAGCACCACCACCGGGCAGTGCTCCAAGGCCTGCGTCAATAAACCTTTGAAAAACTTCCCGGACTGTCATGTTGTTGTTTTCGGCAAAGTGGTGGTATTCAACCGCAGTGAAGCCAACGATGAATATGTCTTTATTAACTGACTTGATGGCCCTGAGCATGTCCTCGAAGTATTCTATCTTAAGGTCACTGTTGAGTCCACCAACAATGTGGACCTCCTCAATGCCTCTTTTGACTTCCTCTCTGATTTTTTCTTTTATCTGCTCAATGCTTAGAAGGTATGATCCGTCCTCTCCGCGTTCCTTGTAGTAGGCGCAGAGTGGGCACTTCAGTTCGCATATATTGGTATAGTTCAGGTTGCAGTTAACGCCGTAAAAGGTTTTGTTGCCATGGAATTTTTTTCTAATGGAGTCTGCGATTACACCAAGTCCCAGAATGTCATCAGTTTTGAGCATGTGCAGTATGTCTTCTCCCGATACAGGTGTGCCGGCCTTTACCTTTTCCGAGATTTCATTCAGTTCCCTGTCTTTTATGATTTCAGTTCTGTTCATTGTCGTTTTCCCGCCGGTTTATTTTACTGATGCAGTACACTTTGTTCCGGAGCTCATGCCGCAGTCTATCTAAGTTCGGCTATTGTAACTCCGTCTCCGCCTTCGCCGTAATCTCCGTTCCTGAATCTTCTGATGTAGATGCTCATTTTCAGTGTATCCCGGACCGCCTGTTTCAGGGCGCCTGTTCCGTGGCCGTGTATTATTACAACATAGCGTATATTGTCCCTTTCCATCCTGTCAAGTTCAGAATCAAGAAGGTTCAGAGCCTCATCAACACGTCTTCCCCTGAGGTCAATTGTATTATAGGAGGTCTGCATTGTCGATGGGATTGTGCTTTCCCCCTCTTCAAGGTGCTGTCTTGTAACTGACTTGTTTCTTCCTGATGGGAGTTCTGCTTTTTTTGAGTCCGGATTCACCATCAAATCCTTTATGTTATAGCGTGACCTGATTGATCCTCCCAGAATCACCTGCGCGGTTTTTTTCCCTGCATCAATACTATCTATGATTCCTTCTGTTTCGATGGGAGATACATAGACAGTGTCTCCTTCCTTTAGTGTGTCGGGGTTTACAGGTTTCATTGAGAAAGTGAGGTTTTTTATGGAATCACCTTTGAGCTCAGAACTGACCTTTTCCTTCATGTCTTTCAGCTGAAGATTCAGATCAGAGAGTTTTTTCTGGTCCAGATTCTGGAGGCTGGTGATCTGTTCGGATATTTTTTTCCTGTATGAGTTTATTTCATCAATGAAGGTTATCCCTTCATTTTTCTTTGCCATTTCTGTGGCAAGGCGGAGTTCGTTCTGCTTTTTCTTTAAACGGTCCTTTTCCCTGTATATTTCATTTTTCAGGAATGCAACCTTTCCCTTCTCCTTCTTGACTTTTTCCTCGTATTCCTGGACCTTTTCAAGAAGAGCTTCTACACTTGATTCCCTGGAGTCAACAAGCTCCTTGGCACGGGAAAGGATATTTTCCGAAATGCCGTAGTTCTTTGCGATCTCCAGGGCATAGCTTATTCCGGGAACGCCAATGACCAGTTCGTAAGTGGGCTGAAGGCTTTCCATGTCAAACCTTACCGAGGCATTTTCAAACCTGCTGTCCCTTACCGGCAGCTCTTTCAGTTCAGTGTAGTGGGTTGTGACAACGATCTTGCATCCGCACTCAATCATGTTTTCGAGTATTGCCTGTGAAAGGGCCGCTCCCTGTCTCGGGTTTGTTCCCACTATTATTTCATCTATTATGACCAGAGTTCTTTCATCTGCTTTTTTAAGCATGTCGTCTATAAAGGTAATCTGTCCCGAAAATGTTGAAAGTGACTGGGAGAGGTTCTGGTCATCTCCTATATCAGCCATGATGTTGTCGAAGATTCCTATTTCCGAATCGGGACCCGCGGGAATATGGAGGCCGTACATGGTCAGGAGTGTGCAGAGTCCCAGAGTTTTCAGTGTAACGGTTTTTCCTCCGGTGTTTGCTCCTGAAATGATTAGGCAGCTGTAATCCTCTCCCAGTATGATGTCATTTGAAACAACCTTATCCGGTGACATCATATAGAGGAGAGGGTGGTGAGCCTTTTTAAGTTTTATGACCGGCTCTTTAGACAGCTTCTGTTCGGTTGAATTTGTCAGAATGCTGAAATCGGCTGAACTGTAGATAAAGTCAAAGTACGAGACAGATTCTATGTTCTGCTCTATGATGTCGGAGTGTGCCGCAACAGCTATGGTAAGTTCTGTGAGAATTTTCTGTATTTCAATGTCAAGTTCCCTCTCAAGGAGAATCATTTCGTTGCTAAGTGGCGCGATTTCAGAAGGCTCAAGGTAAAGTGTCTGGCCGCTTGCGGACATGTCAAGGACGCTGCCGCTTATTCTTCCCTTTGTCCCTGACTTTATGAGAATAACATATCTGCCGCTGACTGTGGTAAAAGTTTTCTCCTGAATGATTTTTTCATTGTGCTGTGAATGAATGATTTTATGTATTCTTTTTTCTATATCCCTGCGGAGGTCATTTATCTTTTTTTTGAGTCTCCCCAGTATGGGGAATTCTGCACTGTTGAGCTCTTCATCATCTGTTATTGAGTTACCAAGAAGGTTTTTCAGTACAGGCATTTCCCGGAATCTGTCATGCTCTTCTTTCAGAGCCGGATACTCTTCAGTGTATTTTTTTATGTATTTTCTTATTCTTTCAGTTGCCGCAGTGAACTTTTTAATCTTTGCAAGTTCAGGTATGCTGAGCATTCCGCCTCTTCTGGCGAGAGAGACTTCCCTGTCAATGCTGAAGAGTCCGGAAAAGTCAGCCCTGTCTCCGCGCTGAATGAGTTCCTTCAGGGACGTAATTTTGGAAATCTGCACTTCCGCTTCCTGAAAACCCAATGGGGTCAGTGTGGATATATAATCCCTGGCACCCTGAAAATGGCAGAGGTCGGAGATTTTTTTCTCTATTACGGGCCATTCCAGTATGTTTAATATTCTGCTGTTCATATTGTTTTCTTTCATATCTATCCGTTAGTCAAAACCATTACAGATATGTGTCAAATATTAATTGCTATATGAAGGTCATATGCCCTGCGGGATGTTCCCCGGCACCGGGTAAGGTGATGCCGGGGTGTTATGGTTTCTAATCTTTCAGGTAATCTGATGGGAGCCTGAACTGCGCTTCCTTTGCAAATTTGTTCACATTGGTTTTAGCCTTCTGGAGAGTGGTAACTGTCCCGGGGCCTCCAATGCAGCCGAAGGGGCAGGCCATACCCTCCACCATGAGGGGCCTGGGCTTGATTATTCCGGCCTTGATTTCGCGCAGCATCTTCATGCAGCTTGCAAGTGTGTCGGCCGAGGCAAATGGAATCTCATCATCCGAGCCGCTCAGGGCCTTTGTCTGGGTAATGATGGCGCTTGCAACTCCCCCTGCCACAGGGAATAGCCTTCCAGTTGAGGACGCGTCGTTGAGGCTTTCGTTGTCGGGCAGTTCTGAAAAGTCGATACCCTTTGCAATGAAGAGGGAGTGGAGCTCCTCAAATGTCATGGTGTAGTCCACGAGCTTTTCAACTTCGGGCTCGAAACACTCATTCTTCTTTGCAACGCATGGGCCGATGAATACGATCTTTGAATGGGGGTGCTTCTCCTTTATTTTCTTAGCGGTTTCAACCATGGGTGTGAAGGAGTCGCTGATATTTTTTTTAAGTTCCGGATAGTTGTTTCTGGCGGCCTGAACCCATGATGGGCAGCAGGATGTTCCGATGAACCTGTCTTTGAACTCCTCTTTGTCACTGTTGGCAATTATTTCGGCAAGGTCTCTTGATGCGTGGAGCACCTCGATGTCGGCGCCGTAAGCCACTTCCATGACCCCTTCAAAGCCGAGAATTTTAAGGGCCTCAATTATTCTTGATGGAGTTGCCTCGTCCCCGAACTGTCCCACAAAGCTGGGTGCAATCTCAGCAAATACGGGAACTCCTCCCTTTCCCGAACTCTTTATTGCATGGAGCACCTGTACAATTTCCGATTTTTGTGCCACAGCTCCGAATGGGCAGGACACAATGCATAGTCCGCAGCTTACGCATTTGGCGTAGTCAATGCTTGCGAATCCGTTTTCATCTGAGTAAATGGCGTTCACACCGCATGCAACGGAGCAGGGCCTCTCCCTGTATATGATTGCATTGAATGGGCAGACCTGTGCGCACTTGCCGCATTTGATGCATGCCTCTTGGTCAATTACCGCACCTGTTTCACCAATTGTGATACATTGTTTGGGGCATACCATTGTGCATGGGTGGGCAATGCATGACCTGCACATGTTTGAAACCATGAATGATTCGGTGGGGCACCTCTCACAGGCAATCTTTATGATGTTCACAATGGGCTTCTTCAGAATTTTTTTGTCAGTGAGAGCCTCGTGTACATCAAAGACTACCGGCCTTGTCTGGCCGAATTCCTGAACGTCCATTCCGAAGATGAGCCTGATCCTTTCCCGTATGATTGCCCTTTCGGCAAAGACGGAATCCCTGAATGTGGGCACTTCCTTTTTTATGAGATTGTAGGGGATAAGTTCAACTGCTTCGGGCCCCTGGTCCTCCATGATGAGTCTGGAAATCTCGACCCGGGTCTTTCTTATGAGTGCAAGAATGTCGGTGTGGAGGCCCCTCATCTTTTCGAATATGTTCACTCTCTTCAGTTCAGGCATGGCATTATTCCTTTATAATTAGTTCAAAATTGAAAAAAAAAACAAGATGTTGTACATAAAGTCTGTTCTGTCAAGAAAAAGATCTGCTGAGCTCATATGGTAACTGTAACTTAGCAGATCCTGCCGGAGATACCAAATTATTCTGAAAATAAGCCTGCGGTATTGATCAGTATGCTTTTATCGAACCGGTATCGAAGGGGTAACGGAGGGGAATATTATTCTGTATTTCTGCCCCTTGTGTTACCGGTCAGCGGAACTATTAAATTGGGTAAAATACTAAGCATGTTTTGTGCCAAAGATACAGGGGAGCCCCCCGTGGACCCCCGGAGTTGGTCGGACCTGGTCGGAGATGGTTCGGACTTGTTCGGTAAAAAAAAAGTTCAAAAAAAGCAAAAAAAATTCATTTTTTTGCACTTTCGGAGGCAGATCAGAAGATTTCTGCATCCAGATCTGTTGTTTCAGCGATAAGTTTTTAGCTCAGATGAACCGGCAATTAGGGGATTTATAACAAGACCAGCTCACTGACATTCCTTGAATCACATTAAATTCAATATGGAATCGATTTTTATAAAAACCCTGCCTGGTCATATCCCAGCTGGAGCTGAGCAATTGCTTAAATTTCCATAACAGGGATTGTTACGCCGCTCCGCTTTTCACAAAGACAGGTTCTGCCGGTTAAATCGAAACAGTTTATAATTCCATATAATTCAGGAAAAACCGCAGGGGCGCATTGCCATGGGTCAGGTATAACAGTGGAAGTGAAAGGGGGGATGTTTTGCCCCTGCTTGTCAACAGGGGCATCTGCTCTTCTATTTTCTTTCTCTTGCCCTTGCAATGAGGTTGCTGCTGTGGCCCATGGGGCAGATTGTACACCAGCTTCTCTCCCTGTAAAAAATTCCCATTGTGAGGCCGAGAAGGGTTGTGGCAATGACAAGTGAGAAAAGCCCTGTTGCTATTCTGGAAATATCCCCGCCTGAAAGATATATGTTTGTGCCGAAAATTGCGAAAATGAGTATAAGAAAACCGTTTCTGAATGCATTTGTTTTCATGAAAGAAGGCATTGATGCTTTCATGGAAAATTTTCCAAGTGTTCTGGTGAGAAAAGACCCTCTAGGGCAGTAGTTTGCACAGTGAATTCTTCCTCTTCCCCTTATGGCGTGATAAACAGGTAAAATCATGCATAGAAGCCCCAGCATGGCAAAGCGTATATCTGCAACTGAAAGTGCTATGAATCCCAGAAAAAGTATCCATGTCCAGTTAGAATGGTTTCTTGCGTTGTACATTTTTTGATCTCCAGAGTTTAAAATTTATTTATTTAATAAAATTCTAAAATACTGTTTTTGTCAACTTTTTTTATCTTTTTTTTAAAATTTTTTTGTGGTCATTTCTAAAAACCGGTATTTACATAAATTCAAACAGAATAAATGCAGTTTTTAGCAGATAATTCACTTATATAAGGGGGTATTCATGTGCAGGTTGCCTGAATTCTCCTTGCGTAGATAAATACTTATTTGAGGTTTAAATATGAAAATTTTAAAATTACTATTCTCTCTTGCATTGGTGCTTCATGTTTCATGTACAGGGGGCAGTGCATTTACAAATGAAAACATCAGTAATATTACAGTGGATGAAGCATACAGGCTTATTTCAGAAAAGGCAGGCAGAGCTGATTTTGTAATTCTTGACATCCGTACTCCCGGAGAGTATCTATCGGGCCATATTGAAGGTGCCGTAAATATTGACTACAGCTCTCCTGCATTTAAAGACGATCTTAAAAAACTGGACAGGAGCCTGGAGTATCTGGTTTACTGCAGATCCGGCAACAGAAGCGCAAGGGCAATGCCTGTATTCAGTGAGCTGGGTTTTAAAAAGGTTTATAATATGACGGGCGGTACTGTTGAATGGTTCAGCTCGGGTAAAAAACTTGTAAAATAAAGGTGAATAGATGGAAACAGTCAGGGTGCACTATCTTCAGCATGTCCCTTTTGAGGGACTGGGGAGTATGGAAAAATTTTTTTCAGTTTCGGGATTTGAGCTGAGCTGTACAAAATTATATGAGAATGAAGCTCTCCCTGAAACCTCATCCTTTGACCTTCTCATCATTATGGGCGGGCCAATGGGGGTAGGAGATGGCGACAGGTTTCCATGGCTGCAGATGGAAATTGATTTTGTAAAGGAGGCAGTTGAAGAGGGAAAATTCCTTTTAGGCATCTGTCTTGGGGCCCAGATAATAGCCCATGCCCTGGGGGCAGAGGTCAGGAAAAATCAGTTTAAGGAAATAGGATGGTTCCCTTTGACAGTATCCGGTTCAGTTTCAGAGACCTTCCTTTCGGGAGTGTTTGAGGATGGCATGGAGGCCTTTCACTGGCACGGGGAGACTTTCGATATTCCCCATGGAGCAGTGCATATGGCATCCAGTGCTGCCTGCACCAATCAGGGGTTTGTCTATGATGACCGAGTAGTTGCGCTGCAGTTTCACCTTGAGACAACATTTGACTCTGTAAAAGTTCTTATTGAGAACTGCGAAGATGATATCGATGGCTCTGATTATACGTCATCTCCCGGAGAAATGCTCCAGGAAACGGGAAGGTTTGATGGACTCAATGCGGTAATGGCTGTCCTTTTGAGTAGATTTGTCCAGAAAATAAAGTGCTGAAGCCTAATTTTTGTAAATGTTAATATTTTAATGTTGACTTACTGATAAATATGCATATATGTATAGATTTTGTAAGCAGCATTTATTCCGCTGTTTGCATTTCATATCACCCGGATTTAGACAAAATTTACTTCTATCTTGACTATTACCATCAAAAAGTCTGTCCTGGGTATAAGGCAGTTAATCAAATAATTCATGGAGCAATGAATGAAAGAACCTATGCGATTCCGGCTTAAAAAGGGATTAGATATCCCTATTTCCGGAAAACCCCGCCAGGTTATTGAGGAGGGTGCGGAAACAACCCTCTGTGTGTTCTTGGCGAAGATTTTCACGGATTAAAACCAAAGGTCCTTGTTGAAGCAGGTGACAGGGTAAAGAAGGGGCAGTGCCTCTTTATTGACAAAAGAAACGGCGTTAGTTTTACGGCTCCGGCTTCCGGAACTGTTCAGTCCATTAATAGAGGAGATAAACGCAGGCTTCTCTCTATAATTATAAAGAAAGACGGTTCAAAAGGAATTTCTTTTAAATCATTCAGTGATTCGGAACTGGATAAACTGAAGGGGGACTCTGCGAGGAAAATCCTTCAGGATTCAGGGGCATGGACTTCCCTGAGGCAGAGGCCATTTGATACTGTACCGGCTCCGGACAGTGAGCCCGCTTCCGTATTTGTGAATATCATGAATACAAATCCCTTTGCGCCTGACCCGCTTGTTGTAATGGCAGGTTCCGAAAGGGAATTTCTGGCAGGAGTGAAGGTGTTAAAATCTCTTGCCCCGGACAAAAAAATATATTTATGCAAGTCCCCGGGGACACCTCTTTTTAATGATGACATGGAAAATGTGGTTGTTGCTGAGTTCTCAGGCCCCCATCCCGCCGGATTGCCCGGAACGCACATCCATTTCCTTGACCCGGTAAATCTCCATAAGAGGGCGTGGCACATCGGTTATCAGAATCTTATTAATATCGGAAGGCTTTTCCTTACAGGAGAACTTTCCACCGAAAAGGTTGTTGCACTTGGGGGCAGTGGACTATCCAATCCAAGGCTGGTGAAGTCTCATGACGGTGTATCAATATCTGAACTACTTTCCAATGAACAGTATCAGGAGGGAGCCAGAATCATTTCAGGTTCGGTTCTTTACGGCAGAAAGTGCAGTGAAGAGGTGGCTTTCCTCGGCAGATTTCATGAAGTGGTTTCTGTAATTCCGGAAGTGAAGGAGAGGGTGCTTCTGAACTGGTTAAGGCCCGGATTCAATGTATATTCCATGCTTCCTGTTTTTGCCTCAGCAATCGGCGGAGTCAGGAATCATGTTTTTAATACTGACAGACTCGGAAGCGACAGGGCAATTATACCTATCGGTATGTACGAGAAGGTCATGCCCCTTGATATACACCCGACTTTTTTACTTAAATCTCTTATGTCAAATGATATAGAAAAAGCAGAAGCTCTGGGATGCCTTGAACTTGCAGAAGAGGATCTCGCCCTCTGCACATTTGTGTGTCCGGGAAAGACGGATTTCGGCCCGGTTTTGAGGGAGATGCTGACCACCATCGAAAAGGAAGGTTAAAAGTGCTGAGAAAATTTTTAGACAAACAGTCCAGACATTTTGAAAAGGGCGGACGTCTTGAAAAGTTCCACCCCATATATGAAATGATAGACACATTCTTATATTCTCCCGGTGCGTCAACAAAGGGAGCGACTCATGTACGTGACGGTCTTGATCTCAAGAGGATGATGACTGTGGTTGTTGTGGCTCTGATTCCCGCAACCTTTATGGCTCTTTACAATACCGGTTACCAGGCAAACAGCGCACTGGCGGCGAAGGGTATAACCACACTGGAGGGCTGGAGGTATTTTATACTTCAGCTTCTTGGCGGGGGAATAAACCCGGCCAGTTTCTACGACAATATCCTCCACGGGGCGGTATACTTCTTTCCTGTTTATGCTGTTACAATTATTGCCGGCGGTATCTGGGAAGTAATATTCTCGATTATACGTAAAGAGGAGATCAATGAGGGGTTCCTCGTCACAAGTCTTCTTTTTCCGCTCATACTTCCGGCAACTATTCCGCTGTGGCAGGTCGCTATCGGAGTGTCCTTCGGTGTTGTAATCGGAAAGGAAGTGTTCGGCGGAACAGGAATGAATATTGTGAATCCGGCGCTTCTGTGCCGGGCTTTTCTGTTCTTTGCATACCCCGCTGAAATATCCGGTGACGCTGTCTGGGTTGCTGTGGACGGATTCAGTCAGGCCACGCCGCTCTCTCAGGCTGCAGCTGGCGGGACTACTGCGCTGGCCGGTGCAGGGTTTACTTTAAAAGACGCTTTTCTGGGACTAATTCCGGGATCAATGGGTGAAACCTCAACACTTGCATGCCTCATCGGTGCATTCATCCTCATTGTAACAGGGGTAGGTTCATGGAGAATCATGGTAAGTGTTGTTGCCGGTCTCTCCTTCGTTGTACTGCTTTTTAACGTTATAAGTAACGGAACAAACCCGATGTTCCATGTCCCTCTTCAGTGGCACCTTGTGCTTGGAGGTTTTGCCTTTGGAACTGTATTTATGGCAACTGATCCGGTTTCGGCTGCAGTGACAAATATCGGAAAGTATATCTACGGATTTTTGATAGGAGCGCTTGCAGGCCTTGTGAGGGTTGTAAACCCGGCATTCCCCGAGGGTATGATGCTTGCAATACTTTTCGGAAACGTTTTTGCTCCGGTCATTGATCATTATGTTGTCAAATTCAATATAAACAGAAGGAGGTCAGGTTATGTCGGCAGATAGCCCAAAAAAAATGGTGCTCGTTGCAGCAACTATTGCCCTCGTCTGTTCAATACTGGTTTCTTCCGCGGCGGTTCTTCTTAAACCCCGTCAGGACAGAAACAGGGAACTTGAGAAGAAGAAAAATGTACTGATCTGTGCAGGGCTTTACAGCAAGGGGCAGAACATTGAAGAGGAGTTTAAAAAGGTTACTCCAATTCTTGTCGATCTTAAAACAGGCAAGTATACTGAAAAGTTTGATCCGGTACAGTTTCAGAAGAATATTAAGAAGTATATGTCCTCAAAGGATAATGTAATAAAGCTTCCGGCAGGAGAGGCAATTTCAGGAATTTCAAAACTGCCAAGACAGACAGTGGCATACATTGTGAAGAAAAACGGTAAGACTGAACAGGTCATTCTTCCTGTTTCGGGAAAGGGCCTCTGGTCAACTGTTTACGGGTTCATATCAATAGCTTCAGACGGAATCTCAATAAACGGTATAACATTTTATGAACATGGAGAAACCCCCGGCCTCGGAGGAGAGATAGAAAATCCCCGCTGGACATCAATATGGAAAGGTAAAAAGGCCTACGATAATTCGGGTCAGCTCAGAATTGAAATAATAAAGGGTACTGTTCAGAAGGGCAAGGATGATTCCATCTATAAGGTTGACGGCCTTTCAGGAGCTACCCTCACTTCCAGAGGAGTCAGTGACTTCGTCAGGTTCTGGCTTGATAAAAACGGTTTCAGACCGCTACTAAAGAATATTTCCGCAGGAGGTACTTCAAATGAGTAAGGTAAAGGAGACCCTCTTCGGTCCCGTACTTAACAATAATCCAATTGCTGCGCAGGTTCTTGGAATCTGTTCTGCTCTTGCCGTAACATCTAAACTTGAGACTTCTTTTGTAATGTTTCTGGCGGTTGCATTTGTTGTATCCTTTTCAAATTTTTCAATCAGTCTCATTAGAAGACACATTCCCACCAATATTCGTATCATTGTGGAGATGACAATAATAGCTGCACTGGTAATAATTGCCGATCAGTTCATAAAGGCATTTCTCTTTGACATAAGCAAACAGCTTTCGGTTTTTGTGGGTCTTATCATAACAAACTGTATTATCATGGGCCGTGCAGAGGCCTTTGCCATAAAAAACTCTCCGGGCCTGAGCTTTCTTGACGGTCTCGGGAATTCCCTGGGTTACGGAATGATATTGATTATCGTCGGATTCCTCCGGGAACTGCTGGGGTCAGGTAAACTCTTCGGAATATCTGTTCTTCAGCTTAACTCTGAGGGAGGGTGGTATAATCCCAATGGACTCATGCTTCTTTCTCCCAGTGCCTTTATTTTAATCGGCCTTCTCATATGGGGAATAAGAACCATGAGGCCGGATCAGGTAGAAAAGGAGTAGCATATGTTTGAAGATTATATAAGTCTTTTCATAAAATCGGTATTTATTGAAAACCTGGCACTTGCCTTTTTTCTGGGCATGTGTACCTTTCTGGCTGTGTCCAAGGAGGTTGAGACAGCAGCGGGGCTTGGTGTTGCAGTTGTATTCGTTCAGGCCATTACTGTTCCTGTCAACAATCTCATATATAACCATCTTCTGAAAGAGGGAGCTCTAGCATGGCTGGGTTATCCGAATGTGGATCTGAGTTTTATCGGTCTGGTAACATACATTGGTGTAATTGCAGCCATGGTGCAGATACTCGAGATGGCTCTTGATAAATATGTACCATCTCTCTATCATGCGCTTGGAATCTTCCTTCCTCTGATTACTGTAAACTGTGCCATTCTAGGAGGTACTCTGTTCATGGTTGAGAGAAATTACACATTCGGGGAAAGTGTTGTTTATGGAATCGGAAGCGGAACTGGATGGGCTCTTGCAATAATTACCCTTGCCGGAGTAAGGGAAAAAATGAAATACAGCAATGTTCCTGCGGGCCTCAGGGGGCTCGGCATAACATTTATCACCGCTGGTATAATGGCCATGGCCTTTATGCTCTTTTCGGGTATTCAGTTATAGAAGGAGAGGTAAATTGTGATAGAGGTAATTCTTGGAGTAATATTTTTTACGGTGATCATACTGGCTCTTGTGATTGTAATACTCAGCGCAAGGTCAAAACTTGTTTCATCGGGTGATATAAAGATTGAAATAAACGGCGACAAGGACAAGACTCTCGATGTTCCTGCCGGTGGTAAACTTCTGAACGTTCTTGCGGACAACGGTATCTTTATTCCTTCTGCATGCGGCGGAGGTGGTACATGCGGTCAGTGCAAGGTCAAGGTCCTGGATGGGGGAGGAGAGCTCCTTCCCACTGAAAAAGGTGCAGTTACCCGGAAGGAAGCCCGTGACCATGTACGTCTGTCCTGTCAGGTCTCTGTAAAGGAGAACATGAAAATTGAGGTTCCCGATGAAATTTTTGAGATAAAAAAATGGGAATGCACAGTAAGGTCAAACATGAATGTGGCAACCTTTATCAAGGAACTCGTGCTTGAGATTCCTGAAGGTGAGGATGTTAATTTCAGGGCAGGGGGCTATATTCAGATCGAGTGTCCTCCATATGAACTTTCCTTTTCTGAATTTGACATAGAAAAGGAATACCGTGACGAATGGGAGAAGTATAATCTCTTTCAGTGCAGAAGTGTTGTAAAGGAACCGGCAATGCGGGCCTATTCAATGGCCAACTACCCCCTCGAAAAAGGGCTTGTCATGCTGAATGTCAGGATCGCCACGGCACCGAATGCCAAAGTTCCTCCGGGGATAATGTCTTCCTATATTTTTAATCTTAAACCTGGAGACAAGGTTGTTGTTTCCGGTCCATACGGAGAATTTTTCGCCAAAGAGACCGATAATGAAATGGTTTTTATCGGCGGCGGCGCGGGCATGGCTCCTTTGCGTTCACATATTTTTGACCAGCTGAAAAGAATTGATTCAAAAAGAAAGATCAGTTACTGGTACGGGGCCAGAAGCCTCAGGGAATTGTTTTATGCCCATGAGTTTGAAGAGCTGGCAAAAAAACATAAAAATTTCTCATGGAATGTTGTACTTTCAGATCCTCAGAAGGAGGACAACTGGAAAGGACTGACAGGTTTTGTACACCAGGCTGTTCTTGATAACTATCTTTCCAAACACCCATCGCCTGAGGATTGTGAATACTATCTCTGCGGGCCTCCAATAATGAACTCCTCGGTTATCAATATGCTTGAGCATCTCGGTGTTGAGCCTGAAAATATTCTTCTGGATGATTTTGGTGGCTGATAAGTTTTATTTTAAATTTATGTTTCTTGCCGTGCTGACCCTGTCATCATGCAAAGGTGGAAATGAAGGATACAGGTTCAGCGGCAGAACCATGGGCACAACCTACAGTGCCATTGTTTATCCTGTGCCGTCTTTTTCCTCAAAGGATGAAATTTCTCTGCTGATCTCGGATGAACTTGCCAGAGTCAGCAGAACTTTTTCTCCTTTTAACAGGAGCAGTGAAGTGTCGCGGGTAAACAAGGCCCGGGGAGGGGTGTGGACACGGGTGTCTTCTGAAACGGTTGCTCTTGTTTCAAGGGCTATTGATGTGAGCAGAAAAAGCGGAGGAGCATTCGATATCACCGTGGGACCACTGATAAATCTTTTCGGGTTCGGTACTGAAAAATTTAAGATCATGCCGTCTGAAAGTGAGATTGAACGGGTAAAGAAATTTACAGGTTATGATAAAATAATACTCAGAAAGTCACCTCCCTCTGTCATGAAAAAGCTGTCCATGGTGAAGGTAAACATGTCTGCCATAGCCAAGGGCTATGGCGTTGACAGAGTCGCAGAACTTCTGGAGGCAAAAGGTATAAAAAGCTATATGATTGAGGTGGGGGGAGAGGTCCGTACTGGAACTGAACCTCCATCAAAAAGAAAATGGAGAATTGGAATACCTGTGCCTGAAAGCCTCAGCAGAAAGATTATACGGGTTCTTGAAGTTGAAAAGCTTTCCATGGCAACTTCAGGTGAATACAATAATTTCAGAATTGTTGACGGGAAGGAAATCTCCCATACCATAGATCCCCATACAGGGCATCCTGTGAAGCATAACCTTGCATCGGTAACGGTTCTTCATGCTTCATGTGAGACAGCAGATGCCTACGCCACTGCGATAAATGTCATGGGTCCGGTTGATGGCCTTGAATTTGCCAGGAAAAATGAAATACCCGTACTCCTGGTTTTGCGTGACAGTAATGGATATAAAATAATTACTGATGAAAGATTTGATATACTTATGAACAGGAGTGCTAATTAAATGATAACAATACTCTTCGGAACAATTATTATGGTGGCTGCCCTTGCTGCCTTGACAGTTGCAATAAAAATGAGGGACAAGTCGCTATCAACTGATACATGTGAGAACAGCAAGTCAGGTGAAAATCATGCTACCTGTGCAAACTGTACCTGCGGTAAAATCTTTGACAAGAAGAAAAAACTCGCGGCAAGAGAAGCGGCAGCGAAGTAAAATAAATGAATGTTGTAAATCTGCTTGAACGGGGAAATTCAACATTAAAAACAGTTTTTTTCTATTCCCTTCTTTTCGCGATTAGTTATATCGACTATTCTTTTGGTGCGGAGATATCATTTTCCCTTTTTTACCTGATACCGATTTCTGCAATTTCATGGCTTCAGGGTGTCCGGTACGGATTTATATCCTCTGTTTTTTCTGCTGTTCTCTGGGAAATTGCAGACTACAAGACCGGACACCTTTATTCCACTGTATTTATTCGATACTGGGACTGGGGAGTAAGATTCGGCTTTTTCCTTATAGTTAACCTTCTGGTAAGTCAGCTGAAAAGGGTAATGGACAGGGAAAAGGAAAAGGCTGTGACAGATTCCCTGACTGGTCTTTCAAACCGCCGGGCTTTTCATGACCATGCAGAGCTGGAGCTTAAAAGGGCAAAGAGATATAATCATAATTTTTCAGTTGCATATATAGATCTTGATAATTTTAAAGTGGTAAATGATACCTATGGTCATCTTGAAGGAGATGAGCTTCTCAAGGCAGTGGCCAATGAACTCAGAAAGAGCGCAAGGGAAACAGATATTGTCGCAAGGCTCGGGGGGGATGAATTCGCCCTTCTCTTTACGGAAGTTGACTTGGATCAGTCAGAAAAGGCTGTTGACAAGATTTTTTTAAATCTGAAAAGTCTTATGGAGATTCGCGGGTGGAATGTCACTTTAAGCATTGGTCTGGTTTTTTTTGAAAAATATCCGGAACATGTAAATGATATGATAAAACTTGCAGATGACCTTATGTATGATGTAAAGAGAATGGGGAAAAACGGCCTGCGTGTCAGGAAGTTTGCGTAGAATAATATAAGGGGTTTTGAAATGAACTTTGAGAATATAAAGAAGGATTCTGTTGTACTTGCATCGCTGGGTGGAGACAGGAGAAATGAAGCTCTTAAAAGAATATCCTTAATCATTCAGGAAAAAAGAGAAAATATAAAAAAAGCGAATGAAACCGACCTCAATGAAAACAGGAATATCCCCGTAGCCTTGTATAACAGGCTTAAACTTTCCGATTCAAAAATTGATGAGATGATTTCCGGAATCAGCGGCCTCATTGAACTCGATGATCCGTTAAATAAAACACTTCTGGCTACGGAACTTGATGATGGACTGGAACTCTATAAGGTTTCTGTGCCTATAGGAGTAATAGGTGTAATATTCGAAGCCAGGCCGGATGCGCTTGTGCAGATTGTTTCACTCTGTATAAAATCGGGTAACTGTGTAATATTAAAGGGCGGCAGTGAGGCTGCAAATTCAAACAGATACCTCACTGAACTTATTAAGGAGGCAACAGCAGGGCTTGTTCCAGAGCACTGCATTACTCTTCTGGAGACAAGGGAAAATGTGAAGGAAATGCTTTCTTTTGACCAGTATATTGATCTGATAATTCCAAGAGGGAGCAACGACCTTGTAAAGTATATTCAGTCAAATACAAAGATCCCGGTGCTGGGGCATGCAGATGGTGTCTGCCACGCATATGTAGACCAGGTGTTTGATGAGAGTCTCATTAAAAAGATCATTATTGATTCCAAGACTCAGTATCCTTCCGCATGCAATTCCATAGAGACTATTCTTGTTAAACGCAGTGAAGCAGCGTTCATTGGGGAGCTCATGGAATCACTTAAAGCAGCAGGTGTCAGAGTAAATGGCTGTTCAGAAATTGCCAAAAAGTTCTGTATACCGGAGGTAAGTGAATGGCACCATGAATATGGAGATCTTGAGGTATCTCTAAAAATTGTAGATAGCATTGATGAGGGCATAGATCATATCAATAAATACGGTTCGGGACATACCGAAGTGATTTTAACTGACAATAATGAAAGCAAAATTAAATTTACATCTCTGGTGGATACAAGTTCAGTTATGGTGAACTGTTCAACAAGGTTTGCCGATGGTTTCAGGTATGGTTTCGGTGCTGAAGTAGGTATATCAACAAATAAAATTCATGCAAGGGGGCCTGTGGGACTTGACGGGCTTGTGATTTACAAGTACATCATCCTGGGTAGGGGTCAGATAGTCGCCGAATATTCGGGGGAGAAATCTGATCGGTTCAAACATGCCAGGATTGATAAAAAGTTCTCAATCTAGTCAGCAATCATAAGGAATTCACAGGCAATAAATTTTATTGCCTGTGCTGTTTTACCTGCTCATAATATAGAATTCTGTTCTTCTGTTTTTTGATCTCCCGGCTCTGGTGCTGTTTGAAGCGATGGGCTTTGTCTCTCCGAAGCCGACTGAGTTTAACCTTTCAGGGCTTATTCCGTTTTTTATCATATACTCCACAACAGCATCAGCTCTTCGTTCAGAAAGCTTCTGATTGTATTCTTTCCCTCCAGAGGCATCGGTATGTCCACGTACCTCAAGTTTGATAGAAGTCTGCCGTTTCATCTGCAGAATTATATCATCAAGTATATTCAGGGATTCCTTTCTGAGGTGGGATTTGTTTACTTCAAAGTGAATGTTGTTTACAACAACTGTCTTCCCTTTTTCGATTTCAGTGAGTGATATTTTTTTCTTATCCTCTTTTTTTGAAACGATTACCTTTTCCGGAAGATGATTCTCAGACGATGCAGTAATTTCGACATCCTCCATGTCGGGAATTTTAATTTTCCCGGGCCTGTTGATTTTGTGAACCTTTGAATAGATAACTTTGCCGTTGTGCCATTTCTTCACTTCAACTGTGGCCGGTATCTCTTTCCCCTTGCCGTTGTCAACGGTGATCTCAATATCCTTCATTGGCATCACATCTTTTTTTACCGGCTCTTCCTTTTTAATCTCCTCAAGCTTATCGATTGTTTTTTTCTCTGGAGTTTCGTTCTCCTGTATTTTGTTATATGGATCATAGTAACCGCTTCCTCCCCTGACTATTTTCGGATAATAATCTGTTCCTACGGCATAAAGATAATTGCCTGCAGGAAGAAATATGATACCGTTGGAGGCAACCGGCTGGGATGAAGCTCCGGGAAACTGGGGACTGTACTCCCAGCCCTTTTTGTTGTCATTTATACCGAATGATTCAATTTTCGCCCATGGCAGACTTCTCCCCCCAATGGATTTTTCGAATGTTGATGCTATGTATATCTGGTCTCTCACCGTTACAAAGTATGGTGATGTATTGCTTCCGATACCTATTGTGTTGGTTGTGTTTCCGTTTTTAGGGTCAATTGAGACTATTCCATTATTGTTCAAGGTAAAGATAATGGACCTGTCTGTAAAACCGGGATTTGACGTTATGAGAGATCCGTAATCCTTGTTCCACAGATCATTTCCGTTTTTAAGATCCAGTGAATAGAACTTTGAACCCGAGGCAATGATGACCATCCCCTTGTATACAACGGGCGGGTAAATTTTATGCGGGCTTGGAATGTTTTTGGTCCATATTTTTTTACCTGTCTTTGAGTCCAGGCAGTAGAGGGTGTAGATTCCTTTGGTGTAATCCATGGACTGTGTGAAAAGGTATTTGTCGTAAAAGGACGGAAACTTGCTCCAGCTTTTTATCTCATCGTTGTTCCATAGAAGGTGTCCGTTGTTAATGTCCCGTGACAGCAGCTCCTTTCTTGTTCCGTAATATATAACATCTCCCACAATGACAGGGTCTGAATATATGCTGTCAACCATGGCATATGTTGATTTACCCGGCTGCCAGTTCCCTGAACCGTACACGGGATTTCTTCCTCCCAGCCCTGAGTACTTGTTTTTCTGCACATCCAGATTCGGGTCACCTGTTCTCATGCCGGTTCTTGCCCATATTACCCTGCCGCTGTTTTTATCCAGACAGTATAGGGCTATATTGTCTGATATGAAGAGCATGTTGCCTTTTATGAGAGGGTATTTGCTCTTGCCGAAGGATTTTGTGGCGCTCCTGAATTGGGAAGAGATCTGCCGCAGGTCAGAAACCCACAGGGCTTTGCCCGTTTCCTCGTCGAGGCAGTAGACTTTTTTGGCAAGATCGATGAAGTATATTTTTCCTGAAGAAACAATTGGATTCAGTACCCTGTTTGAAGCCTCATAGAGCCATTTCAGGTTTCCGTTTTTCACGGTAATTTCATCATTGTTTCCTGTATAGTAAATATTACCCTTGTATATGGGCCAGTCACTTGAGTAAACTATGACAGGCCAGAACAGAAGAGTTATTGTAATAAACAATAGTCTTTTCATCGGAATTTCCTTAACATTTTTTGTAAGGTTCTGTGCAATAAAGAATTAATTCGGTGAAGCTATTTATTTTTTTAGAAATTCTATGATCTCTTCAATATCCGGTATCTCAGGGATTTTATATATTCTTTTAAATATTACCTTTCTTTTTTCATCCAGAAGAATATTCGCCCTCATTGAAATACCGGCTTTTTCGATGAAGAGTCCATATTGCCGGGCAACCTCCCCGTGGGGCCAGAAATCGCACAACAGGTCCGTATTTTCTATATCCATATATTCAGACCATTCTGCCTTGCAGGGCTGGCTGTCAACGCTAATGCCCAGCGGTATAACTTTGAGTTCCCTCAGTTCACTGTATTTCTGTTCAAGTGATCTCATCTGAATTTCACAGACACCAGTCCAGGCAAGCGGGTGAAAGGAGAGAAGGACTTTTTTCCCTTTAAGGGATGAGAGTTTAATCTCACTTTTGTACTGGTTTTTCAGAGTAAAGTCTTCAGCAATATCACCAATCTCTAATTCTTTCATACTGACCTCCAGTTTTTAAATCCGTATAGTATAGAATAATTTTAAAAATTATTCTATACTTTTTCA
>QKCL01000053.1 GCA_003246895.1 Spirochaetota bacterium | reverse complement strand
ATATCTAATTAAAGTCAACATTTTTCTCATTTTTTTGAGAACTTTTTTTTATCCCGCACCGTCTTTTAGGCAGAAATCTTGAAATGAAGGAGAGCTGCCATGAAGAAGAGGATAAAGCTTACCGGTTTGATAATTGTTTTTATAATGCCCTTTATATTTGCACAGTGCGGAGGCCAGATAGGAGGCACAGTACAGGGGGATAAAATTAGTTCATCTGTTCACTATGAAAGAGCGAGAATGAAGAAGGAGGGTGTAGCTGCGTACAAACCGGCAATGATGCTGAAAGATATGTCATCCATGTCCGGAGAGGAGTACATTGAACACAACACAGAGGAATATGACAGAATATATGAAAACAGGTTCAAGTCTGTCACGGAAAATCCACTGTCCACATTTTCAATTGATGTTGACACTGCATCATACTCCAATGTGAGAAGGTACATTTCTGCAAATCAGATACCTCCGAAAGATTCAGTGCGCATTGAGGAGATGGTTAACTATTTTACATACAGCTACAGCAAGCCTGAAGGGGAAACACCATTTTCCATAAATACAGAAATTTCAAAGTGTCCATGGAAGAAGGAGAACATGCTGCTTCACATAGGGCTTCAGGGAAAGGTGCCTGATTATGTTAATACCAGGCCGTCGAATCTTGTATTTCTCATAGATTCCTCCGGATCCATGGGATCTCCTAACAAACTTCCGCTTCTGAAAAAATCACTTGCTCTGCTTCTTGAAAATCTTGGAAAAAACGACCGCGTATCAATTGTTGCCTATGCGGGTTCAGCGGGGCTTGTCCTTGATTCAACACCTGCAGTGGATAAAGACAAAATTCTTGCAGCCTTTGATGAACTCAATGCAGGCGGCTCAACTGCAGGCGGCGAAGGAATAATTCTGGCATATAAGATTGCAAAGAAGAACCTTATAAAAGAAGGGAACAACAGGGTAATTCTCTGCACAGACGGTGATTTCAATGTTGGCCAGTCATCAACCTCAGATATGGTAAGGCTCATTGAAGAGAAGAGAAAGGATGACATTTACCTCACAATATGCGGTTTCGGAATGGGGAACTACAAGGACGGAAGAATGGAACAGATCAGCAACGCCGGCAACGGAAACTACTTTTACATAGATAATATTAAAGAAGCGAAAAAAGTCTTTGTGAAGGAGATGAGGGCGAACATGTTCACAATTGCAAAGGACGTGAAGATCCAGATTGAGTTCAACCCCCTGAAGGTCAAGTCATACAGGCTCATCGGCTATGAAAACAGGGTCATGGCAAAGGAAGACTTCAACAACGACAAGAAGGATGCGGGAGAGCTCGGAGCGGGCCATACAGTAACGGCTCTCTATGAAATAGTTCCTGCAGGTTCAAATGAGAAAACAGAAAGCGTGGATAAACTGAAGTACCAGAACAGGGTTGTAAATGATAATGCAAGAAAAACTGACGAGATGCTTACAATCAAAATGAGGTACAAGCCAATAAAGTCCAGCAAAAGCAAACTCATAACAAAAACTGTCAGTTTTTCTTCTATTGATGAGGGAAAGACTTCAGATAATTTCAGATTCTCCGCAGCTGTGGCAGGTTTTGGAATGATTCTAAGGGACTCGGAGTTCAGGAATGGTCTGAAAACCGAAGATGTTCTTAAACTTGCAAAGGGCGCAAGGGGAACAGACAGCGAAGGTTACAGAGCCGGATTTATAGATATGGTTGAAAGGTATGAGCTTCTGAAAAAGTAGTTCATTGAATAACTGTTTGTTTATCAGTGAACATTTTGGCTGAGGCCGCCCGTTGGGGCGGCCTTTTTTTATGGGGCATCCGCAGAATTTTCCTGAATGAATTGTTTTAAACGTGTGAATTTTAAAATAAAGAACCCCTTATTTAAAAAAAAAGTTGCCATGACCGGGATGAAATTTTATTGGTTAGTTTAACTGTTTGGTTAAATTTTTGGCCAATAAATCTCCTCTGACGGGGGATCAGTAATTTCTAGGATTTGGCAGCACCTTTGCCTCAGACAAAACAGGATGGAAAATGATGGAAAGAATAATTAACTATCTTCTGGATAAGAAGCTCCTTGTGAGCCTTGTGACCTGTATGGCCCTTCTGGCCGGTATGGCCGCACTTTCAGGCATGAACAGGGAATCAATACCGGATGTTAATTTTGATATGGTCACAATAGCAACGGTTTATCCCGGCGCTTCACCAAAGGAGGCAGAGGAGCTTGTTTCAATACCTATTGAGAAGAAACTGAGAAGTATCAGCAATCTCGACAAGGTCAGGTCGTACAATGTTGAAAATCTCTCGCTGCTTGTTGTATATATTGAAGATAAGGCCAAAAACAAGGCAAAGACAATTCAGGATATAAAAGATGCGGTTGAACAGGTGGATAATCTTCCTTCAAGCGCAAGGACTCCTCTTGTTGCTGAAGTAACATTTGATACCACTGAAATTATGAGTATTGCATTTACAGGAAAATCTTCCGATATCCCATACTCAAAACTTCGTGAGTTTGCAAACCATGCAGAGGATTATTTTTATGATATAAAGGGTATCGGTGAAGTCGAGAAATTCGGATACTATGACAGGGAGTTTCTTGTTGAGGTCGACCCGGACGCCATGGAGAGGAACCGTATCGGAATTAACGATGTGGTTAATACTCTAAAGCTCCGGAACATAGATTATCCGGGAGGACCTCTCCGCATAAAGGAGAAGGAGTTCATCCTTCGAACTAAGGGGCAGTTCAAGAATGCAGAGCAGATAAGGAATACTGTGATAAGGGGTAATGATACCGGCTATCTCCTGCATATAAAAGACATCGCAAAGGTAACGGACACATATGAAGAGGCAGATGTTCACCACAGGTTCAACGGGCAGAAGGCTGTCGTGTTCAAGCTATGGAAAAAGAGAAGCGCAGATGAGATAGAACTTGCCGGCCGTCTCCATAAGGCCATTTCAAAGCTTTCAATCGCCGGATACGAAGATGTGAAGGTGAGCTATTTCAGCGACAAGAGTGATGAAACAAAGAGGCGTATATCATCGGTAGTGCATGAGGCGGTTGTGGGATTTATCATTCTGGGATTATTTATTCTCATGCTTCTGGGACGTCACATGACGGGCATAGTCCTTGCCGGTATTCCTGTCACATTTATGATTACATTTGTTGTGATGAGGCAGGTCGGCATAACCGTTAACATCATGAGCCTCTTCGGCATGATAATGGTTCTGGGGATGATGGTTGACTTCAGTGTGGTAATCGCGGAAAACTGCCACCGCTATATGGAGGAGGGGTTCAGGCGCCGTGAAGCCGTTGCAAAGGGTGTATCTGAAGTATTCTGGTCAGTTACAGTTACCCTGATCTGTATTATCGCTGCATTCATGCCTCTTCTCCTGGTGTCCGGAACCATGGGTAAATTTGTAAAACCCATTCCGATTGTTATTATTTCAGCACTCCTTGCGGCATGGTTTATCGCGATGTTTATTCTTCCCACATACCTGAATATATTCCTTCCCGAAGGCCATGCTGAAGATGACAGAAACCTGCTGCAGAAGTTTCTGGGAATATTTTTTAAAAAGAAATTCGGCAGGGGCAATGTAGAGAAACTTAAAAAAGAGGACAGCCATTTTGAAAGCGGAATATTCGGGCTGGTTCAGAGAAAGTACAAGTCCATGGTTTCATTCACTCTGAAGTTCAGGTATGTCATCGTCGGGCTCCTCATGGTGCTTTTTGTGTTTTCTCTTTCACTTGTTCCAAAACTCGGTTTCAAGTTCATTCCCGGAGGCGGAGAAGAACAGGTCAGGCTTAGAGTAAATATCCCCTTTGAAAGTACACTCTCGTCCAATCTTCATAAAATGAAGGAGATGGAAACTCTCCTTCTGAAATCCGTGAAAAAAGATGAGTTCAAATGCCTTCATGTATATGTGGGAGAGGATTATACAAAGATTACTGATCCAAAACCTCCCTATGCCACATACAAGAGTACATTTGATGTTTACCTTGTTCCCGAGAAGGAGAGAAAGAGAACTGCAGATGAGATCAATCTCGATCTGAGAAACAAAATTGCAGCGGCACAGAAAAACGGTTCCCTTGCAGGTGACATGGAGGTAAAGATCGAATCTGTATTTAACGGGCCTCCGGTGGGGAAACCTGTTAACGTGGAGATTCAGGGAAAGGATTTTGCAGTAATAGAAAAGATTGCTGCGGAATATTCTTCGTTTCTGAAGAAAATGAAAGGCCTTCGTGATGTTACCATAGACCTTGAGAGCGGAAAAACCGAATATCACTACACTGCAAACGAGAAGATGGCTGCTATTACCGGCGTTTCCACATATGATATTGCGTCGTCAATAAACGCATCATTTTCCGGTACGGTTGCCACAAAGACAAATCTTAACGAAGAAGAGGTCGGGGTCAGGGTAAGGTTTGAGGAGAACGCCCGGAAGAAGATGAATGGGCTCCAGGAGGTTAAAATCTCCAACAACAGGGGCGGCCTTATTCCGCTTGATAAAGTAAGCAATGTAAAAATAGACAAGGGCTATTCCCAGATAAACCGGCTTAACTACAAGAGACTTGTACAGGTACAGGCTGAGGTCGATACTGCTGTTATAACACCTGTTGAGGTAACAAAAATACTGGAAAAGAAATTTGCAGACATAGAGAAAAAATATCCCGGTTACTCTGTAAAATACGGAGGTGAGCAGGAGGATACAAACAAGTCCATGAGTGAACTTGCCGGCCTTTTTGCAGGTGCGCTGCTTTTTATCTTTGTGGTAATAACGGTGTTCATGGATTCCATGGTTATGCCAATAATAATAATGATTGCCATTCCCTTTGCTTTAATAGGTGTGATTTTCGCATTATTCTCTCATGGTCTCCCCATGTCATTCATGAGTACCCTGGGGCTCTTCAGCCTTGCGGGTATAATTGTAAGCAACACACTGGTTCTGGTTCAGTTCATAAACATGTTCAGGGATCAGGGAATGCCCCTGAAGGAAGCTCTTGTTGAGGGCGGAGTGGTAAGGCTCAGGCCCATTATTCTTACTGCAGGTTCAATGATTCTTGAACTAATGCCTGTAATTTACGGTGTGGGCGGAAAGGATTACCTTGTTTCTCCCCTTGCTCTTGCCTTCGGTTACGGGTTGATGTTTGCCACATTCATAACACTTATACTTATCCCGTGCTTTTATCATATTGCAGAGGATGCAAAGGGTGCTGCGGCTGCGCTTCTTTCAAGGTTCGGCATAAATATGTCCGGAACAATCTATAAACCGAAAGTACAGTCCGCTGAATAATATAACCGGCCGGCATCTGGATGGCTGTTTCTCCGATGCCGGTGAAAGTTTTACAGGGAACCGGAAGTGACCAGTCCTGCAAATTTTTCATAGGATCTGTCAAATTTTTTCTCTTCACTGTCAGGAAAGAAACATGCCGGAAGCTCTCTTGCCCTTCTGTGGTATGCCACACATTCGCAGCATATTCCTTTTCGTGAACAGGGTTCATATGTGCAGTTGCAGTTTTTAAGGTTTCTTTCTTTTTTGCATTCCATAAATTTTTCTCCCTGTAATAGTAAAATTTCTTCTTAAAAAGTCTTGTAATCGGTATTGTGCTATTTTAGTATTAGTAATTAGTAATTTACAAGGAGAATAAGATGCCGGCAGGTAAAAGCATTCAGAAAAAATTCAGTAACCCTGACATAAAGAAAATACTTAAAATGCAGAGAGAGTATTTCTGTAGCGGGAAGACCCTTGACATCTCCTTCAGAAGGGATATGCTGAGGAGACTGAAGAGTGCGGTTCTTGCGAATGAGCGTGAAATCTATGAAGCACTGAAGAACGACCTCAACAAGGGGGAATTTGAAGCGTACATGACTGAAGTGGGTCCGGTACTCAATGAAATAAACCTTGCCATAAGAAAACTGAAAAAATGGGCCAGGCCTGAACGTGTTCCTACACCGCTTGCCCTGCAGCCGGCAGTTTCGCGCATATACAGGGAACCCTATGGTGCAACACTTATAATCGCCCCGTGGAACTATCCCTTTAATCTTATCATGGTGCCGCTTATAGGAGCCATTGCCGCAGGAAATACTGCGGTCCTCAAGACTGCTCCGGCATCTCAGAACATGTCGGAACTTGTAAAAAAAATAGTCGCCGAAGCCTTTGAGGAGAGTTATGTAGCCGTGTTCCAGGGATGGAACGAAGTGGGCGCCGCGCTTTTAAAGGAGAGATACGACTATATTTTTTTTACCGGAGGCACAGAATTCGGTAAAGTTGTATACAAAAGCGCGGCTGAAAAGCTGATACCTGTTACACTTGAACTGGGGGGCAAGAGTGCATGTATAGTTGCGGATGATGCCGACATTGACACTACCGCACGAAGGGTTGTGTGGGGAAAGTTTATTAACTGCGGACAGACATGTGTTGCTCCGGATTATATCCTCATCTCCTCCAATATAAAAGAACAGTTCATTGAGGCCCTGGACAGGGAAATAGTAAATGCATACGGCGAGGATCCCGAAACCAGCCCCGATTATGGAAGAATAATATCTGACCAGCACTTCAAACGGCTCCTTAAATACATGAAATGCGGCAGGACAGTCCTGGGCGGTTTTCATAATCAGAAAACCAGATATATCTCCCCCACAGTGATAGATGATGTAAAACCGGATGAATTAATAATGAAGGAGGAGATATTCGGGCCGCTGCTTCCTTTGATTACTGTGCATTCTGTGGATGAAGCTATCGACTTTGTAAAACACAGGCCCAAGCCTCTGGCGCTTTATGTATTCACCAGAAGCAGGGAGATCAGCAGCAGGGTATTGCGGGAAACCTATTCGGGAGGAGTGTGCATAAACGATATAATGCTCCATCTGGGGAATGAGTACCTTCCTTTCGGAGGAGTGGGGCCCAGCGGCATAGGGGCCTATCACGGAGAGAGGAGTTTTGTAACTTTCTCCCATGAAAAATCTGTCCTTGAGAAGTCATTTTTTCTTGATATTAAACTCAGGTATTTCCCGTCTTCTCAAAGGAAACTGAAGGCTGTAAGGAAAATCATTTCATGAGACGGTTATATGTTATAAAATTTACTTTCTTTTTTATGGATAAAATTTAAAATGAGATCTGAAACATCTATAAACCTCGGGAGTTGCTATGTCCGTCAGTAAAGGAAAAGGCTCTGATAACTGGGTCAATGAGTACATAAATGAAGTCGGGACCTATTCAAGTGAGCATATTGGCCATATCGGCAAAATGAACAGCCTCCTTGACAGTATGAAAAATTCCGGTAAAAGCAGTGAGAAAAGAGTCTATAGTTCATTCAAGGAAACCGTTGATTCATTTAATAAATATCTTGAAAGCAACGGCATGGAACTTTCCGCCTATGAAAATGACAAGATGACAGCTATACTGTCATCTAACTTTGATCATCTTGTGAAAAAGAGAATGGTCGAAGATCTTATTCACAAGATAAGGGAACGGATTGCTGATGATAAGCGCAGACAGAAGGAAGAGGCGCGTAAGGCAAGAGAGATCGAAGAAATAAAAACTTCTGTTTCCGGAATTGTTAAATGGATAAGACTCACAAGATTTGCCATCAACTACGGCACAATAACCATTTTTTCCCACAGGCTGAAGAACCAGTCGCTGAACAATATTAAAGTCAGGGCATACAGGTCCTATTATCCAATAGAGAAGGAGCTGAAATCCATTCTGGATGATTCATACCATTTTCTCAGTACAATGGAATATAATTCAATAGCAGCGCTTTATGATCTTGGTACTGCTCTTGAAAAAGTCGCCGCAATCGGCGCCGCTCCTTCATTTGATACAACGGATATCTTTGAGGAGATTTCCGATTTTTCCGCGGTATATATTTCTGTTCTTTGCAACGCATCCTACATTGAAAAGGGACTGAAAAAAATATACAGGGATAGAAAGCCGAAACACGGCTTCTGGGGATATGTCTGGGCGCTTCTTGACAGGCCGGTCATGAATAACAAGCCTGTGACCTATACGGATCAGGAGAGCTACAGCAAGACCATTCTCGGTACACTGAAAAGTTATTATACGGCCTTTTACAAAGCTCCGGCCGTGACACTTAATCAGGTAATGTATATTGCCGGAAGTGACGGTAAAATCGTTTCTGACAGAAAAGTATATACGCCTGAAGCCAGACAGAAAGTTGAAAGTGAGGCCAAAACAGTCAAGGAAACAAAGGGGGCAGGAGAAAACCGTCTCAGGGAACTTGAAAATCTTGCCGGCAGGTTTCTGGAAATGGGGGGAGAGTACTTTGAGAGACTCTTTAAGCTGAAGTCAGGAAGCAGTTATACGGCATGGCTCAAGGAATCGGAAAAGAGGCCGTTTTTCAGGCTTATGAAGGTGACAGAGTCCTATTCAAGGCATATGCTCGACATTATTACAGACCCGGAAAACACTGTTGTCGAGCACGATAATGATCTTAAAAAAAACTATTTTTCAGAATTTCCTGAACTTCTGAAGGCCATAGAAATTTTTAACAGGTTTTTAAATGACATAGAAGGCAGCAAGGCAAGAGAAGCAACAAACTTTATTATTCCTGTAAATGAACCGTCCCTGGACTTTATATCGGATCTCATGCGAAACTCTGTGGCAACTTCAATTACAAAACCGGCAGAAGGCATTAAGCCAATACTTGTGGAACTTTCATCACATGCATACAACCTTGCCCTCAGGTTCAACGACTTGATCAACACCTTTACGCTGGAGGGCAAGGGGAGCGGGGTGACGTTCTACAGAACTTTTGACTATTACAAGAATTCAGTTGTTCTTCATCCCAGGATAAATTCAACTGCACTGGCCATAGATTCAAGAGAGGTGCTGCTTTCGGATTTTCTTGAAGTATCCTGTTCTGTTGCAGTTTATATAGCTTCTATATTATGCCATCACGGAATTGATGCAATAAAGAGGGAGATAGAGATTATCAGGGAAAAGGGAATTTCTGTTTCAGGTGAACAGGAAACCTCTTCTTCATCTGATGTCCCTGATATTACGCAGGATCTTTATGAAACATATACCGATTCAATAACAGGCCTTAAAAAGTCACAGTACCTTGAGGATATAATTCTGCCGAAGTATTATGATGAGAACAACTGCCTCTCAACAATGAATGAAAGGTGCATCTTCTGCATGTTCCTGGCCAATCTTCCAGTTCTCAATGAACGCTATGGAAGTGATGCCGGGGATCAGATTTTCCGCAGCACTATCTCCATGCTGAATGGTGAACTGCAGTCTTCCGGAAATGAAGATGATGTTGCCTTCAGGTCCGATGGAGGTATTGTATTCGGGTTTATTAATAACATGAATCTTTCCCAGGCGGTGGACAAACTGATTAAGGTTCTTCATGGAATAGGTGATATGGGCAACTCAGATGAAAGCCCCATCAATGAGGATCCGGTTGTAAATTTCGGAATAATCAAGGAAAGGCTTGATGCAGAGATCAGTGTCAGCATGGATATGGTTAAGCGGGTAATGATGTGCGGTTATGACGGACTTGTGAGCCGTATTATGTTTCCCAAAAATCCCGGCACGGTAATTGACAGCAGAACTCTTGACAAGGGGAGCCGGGAGTGTCAGAAAATTCTCACCATGGTCAGTCTGTGACGGAAAGAATTACTGAATCTGTTGTTGCATCGGAGTATGGCGGGCAGAGGCTTGATATTTATCTTTCCCGGAGATTTGATTATCTCAGCAGAAGCCAGTGGCAGAAAAAGCTTAAGGAAGGAGAAATTTTTTTAAACGGAAAGCCTGTCCGTCACCATGAAAAGGTAAACACCGGAGATATGGTAAGCTTTTCTCCTCCCTCATCTGATGAACCTGAAATTGACCCTTTTTACAGTGTTGTTTATGATGATGATTTTTATATGGGAGTATCCAAGTCCGGTAATCTTCCGGTTCATCCTTCCGGTGCCTATTTCAGAAACACTCTGACCGGCCTTCTCGAAGAAGACTATTCACGGAAATTTTTTCCCATGCACAGAATAGACCGTGAAACATCGGGTCTGGTAATGCTCGGCAGGGACAGTGATTGTGCTTCAAGGTTTCAGTCGGCATTTCAAGATGTGAGTAAAAAATATATCGCAATTGTCAGGGGGAACCCCGGGAGGGAAAACTTTGATGTTGCCATGCCTATAGGGCCGGATTCAGATTCTCCGGTAAAGAAGAAGCGGAAAGCATTTCACGGAGCTGGAGAAAGTGCCCTGACAAAATTCAGACTCATTGCGGGTAACGGAAATTTTTCAGTTATGGAGGCATCTCCTGTAACAGGCAGGACCCACCAGATCAGGGTGCACCTGGAATATGCAGGGCTGCCCATACTGGGCGATCTTATTTATGGAGGAGATGAAAGCCTCTTCCTTGAACTTGTTGAAAATGGGGACAGTTCAGATCTCAGAATCAGGGCAGGTTTTGTACGATGCGCTCTTCATGCATATTCTGTATTATTTTCCCATCCCGTTACCGGGGGGGAAATTGAGATTTCAGCACCACTTCCGGATGACATGCGGGAGTTTATTGAGTCTGAATTTCCGGAACTTGATCCTGCGGTTTTGCTGTTGTGAAATTTTAGGCTATTTTCTGGTTTTCTTTGAAGAGTACATGTTTTTGTCAGCTTCATCTATAAGCTTTTCAATTTCATATATATGACCAGTCGAAATACCGAATGACAGCGTGGCTCTGCCCTGACCGTTCCTTGTCCTGTATTCAAGTTCTGACAGAGAATTTGAAATTCTTTTGTCAATGTAATCCGATGAACCCGCATTGGGCAGCATAAGTACGGCCAGATATTCATCTCCCCCAATTCTGAAAAGGAGGTCCTGGTTTCTGAAAATACCGTTTAACTGTTCAGCTATGGATACCAGTGCCCTGTCTCCTTCCCTGTGGCCAAAGCAGTCATTTATATCCTTGAATTCATTTATGTCCATATACACAATTTTTATGACAGAATCTGTGTCTCCGTATCTCCGTGCATGGTATTCCCGGTCGCTCCATTCGTCTTTAAGCTGATTCAGTTTCTGTCTGTTGTAAAGCCCTGTTAGGGAATCGTGATTTGTCTGTTCTACTACCATATTATAAAGTGCAGAATTGGCCAGGGCAATTGCACTGAAGTCCGCAATTGTTGAGAGAATCATATGATCGTCTTCTGTAAAAAATCTGGACTTTTCGGAATTCACAATTTCAATTACTCCATAAACCCGTCCGCGGAAAACCATGGGCACTGCTATTATGGATTTTGTTTTAAAATCAATAAGTTTGTCAACACGGTCAGAGAAGCGTCTGTCTCTGGAAACATCAGGCACAAAGACAGACTCTGCGCTTGCGGCAACTGTTCCGGCGATTCCCTCCCCGGGGCCTAGTCTGAACGCTTCCAGTTTATCCTGTTTAACACCCTCCATGAACAGAAAATAGAGCTCTCCTGTAGTTTCATCGAGTCTCAGAAGGCTCCAGTGTTCGGGATTAAAAAAGGCTTTAATCTCCTTCATAATGCCTTCGAGAATTTCATCTATGTGCAGAGAAGATGTAATGAGCTTTCCTATGTTCGCATACATTGTTTTTGTCACCGAATCCATTTGATTGCCTTTCATCATAATTGTTTATAATTGAGAATCCGCGGCAATAAATCAAGAAAATTTCGCATATCAATATGACTTGACCTTATGGAATACATGTGATAAGTACTGTAAGTATTATTGTTTTAAGGAACATGCCATGAAAAATATTTTTGCAGCAGCTTTTACTATGCGATTCTGGGTGATTCTTTTTCTCTCATTGCTACCCGTAACTCTGGGTGCCCAGAACAAGGCCGAAAAATTATATACCGGACTTGTCATTGAGTCTCAGGAGGAGCTGGACGCACAGGAAACAGGACTCGATATTTCCGTCAGGGGAGGAGGAAAATCTCTTCCTGGAAGTTTTGACCTCAGCTCTAAAATGCCGCCTGTGGGAAGTCAGGGAAGCCAGGGAAGCTGTACTGCATGGTCCACAACCTATTATGTTAAATCCTACCATGAAATGGTGAAGAACGGCTGGTCCTATGGATGGGGGAATTATAATCCCTTTTATTCTTCAGGACTCATAGACCCCTCGAAGGGAACACATGTCTTTTCTCCCGCCTGGACATATAACCAGATTAATGGCGGCAGGGATAATGGTTCCAGTATTGCAAATGCCTTCAAGCTCCTGGTACAGAAAGGGGGTGTTCCCTGGAGTGTAATGCCCTATAACCACAAGGATTACAAAACGCAGCCAACACAGTCAATGAAAAACCTGGCCGCTTCAAAATACAGATCAAAGAGATACAGCCGTGTCATCACTACGGATCCGGCAAATATTAAACGTGAAATCGCTTCGGGAAATCCTGTTGTGGGCGGTTTTAATGTTACATCAAAATGGTACAAGCCTTCCCAGTCTGTTAGAAACGGCGGAGTTTTTGATGATTATACAGGGAGTGTGACCGGCGGACACGCAATGGCCATAGTAGGTTATGATGACAGCAAGGTCTCTCCATCGGGCCATAAAGGGGCATTCAAAATTATAAATTCATGGGGAAATACCTGGGGGAACAGGGGATTTTTCTGGATGTCATACAAGTGTGCCGCAATGCTCTGCAAATACGCCTATGTACTCTATGACAGTGAGGGGCAGGTAATTCCTTCCGGTGGAGGTAATGATGGAACGCTCAATGCTCCTGCCGGTGTTTCAGCTTCAAGGGGAACCTACAGTGACAGGATTTTCATATCCTGGGACAGGGTTGATAATGCTGTTTCCTATATAATTGAAAGGAGTACTGGAGATTCGAAAAACTTCAGCCGTGTTGCTGTTGTGAATGTTAATTCCTATACGGACAGGAATGTTCAGTCAGATTACAGATATAATTACAGGATAATAGCCCTGTCCGGCCAGAAAAGGAGTGACGCTGAACTTTCCCCTGTGGCAGAAGGATTTGCCCTTAAGAGGAATACGAACATACCTGAACAGATTACAAACCTCAACGGCGTACCCTCGTACAGCGGAAGTAACGTGAGGCTCACCTGGAATTCTGTTCCGGGAACTGACTATTATAGAATTATCAGATATGATCAGGTAAACAGAAAATGGAAGGATATCGGCAGAAGCAAAGGCAACTCCTTCTCAGACGGAAGCCCCAACAGGAGAATTCCTAACTACTATTATGTCGCTGCTGTGAACTCCGCAGGCCAGGGCAAGTGGAGCAATCTTTTCAGGGTAAATGTTGCCGCGGGTAGCGGTCCTCCATCCGTGGTGAGCGGAGTCAGTGCGACTCAGGGCAAGTACAGCGACAGGGTCGTTATATCCTGGGACAGACAGCCCGCAGCTGAATATTACCTGATTTACAGGTGGAACAAGTCTGCAAGAAAGTGGGATTTTAATACAACTGTAACCGGTGTAAATTATACAGACAGTTCATATGAGGTGAAAAACGGGGATGAGTTTCTTTATACAGTGAAAGCCTATAACAGGTATGGTTCTTCGGACAAGTGGAGTGCCTACTCTCCGGGATTTGCAGCAGGAGGCACCAACATTGTAAGCCTCAGGTCCGGTGTCGGGGTTGAAACTCCGGAAAATTTCGCAGTAAGGATTGATGAAAATTCAGGGGAAGTGAATCTTTCATGGAAGAAGGGGAACGGGCTTGCGGAGTACAGGGTTTACAGAAAGAAAGAGGGAAGTGGAGACTTTGAACTCGTGAAGAGCCTCGCCAGGGGAACAGTTGCTTTCAGTGAAAAGTTTCCGGGAAGTGAAGGAGATATATATTTTTACAGAGTTGCGGCTGTGATGATGGGGAACGAGTCCCCCAAAACTTCACCTCTTGCCGTGACCATGAGTGAGTTTAAGCCCACTGTAATGACAACATTTGTTCCCGGCGAAGGACTCAGAAATTTCAGGGGGATCTGGAAGGCACAGTATCTGACGTCTGACGGTAAAGCTGTAAGTATGGAGATAAAAATTGTTGATAACGGCAACAGGTACAAGGCTGAAATAAAATACGGGAACAGGGTGAAAAGCCTTGAAGGGACATATGCGTCCAAGAGCCGTTATCTGGAGGGTGGTAAATTCAGTTTCCGTATGCTTCCGGCCTTTGACAATGATGTAGCCAATGTGGTAATTCCAGAAAACGTTTTTATGAAATCACGCATTGAGTTGAATTTTGCAAGAGAGAATCAGGATTTAAAGTAAACAGTTAAGGAGATTTGTATTATGATGAGATTGGTGATTATTATGATTTTTTTGATTTCAGTTCTTTTCGGAAGCGGTTGTAAGGACGCTGAAATTGAGGGAGGATTTACTGCTGTTGATGTAAAAATTCCCGAGGTTGTTAAATCAGTTGATCTGTTGAAGAAGGACCTTGCTGTAAAACATCCGGATGTAAAGGTATTGCGTGCAGTTTCTGCAGAATCCCAGATTGTTGCAGGTCAGAAACTGGTTATTAAGTGCGAGTATCTTTCAGATACAAATGATAAACCGAAGATTTTAAGGGCTTATATTTTTATTACGCTGGAAAGTAAATATACTGTGGAAAAAGTGGAGTTTTAACCTGAAGCTTTAATAAAGAAAATCCGGGTTTTGAATCCCGGATTTTTTATTTTATATAGAGTAAACTGGATCTTTTCTAATCAGAATCTCTTTTATCTTGGAATCGCCTGCTGAGAAATAAATAACATGGGATTCCATGAGAGAGTACTCATTCATTATTATGAAGAGTTCTTCGTCAAATCTGGGGTCAAGGAGATCGATTTCCCTGAGTTTCTTGTTGCCGATAAATATTGCTTTCATTAATCACCCTGATAGTATTTATTTACTTCCTGTACAATATATTTTTCAGGGTATTTGTCTACTATTTTAATCCAATATAAATGTCCAATCTGTAAAAAAATTCATTTACAACTGTTGTGTTTTTTTAGTATTGACTTTTAACAAGATGTTTATAGAATTAGTGGAAACTCTAAATTTATTTATTAAAAGTTGTATGAATATGAAGAAATATTTGCTGATAACACTTACCATTTTTTCCTGTTACTCTTTCTCCAATATGGCCTTTGCCTACAAGTTTGATTTTGTTACAGTGAGTGATATTGTTGATAAGATAAAGGAAAAATACGGTTCACTGGAATCCTATCAGGCAAGTTTTAAGATAGTATCAAAAAAACTTGGAAAAACATCCACACAAAGTGGTGTTCTGAGGTTCAAGTCTTCAGATAGATTATTAATGGAATTTTACCAGCCTTCAGGTCAGAAGATTGTGTCTGACGGAAAAATGATGTGGATTTACATCCCTTCAATGAATGTTGTTGCTGAGCAGGATCTTAAATCCGATTCAGGTCTTTTTACATCGGGTTCAAAGAACGGGCTCCAGCGTCTTTTCTCCAAATATCATTACCGTTTTGCTTCCAAAACCCAGCCTGAGGAGCAGAAGGACGGTTCGAAGATGTATACTCTCATCCTAAAACAGAAGGAAAGTAGAAGCGGATACAGGGAAATTAAACTCTGGGTTTCTGAGGACTTTTTCGTAAGGAGCGCAGAGGGTGTTACTTCTTCCGGAAAGACAGTGAATATTACTCTTACCAATATAAAAACAGATGTAAATCTTTCGAACGGCATATTCAAATTCAGCGTACCCGCAAGGGCAAGGGTAATTAAGAATCCCATGATATCTGAGGAGTAATGGCAGTGGAAAGTATTGGAGAAAAACTGAAAGCAGCCCGGGAAGGGAAAAAACTTGCATTTAAGGAAGTCGCCCGGGATACTAACATCGCGCCTAACTATATTGAGGCGCTTGAAGATGAGGACTTTGAGAAGTTTCCCAGTGAAACCTATGTAATTGGGTTTCTTAAAACCTACTCCGAGTATCTGAAGCTTGATTCCGAAGAAATTGTTCATCTCTACAAGGGATATAAAATAGGTGAATCCGCAACCCCCATTGAGGAACTTACAAAACCTACCAAATCGGGTATGGCGGTAAATCTTATTACATTATATGAGAATAACAGAAACATATTCTTTTTTGTATTTGTATTTCTGGCGGCCCTGGCTGTTGCATGGGGAATCTGGTCTGTAACAGGCAATGATGTCAAAATTGACAAAAATGCCTCAGTTGACAGGATTAAGCAGGATTATAAAGAGAAAGAAGAATCAAAGATAAAAAATATCAAGAGCCTTCAGCTTTCCAATGACAGCGGATTCATACTTGTTTATAAGGGTGAGGCTGTTCAGTTTCTTGTAGATAACAAGGAAGTTGTTTTCATCCTGAAGGAGATAGACAAGGACCATACCGTTATTTCATTTGCCGACAGCAAGGAGACCCTGAAACTGGAACTTGACAAGGATGTTTCAGCAGAACTGCCAAATGTTCCGCGTAATATTGTTTTCACTTTAAAAGGGCTCACTGAGAGCAGGGCAAAAATAATGGTAGCCCTTGGAAACAAGACAAAAGAGGTTACTGAGCCTGTTAAGGATTCATTCTCAGATGTTAAGCCTGTTAAAGAGGGAGATAATACAAGTGTTATTGCCCAGAACAGGAAGAGCCTCAAGATAGTGTTCGAAGTCAAGTTTCTTAAAAAATCATTCATTGAGATTTATCTTGACGGAGCCAGAAAGCAGAGGGGGTTTATGCCGGAGGGCAGTCTCCAGAGATGGGAAGCCAATGAATATATTCAGGTGAAAATCGGAAACGCCGGCGGAGTCAAGGCAACTATCAATGGAAAAGACTTTGTCCTTGGAGGGGAAAACCGTGTGGCTAACAAGGTAATTACCTGGAAAAAGGATTCAAAGAATCCTAATCTCTATCACATAGACATGAGAAACTGGTAAAAATTGTTTCTTTCCACTGAACTCAAATTCTACATCATCTCCCTGGGTTGTTCCAAGAATCAGGTTGATTCAGAGAGAATTAACGGCACGCTCATATCTGCAGGTTTCAGGCCTGCAGACAGTGCAGAAAATGCAGACATCATAATAATAAATACATGCGGTTTCATAAATGACGCCAAAACCGAATCCATTGAAGTAATATTTGATTCGGTTTCACAGGCCGAGATCAACAATTCCAAAGCCAGAACCCGGATTTTTCTGGGGGATCACGGCCCGGAACCCAGAGAATTCAAAACCAGGGTTGTTGTGACAGGATGCCTTTCAAAGAGATACTTTGATGAAATGGAAAAAGATATTCCGGAAATAGATTTTCTATACGGAATACCCGATGAAAAATTTGTGCCTGCGATTGCAGGGGCATTCAGCATAAAAATACAGAGCCTGCTTTTTTACAGAAAGACCCTTTATGAGGAATATCCCTACTCCTATATAAAAATATCAGACGGCTGTTCCAATAACTGCAGCTACTGTGCAATTCCGCTTATCCGGGGTCCCCATGTTTCATTCAGTCCCGAATTTATAATGGAAGAGGCAAGGCATGCAGTTGAAGCCGGAGCCAAAGAGCTCGTTGTAATCGCACAGGACATTGCCTCATATGAGCAT
The DNA here is from genome assembly GCA_003246895.1 of Spirochaetota bacterium. Taxonomy (GTDB): domain Bacteria; phylum Spirochaetota; class UBA4802; order UBA4802; family UBA5550; genus SZUA-423. Next base: position 97,124 of record QKCL01000053.1, on the reverse strand, counting down.
TCAGGCAGGAACCTGGTGGACATCGTGAATGATATCTCCTCAATTGACGGGGTCAGATGGATACGGCTTCTGTACTGTCATCCTGACAATCTTACAGATGAAATAATGGGGCTCATCGCAGCCAATGATTTTGTTGTTCCCTATGTAGATATCCCATTCCAGCATATTAATGAAAGAATTCTCAGATCAATGGGCAGGAGAGGTAATTTTCAGGTTTATTCAGATCTTGTGAAAAAACTGCGTCAGCGCATTCCCGACGTTGTAATCAGGTCAACATTTATGGTCGGGTATCCCGGAGAGACCGATGATGAATTTTCGGAGCTTATAAGTTTTCTGGAGACTGTAAAACTCGACAAGGTGGGATGCTTTACATATTCTCCTGAGGAGGATACAAGATCCTTTAAACTGGATGATGATGTTTCTTCCGAGGTAAAGACTCAGAGATATGACCGGCTCATGTCGGTTCAGAGGGAGATCTCATTCGAGAATCTTCAGAAGATGATAGGGAAGCAGCTTGAAGTAATAATTGAAAGCAGAATTGATGATAATACATATGTTGGGCGAACTGTTTATGATGCTCCTGAAGTGGACGGGGTTTTTTACTTGACCGTGTCAGCGGAACCTAAACATATTATTGTAAGAGCGGTGGTAACTGATGCCGTTGAATATGATCTGATTGGAGAAATGATTTGAAGCTGAAGGGTGATAAATTCAGCATACCCAATATATTTTCCTATCTGAGGATAGTGCTTATCCCGGTATTTGTCTACTATCTGGCAGTCAAACTCTGGATCTATGCCCTTCTGGTTTTTATGATTGCTTCATTCACTGATTTTCTTGACGGATGGCTTGCAAGAATTCTGAAGCAGGAATCGGAGTTTGGAAAATTTATAGATCCAATAGCTGATAAATTTCTGGTCATCTCCTCCCTCATCGCTATTATAGTACTGGATCCTAATTTTGATTTTCTCGATTCATGGATGATAGTCATTATTGTAGGCAGGGACGTAATGATAACTTTCATGAGGATCATTGCCATAAAAAGAGGAAAATCTCTCCGGACAAGCAGATTCGGTAAATTTAAAACAGCTTTTCAGATGCTTTCTATTGTAATAATTATTATGATATATATGGTGAGAAAGAGCCACATTCTCGATGCCCATGCACTGGCGCCATACTGGATTATGCTTGCTGTGACAATTCTGACAGCCATGTCCGGTTTCAGATACCTTTTCAGCAACTGGGGATTGTTTTTCCCTGAAAAAAAGGAAACACAAAAAAATGAGTAATGGACTTAAGGACTTTATACTGACAGCATTTTACGCAGGCAGGTCCCCAGTAGCTCCCGGAACAATGGGAACAGCCGTTGCAATGGTGCTGTATATTCTGGAAAACTACACACTGGGACCTGTGCTGGGAGATAAAATTATATATGTAAATCTCGCAATTGTAATACTCCTTGTTTACCCGTCTATCAGACTCTGTGATTTCGGAGAAGTATATTATAATAAAAAGGACCCTCAGAATATTGTGCTGGATGAGGTCATGGGATACTGGACAAGTGTTCTTTTTGTGCCATTTTCTCTCACCGCTGCATTTATCGCCTTTATCCTGTTCCGGATTTTTGACATCATAAAACCATTCCCGGCAGACAACCTTCAGTCTTTAAAGGGCGGAACCGGCATAATGATTGATGATTATATTGCCGGAATTTACGCATGTATTATACTTAATATTATTGTATATGCCGCCCGAATATACGGTATCGGTTTCCCAATATAAACTCTAAAGGCGGAGGAATTTCAGTATGAGAAAGTTCTTTTTTGCCGGTGTAATTTCCCTCATCCTTTTACTGTCTCTATCTGCCGTGTCACAGGAGGAAGCATCCGGAAAGCTTATGGACAGGGATATGGTTCTTTTTTTTAAGATAAAAGGCAATATTGACTATCTGAAACAGAAAGGTATTCTGAACAGAGACCTTGAAAGCGGATATAATCTTCTCTCCAGCGCTGTAGATAAATTAAGACAGGAGAATGCTGCAGACCGGAACTGTATTTATCTGATCTCCTCCGAAATAAACTCTCTCTACGATAAATCATCAAAGGCCGTTCATGCGGATAAAATAATGCAAATAATGTATTTTATTATGATTGTTTCAGGCATAGTTATTATTTTAACAATAGTGGCATATTCCGTATATATAAGTGCAGGAAGGAAATAATACTTGGAAAAAAAATATCTTTTTAACACCTCGAAGATAAATTACGTTAAGGGTAAAAAAAAGCCCTCTGTTCAGTGTATTCTCTGCTCCATAGTTGATGATTCTGAAGAGGTTGAGAATCTTACTGTATATAAAGATAAACTGGCATCTGTGGCTCTTAATCTTTATCCCTTTAATCCGGGGCATCTGATGATTTTCCCAAACAGGCATGTGCTGGGACTGGAGGAGCTTACTTCCGAGGAAGTTTTCGCCATTCATAAACTCACATCAAATTCTATTCTTATACTGAATGAACTTCTTGAACCGTCGGGATATAATATTGGCTATAATATGGGCTGCTGGAGCGGCGGAAGCATAGACCACATTCACCAGCATATTGTTCCGCGGTATGAAAACGAGATCGGATTTCTTGATGTTCTTTCGGGAACACGTATTGTTGTATCAGATCCGAGGGATCTGATAGACAAACTCAGAATATCATTTTACGAAAAAATACCACAGGGGGACAGATGATGAATATTTCACAGCTTCTCTGCGATATGGAACAGGCTTTTCTTGAAACAGACGATGAGGGCAGAATTGTAGAGGTGTCGCCTAGCGCGGCAAGAATGCTGAAGATTGATTCTGAAAAGTATATCGGTTCTGATATATCAGGCCTCTTTGGCAATATTTATGAACTTATTTCATCTCCGCCAACAGAGAATGGGGCAGACACATATATTTATAACGGCAGGATGTCTTTTAAATGTCCCGATTCCGGTGTAAAATTTTTTAATGCAATAATTTTAAGGGGCCGGGGAAAGAGTGATAAATCTGTTATAGTAGTAATTAAGGATATGCTTTCCGAAAGACTTATCAGGTTTGATCCGGGCAGTATAAAGAAGCTGATGTCCATAGGTGTTTTTGCAGGGGGAATCGCCCACGATTATAACAATGCCCTTACAGTTATTCTCGGGAATCTGTCGCTGGCAAAACTTGAAGCAGACAACAATCCTGATCTCATGGAATCCATTAATGATGCTGAATCGGCTGCGGTAAAGATAAAGGAGCTCACCGAGAGGCTCAGCGTATATTCCAAGGGGCTCAAGCCCGAAAGAGAAAAAACCGGTTTATCTGAACTGGTGAATGAGGTTATTAGTCACAGTTCTGAGAGCAGCGGGGTAAAGATAAGTTTTTCAACAGACGATGACCACCTGTGCTTTGAGGTTGACAGGGGCCAGATGGAACTTGTATTCGGGCTGATTATAGAAAATGCAATTGAGGCATGTGACAGCAGTCTGCCTGAAATAACGATACGTGCAGGAAAAGTTCAGGTTGAAAAGGAAAGAAAATTCAAGGAGATCTCCCTCTCAGCGGGAGAGCATATATTTATTGAGTTTCTTGATAACGGCAGGGGACTCCAGGGGGTGGATGTCAATGCGATGTTTGACCCTTTTGTTACAACGAAGGAGAATCATGACGGGCTGGGACTTGCACTGGTTTTTGCAATAATAAAAAGACACAAGGGCTTTGTTGAACTTCTTCCGGGTGAAGATGGAGGTGCTCTTGTCAAAATTTTTCTTCCGCTTTTTTGAAACTGTTTAAGTAAAATATTAGATTAAAACAAACTGATATATTCGGAGTGGGAAATGAAAAAAATAAATGAATTCAAGGTCGTTCCATATCTACCGGAAAAACTTAAACCCCTTATAAAGATAGCAAACAATCTATGGTGGGTCTGGAATTTTGAAGCAATAGACCTTTTCAGAAGGCTGGACGTGGATCTATGGCGTGACTCAGAACACAGCCCCGTTAAGTTCCTTGGACTCATTTCCCAGAAGGTTCTTGATGAAGCTTCCAGATCTGAGAGTTTTATTTCCCACATGAACAGGGTAGAGGCCGAGCTCGACAGGCACATGACCCGTGAGAGCTGGCATGATACAAATAAGGAAAACTTTGAAGATGCCCATATAGCCTATTTCTCTGCTGAATTTGGACTCCATGAATGTATACCCGTTTATTCCGGAGGGCTTGGAATTCTGGCTGGAGATCATCTCAAATCATCAAGTGAGATTGGCATACCTCTTTACGGAATGGGGCTGCTTTACCGGCTGGGGTATTTCAGACAGTACCTGAACCTTGACGGTTGGCAGCAGGAAAAGTACCCTGAGACCGATTTTTATAACATACCCATATCACCTGTTAAAAAACAGGATGGTACTGATGTGGTTATAAGTGTTGATTTTCCTGAAAGAAAGGTTTTTGCCAGGGTATGGCAGGTTGTTGTGGGCAGGGTTAAACTTTTTCTTCTTGATACAAATATAGACATAAATGACCCAGAAGATCGGGTAATAACCGATCAGCTTTACGGCGGAGATTCCGAAATGCGTGTGAAGCAGGAGATTCTTCTAGGTATGGGGGGAGTCCGTGCATTCAGGGAAATGGGTATTGAGATCACAGTATTCCACATGAATGAAGGTCACGCAGCGTTTCTTGCAATAGAGAGAATTCTTTCAATGATCAGGGAGGACGGTCTTGCATTTGATGAAGCTCATGCCTATGTTACTGCGAGTAATGTTTTCACCACTCATACACCTGTTCCTGCCGGCAATGACAGGTTTGACCCGGAACTTGTGGATAAATATTTCTCCTACATATATGAAGAACTTGGAATAACTTCTGACAGGTTCATGGCCCTTGGCCGTGAAAACCCCTTTGATAAAAAAGAACTTTTCTGCATGACCGTACTTGCCATTAAAACTGCAGCAGGAGTCAATGGTGTATCGAAACTCCATGGCAAGGTCTCCAGAAACATGTGGAAGAAAATCTGGCCATCGCTGCCCGAGAATGAAGTACCCATCGGCCATATTACAAACGGCATACAGACTCTGGCCTGGACATCTGATGAGATGATGAGGCTATTCAACAGGTATCTCGGGCCTGCCTGGATAGACAATCCAACATCCAAGGATATATGGGAAAGCATAGATAATATTCCTGATTCAGAACTCTGGAGATGCCGGGAAAGGCTCAGGGAAAGGCTTGTCGGCTTCAGCAGGAGAAAGCTGCGTCAGCAGCTCCTGTCACGCGGAGCTTCTCCAAAACAGGCTGAGATTGCAAGTTCCGTTCTTGACCCCGAGGCTTTGACGATTGGCTTTGCCAGAAGATTTGCGACCTACAAGAGGGCAAATCTGATTTTCAGGGATCTTGACAGGCTCTATAAACTTCTGTCTTCAAAGGACAGGCCAATACAGATTGTTTTTTCAGGGAAGGCTCATCCCAAGGATAATCTTGGAAAGGAAATAATAAAAAATATCGTTCATATTTCAAAAGAAGACCGTATGCGTAAGAGAATCGTTTTTCTTGAGGATTATGAAATAAATGTCGCAAGATATATGGTCCAGGGGGTTGATATCTGGCTTAATAATCCAATCAGGCCCAAGGAGGCATCGGGGACAAGCGGAATGAAGGTTGTTCCAAACGGCGGCCTTAATATCAGTGTCCTCGACGGGTGGTGGGATGAAGCCTATAATTCCAAAAACGGATGGGCCATAGGAAGCGGAGAGGTATATGATGATGAGGAATACCAGAATGAAGTTGAGAGCCTCTCAATATACAATATTCTTGAAGAGGAAGCCATTCCGCAGTTTTATGACAGGGGATATGACGGCCTGCCTACGGAGTGGCTTAACAGAATAAGGGAGTCAATGAAGTCCATAATTCCTGAGTTCAATACAAACAGGATGGTTAAGGATTATACGGAAATGTTTTATCATGAGGCCCATAAAAATTTCAGGATACTGAAGGAGGATAACTATATTTCCGTCAAGACCCTGGCCAAATGGAAAGATATAGTCAAGGATCAGTGGAGCGGTGCCAAAATTCTGGATATGAGTCTTGAGGAGAAAAAGGACATTACAGTGGGTACATCTGTAAACGCATTTGCCACGGTGGATCTGGGCAAGCTTTCTCCGGATGATGTTATGGTTGAGCTCTATTTCGGCTCCCTGGACCAGTTCGGGGATATTCCTGAAGGAGTTTCAAGGCCCATGAGGGTTGTTGCAGGAGAGGGAAGGAATATTTACAGATATGAAGGCCAGATTCTCTGCCTGGGATCCGGGAAATTCGGATACAGTGTTAGGATAGTCCCGTACAACAAATTCAGTGCCAGGAAATTTGACCCCAAACTGCCGTTTACATGGGCTTAATTTTTTTTAAAATTACTGTTTGACACATATATAAAATATAATAATCTTTGTTTATTCATACCGATAAACGGCAGACCATTCTGCCGTTTCTTTATAACTATATATATTTTTTTTGAGGTCACAGTATTCAAATGGTATTAAGCGGCGATGTTAAACAGGAAGAAATATATGCTTCTCAGAAAGAGTATGTTCAGAGAATCAGGGAGTCACTGTCTGTTAAAAGTGAGGAAGACAGCCAGGAAATTGAGTTTCTTCTCAAGAGGCTCTAGTTCTTAATCAGGCTGAGTTTATAGAGTAACGGATGAGTTTTTCCATATCTGAATTGAGTGTCTGTAGTAATCAGGTTCAGGCGGAGTGACTTCCGAGTTTCTGATTATCAGTTTTCTTGCCCAGCGTCTTTCGGCCATTTCACATACATCCTTTATGTTTCTGCCTGACATGCCTTCACTCCTTTCTGCCAGTACGAGGCAGGTTTCTTCATCAAGGTGTTTCGCATAGGTTTTGAATATGGATGCCCTTTCATCCTTTTCAGGGAACGGGAATTTAATTATCTGGTCAAATCGACTGATGAGGGCGCTGTCAAGGTCTGTCAGCCTGTTTGTTGCTCCGATTGTAATAGTCTTTCCCGATGAATCTATTCCATCAAGCTTTCTCAGAAGTACTGAAAGTACTCTTCGTGTAGCCTCAAACATGTTCTGTTCCCTGGAGCCGGCCAGTGAATCTATTTCGTCCAGAAAGAGTATGGCTCCTCCCATAATATCACAGAGGTCGAATATTTCAGATAGATTCTGAGATGACTGCCCATACCACTTTGACATGATTGATTCCACCGGTATGTAGACAAGAGGGATATTCGCTTCTCCTGCAATTATTCTTGCAGCAGTTGTTTTCCCTACTCCGGGAGGCCCTTCAAAGAGGATTGCACTGGGCCTGTTTGATTCGGGTTTCACCCTTGTTATTCTTGTAATTGAATCGTAAATTTCGGGATTGCTCAGTGGCATGAGTATGGTTTCTTTTATCTTTTTCTTTACTTCTTTGTATCCTGCGATCTGATCCCAGTTGCAGCCCCTGCCGTCTATCACTGAGGCTCCAAGACCTTTAAGCTTTTCTGTGGGATTAAACGAAAGGTCGCTATTGAAGAGGGAAGCAATTTTAAGGATTACATTGATCTCCTCCTGAGTGAAATTACCCTCTTTTGTTATTTCAAGATATGAATTTATAAGACTGAAGAAGTCAATTTTAAAGTTTTTTGTAATGTTCTCTGCGTTGAATATGTTCTTGTTCAGGGCCTGTATTGAGTAGTGCCCGTCTTCAAAAGTCACTATGCGTATATTATCAATATGGCTTTTTATAACCGTGATGGATTCGAAAAGTATTGAATCGGTTAGCGGGGGGATGGAAAATTTAACCCTGCTCTGACCCTTCTGGAAATCAAATGAAAATTTGTCACCTGAGATAGATGAATCCTGGCAGAAAATCTTTTCAAACTGCTCTCTGGCTTTATCGAATGAAATGTTGTTCGGGCTGTTCATTAAGTATCCTTGTCAGATTGAAAATTTAATCCTTAATACACGCCGGGACAGTTCTATTCTCTTTGTAAAATCCTCATTCCAGCGTGATTTGATGAAAACCAGATATATGTTGTCCTCAGTGACATCTATGATATCTGTCTCGGTATTTTCCTGATCCAGATTTATTATTTTTTTTATGTCTCTTTGGCAGATATAGTAGCTGCCTGTCTGCGTTGCCCTGTTGAACCTGTGGTCACTTTCACTGGTAAAGTACCAGAGACCGGGGGTTTTATCGGATATGAAGAGTGACTGGTTCCTGTTGAAAAGTTCCTCGGCAGCAGCGGTACCCTGAAAAGCCGATAGCTGGGAAATGGGGACACCACTTTTTGATTTGTTGAACGTATCCGGAGTATATGATGCGTTCACAAGTAAGGAATCCTGCACGTTAAATTTAAAGATGAGCGAAAAGGAGTTTCGCTTCAGTTCTGCAGTATTATCTGTTATCTCAATCTCCCTGTCATTCTGCACTATCTGCAAATTGATTACAGTATTGCTGTGCCCGGGATTGTTGTTTGATATATTTTTACCGTTGCAGCCTGTAATTATTACGGCAACGAGAATCATGAAGAGTCCTGTTCTTCCCATTGTTAAAAATGATACTCCTTTTTATGACAATTTTTTACTGAATATTTTTCTATAGAATAATTTAAGAATAAATTTGATAAATGACAAAATAATCATAACCGCAGTTATTCCAATAATTGCGTAGAGCAGAGATTCCATGGTGATATTTATGGATAAAACATAGTCATGGGCAGTGGATCTTGCCATGTCCATATCCAGATCCTTTAAAAAATGGAACGGCTTTGACAGTATGTCGCTGCTGCGTAGGCTGTCAAGGGAGGTTGAAAGATCATTCAATCTTTCAACATTTTTGGACATTATTTTTCCTGTTTCTGCAAAATCTGTAACTGAAGATGAAGTGTGCAGGTTAATATATTCTTCAAGTGTCCTGTTGTTTTTCTGTGCAGCCGCAGTGTATTCCTTAATAATTCTGGAAAGTTCATCAACATGCCCGCCAAGCCGCTGAATGTACTGTACGAGAAAAGACGGGAACTGGGCAAATATAACCGCCCCTGCGGCGGCAAGCAGTCTTTGCGTCAGGGAAGATATAAAGATGAAAGGAGAAAGCAGTATCTGCCTCATCATTTGTATATGCCCTTTGCAATATTTGAGTCAATTACACATGTTGCGAGTATTCCGCCGCGGATATTGTAGACAGTGGTTATGGAAAGAAATTCCGGCTCAAGACATTTTTCAATATCCGAGTAGATTCTGCTTGTTGCCGCTTCCTGGTATATGCCGACATTTCTGTAGGATATAAAGTAGTATTTCAGCGATTTAAGTTCAATTATTCTGGAGCATGGAATGTACTCAATCGTTACCCTCGCAATATCCGGAAGCCCTGAAAAAGGGCATACGGCACTGAACTCATCGGTTTCGTACTTTATTCGCTGAGGTTTGCCGTCATAGTCAAAGCTTTCAAGAAAATCGGTTCTGATGGAATCTTCATTTTCAAAATTAAAGGTCTTTCCCTCTGCTACTGGCATACAATATCTCCGGAGTTTTAAAGAATTGTATTACATTACTTTTATGGCAGACATTAGTCAAGAAAAGAATTATGTATGATATTCTGACCTGTCGGTGGATGCCTGATCCCTGAAGATAGCTTTTCCTTCCTCCGGTACTTCAAATTCAGATCTGCATTCCGGACAGATATACTCTCCGGGCTCACTTATTTTTATGGGGGTACCGCACTTGATGCATTTAATGAAAAACGGATTAAAAACCGGTACAGGTTCTTCTATTATATTCATGGTCGTTTCTTCCGGAGAAGCGGTTTCCGAATCATTGGAATCTATTTCTGCGGAAGACGCAGCAGTAAATTTAACCTGAGATGTGGACTCGGTTTTTTCATCAAATGAGGAAAGTGCGTCAGTGCTGTCCTTGCCGCGCATCTCTATCTGTCTGTCAATAATTGCGACTGCTTCGTCCTTTGAGCCGGCAATTGTAAAGACCTTGTCAAATCCCAGCAGTTTTAAAAGATTGATTATCTCTTCAGAAAAATTATAGAAAACAACATAGCCGTTTTTCGAAGAGATCATTTTTTGTATGAGAAGGGTTATGCCGATTCCTTCGGAACTTAAGAATGTAATATTTCTGCAGTCTATGAGAATGAATTTTATTCTGTTATTGACCATTTTTTTTACATATGAATCCAGGTCACTGCTGTTTTCACTGTTTAGCGGCCCTTCAATTTCAAGCAGGGCAGTAAATTCATTACCAAGTTCTGTATGGTTGATGAAAAACATTATTTTGCCTTCCTTTCAAGGGGTATTGCATCACGTATGAGGTCCGTATTTATTCTGTCAATGGGGATGACCTGTGCCAGAACTCCTCTTTTCTCCGTATGAGTCTCTGTCTCTAAGTCTTCATCATCAATTTCTCCCAGGTACTCAACTGTAATGTATTCACTGTCTGGATATACATCTGCATCATCAAGTGATAGGTCAAATTCGGGTATTTGATTTTCCGGTTCTTCATTTTCGTGAATAACGGTCTCATCAAATGGTTCATCAACTTCAAGGTCAATTCCATTGTGACGAGGATCATGAACCGGTGAGATTATTTCGTCTTCACCGGTTTCTCCAAAATCAATTACAATGTCTTCCGGTTCAGTTTTGATTTCTGGTATGGTTACTGCTGTGACAGCATTGTCATTTTTCATGTAGCGTATCATTACATAAACAGAAATGACCAGAGAAAAGAAAAATGAAACAAACAGTCCCATTGCTATGTTGTTCTTTGCTTTTTTAATATAGAAGCTGAGTGAATCGTGTATTCTTTTTTTGCTGGTTATAAAGTTGACTGTACCGGCGGGTTTCCGGTTCTGAAAAATGGCCTTTGTAAAAAGCCAGCCGTTGGAATTAATGTTTTTATATATATATTTGCCAATCAGTTCTTTCTGCTTTCTGTTGAATGGTATTTCCCTGCCGATGATGTTATAGTTTGAGAATGAGAGTCTGCTGTCATTTTTTTTAAGAGGTGCAAGAATCATATCTATATTATAGGATATTTCATCATTTGCAATATTGCCCTTCAGATTTTTTTTGGTTTTTGTGTTTGAATGAACCACCAGCTTTCCGTTGCCAAGAACAAAGAAAGCTTCATCAATCATATCGGCTTCTATCTTTTTGTGGAATAAGTCCCTCAGGGCAGTGAAATCGTGTTTTTTGTAACAGAACTCAGAAACTTTTGCAAATGATTCGGCAAGCGTTCTGGAATATCCCATGGTGTACTTTTCGATGTCATTTATATTCTTTTTTCCTGTTATGTAAAAGTAGAACCCGATACCGAATGAAATCAGCAGGGCTTCCATAATGAGGATCAGAAAAAATACGCTCAGGGGGAAAATATATCTGTTCTTTCCGGTTTTTCCTTCCATAAATAAATCCTGGTATACTTTATTATTTTCATTGTCGGAACAGAAGCCGGTTATTATTTAGTATATTATTTTCAGGATTAGGGTAATATAGCAGTCTCTGCAGGAGGTGGCGGATGGATTTTTCAGTTTACAGGGGTGAAATGCTTGAAGCATGGGACTGGATAGAAGGGGTTCCTTGCGGGGTGCCGGTAAGCAGGGAGAAATCATACCTCGAGGGGGTGCCTCATGAGGGCGTGCATCTCTGGCTGGGAAGAATGAGAAAGGGCATCAAGGAGATACTTTTTCAGAAAAGGGCTCTCCATAAAACCCTTTTCCCAGGCGTTTTAGATATAACTGTGGGAGGTCATGTTCCTTTTGGGCTTAAAAATGGTAAAATTCAGAAAGAAGCACAGGAGGAGCTGGGAATCTCCCCCCAAGATAATGAACTTACCGATCTTGGCTATATAAGATTTGAGGAGAAAAATTCACAGTACTGGCACAGGGAATTTCAGCATGTATATATAATGGAAAGTGATATTGAACTGAATGAATATAGATTCAGTGACGGAGAGGTGACCGGTATATATGCTGTTCCTCTGGATTATCTTCGAAAAATTTTATTGGAGGATTTTACCTTTGAGGCTTCCCGTTTTGAGAACGGTGTCTGTGAAGATGTAAGGATCTCGGGGAGAGATTTTCACCCGCTGCTGTTTGCTGAAAATATGAAAGTCTATATGGGGATTGTTATTGAATCAATGTCGGAACTGCTGGGAGAGGGGAAGGTTTTTACAAAAATGAAGAATTTAACGCCCCCTGTTCTCTGAATATATTTTTTTTTGGAGTTTTTATATTTATTGACATCCTGATAACTTTTAGTTTAATTAAAATAAGGATAATTTTTAAACATAAACAAAGGGGGGGCCATGAAAAGGTATCTTTCAATATTCATTTTTCTTCTGCTCGTTGGCTGCGGAGGAGGAGTTCAGTATCAGGATGTTAATAAAGCCGCGGGTTCTAGAGAATGGGGGCCAAAAGAGATTAAACTCACAGTTGATAAAATGGTAACTTCGCTGTATAGTTTCCTTAAGGATGACTGGAAAAAAGCAGCATTTATACAGGTTAAGAAATTCAGAAACAGAACTTCTGAACATATCGATACAGATATGATAACAAGCGAAATTCAGACTAAACTCATAAAAAAAAGAATTAAATTTATTGATGATGCACTTGATCAGGATGCTCTAAAAGAGATGGAAAAGGGTATGACAGGGCTGATTGATCCAAATAACGCAATACCTGTTGGTCAGCTTAAATCTCCGAATATGTATCTTACAGGAGATATACGTGACAATGTACGGTATGTAAACAACAGAAAAGTTCAGTACCTTCAGGTTACCCTGAAGCTTTATAATCTTACTACCAGAGTTCTCGAATGGCAGGAACAGCAGGAATTCCTGAAATCATCAAAAACTAACAGAATCGATTTCTAACAAATAAATTATTATGGTAAAGAATATGAAAAGAAAACTCATATCTTCACTTGTAGTGGTTATGTCTTTTTTTCTGTTTGCCTGCGGATCATCAAAGAACTATGATGAGGCCATGAAAGTTCCTGAAAAGCTGTTTTATGAGGGAAAATTCCAGGATGCAGCAAGAAAACTTCTTCCGGATGTCAATAACTCCGGAAAAGACCAGCTGTTGTTTATGATGGAGTGTGGTATGATGCTGCATGCTGCAGGAGATTATAAAACAAGCAACAAGGTTCTGCTGCCGGCTGCCAAACTTGCCAATCTTATACCCACAAGTGTTACCAAGCAGATTTCTGCATTCCTCACAAATGATGCCAGCACAAATTATAAGGGTGAAGATTTTGAAAGGGTGCTGGTCCATATGTATCTGGGGCTGAATTTTTTGATGCTCAAGGATTATGAAGAGGCCAGGGTTGAATTCAAGTCTGTAAATAATGAGCTGTCTAAGATCAAGAGTGAGGACGGTTCTGCAAGGTATAAGCAGAATCTCATGGCAAAGTATCTTACTGCCGTTGCATTTGAGATGGTTGGGACAGAGAATAATGATGAAAAGGACATGGAATACGCCTATATCGAGTACAAGCAGATATATGCACTGGACTCTTCAATAGATTTTGTCAAGGACGATCTGTTGCGTCTTTCAAAGAAACTCGGTCTTGATGATGACTATGCGGAATGGAAGCAGCAGTTCAGGCGTTCTGATAAAACCAGGGCTGATGACGGTGAACTTATTGCAGTTTTTCAGTCGGGGAGAAGTGCAATAAAGAAGTCAAGAGGTTCTCTGCTGCAGAACAGCGACATGGGACCGGCGATAAGGCTTACCCTGCGTACAAGCAGCCTCAAGGTTGGTGTAACTGCAGCGGCCATTATGATAACTCTGAAAAATGCTGAAAATCCAATTCCGAAATTCGTTAAAAGGTCAAACAGAGTTGATAGGGTTGTTGTTTCGGCACCGGGAGTTTCAAATGAATATACAACAGTACTTGAGGACATTGAAAATACTGCGGTGAAAAACCTTGAAGATGATTATTCGAGGCTTTATAAAAGAGTGGCAGCTTCAATAGTAATAAAGGCCGCTACAGCAATAGCTGCAGGTATCGCTGCAAAAGAGGCGGCAAAGAGAATTAAAAAACTCGGAGGTTTTGCGGGGCTTATAGGTGCCGCTGTCGGTGCCGCCACGGGTACGGTACTCTTTTCCAGCATTAAACCTGATCTCAGATGCTGGCACACTCTTCCGGCTAATCTTCAGCTGGCCAGAATGTTTCTCCCTGAAGGGAAACAGAAAGTGAAGTTCTCTCTTCTTGGCCGAGGGGGTGTAATTACCACTATAGAAAAAGAAGTTGAAATTAAAAAAGGAAAAAAGACATTGGTTAACCTGAGAACATTATATTAAAACAGGAAAACCGGATGTCATCTGAAAAAAAATCATTCACCGGAAATGTGACTTTTCCGGTGAATGACTATATCGAAATGCTGAACAGCATGCCTTTCCCTGCCTGTATCTTATCCACGGCCGGAAAGGTTGAATATACAAATACACATCTCCTTGACCTTTACAAAGATTTCAGTGAAAACAGCAATGCAGAGGATTTTGACTGGAAAAAGCTTTTTGAACAAAAGTACAAGGGTATTATTGCAAATGCCTTCCTGAAATCGCTTAATGGCGCTTCCACGAGAATTAATGTTCAGCTTTCATCTCTTGTGTCTGAAGATGCGGCAAAGATTGAGATGAACATGCTTCCGCTTGAACGGTCTGGAAAGATTGAAGCTGTTCTGCTCATTCTGAACAGCAGTGACAGTCTGGAATCCCTTGATGCCGATGCCGGTTCAGCATTTGAAACACAGCATTTTGAGTATTCCCCTCTGCCTATGATACGTTTTGGGTCAGATCTTCGTATTTTGAAGGTCAGTGAAACTTTTCATGGAGTTTTTGGTTCCTTCAGAAATGATGAAAAACAGCTTAAGTGGGATGATATTTCGGGTATTTTTAAGTATGATGCAGAGAAAATAAGGATTTATATTACTGAAATTTTTTCAGGTGCACAGACCCATAAAAGGATGGGGGAGATAAGGGTTTCATTAAAGGATCAGGTAAGCGGGATGGTGAATATTACGCTGTACCCCATAAGATTTAACGGAAAGATATTATATGTTGAGATGATTCTTGAGGATATTACCAAAGTAAAGGCCTTGAAGGGGAAACTTGAAAATTTCAGAAGAATGAATCTCATCAATGACATAGGAAAGGGATTTACCCATTCCATTAATAATACACTCAATGTTGTTCTGAACCAGACGCAGTTTCTGCAGATTATTGCGATTAAGGACCCTGTAATAAAAGGCCTTGAACAGATAGAAAAATATGTGCATCAGACTGTTGAGCATATAAAGAGGATTCAGCTGTTTCTGGGTGATTACAGCCATGGGCACGAGGAAAGAATTGAAGTTTTTGATACCATAGTAAAAGACGCACTGGAGTTTGTAAAAATTCACTTCAGGGTGGTTGATACAAAAAAGAGAAGTAATATTGAAATAGAATGCGGTTTTGAGCAGTTTGAGCAATTAAGAATAAAAACAGATACAAAACTTCTCAGGGAACTTATTATCTGGTCAATGCTCAGGGTCTCTTCATATACGGAGAAGAACGGCAAAATAAGCGTAAATCTCATTGAGGGTGCTTCATATGCCCTTACTTTTTCCTGTGAAAAAAGAAAAACTGATACATCCGAGAATATTGTTCCCTATACAATAGACGGTTTTTCCACATCTGAAATAAGGGAATCTGCAGAAAAGCTGAATCTCAAGATCATTGAGCATGAATCTTCAGGAAATTATTCAATAGAGATCCTCTTCCCTGACTGGATGATTTTTAGAAAATCCGGAGCAGCGGAACCCGGCAATACAACAAGAGTAACCGGGAAAAAGGTTATGATTGTTGAGGATGAAGAGGGGCTGAGAACAATTCTTTCAAATCTTTTTAAGCGCATGAATAACAGAGTATTTGTGGCAGATAACGGCAGGACAGCCCTGGAAGAACTGGAGAGAAATTCATACGATGTGCTGATTAGTGATTATGATATTTCGGGTATTACCGGAATTGAACTGATTGCAAGGGCCAGGGAGCTTGATGAAAAGGTTATAACACTGCTCATGTCGGCCTGGGAGCTCGGAGATATGTCTCTGTATGAGAATATTGTTGATTTTTTTGTGTCCAAGCCTTTCAATATAGAGGATCTTCTCAATATTATTTCAACAAAGATAAAGAGTTAATTTTATACAATTTTTGAAATTTTGTCCAGATCCACTGTTTTGCCGAGCATTACAAGTACATCTCCGGATTCAAGAATTTCCGTTGCATGGGGGTTGAATTTCAGCTCTCCGTTATGTTTTTTTATGAGAACAATGATTACACCGAAATCCTTTCTGAGGTTGCTGCTGATAAGGCTTTTCCCGGAAAGTACTGATTTATCACTGATCTTCATCTCCTCCATCATGAGTCCCAAACCGTGATCCATCGTGGCAAGGTCTATGAAATCGACAACAGTAGGTTTTACCAGCACCTGGGCCATTCTCTGGCCCCCGATCATATAGGGTGAAACTACCTTGTTGGCCCCTGCGCTTAACATCTTCTTTTCATTGTTAAAATCGGATGCTCTGGCCAGAATAAAAATATCCGGATTCAGCATCTTTGCAGTGAGAGTGATGAAAACATTGTCCGCATCGGACATGACTGCCGTGACAAGACCTCTTGCCCGCATGATTCCTGCCTTGAGGAGAGATGTCTCGTCTCTTGCATCCAGGGCAAGATATGGAAGATTGGCAGATTCAAGATTCAGCGCTTCCTTTTCATCCTTTTCAAGTATAATGAATTTTTCATTGTGCCTCTGGAGCTCCCTTGAAATGAGTTTCCCTATGCGACCATGACCGCAAACGATGTAGTGGTTTTTCAAATTTGTTATTCTCTTTTCCACTTTTTTTCTCCCCAATCCCTTGCTGATCTCTCCTTCAACAAGCATTTTAATAAAGTTACCGAGTGTGTAACCGGCAATGGTTATCCCGAAGATTATAATGAACATGGTAAGAGTTCTGCCTGCCGTTGAAAGCGGTTTTGTCTCTTCAAATCCCACTGTACTGATCGTAATTGCGGTCATGTAAATGGAGTCAAATACTGACATGTCTTCAATATAGTGATACCCCAGGACTCCGCAGGTGACCGTTAAAATGAAAAGGTAGAATGAATATCTTAAACGTTTCAAAAAATGATCCAGTTACTTTTTTTATAGTTTCGGCAATGGTGAATCAAACATAAAGTACTGAAAATCGTGTTGAAAAGAAATTAAGGTGAGATAATTTATGGTTATGAAATACTTTATTCTTCTGACAGTTTTTTTTATAAGTTCATGCAGTTATTTCAGCAGACCTGTTGAATACTACGGCTCTGCCGATCTTCCGAATGTTGAAATACTGCTCGGGAAGGCTGCGGTAATACGCACTTATCATTGTGATATTGTGGCGGAAAATATCAGAAAACCTGAATGGGACATATTAAGGGGATATTCATTTTTCAGGGGAAAGGGCAGTGAATATCCCTATGAGCCGGCTTTTCATCTTATAATATCCAACACATGGAACAGGCCCGTTACTGTTGAAAAAGTTGAGCTGAAGTTTGAGGGAAGTTCACAGGGGGCCGAGTTCTTTGAAACTGTACAGGATAAATCATTCTTCAATTCAAGATATAATATTAATCTAAAGGAATTGTGGAAACCCAGAAGAATTCTCACAGAAAAGAATCTTCTTAAAGACATTGATTTTAATGAAGACAGTATTGAATACAGATTCGGTTTTATCGCACCTGGAGACAGGGTGTCAATGTTCTATCTGTTTAATTATGTACCCTTAAAGGCTGAAAATTTTAAACTCTCTGTCACCATAAAATACCTCAATTTTAAAAAAGTAATTGATTTTGATATGAAGCGTTTTGAATATAGGGAAACTGAAAGTAAAGAAGATATTTTATATTAGGATCATAAGATGAGAATTGATGAAAATCAGGTACTCAAGGTGAGCAAGCTTGCCAGACTTGAACTGTCCCAGGAAGATAAAATGGAATTTTCAACACAGCTTAATGATATAATCGAGTATGTTGAAAAAATTAATGAATTGCCCACAGATTCTGTATCTCCTGCAGATCATATTGTGGATTTAAAAAATGTGGTCAGGGAAGATGCTGTGGGCAAATCTCTTGGTTTTGATGAAATTGAACTTAACGCTCCTTCCTTTGAAAACAGTCATTTTGTGGTTCCCAAAATTATTGAGTAGATGCGCAGGATATTTATAGCAGTTCCTCTCTTACGGAAAAGCGACAGGTCTTTTCCGGAACTCTCATTCGAATTAAGTAAATACAGTTCACTGATTAAGGCTGTTGAACCCCGTTACTATCATTTAACACTTAAATTTTTCGGATCTGTCGAAGAAGATCTCTGTGACAGAATTATCAGTTCATTCAATGGATTGAGTGCAGATTTCTCCCCCGTTGCAGCTGAAATAAAGGGGCTGGGCTGTTTTCCGAACACGGCCGATCCCTCTGTAATCTGGGCGGGGATTAGGGGGGCTGACCGTGAATTATCAGTGCTTCACAGGCTTACAGAAGATTTTGCTTCAGGATTCGGTTTCAGCCCTGAGACAAGACCTTTCAGTCCACATCTTACTCTGGGAAGGGTAAGGAGAGGGAGAAGGCTTCCACTGAGCCTCAGAAACTATATCAGGGACAACGGAGAAACATTCTACGGGAAGACATTAATCAGTGAAGTAGTTCTGTATGAATCAAAGCTCAAACCGGAAGGGCCGGAGTACTATGAAATTGCAAAAATTGAGTTAAAATAATTACTTGAATTTAACCGGCCTTTTTAAATATATTCCAGGAAATGATTAATAATGAAGGATAGAACCATGGCGACACTACTTGAAAAACCGGTTACAGTTGCAAAGGACCATTACCTGCTTAAAATCAAAGCGGACAAGTCCGGAAGTTTACCCGGGCAGTTTATAAATATAAAGGCCGGTGAAGGCTTTGACCCTCTCCTGCGCAGGCCATTCTCTATTTTTAATGCTCATGAAGATGTTCTTGATGTAGTCATCAGAGTCATCGGTAAAGGGACTTCTCTTATCAGCAGAATGGAGCCGGGTTTTATAGATATTGTTGGTCCGACCGGAAAGGGTTTTACCATGGAAAATGATAAGAATCTGCTTCTCGTGGGCGGAGGTGTGGGGAATGCTCCTCTCCTGTATCTCATGAGAGCTTTGAAGGAGAATGGAAACAGACTGACATACATATACTGTGCCCGAAGCAGCGATTACATTTTTCTGGAGGATGAATACAGGAAATACGCCGATGAACTGATTATTACAACCGATGACGGTTCGGCAGGGATAAAGGGGTTTGCAACGGATGTGATGTCCCATGTGATTTCCGATGGAAAATTTGACAGGGTATACACATGCGGCCCCGATCCCATGATGCATAGAGTTGTTAAACTGGTTCATGAAAATGTTCCGGTTGAGGTTTCTGTGGAAAATTATTTCGGATGCGGTGTGGGCCTCTGCGTGGGGTGTACAGTTGATACGGTTGACGGATACAGAAGGGCCTGTGTGGATGGTCCGGTTTTTGACGGCAGGAAAATTCTCTGGGAGAATATGCCCCGTTAAAGAGTTATCCGGGGTCTAAAAAATTCTCAGTTCTCTTCCGGATGCCATTAGTTTCACATTGCCTTCCTTTGCCGTTCTGAAAGTTGCAGGCCCCGCATGGGTCTGCTTTTCAATTTTCGGCCATTTTTTGACAAATTTTGAAATCAGCTCGTAGGAGTCATAAATTTTTTTTGACCATGGGGAATCTTTGGGGGCATCGATGTAGAGTCTGCCGCTACAGAGCCTGTGCTCTTCTGTTCTTGAGGGGGTGCATTCTATTACAGGTGAAAGATGTGCCATGAGGAATGAATTTTCAGGATCCATTCTTATGGGGCTGTATAATATTTCTGAAACCGGTATGTCTCTGTGTGTAAAATAAAAAACCTGTTCCATGTCGCTGCATGAAAATTCCATGGGTTCTGCAGTATCTATTTTTTTAAGATTATAGTCCTCTGTTTTAATGATTCTGGGAACTGCAGCAAGGCCAGCCTCTCCTGCATAATAAAGAAGCAGGGCATAATCACCTTCAATTGTATAAAAGTTTATGTATCTGCTCACGGGCGGACCTCATGTATTGCGTTACCTAAGGATATTTTGAATTACTGCAGGTCAATTATTACTTGCCGGAACTGTTTCTGTAAAGAATTTTTGCTTCATTGGCTGATAGTGCTCTGCCTAAAATAGTCAGATTGTCAATTCTGCCGTTGAAGTATAACCCTCCGTTTGCGGAACCTATGAATGTAGTTACTGTGCCTGAAAATGATCCGATTCCATGTGTGTGTTCAATGATTTTTTCACCGTCAATGTAAAGAGTAGTTCCGCTTGTTCCGCAGACAGTAATAATATGATACCATCGGTTTATATCCAGAATTACAGGGGCGAATGTATTTCCATTAATGCTTATGTTCAGGTTGCCCCATATGGCACTGACGGCAAGTGAAAAGTAAACCGTGGAGGAGTAGTAGTAAGTAAAGATATCGGATGATGAGCCCAGGCTCGCTATGTTTACCCACAGTGAAATAGTGAACTCTTTCTCCGATAAATTAAAGTTTTGCTCATCCGGTATCTTTATATAGTCATTTATGCCGTCAAAACCAAGTGATGTGCCCGCATTCCTGTCTCTCCCGTCTTCAGCTGTGGGGTCTCCGTACATTATTCCATCATGTCCATTACCGCTTATATCTCCTGCATTTCCGTCAAGGGGATAGTGTGCAATGACCGAGTCATCATCTGCAAGGCCGCCGAGTTTCTGGTCATCACCTATGATGCATGAATTGATAAACAGTATAAGGGTCAGTAAGGGGATAATTTTTATCATATTTTCTGCCAATAAATGTATTTATTATAACGCTGTTATAATAAGGGCAAAATTACAACTAATTTTTTATTTAGGCTCTAAATATGCACATGATGAAAGGAAATAGTTTTATATGATGGAGATGGGGAAAAGAATTCCTTAAACTAAGTGAGGGTTTATTCTACTTTCAGATCGTCACAAATTTTTTTCACAGGAAAAAATTCCGGCTCATGATATCTGTTTTTCCCTTTAGTATCTCCTCCATGGAGCTGATATATGGCATTTTCGGGACAGAAATTGGCACATCTCATGCATTGCTCACATGTTGAAGTACAGGCCGGTTTTTTATTTTTGATTACTATGCTTCCGGTGGGGCATATGCGTGAACACAGACCGCAGCCATTGCATGTATCATAGACTCTGAAAGTTCTCCAGAGGAATTTTACACCAATGTATTTGAACAGCAGATAGTCCATGTAAAACCTGTATCTGGTATATCTTTTAGGGTAGGAGAATTTATGAAAAATTTTTACACCATTAATGAGATTGGCGGCAATTTTTTCGGCTTCCCTTACTCCCTCCCTGATTGTTTCAATAGCCTCATCTTTTGATGGTGTGAATGGCGGGGCAGGAGAGGTAATCCAGTTCACCGGCATCTGAATTACTCCGGAATAGATTAATTCACAGTTTTTCTTCAGTAATAATTTCCGGCATTCCATTAAGGAGAATCCTGATTCCTCAGCATCTCCGGCGGTAATTATTACAAAGGCCTTCTGTTTATGGGAGAATTTTTTTATGCTTTTTAAATATTTTCTGCATATTCTTGGAATGCCGAATGCATAAACCGGGAAACAGAATCCTATAATATCGGGTTCTACTGTATAGTCATCATTAAAATCAATTTCAGAGATTTTTGTCCCATGTCCATGGGACTCAAAAATCTTTCTGCAGGTATTAAGTACTTTTAATGAATTTCCTGTACCGGTAAAGTATTTAAGCTCAATATTCATGTTCTCTTCCAACAGTTTATAATCTTGAATTTATGAGTAAATATACCGGAATCCGGAATTCTATCCGGTTTTTTTATGAGCCGCTATTTGAAGAGCGGGGATATCTTCTTGAATTCCGGGGTTCCCGCCTTTTCGAGGAGCATGAAGGCTATTGTTTCTGTGGGGTAAATACCAGCCCCTGCCTCGTTTAGAAGTCTCAGGCCCGTTTCCCAGTCCCTTTTGTGTCTTGATGCCACTGCATCGGATGCAATGATAACATCCATGCCCTTCTGCAGCAGGCTCAGTGCTGTCTGGAGCACGCAGATGTGCGACTCAATGCCCATGAGAATGGCAGTCTTTCTGCCGGCCTTTTCAATTGACTGGTTTATGTCGCAGTCCTTTGTACAGTCGAAGTATGACTTTTCCAGGTTTTCTGCGCCTTCAATAATTTCCTGAAGTTCGTGTATGGTTGCGCCAAGCCCTCTTCTGTACTGTTCGGTGACAATGACTGGAATACTGTATTCATTTGCAGTTCTCAGTATTATCTCACAGTTCTTTTTGAGGTCAATCTGCACCTTGTCCTTCATGGCTGCCATGAGTTTCTCCTGCATGTCTATGAGCATGACAAAGGCATCGTCCCTGTTTATAAAGTAATTTTTCATATTATCCTCATTACAAGTATTTATTTATCTTAACAGGTCATTACTGATATCATCTATTGTGGATGTACCGGTTCCTTTCCTGTTAATTTTATTCAGTATTTTCTGTTTCTGGCCCTTAACAAGATTTTCTCTTGGGCCGTTTATGGCATCGGGGCCTTTGCCCACGGATTCTGAGCATATTGTGCATTCCTTGTCAGGGACAAATTCAGGTATAAAGACTTCCTTTATGCGTCTGGTGCAGTTGGGGCCCGGGAGAAGACCGGAACTGGCACAGACTTCCATTTCCTTGAGGCCTGCGTATACCGGGAAGGCATGAACCGGAGTTGATTTCAGGGCTTCTCTCATGTATCTTCCCCAGACTGGTGCGGCGATACCGCCTGAAGACTGCCCGATACCCAGAGAGAGGCCGAGCTTGTCATAACCTATCCAGAGTCCCGATGTGAGGGAAGGGGTAAATCCCATGAACCAGGCGTCCTTCCAGTTATTTGTGGTACCGGTTTTTCCGCCGGCGGGCCTTCCCGGGTTTGCAAGCCTTGAGGTTCCGTTTGCAATGACACTTTTAAGCATGCTTATCATTATCTGCGCTGTTGCAGGTTTTATTATCTGTATTGTTCCGTTTTTTGTCTTCTTCTCAAGGATACCCTTAACCTCTTCCTCACGGTTCTCAATGACTTTACCGGTACGGTCTTTTATGTATCTTATGCCGAAGGGGATTACTTCTTTTCCGCCGTTTGCGATTATTGCATATGCAGTGGTAAGTTCGAAGGGGCTCACCTCAATCGATCCCAGGGCAATTGAAAGGTTTCTGGGTATCCTTGCACCTTTCTCCTTGTCGCTGAACTTCAGAAATTTTGCATAGTAATTCATTACCGTGTCAATGCCTATTGTGTCCGCAATTCTTATGGAGATCACGTTAATGGATTTCTCCAGTGCCCTGCGCAGGCGGACGAAACCGTAATATTCTCCTTCATAATTCTCGGGAAGCCAGTCACCGCCTTCATTATCCAGATAGATGATGGGTGAGTCAAGTACCGCTGTTGCCGGCGTGAATTTTCCGGTTTCCATGGCCGCGGTATAGAGCAGGGGTTTTATTGATGATCCAGGCTGCCGTCTGGACTGCATTGTCCTGTTGAGCTGGTTTATGCTGGAGAATTCGCTCCCCCCTATCATGGCTTCAATGTAGCCGTTGTTATGGTTGATGGAGAGGATACATCCCTCAACACGCTGCTGTTCCCTGTCTTCGTCGTATGTGGTCTTGTATTTGTCTATGAACTTGCCGATGTTGTCGAGTCCCGTGAGAAAGTTCAGGGCCTCAATCTCCTCAATTACATCGGCCCTGAGATGCGAGTTGAGCTTCATTGCCTCGGGAGAGCCTTTTTTGGCGAAGTTCGGCATATCAAAGAGATCCAGTATGAGGGAAACCTCGCTGGAATATTTTTCCATTATGAATTCATCATTGTTGAATGACAGGCCGGAAGATACAACCGTCTGCCTGTCAAGGGCGTCTTTAAGTATTTTCTGTCCTGCAATCTGTTTGTTTATATCAAGTGTGGTATATACCAGGAGTCCTTCCTCATATACCTTTTTTTCACCATATTGTTTCACAAGTTTTCTTCTGACAAATTCCGTAAACCAGGGGGCCTTGTCTACCCTGTTGCTCCATGTGGTTATGGATGGTGACATGTTGCCCAGGCGGTCTAGAAAATCGGGCCAGAAGTCGAGATAGGCCTTTTCTGCCTGTTCAACGGTGATGTAACCCATTTCAACCATTTTGGCAAGGGCAATTCTGTGTCTTGTCATTGACCTTTTGGGGTGCCTTATGGGGGAGAGCAGGTTCGGAGCGGATGGAAGAGTTGAAATGAGTGCACATTCCGCAAGGTTCAGTTCCCAGACGTGCTTGTCGAAGTAAAGCTTTGCTGCGGACTCTACTCCGTATGCACCGTGTCCCAGAAAGATCTGGTTAAGGTACATTCTCATTATCTCATCCTTGCTGTATTTTGCTTCTATCATCAGGGAGATGAAGGCCTCTTTTGCCTTTCTGTAGAGACTCCGTTTTCTGGATGTGAGCATGATCTTGGCAAGCTGCTGGGTAATTGTACTTCCACCCTGCCTGATGCGGCCTGAGAAAATATTTATAAAAAAGGCTCTCACTATACCCTTGGGATTAATTCCCCAGTGTGACAGGAACTCATTGTCTTCCATGGCAATGAAGGCATGGACAAGGTCTTTAGGAATTTTTTCATAGGGAACAACCTCCCTTTTTTCCTTGAAGAGTTCTGAAATGAGGAGCCCGTTTTTGTCGTATATCTTTGTTGTGATATTGGGTTCATACTCTGCCAGGGTCTGAACATTTTTGAATTCAAAAACAAGTATAACAATGAATGCAATTAGAAGGCCGGCTCCAACACCAATGACCACAGTTTTGTAGTTCTTTATGAGACCAGGAAGATTTTTGAAAAAAACAGTTATAAATTCAATAACAGATGAAATCACAGAAGAGAAAAACCCTCCGGTAAATTTTTTTCCTGGCCCGCCGCCGAACCCCTTACCGAATCCTCCGCTGCCAAAGGCATTGCCGCTGTATTTTGCCATAAAAAGTCCCCTTTAATAATAAAGGATTTTTAATGAGGTACATTTGTGAACACAAATATTTTTTTAAAAAAAATTAAAAAAGTTAAAATGAATAATAATTGGGTGATATTTGCTCATATTTAACTTTAAATGACTTTAAATGACTTTAAATGGATTTAATCGCTGTATTGTAAAAAATATCAGGTGTCGATTCTTTCTGTAAGAATAAGAAAATTATTATGTTGTCAAGGATGACGGCAGTTAATTTCAAGGAGGAATATAATGATAATAAATCACAACATTGCTGCGATTTTCTCCCACAGAACATTGAAATTCCATGACTGGAGCATGACAAAGGATATTGAAAAGTTGTCTTCAGGTATGAGAATCAACAAGGCAGGAGATGACGCTTCAGGACTTGCAGTATCTGAAAAAATGAGATCACAGATTCAGGGTCTAAGACAGGCTGAAAGAAACACAGAGGACGGTATGTCTCTGATTCAGACAGCTGAAGGTTATCTCACAGAAACACATGAAATTTTACAAAGGATACGTGTACTCGCTGTACAGTCTGCTAACGGAACATATACAGATGAGGACAGACAGCTCATTCAGGTTGAAGTTTCAGAACTTGTAGATGAAATCGACAGGATCGCATCACAGGCAGAATTCAACAAGATGAAACTTCTTACAGGTTCATTTGCAAGGCTTCACCCCACAGCATCAATGTGGTTTCACATGGGCCCGAACATGCACCAGAGAGAAAGGGTATTCATTGAAACAATGACTACTGCGGCTCTTGGTCTCCGCAACCCGACCGTACTTACATTTATTTCGATTTCCACTCCCGGGAAAGCGAATGCTGTAATCGGTCTTGCAGACGAGGCTTTGAGAATTATATCAAAACAGAGAGCTGACCTCGGAGCCTATTATAACAGGCTCGAACATTCAGCAAAGGGCCTCATGAACGCCTACGAAAATGTTCAGGCTTCTGAGAGCAGGATAAGAGATACAGATATGGCAGAGCAGATGTCTTCATTTACAAGATATCAGATTCTGACTCAAGCTGCGACTTCAATGCTTGCCCAGGCAAATAACAAGTCGCAGTCAGTTATGACTCTGCTTCAAAGATAATAATAGTTTGAACCAACATCGAAGTACCAGTCGAAACGCCGGACTCTCCCACCCGGCGTTTTTTCATTAATAGGAGTCAGGGTGTGTCCGGTAAATTTGATTAGATATTTTTAATCAAATTTACCGGCCGTGCCATTCCGGGCTCCGCTGCCGCTTCGGTCTGCCTGAAGCAGACTTCCCCTTCATGTCACTCACACATGGTTCCTGAATCTGCTGTAATAAACAATATTTTGAAATGTCCTGAACCTTGATTATATTTTACACATGAAACCGCCAATATGTCACATATGCAGAAAACCTCTGGATGAAAATTCAGGGGGACTGGTGTACTTTAAAAAGACAGCAAGTGACCTGGAATGGGACAGAAAAATGTCTGCGCCCGGAATGATTGGGCACCCTCCATATGCGGCATGGTTCTGTGACAAACACTATGCCATGGCGGAAAATTTCAGTGAGCTGACTCTGGCTGAGGCGGTAAAAAATATCAAAAATGCAGAAGAGTAAAAGAAGGCTGTTGTTTAATGCAGGAAATTACACAATTGGAATATGTGTGACTAAATAATTTATTATAGTTAAAAGTTTATGATAAAAAAGAGTTGTGGGCAGTGAAATTCTGTATTATTTTTTAAAAAAAGGTTCAGTGAGGAGTTCAGAATGCTTCATGAGGATACTTCAAAACTCACCGCAAAGGTTGAAAGCGGGGAGGCTGTTAAACTCTCCTTCCATTATAATACAAAAGTAATTGATAAATTTATTAATTCCCTGTTTTTCAAGATTCTTTCGAACAATGACATGAACTATCTCCACGGAGTAATTGAGAGTGTACTCAGGGAAATGATAGTCAATGCCGTAAAGGCCAACTCCAAGAGGGTTTACTTTCAGAAACATGATCTTGATATAACCGACGCGGCTCAGTATGAAACAGGCATGATTGAGTTTAAGTCCTTTTTCCTGAATGATTCACTTGAGCTCCGGGAAATTTTGAAGGAGAGCGGTTACAAGGTTGAACTTGTTCTTAAGAAAGATGACAAAGGCTTCAGGATATATGTGAATAACAACACCGGACTGCTCCCCTTTGAAAAGGAAAGGATAAATGTAAGAATAGAAAAAGCGAAGATGTACAGTGATTTTTCAGATATGTACATGGATATAAGTGATGACAGCGAAGGGGAGGGGCTTGGGATATCTCTGACAATTCTTTTCCTGAAAAATTCAGGGATCGGAGAAAATTCATTCCATATTGTTTCAAACGGGGAGGTTACACAGTCTTCAATAACAGTCCCCTTGACAATAAGGACACCGGAAGCAATCGAACTTATTCAGCGCAGAATCACCGAAGATATTGATGACCTGCCCACTTTCCCTGAACATGTTACCGAACTCAGACAAATGTGTTTTAATATGGATATTTCACTTAATGAGATATCTGAGAAAATTTCACTGGACCCGTCACTTGTGGCTTCAGTAATGAAACTTGCAAATTCCGCAGGATTTGTAACAATGCACAGAAGTGAAAATATAACTGATGCCATAAAAATAATAGGACTTAAAAATCTTGATGTGATTCTTACTGCAACAGCGGCAAAGAAGATTCTTGATGAAAGGTTTTCAGATTTCCGTGAGGTCTGGTCACACTGCAACAAGGTTGCATTCTATGCCAGGGAGCTTGCAGTGAAATTCGGAATGATCCAGAAGGGGGAGAAGTGCTACCTTGCCGGGATGCTTCATGATCTGGGTAAACTGGTATTGCTTTCACTGAATTCAGAACTTGTTGAACACATTGAAAAAGTCATTGCCCGGAAACAGTTAGGGTGCTGCACTGTGCTCGAAGAGGTTACAATGGGGATAAGTCATTCATCTATAGGCAAAATGATTGCTGAAAAATGGAACTTTCCCGATTATATTAAAGAAGCCGTATCCAGACACCATTCGCCCATGCTAGCCTCAGATGAAACAAGAGATATTGTTTATCTCACATATATTGCAAACTGCATGTGTATGATGGAAAACAAATGCTTCAATTTTCATAATATTGAGGATGAGGTGCTGAAAAGATACGGTCTTGCAAGCCAGAACGATTTCAGCAACTGCCACCAGGAACTTATGTTTAAATTCGAAGAAAGGGGAACGCAGTTTTAATATGTCGGGCAGAAAGATATACATATTCAGGCATAATAAATATGAAGCCAGCTGGTCACAGTTTACCGAGCCCTGTGTTTTTTCGGATGTATACATGTTCGCGGAGATAGTAGTCCTTGCTGAAAGTGCAGAAGAGGCCTATACCCTTGCGGGAAGAGAAAGCGGTTGGAGTGAAGAGGAACTGAGAAAAATCACTCCCCGAATAATTGAAACCGGTGAGAGCAGGGTTGTAACAAAATTTGTAACTGGGTGACCGGGAGTTGTGGAGAATTTATTATTTTCTGCTTTACATCTGCCAGAAGTGGTGTGATTATACGATAATAACTCTTTTTTTGGCGATATAATATGTTTAAAAAAATAATCTGTGTATCTTTATTTGTTTTAATAGTCTCTTCTCTATATGGAAACGAAAACCTGCATAAATATTCCGATAATTTTTTAATTGAATATATAAAACTCATAGAGAATGGTAAATATAAAAAGGCAATTCCTCTTATTTCGGAAGAAGCAAAAAAAAGTATAAGTGCCAGGGATATTGTAAGACTTTTTGATTACATCAAATCTAAAGGGAAAGCCTCAAAGTTTGAATCTGTAGGTTCTAATATTTTTCAGACTGAAGATCTTATCCGGATTAATAAGACATTCCAGCTTACTTATAAAGATAAATATGCACTTGTTACAGCGCAGATAATAAAAGAAAAAGACTCTGTTAAAATTAATGGATTTAATTTTAATGAAATGAATTCTTCACTTGAGGCACATAATAAATTTTCTTTTTCAGGGAAAGGGCTGACGCATTACTTTTTTTTGGGATACGCTGTGCTCATCCCTTTGTTTATTGTTGTTACCTTTATAATATATCTGAGAACCAGGTTTAATAAAAAATGGAGATGGGCATTGTTTATACTTGTCGGGCTTGTTCAATTTTCATTCAACTGGACCACTGGCGGGTTTATGTTTAAACTTATCCATTTTCAGATACTTGGATCAGGTTATCAGTATACAGCCTATAGCCCTGTAGTTATAATGTCATCAATACCTTTAGGAGCTGTTTTATTTTTAAGAAAGAGAAGGAAATTATTCAGTGTTCAAACTGAAAAAATTGAAGATAGCAGGAATATGGCTGAAAATTCTGATATTTAATAAATTGACTGGTACGATTAAACTATGAGCAATAGAATAGAGACTCTGGATTTTGCAAAGGGCTTTGCCCTTTTTTTTATGGTGGTTCAGCATCTTTCCATCTGGCTTGGAGGAGGTGTGGGGGCCAAGAACATGGGATTCGTAGCGGATAACCCCATATACTTTACTGCAATATCCTTTGCGGCACTGTCTGCCCCGATATTTGTTTTCTCTGCAGGGAGCGGTGCCAGATATTTTATGGAAAAGTACGGAGACAGGCTTAAACTTGTCAGAAGGGGAATTGCTCTTATTCTTTTCGGGTACATCCTGAATTTTGCAGTTCCCTCATGGTTTTCTCCTGCTTCATGGTATGTACTTCATATGATTGGTTTCGGGCTGGTCGTGGTTTCCCTTATCTCCACCCTGAAACAGAGGGGTCTGATCTGTGTCTTTATCCTGATTTTTATTGCAGCAATGACTGCCCAGCATATATTAAAAACGCCCATGCATATCAGCAACAGGTGGATGGCGAACATGAACCTTCCCATGCCCTTTTTGAGATTCGCCTTTGTGGAGGGGCATTTCCCGGTTCTTCCATGGCTTGCTTTTTTCGTTTTCGGATACGCTTCGGCTGAATACATAGCAGCCGGAAAATATAAAAGGCTTTTTGTTTATGGTGCAGTACTCTGGCTTGCAGGGGTACTCTTTGTGATCCTGCCTCATGTGTTTCCGGGTGCGGAAAAGATTCCTTTCCTTGAAAGATTTTATACTGTAAAGCTCAGGTTCTATCCAATGCTTGGGCCTGCATTCTTTCTGCTCACAGGGTCTCTCCCCTTTCTCATGTACATTTTTTCTGTACTCGGCCGCAGGAGCAGGTATCTGTCCCCTGTATTTGTTCCTCTTGGGAAAATTTCGCTTACAGTTTTTATCACACACCTTTTTATAAAACAGTTTGTTCACTCAACGGGTATTGCGGAATCATTTGATAAATGGACAACTATCGGTATAACGGCGGCCGTTCTTTCCGGTTATATACTACTTGAAAAGCTGTGGAGAAATTCCGGCTACAGATACGGCTTTGAATGGATCCTGAGAAAAGTCGGGTAGCCGATAAAATTCCTAAACAGGCGGAAATTGACATGTCTGTATAGTATTATTTTTTTGTCACAATGAGCCGGGATTTTAAACTGCCAGCCAAAGTTATTTCCGTATAAGTAGTATGAGAAAAGGGAATCTTCACGGAGAGATTCTTCTGCCTGATCTGATTATCTTAATACATACCTTTCAATATAAAGTATGGTTTACTTTTCACCATGGGTGGAGATTATTGCTTGATTTTCCTGTAACTTTATGGCTGGAATTTTTACATAATTTCCCGATACCTTTTGATGGTACCGGCCTTTTTATCTACTCCCCCCTGAGATTAAAATAGGAGATATTTATTTTATGAGAATGGATCGTTTAACAATCAAGGCTCAGGATATTTTGAGCAGTGCACAGAACATTGCAACAGAGAGAAACAGTGTGGAGATACAGCCGGAACACCTTCTCAAGGCTGTGGTTGACCAGCAGGGAGGACTCTTCTCCACCCTTGCCCAGAAAATGGGGATACATGTTGAGGCGCTTCGAAGCGAAGTTGATGCCGCAGTAAACAGTCTTCCAAGCCAGACAGGTGCAGGCCCCGGCGGAGGGTCTCTTTCAAGAAGCGCGCACGGTGTGCTGAATGGGGCATGGAACGAGGCCGTTAATCTCGGAGACCAGTATCTTAGTACAGAGCACATTATTGTTGCGTTGTCTGAAGCGACAAGCGGAAAGACGGGGCAGATACTGAAAGCAAACGGAATAAACAGGGAAAGCGTCATGCGTGTTCTCATGGAGATTCGGGGAAGCAAGAGGGCTGATGCTGAAAATTCCGAAGACAAATATGAGTCCCTTGCCAAATACAGCAGGGACCTTACTGACTATGCAAGAATGAATAAACTGGATCCAGTAATAGGACGTGATGAGGAGATACGCCGTGTAATGCAGGTTCTCTCAAGACGTACAAAGAATAATCCTGTTCTCATAGGGGAACCCGGTGTGGGCAAGACCGCAATTGTTGAGGGACTTGCCCAGAGAATAGTGTCGGGTGACGTGCCGGAGAATTTGAAAAACAAGAGGGTTGTGGCCCTTGACATGGGAGCGCTCATTGCAGGAGCGAAGTTTCGCGGCGAGTTTGAGGAGAGGCTGAAATCCGTTGTGGAAGAGGTTGAAGAATCAGCAGGTGAGATTATACTCTTCGTGGATGAACTTCATACACTTATCGGTACAGGCGCAAGTGAAGGGTCCATGGATGCATCGAACATGCTTAAACCGGCACTGGCCCGGGGAGAGATGAGGACAATCGGCGCAACAACGCTTTCCGAGTACCAGAAATACATTGAAAAAGACAAGGCGCTGGAGAGAAGGTTTCAGCCTGTATTTACCGAAGAGCCGTCCCTTGATGATACAATAGCCATTCTGCGGGGATTGAAGGAGAAGTACGAGGTCCATCACGGTGTGCGTATTGCCGATTCAGCCTGCGTTTCTGCAGCGGTACTCTCCAACAGATATATAACCGACAGGTTTCTGCCGGACAAGGCAGTTGACCTCATAGATGAGGCGGCGTCTCTCATAAAGATGGAGATTGACTCAATGCCCACAGAAATTGACGAGATAGAGAGACGTATCAGGCAGCTGCTCATCGAAAGCGAGGCCCTGAAAAAAGAGAAGGACAAGGCTTCAGCCGAGAGGCTTGAAAAGATTGAGGCCGAGCTTGCGGACCTTAACGAGAAGAAGGATGTTCTTGTGGGCCAGTGGCAGAAAGAGAAAGAAGTAATAAAGAAAATAAGCAACATCAAAGAGGCCATAGAACAGTACAGAATTGAGGAGCAGATCGCAGAAAGACAGGGTGATCTGAACCGTGTTGCCGAAATCAGATACGGCAAGATAGTTGAACTCGAGAAGGAGCTTGATGCCCTTAATAAAAATGCCGAATCCATTGCTCCTGGAAGCAGCCTCCTTAAAGAAGTTGTTACAGACCAGGAAATTGCGGCTGTTGTTTCCAGATGGACGGGCATCCCTGTGTCAAAGATGCTTGAAGGGGAGAAGGACAAGCTCCTGCAGATGGAGAGCATTCTTGCTGAACGGGTGGTTGGACAGTCAAGGGCAATCGAAGCCATCTCTGAAGCTGTGCGCAGGTCAAGGTCCGGAATTCAGGATCCTAACAGGCCCATGGGATCTTTCATATTCCTGGGGCCCACAGGTGTGGGTAAAACAGAAACAGCAAAGGCTGTTGCGAGCTTCCTTTTTGATGATGACAGGGCAATAGTCCGTATAGACATGTCTGAATATATGGAGAAACATTCCGTTGCAAGGCTTATCGGTGCACCTCCGGGATATGTTGGATATGATGAGGGCGGCCAGCTCACTGAAGCTGTGCGCAGAAGGCCCTACTCTGTAATTCTCTTTGATGAGATCGAAAAGGCCCATCATGACGTGTTCAACATATTTCTTCAGATACTTGATGAGGGCAGGCTTACAGATTCAAAGGGCCGAGTAGTAGATTTTAAAAATACACTCATAATCATGACTTCAAATATTGGTACTGCGTACATCAGCGACCAGTCAATACCGGAAGACGACAGGGTTCGTGGGGTTGAGCAGGAACTTAAAATGTACTTCAAGCCGGAGTTTTTAAACAGGGTTGATGAAACAATAATATTCAATCCTCTTACAAAGGAAAATATCGGTGAGATTGTGAAGAATCAGCTCATTGAGGTGGCAGTGAGGCTCAAGGAGAGGGGGATCTCTCTTGAGATTACAAAGAAAGCTCTGAATTTTCTTTCTGATGAGGGTTATGACCCGCAGTTCGGGGCAAGGCCTTTAAAACGTGCAATTCAGAAATATGTGCTTAATCCGCTTTCTGTTGAGCTTCTCTCAGGAAATTTTACAGAGGGTTCATCTTTGAAGATCGATTTTAAGGGTGAAGGACTTGTAATCTCCAAATAAATTTGTTATTATTAGCTTACTTAAGTTTAGTAATAGAAACTCCTTTTCCAATGTGACTGCTCCCGCCAGAATCGGCGGGAGCTTTTTTGTACAGAAAGGGTAGGCTATAGTTTATGCAGTACCTCTGGCACCGTGGACTTGGTTCTTGTGTGACATAATCTCACCTCTGGCACCTGAACTTGGTCTATCCTCTGGTGCCAGAGAACATACATTTCGTCATATTTCCCGCAGTCAGCACAAATCAGAAGTATCTTACGGAATCTCCGGTGTCAGAGGTACACCTGCACGGTACGTTTCTGTTTCAGTCTGAACCGGAAGTTCAGTGCCGTTCTAATGTTTCTGATGAACGGTGAAATAATCCTCAATTTGCGGTGATCTCCTTCAAAAAAATATTAATGAATATTGACAGATTGGATTGTAAACATAGTATTTGCACTGCGGTTAACGATTTGGCCGTAAATTTGCATGAAATATTAATATTTATATATACTGAAAATTGTTGAGGGAATCTATGAGCCAGACAGGAGTTAAAGAGACAGCCTTTACGGCAATGTTTACTGTACTTATAATTATCGGAGCCTATATCGCCATACCTCTTCCGGGTACACCGGTTCCAGTTGTGCTTCAGAACATGTTCATTGCCCTTGCAGGGCTCATTATGGGGCCTGTTGCCGGACTTGCGGCGGTTGGAGCATATCTTTTTCTGGGAGCCCTGGGCCTGCCTGTATTTGCAGGGGGCAAGGGCGGGTTCATCCATTTCGCGGGTCCCACGGGAGGCTTTCTGGTCTCATACCTTCCTGCAGTTTTTATTATGGGCTTTGTTTCACATCTGCGCAGGAGGTCATGGGTTTTTGACGCGGTTGCGGTAATAGCAGGCCTTGCGTGCATATTTGCCCTCGGCTCACTGTGGCTGAAGATCAAGCTTGGAATGACATGGGGCAAGGTTGCTGCAATTGCGGTTCTTCCATTTCTGCCGGGTGAGGTTATCAAGCTCATTGCTTCGGTGCTTGTATCAAAATGGCTCAGGCCGGTTTATGAAGGGATAATGAGAAGATGAAGAAGGAGATACTTTTTCACATAGAGGACCTCTCCTTCCATTATGAGGAGAACAAGCCCATACTTAAGTCTGTGAACCTTCAGATCGGTGCCGGTGAATTTGTTGTAATTGCCGGGGAAAACGGTTCAGGCAAGACTGTGCTCATGAAGCACCTGAACGGACTCCTTAAACCCGTGAAGGGTTCTGTAATGTACAGGGGCAGGGATGTTGTAAAGATGCCTGTTGAGATAAAGAAGAATGTGGGCCTTGTTTTTCAGTATTCCGACACGCAGATTGTGGGCCAGACCGTTTATGACGAAATTGCATTCGGGCCGAGAAACCTGGGCTGGAAAAAGGATGCGGTTCATGAAGCTGTTACGACTGTTTCCGAGCACCTTGGAATTACAGGCCTTCTCAGGGAACAGCCCCATTTTCTTTCGGGAGGAGAGAAGAAACGTGTCACAATAGCCGGGGTTCTGGCCATGAATCCTGAAGTTGTTGTGCTCGATGAGCCCTTCGCAGGCCTTGACTTTATGGGTGTAAAATCTGTTGCCCGTGAAATTGTGGAGATGCACAGAAGAGGGCACACAGTAATTGTAATCACCCACGATTTAGAGAAGATACTTGCCCATGCCCAGAGGCTTGTTATCCTTAACAAGGGAATAATCAGATACGACGGGAAGCCCTCTACAGATGAGAAACTCTACCATGAGAATCTGCTCAGACACCCATACGGAAAAAGCAGAAAGAGGTCCACATACACATGGGGCATCTGACACTTTTTCACTACATGGAGGGTGGAAGCTTAATACACAGGCACAATCCATTCATTAAACTTTTCGAAATGATAGTTACTGTTTCTGCAATTGCCCTGTCCGGCCCATGGTCTCTGGCACTATTCTCTGTCTTTCTTTGCGGGGCCGCTGTTTATTCAGGCATGTCCATGAAAAAGCTCATGAAGGAGATGGCCGTGTTCTGGTGGCTCCTTGCATTTATATTTATCGCATCCATCCTTTCGTGGGATGGGCGGATTTTCCCTGAGGGTATTGTTTCCGCCATGGTTCAGTGCCTCCGTTTTGCAGATTATATTCTCTGCGGGCTGCTCTTTACGCGTACAACATCTCCTGACAAGCTTTACGGAGTAATATATTCCCTGTTCAGGCCAGTGCCCTTTCTGCCTCACAGAAAGATTGCATCATTTTTTCTCATAATTTTCACTCTCCTTCCAAAGGCCGTTGATACTTACGCCGAAGTTGGTGAATCTGTCGGTTCCAGAGGTCTTTCAAATTCAAGGAGACCCCTGCACAGAGCCATTTACAGAATCTACCCCCTCATGATTAATATGTTCTTAAAAACAGATGCTTTTTCCGATGCCCTTGTTTCAAGATGTTTCAACGGAGAGGCTGAACTTCAGGACAGAAACAGGGCCGGGCTTTTTGACCTGGGGCTTTTTGCGGTTTTTGCCGCATCTCTGGCACTGTGTGTTCTGCCCAGTGCCCTTCCTTTTTTAAAATAAATTTCTGAAAACTGCAATTTTTTCTTTTAAAACTATGAGTTTTAACATTAATGTATATGAAAAATAGAAATTTTGGTTGAAATGATGAACCGGTTTCAATAAATTAACTAAGTCTTTTACTCTGGAGGAAAAACATGAAAATAAGGAAAATAAGGAAAATAATACTGGCTCTTGCCATGGCAATGGCAATGCCTGTTTCGGGGCTCATGGCTCTCACGGTAACAGTTGATTTTGGGGATGCAACATTGAATACAGCATTAAAGTCAACTATTGAAACCCAATTGAACAGTGATCTGGCAAAGTATGACACGATGCCTGATTTCACCCGCGGTATGGCAAACTCTGCTGTGTATGCATCAAACGCGGGCACAACAAGGGGCTATCAGGGCTATGACCTGTTCAATATATCTGTGGGTACAATGTTCTCCCTGCAGATGCCAAATGCCGAGATGAATGCAGATGCACTTACTGACGACCTGCAGAACAAGGGTGATGTATATGCGGGTGTGGGCTGGCAGCCTGTGGCTGGCCAGATAGGAATAAACATGGGCTTTCTTGTTGAGGACCTTTACCTGACATTCAAGTTCGGGAAGTTCAGCACAGAGTGGGTAGACTACGAGCTGGGTCTGGGTGACGACAAGGTTAACTACGATGCCAGCATATTCGGTTTTATGCTAAACTATTCAATAGTGAAGGAAAAATCAATACTTGCAAGATCCATACTTTGGAGAGGTATAACTGTAGGTACAGGTTTCACATACGCTTCGAGCAAGATCGGCTATGGACTGAAATTGGATACCATGACACTTTCTAATGGCGGTTATGATGCTGATGTTGACCCTTCAATAGAACTTGAGGTCGAATCAAAGAACTATATAATTCCGGTTGAGATCTACACATCAATGAGGCTTCTCTACATTGTAAATGCAGGTGTCGGTGCAGGTTTTGACTTTGTTGTTGGCTCTAACACGGATCTGAATGTCAGTGCGGATGGCGATGCAACAATTACTACTGCAGGTATATATCAAGGTACAAAAGGGACAATCACAGTTTCTGACGCGAGTACTTCCGAAAAGGCAGACAGGTTCAGGCCGAGACTCATGGCGAACGTGGGTGTGAGTCTGGGGCCGGTTTATATAGACGCTCCTGTTACTTACTATTTTGACAATGCATATTCAGTTGGTATCACTGCAGGTATTGTCTGGTAAGTTTTTTAACAGATTAAGTTTTTAAAAAGGGAAGGCTGTCCGTTCGGGCGGCCTTTTTTGTTTAGGGACTGCGGCGGCTTCTGGCATCGGAGTTAACGGTTTTAGTAATAAGTTCTGTTAGATGCCTTGTCTTGTTATATCTTTATCCAATCATAAATATTTTGTTCCATGAAGACTGAATATTCTCTGCCCCGGCCGCATATTTTTGCCAGAGTATGAATGAACAAGTTTTAACAAAGCAAAATCAGCACAAAATAAGTCATTTAAAAAATTCATGAATATTAGTACTTGGAATATGTCATAAAAGTAGTATATTGTATAAATATACTACTTGTTCGTATTATGAAGATTGATCAGTGATATTAAAAAGGGAATATTTATGAAAAAGTTTTTTAAACCTGCAGTTTTATTAATGAACAAACTCAAATACCTGAAAAAATTTACTTTGATCTTCTGTACGATAATTCTTCTCATCGGTGGTGTAATGTACATTTTACTTTCAAATCTTAATTCTCAGGTAGAGTTTAACGCTAAAGAAAACCTGGGAGTGAGATATATAAATCCTTCAAGAGATTTATTGATTACTTTTCATCAGTTTAAAGATAAAACTTATCACCAGGTTATATACGGGGACAATGTTCAGAAAGAAATTGATATCATAACAGCTAATACTGATTCAAATATTAAAAAAGTTGATGAGGTGGATAAAGAATTAAACAAAATCCTGAAAGTAGAAAATAGATGGGAAGATATTAAAAAAGCATGGCAGGATCTGAAAACAGATTATAAGACTATGAGTAATGCCGATTTTGTCGAAAAAAGAAATGTCATAGTAAATAAAACAATTTCATTAATTGCTTACGTCAATGACACATCTAACTTAATCCTTGATCCCGATCTTGATACATTTTATTTAATGGATGCTTTTGGTTTGAGGCTTCCTCAAATTTTGAATTATATCAATGAAATGAAAATTGAAGCTGTTAAAAACATAAAAGAACATAAAGATAACCGGATAAAGATAATAAAAACTGCAACAATGATTGAAGACCTTAATAATCAGCTGGCTTCAGGCATAGAGGTTATTTATAAGAACAACAATTCTTTAAAAGCGATTTTAGGTAATGATTACAATACGGCCAATGAATCAAATAAAAAATTTTTATCGGCAGTGGATTCCTTGCTGGCGGGGGAAAAATCCGACTATGATGACTTTGCAATGAAGGGTGATCAGGCATATGAAAATAATAAAAAGTTATATGAAATTTATTCTGAAAATTTATACAGATTAATTGCCAAAAGGGTAAAAGGATATGCTGACCAAAGGCCCGTTTCTGTAGCATTTACACTGTTAATTCTTTTAGGAATTGGATATATTTTCAGCGGTTTTTATTTATCTGTTATGGGAGCAATTGAGAAAATTTCAAAAGGTTCAGAAGACATAGCAAAGGGGGATTTGACAGTAGAAGTTGATTCAGAGACAGAGGATGAAATCAAATATGTAGCTGATTCTATTAATAAAGTAAGAGAAAACTTAAAGAACATAATTTCTGACGTTGCAAAAACTGCAAAAGAGGTAACCGGCAATTCTGAATTAGTTACAGAATCAGCTGGACAGACAGCACAGGGGGCACAACAGGTTGCCCAGAGAGTATCCCAGTTGGCAGAAGGTTCTCAGGTGCAAATAACAAGTATAGAAAACAGTTTAAGCAAAATAGAATTAATTAATAAGACTATTCAAAATGTGCAGGCTAATGCGCAGGATACTTCTACTTTGTCAAACGAATCGGAATTACTGGCAAAAACCGGTAAAGCAAATGCTCAGGAAGCAATTTCCAAAATAAACCAGATTAAAGATATGGTACAGGAAGTTTCGGATACAATTAATGAATTGGGACAGTTAAGTTCAAATATTGAAGAGATTATTGGATTGATAAAAGGGATTGCTGACCAGACAAATCTTCTTTCTCTTAATGCTGCAATAGAAGCGGCTAGAGCAGGTGAAGCTGGTAAAGGCTTTGCAGTAGTTGCAGACGAAATTTCAAAACTTGCAGGTGAATCCAATACAGCAACAGAAAGAATTACCAGAATGATTCAGAAAATTCAGGGTAAAATAGAGATGAGTGTAAATAGTATGGGGGAAGCTGTTCATGAAGTTGATGAAGGTGTTCTTATTGTAGAAAATACCGGGATGTCACTGGATGAAATATTATATGCATCGCAACAAACAAGCATCAAAACTGTTGAAATATCTGACGAGTTAAAAAAAATATCAGAAAGTTCATATGATATTTTAAGAATGATGGAAAACATTTCTTCTATTACCGAGGAATCTTCGGCCAGTACAGAAGAGATAACAAGTATTTCAGAAGAACAATCTGCGACTACGGAAGAGATAAGTGCAAATGCCAGTCATTTATCGACTCTTGCAGAGAATTTGAGTAAGAAAATCTCCATATTTAAAGTACAGTAGTATATAATTCTTTAATGATATTATGTTCAAGATCGTAGATCTCCCGGATTTCCAGAAGCAGCAGATCTTTTATATAATTACTTTTCATTAAATCCAATTTGTAGATAAACCTTGTAAAAACGTGATATGTTGCCCATGTGATTATTTCTCATCAAGCTCTTCCCGTCTGCTTTTCGTTTTTCTCCAAAATAATTCATACGAATTGTGGTTTAAAAAATGATATTACTTTGATCAATTGCAGGTTTCGGTGTCAGAGATAGAAAAAATTGTCGGTAGAGATAACGTATCGGTATTTGAAGCATGGAGAGTTCATTTTTTGAGATATTTT
This sequence comes from Spirochaetota bacterium, assembly GCA_003246895.1. Taxonomy (GTDB): domain Bacteria; phylum Spirochaetota; class UBA4802; order UBA4802; family UBA5550; genus SZUA-423. Next base: position 57,004 of record QKCL01000053.1, on the reverse strand, counting down.
TTTCTATTATATTAAGTTTTAACAGGACGGAAATAGTTTATTATATCTTGACAAGAAACAGGATTGGCATTATTTTATAAAATACTGAAGGATTCTCCTTCGACTAATAACATTATCTCATATGGAGGAACAAATGGCTTATGTAATTGATAAAGACGCATGTACAAACTGTGGTGCATGTGCTTCCGAATGTCCCGTAAGCGCGATCAGCGAAGGAAACGGGTTTCATGTTATTAATCCTGACGTATGTATTGACTGCGGTGCATGTGAAAGTGTATGTCCTGCAGATGCTATTTCTGCCGGTTAATAACAGCCTTCATAATGTTTAAAAGCCGCCATGAAAAGGGCGGCTTTTTTAATTTCTGTTCATTTCAAGGTAGAATATTCTTATTATTCCGGGCAAAGTTGATACAGCCGGTATTAATGCTGTCAGTATTAGAAATATAGTGGTATTTCCTCCGGTGCCGGAGATAAGGGAAAGGCCCTGCAGTAAACCATGAGGTATAATTCTGAACACTACTGCCTTGGTCAGTGCCAGAGACAGTGCTCCTGCAGCAAATCCCATGAGTGAGAATTTTATTACCACAGTGCCGGAGATAAGAAATCTTGATGCCCCGAGAATGCGCAGTGTGCGGTAGTATTCTATTCTGTTCCATAATGATGTAATACAGCACAATGCAACGGCCACAGCAGCAAGTGATATTATAATTATCATGAGAGATGCTGTGAAAATATCAGTTTTCCCCATGAGCTCAAGTATTTTCCGGGATATCACTGTACCGGTGGATGCAACAAGGCCTATTTTTTTTATTTTCTGTTTTATTCTTTCTGTATCCTTATGCTCTGAAGGCGTAATATCCGCGTAAAGGTATCTGTTTTCCCGGTTAAAGAGCCTGTTTATTTTTTTTGCAGTATCAATTGGAATTACCAGGCCCATTATGCTGATTTCATTTGATGATCCGATTACGGTGCCGGAGGTGGTGAAATAGTCATCAAGTCTTTTTACGCTTGAATAACCAAGTGCCAGAGATATGGGCAGCTGCTTTATCATTGATACACTTATTTTCGGCATTCCGTTTGCGGCGGCCAGCCCGTTGTTATATGTATTAATCAGTACGCCAGGCACTATCATGGGAATGCCGGGGTCTTCGGGGTTTTTATGTTTCCAGAGTTTTTTTAAAGCCCGCTCATTTTTTCCAAGCATTGAGGCAGGAGCTCCTGCAAGTATAAGGTCGGTTCTGTAGTTCAGGCTGAGTATGCTTATGCCGGCAGAAGAGGGGATGTTGACCGAAAGCAGGCCTTCGACCTTTCCGGCTCCATGTATGCTTTTTATCTGCTGAAATTTTTTTTCACTGAATCCTCCGGAGCTGTCTGAAAAAATGGACAGTATGGAAATTGACTGACTATCCTTTTCCGGGGCGGTTACTCTTATTATGTCGGGAGAGATCGACCTTCCGAATTTATTTTTAACATATGTTTTTGCGCTGGAAGAGATTGAGTAAAAGGTAACCGTAAGGCCCGATGCAGCCACAATAACAAGAAAAGCTGTCATGGTTGTAAAGAATGACCCTGTCATCTCTCTTGCAAATATTTTAACTCTACCTTTAATCATTTCTGTATCAGCTTTCCGTTGTCCAGTTTCATGACCCTGTCTGATTTTTTATGCATATAATTTTTATGTGTGACGATTAGTATTCCTATTTTTTGCTGAGCCAGTGATGTGAGTATTTTAAATATATCACGTGAGGTTGAATCATCAAGATTTGCAGTGGGTTCATCTGCAAGAATAAGTTCAGGCCTGTTGACAAGGGCCCTTGCAATTGCCACTCTCTGTCTCTGCCCGCCCGATAAAAGGCCGGTCTGCGTATTGTGATACTGTGCAATGCCGAGCTGTTCAAGGAGGTCGATGATCTCCTCCCTTTTCATTGATGAATTCCCATTTGAAAGTTCTGCTGCAAGGAGAATGTTTGACATTACAGTTCTGTTGTAAATAAGGTTGAATGACTGAAAAATCTGGCCTATACGGTTGGTTCTCACCGATGACATGAACCGGTCGCTGGACAGTTTCATTTTTGTGCCTTTCATTGTAATTGTGCCGTTTTCAGGCTTCGTAATTCCGTTTATAATATTAAGGAGAGTGGACTTTCCGCATCCGGATGTACCTGTAATGGATGCTATTTCACCTTCCTGAAGATTGAATGATATTCCGTCCAGTACCTTTCTCAAGGTACCGGCGGTTCTGTAGGATTTCTCAATGTTCCGTAGAGAAAGGAGCATTATTTTTTATCAGAAAGGAGCTCTTCTCCCACTGCCCACATATCCCTGTCAATTTCCTGAAAAGTGATATATGTTGATTTTGGGGATTTTCCGGCAACCTCCACCATGGCATCTGAGATTCTTTTTGCAATTTCCCTTCTCTGTTCAACTGTGAGGGGACCCGCTGTTTTTACATCTACATATGGCATCGTTATTCTCCTATTCAAAGATATAAGGAAGTGATATCATGAGATTCACTTTTATTATAGGTTCCTTTTTTATATCAGAATAGTCCAGTATATTTTCGGCAAAGATTTCTCCTCCATGCCTTTTCACTATTTTTTCAACATATGTAAGTCCGATACCGAAGTCCAGTGTATGGTATTTTTCGTATACCAGCTTCGATATTCTGTAGAAGGGTTCAAATACAACTTTTTCGTATTCTATTGGAATACCGACTACATCGTCAGAATTTTTTTCAGGATCACTTATTGTCGAAATACGGAGATTCTTGTTCTGGGAATAAATCATGACAGCAATGGTGCTTCCATGCTTGGAGAATTTCATGGCATTTATAAGTATTTCTTTTATTGAATCTGCCATGTAGTCTGTGTTGATTCTTATACTGAAGTTTTCAATGTCTTCGGGGTATTCATTTATTATTATTCTGTGGTTGTTTATTGCAGCCATTTCGCTGCAGTTGTCGATGACGACCTTCACAAGTTTATAAATGTCACCTACCTTGAGTTCCTTCAGTTCAACTTCGTTTCCTATTACCCAGTCAATACTCGCGAAAATTTTAAAGGCACTCTGGGCGATCTTGACGTTCTCCATTGCGTGGGTGAATATATTGCTGTCTATGATGACTTTGTCGTTTTCCCTGACTGAGGTGCTTGACATCATTTCCATGAAGGCTATGAGTGTTCCGAAACCTGCTCCCTGTGTAAAACTGTTGTTTATGTTGTGAAAGATTGATTTGTCAGTTCTGGAAACATTACGGCTGAGCATCTTCTCCTTCCATGTCTGCCAGTCCATTTCCTTGTCAATCGAATCTGCAGATGACTTGAGAAGAAGATCCCTTGTTTTCTTTAGATCCTCTTCATCAATCTTTTTCTGTGTAATATCTTCCGCACTAAGGGCGATGTGTGTAACTTCTCCATCCCTGTTCCTGATTTTGAATATTATTGCATCAAGGTAGAATGTTTCTCCGCTTTTGTTTTTGTTTGAAATTTCTCCTTTCCATATGTCATTTTTTTCGATCTGTTCCTTCATTTTTTCATTTTTAAAGATGAAGCTGTTGGCAGTGAAAAGACATTTTTCACTGCATTCGGAACGGGTAAGACCTGTGAGATCTAGAAAGGTCTGGTTGACATTTGTTATACAGCCTTCACTGTTTGCAATTACGGAAATCCTTGTGCTCTGTTCAAAGAGTTCCATGAACACCCTTATTTCATCTTCTGCGAGAGTCCGGAGTTCTATTTCCTTTTTCATCGTTCTGTTCATGGCCTGAATTTCTTCAGTCCTTGAGTTAACATCCGCTTCAAGACCGGCCAGATGGTCTTTTATTTTGTCTTCAGCCAGTTTTCTCTCTGTGATGTCCCGGATAATGAACAGAAAACGGTTTGTTTCAACGAATATTATTCTTGCCTCATAGTTTTTAAGGCTGTCTTTTTTTAGTTTGTATTCATATATCTGAACTTCGTGGGTCTCTGCAGCACTGTCCAGCAGATTAGCTACATCAGCAGTGTGTTCATGAGACCAGTATTTATGAAGAACTTCACTGTCTGCTTCATTAATGGGGTTCCCTTCTCTGTCAATTTCAAACATGAAGTCCGGGATTGCATTAATTATTCTGTCAAGTGTATCGGTTGAGCGTGACAGCTTTGATTCCATATTGTATCTGTACATGGCCATTTCAATTGTTGAGCACAGTGTGTGTGAATTGAAGGGTTTTACAATGTAGTTCAGGGGCATGGTTTTTTTGGCTCTTTCGATTACATCCCTGTCACTTGATGCTGTAATATATATAAATGGTATGTTGTATTCATTGAAAAGTTTTTCTGCAGTTTCAATTCCGTCAATTTTACCTGAAAGGCTAATGTCCATGAGGACAAGATCCGGTTTTGTCACATTTTTAATGACTTCAAGAGTCTTTTCTCCTGATTCATATATTCCGGTTATATTGTATCCCTCTTTTGTAAGGAGTTTTTTGAGTATGAGGCCGGATGGTTTATCGTCTTCCACAATGAGTATATTGTACATTGGTAATAATTTCTCCGCTTAAAGGATTAAAATCATGCATCTTAATGGAAAAAATGGTATAATAAAATTTTAATTATTCATTAGAATTATAATATTACTTTTTTTATAAATGTCAAAAAAATAATTTTTTTATGTTAATATTATTTACATATATGCCTGACTGGGGTAATAATTATTATTTACACGTTTTGTCTTATATAAATTGTTATTATGCGGTTCTGGGTTTTTAAATGGAAGAAATGATTATCAATGACACAATAACAACTGACCTGAAGAAGATTAAGGCATTTGTCGATTATGGAATGATCAACAAGATCATAAACAAACTGACTGACTATGCTGAAATTCTCACTGAAGGGAAACTTTCTGCCATTATAAACTACAGCTACAGCCTAAACAGCAGTCAGACTAATATGATAACGGATATTCTTGTAGAGATGCAGGCCATCTCAAGAATCTATATCATTGCCCAGAAAGGGAAACGGGATCTTGAAGAGGAGTATTTTTCAAATATTTTTTCAGATGTCTATAATCCGCAGTCTATTTCAGCCTATATTTCCATAAGGAACATGATGGAAAACCGGCTGAGCCATCAGGTTCAGCAGTACAACATGAATATGAACAAGAGCAATACAACCCTTGCAATGCCTATTAATGAACTTCACGGTCACGTAAAGACAATGAAAGAGCTCAGTAAGAGTTCTGTAATCCTTTCCCACAAGGCCCAGCACGGATATATAGCGGCATCCCTCCATGATGCCTATGTGCGAATCCTGAACAGGCCTGACTGGTGGGATGACAAGACCTATATAAAATACTTTTTCAATGAGGATGACAACGAGAAAAGAAAGCTTAATCTTATAGGCAGAACAGAACGTTTTTCCCTTATTGAGATATCTGAAAATATTTCAAAGGTTTTGAAATATTTTGAACAGATAGAAAAGGACAAACTTGCCAGCAGGGCCGGATCATCTCTTAGTGAAGCTGAAGAGAAAAACAGAGATATGAGAACTTCCTCATATTCAGACAAGCTCCTTCTGACCCCCTTTGGCAAGCAGTACGGTACGAAAATTGACAGCATAATAGATGATATTTTTGATGAAATGGTGCTTAAACAGGCCTCTTTGTCCAATGAGGATGATATCAGCGAAAAGGTTCTGTCAATATACCAGATATACAAAACATTTCCTGCCTCTCTTTCTGCAGGGAAATGTATGGAGAATATACTGGATGTTGTGAATTTTCTTCTTACAAAGGATTTCAGCGCAAAAAAATTTACTGAACTCTATCTCTATCTTGACAGAAAGATTTCCTTTTTAAGGTATTATGCCCAGGTGAAAAATGATGTTGAAAATTTCATTACTGAAATTTTTGCTGTATATTTTGAAAACCGTTTCAGCACTCTTTTTAAAATAATCAGAAGCCTTGATATGAAACAGTATGCATGTGCATTTATTATAAAGAGAATATATCTCAAACAGGGGGAATCCCTTACCACATTCGGTTATTTCCTGATCAAGTCAATTTCCAGATACGGCAAGATTAAGGTAGTTTAAATATTTATTTAAATAGTCATTACATTTTATTATTTTTTAATCAGTAATCAGGAGTGTATTATTATGCCCTATTCAATGGGAGATAATCACGAAGGCGGGCTCAGGTTTGAGTCAAAGACAAAAGTAAAAAAGCCGGAGCTGTATAAGGTTATTCTCCACAATGACCATTATACGACAATGGATTTTGTTATAGAAGTGTTAATGAAAGTCTTTCACATGCCGGCAGCAAAATCCACACAGGTGATGCTGGATGTGCATAAAAAGGGGTACGGGATCTGCGGAACCTATACTTATGATATAGCGGTGACCAAGGTTGACGAAGTTCACAGGATGGCAAAGGAGAGGTCTTTCCCTCTCCGCTGTTCCTGCGAGAAGGCCTGATCACCATAAGGTTTAATGAGGATGTAATATGGAGCTTAATTCAGTTCTTAATGATGTATTGATGGCGGCCTTTAACGAGGCTAAAATGAAAAAACATGAGTATCTGACACCTGAACATATACTTTATGCTTCACTTTTCTTTGAAGACGGAAAGAGAATAATAGAGGGTTCCGGAGGAGATATCAGCAGCCTGAAAAAAAATATTGAAGACTATTTTGAAAAGAAAATAGAGACTGTTGAGGTGGATGAGCCTAAACAGTCCGTGGGGTTTCAGAATGTCATGGAAAGGGCCATCTGGCATACTGCCTCGGCCCAGAAGGATATTCTTGACCTCGGTGATGTCTTTGTTTCGATAATGGATGAGGATGAGTCATATGCTGCCTATTTTCTTGAGCTTGAGGGAATTTCCAGATTTGAACTCCTCAAGTACATTTCCCATGGAGTAGCTACATACCCCGATGATTCCGGAAAAGAGGAGTTTGTCAGCGGTGATGATGAAGGGGCTGATGAGAGCAAAAAGAACAAGTCCCAGAAAGTAATAGAGGCCTATACAACGGAACTTACAGAAAAAGCCCGAAACGGAGAAATGGATCCTCTCATCGGCAGGGAGGATATTCTCGAAAGAACAATTCAGGTACTGTGCAGGCGCACAAAAAATAATCCAATACACGTGGGGGACCCGGGTGTAGGTAAAACAGCCATAACAGAGGGGCTGGCGCAGAGAATTGCTGACGGAGATGTGCCGGACAAACTCAAGGACCTTAAAATATTTTCTCTGGACATGGGAGCCCTTCTGGCAGGGACAAAGTTTCGGGGAGACTTCGAAGAGAGAATGAAGAAGGTCATGCATGAGCTCAGGAAAATGGAAGATGTCATTCTGTTCATAGACGAGATACATACAGTTGTCGGAGCAGGGGCTGTTTCCGGCGGTTCCATGGATGCGTCAAATATGCTGAAACCTGTTCTCACTTCGGGAGAGATCAAGTGTATCGGTTCCACTACATATGAGGAATACAAAAAGTATTTCGACAAGGACAGGGCCCTTTCAAGGAGATTCCAGAAGATAGAGATTCCAGAGCCGTCTATTGAGGATACGGTTGAGATCCTCAAGGGACTCAGGGACAAGTATGAGCAGTACCACGGTGTAAAATACAGTGACGAGTCATTGCAGTCGGCTGCGGAGCTCTCCTTCAAATATATAAATGACAGGCATCTGCCGGACAAGGCAATAGATGTCATTGACGAGGCCGGTGCATACGGGCGTATATACAGGACCGGCGAGGGTGAAGTCATAGAAATAAGGCCTGGGGATATCGAAAAGGTTGTGGCAAAGATCGCAAAGCTTCCGGAAAAGAGTGTGAGCACCTCGGAAAAGGCGCAGCTTAGGGAGCTGAGAAGTGACCTTAAAAATTCCATTTTTGGGCAGGATACTGCAATTGACCTGGTCGTTGATGCCATAAAACGCAGCAGGGCAGGTTTCGGCAATCCCGACAGGCCCATTGCCTCGTTTCTTTTTGTGGGGCCAACAGGAGTCGGTAAAACAGAACTTGCAAGGCAGCTTGCCTCATCTCTTGGTGTTGAGATGCACAGGTTCGACATGAGTGAGTATCAGGAGAAACACACGGTTGCCAGGCTCATAGGGGCTCCTCCGGGATATGTTGGTTATGATGAGGGAGGCCTTCTTACAGAGGCCATACGCAAGACACCTTACTCTGTTCTTCTGCTGGATGAAATTGAAAAGGCACATTCCGATATTTTCAACACACTTCTTCAGGTGATGGATTATGCCACTCTCACTGACAATACCGGAAAGAAGGCTGATTTCAGGAATGTGATCATAATCATGACATCCAACGCCGGAGCAAGGGAGATCGGCAAAAAGCAGATGGGCTTTGACGAAAGGCACGTGAAGTCAGATGCAATCGACAGTGCCGTTGACAAAATCTTTTCACCGGAATTCAGAAACAGGCTCGATTCAATTGTAACCTTTAATGATCTTGATGAAGAGATCATGATAGATATTGTTTCCAAGGAGATAAATTTCTTTGCACGTCAGCTTGAAGAGAAAAATGTCACTCTTGAAGTTACAGACCAGTGCAGGAAGTGGCTTGCTGACCTTGGATATTCCCGTGAATTCGGCGCGAGGCAGATCGGCAGAATAGTGCAGGAGAAGCTCAAGGCCTTTTTCGTGGACGAGGTTCTTTTCGGAAGCCTCACAGGCGGCGGACATGCCCTTGCTGATATTGTCGACGGCGATATCAGAATAACAGTTGAAAAATAGCATGCAATGCCAGTTTTTCAGCTTTCAAAAAAAATAGTATTCCCATCAGTACGCCTTTCCGAACCAAACGGCATACTCGCGGTGGGCGGAGACCTTTCCCCGGAACGGATTATTGAGGCATACCGGAACGGGATTTTCCCATGGTATTCCGAAGGTGACCCCATTATATGGTGGTCTCCTGATCCGAGATTTGCCGTGAAACCCGGGGATGTGAAAGTTTCAAAAACCATGAGGCAGGTGCTGCGGAGGGATACTTTCAGGTTTACTGCTGACACATGTTTTGAACATGTAATGCGCCAATGCAGCCTCCCCAGAAAACATGAGCGTGGCACATGGATCAATGAGGATATGATTGAAGCATATACACAGCTTCACAGTATGGGGATTGCACATTCTGTTGAGGCATGGCATGGTGATGAACTTGCCGGCGGTCTATACGGCATTTCTCTTGGAAGAATGTTCTTTGGGGAGTCAATGTTTACAAGGGTACCTAACGCATCAAAGGCCGCATTTATTACACTTGCCGGTTCTCTGGAAATGCTGAATTTTGATCTCATCGACTGTCAGGTTTACACTTCCCATCTTGAGTCACTGGGAGCCGCTGATTATGACAGGGAATATTTTCTTTCAGTTCTCAGCGGGTCTCTTGAAAAGGAAACACTTTCCGGCAACTGGGGGAATCTTGGTGTTCTGAAAAAAATGTCAGACCCTGATTGAACCGAATATGCTGTCCAGGTGGCTGTGTATTGCATTCTGTTTTCCGCTGTCTGAAATTCCTGAAATTACTATTATATATCCTTTGCACTGAACCATGTATGACTGTACTATTTTGTCCCTGTCACTTCTTGATATTGTCCAGAGGTAGCTTCTGCCCGATACTGAACCCCATTTTTTCTGTACAAGTTTGTAGCCCATGAGGCTGTTCATCTTTTCCTGAAACTCTTTCAGGTTTTTGCCGTCTTCTTTCAGGGAAACAATATGTATCTCACCGGATCTGTCGGGGCTTATGTAGATTCTTTTAAATCCTCCCATGGGGAGAGTGCGGAAACTGTTGTTGTTTATCCATCCCACGGGCAGGCTTACTGTAATATTCACTCCTGATTCAGGGTGGGTGAATGTAAATGTCTGGCCGGTTTCATTTTTTTTTATTAACCATGCCTTTTTGTTGATAAGCTGTTTCAGGTATTCAACGGCCTTTTCATCTGTCTCCCTGTAGTTCTTTTCATTCATGTCCCATGAAACAATTTTTACCGAACTTGCCGCTGTCAGTTTTTTCTTTACTGAAGCAATCTCTTCAACAGGAGGCATAACGTTGAGTTTAATTCCCTTGCCTGAATAGTATCTGTAGAGTTCAATTGCCCCGTTCAGGGACTTGAGACCCATTTCTCGAAGCATTACCTTTTCGCTGTACTGGGCGTCCAGTGTTTTGCTGTCAAATCCAGGACAGGAACTTATAATTGTTCCGGATTTAACTGCGGACAGCGCAGCATTGTCCGATGAATTTCCCTGAAGCGCTGTGGCAAGTTCTGTGAACCTGTCCCTGTACTGTCTGAAGGCTTCATCGCTGTAGTTCATTTTTTCGTACCGGGATGAACATTTTTTTGAGAAAGAAATAAGTATCTCCATCTCCTCCTGACCCAGCCTTGTCATGAGCCTTGTATCGCTTTTTTCAGACTGTTTCTTTTTTTCTTCATGGTTTTTCGAGTAGTCCCTGAAGTTTTTCTGTATGGAGAGTATTTCATTTTTCATTCTCTCCCTGAATGAGGCATTGACAGATTTCACCTTCTGAAGGGATTCAACAGTCATGCCTCTTCTTACTTCCGCAGGTATTGAGACAGGCATCTGCAGTGACCGGCTGATCTTTACTGTGTACTGCACCCCCCTTGTGTATGCAACATGGACAGACTCATTTGCGGATTGGGAGCATCCTGAAGATCCTTCTATGAGGGAACCCAGAAACGCCATTGTTTCCGCCTTGCGGTCCATATGTTTTTTGTATGTGAAGATGTATTCGCCCGGATCTTTTTTCCCTATGAGGCACAGAGAGTCAATAAATGCGGCGGAATCATTGGAATATTCTGTAATCTTTACTTTCAGTTCATTGAAAATATTCCATGCTGATTTGAACATCTCCTCATTATAGATTAATATTTTTTTCCCGGAAGTAAGACGCTCCATCCTCTTTTTCTCTGATTCAAATTTTTTTTCCATGGACTTCAGAAATCTGCCGGTCAGCTGATTAAGGCTGTTTTCAACTCTCGATGAAAAGAGTCTTCCCTCGGAACCGTTCAGGTTTCTCACTATCTGGCTTCTGTATCTGTTTATTTCCACTGCCAGTACCTTCAGTGATGAAAGGTCAGGGATCTGGTAGGAGAGGGAGTTGTACCCTCCCTTTCCTGAGAAGTCCGGAGTGCTCACAAGGAGCGGTTCAATCTGCCTGTATCTGTACATGAAAATATATTTTTCTATCTCGTCCGGTTTCAATTTGTCTACATTTTCCGGCAGGTTTATTTTTCTGTCCGATGCGAAAAGCTTTACTGATGTGATGAGTTCATTCTGCTGTACTCCGTTTCCGCACAGAGACTCCCATGTTGAAGTTGAGTGGAGTATGTTTATGTCAAGGGGGTCTTCACCGATGCTGCTCTCCTCCATGACTCTGACTGTTTCATCTATAATAAGTGACCTGAGGTCTTGCATGTTTGTGACATAGTCGGTTTTGCTCAGTTTCAGTTCAACGGCGCTGATTACTGAATGTATTTTTTTGTTCATGGAAGGATCATATCTTTTTTTTCCGGTTTCAAGAATGTATTCGCCGGCCGCAGCCCTGAGTGTATTTCCTGATAGAACGGAGTCGTCAATTGAGGTCAGGGATTTTCCATGGAGTTTTATCTGCTCCGCGATTCTGTCTGTGGCAGTTTTTGAAAGGTAATCTCCTGCCAGAGACTTCACATAGTATGCCTTTATGACGGGAAGGGATGTTTCCTTTACCTGCTTTTCAATTTCGTGGACAGGGAATTTACGGTTTCCGCTTCGGAGGGTGTTGTCACCGGAGTTGTATTTTTCTATGAGTTTAATGAATTCACCGGTTTTTATGATCTCTTCAGTTACAAGAACTTTAACGGGAGACTCCGCTCCGGCTGTTATTCTGCCATTTATGTCCTGCAGATAATCCCTGCGCTGTTCCCATCTGGCTTTCATGGCGTCTTCGGCGTGAATATTCACTGAAAAAATTAACAGGAATGCTGTGAGAGTTTTTTTCATTTCAGGTCTCCGTAAATTCTCTATATACCGGGATATATTTTCCTGTTACATTATCGGAAAAAATGCCTCTTAATAATATAAGAATTTGCCACGTTTTACCCCCTCTGGGCTGAGGTTAAAAGTGGTTGATTTTAATATCTTCAGCAGTTCATGTGATAGGAATTTTTCCAGGCGGTGATTTTTTGATTCGGTTATCTGTAATTACAGTATTCATTTTTTTTCTGCATTTTAATATATCCTCGGTTTTCGCTGCGGAAGTGACAGTCCCTGTAAAGAAAAGGCCCAGGATCGGTGTTGTTCTAAGCGGGGGCGGAGCCAAGGGCTTTGCACATATTGCCCTTCTTGAAAAACTGGAACAGCTGAAAATTCCCGTTGATTATATCGCAGGCACAAGCATGGGTGCAACTGTTGCTGCCCTTTACTCAATGGGGTACAGTGTCGAAGACCTTAAGCGTATAGCAAGGGATACGGACTGGATGTCTTATTTTTCAAACGATGTTGAACGCAGAAACCGGGGGTTTGCCGTCAAGGATGTCGAAGACAAGTACCCGCTGAGTTTAAGAATAGGCATGGACGGAATCAGTTTCCCCAGAGGTCTTGTGAACGGACACCGTATCAGCGCCTTTCTTTCACGGCTTACATGGGGGGCTCACGGCATAAAGGATTTTTCGAAACTTCCCATCCCTTTTCTCTGTGTTGCTACAGATATGGAAACCGGAAAGGCAAAGGTTTTTACCAAAGGTGATCTCAAAGAGGCCCTGAGGGCGTCAATGGCTATCCCTTCGCTCTTTGATCCTGTGGAGATTGACGGACGTATCTATGAGGACGGCGGTATAGTAAATAACTTTCCGGTAAAGGAATTGAAGGAGATGGGCGCTGACATAATAATCGGTGTCGATGTGGGTGCCCCTCTTTATGACAGAAGCGAGCTCGACTCGATCCCGAAAATTCTTGAACAGACAACCAGTTTCCTGGGACAGCGCAGAACAGAGGAACAGCGCAGGCTCTGCGATATACTTGTTCTGCCCGACATGAAGCGGTTTGATTCAACGAGTTTTGAAAGCACTGACAAAATCATCTTTGAGGGGGAGAGGGCTGTTTCCCATAAACTCGAAGAGCTCATGGATCTTTCACTTAAAATGAGGAAATACAGATTTCCGGAGCGCAGGTCAATTGTTGTTCCCGACAGGGACAAGTATATACGGGTGGACAGGATCAATTTTTACGGCCTCAGGAGAAGCACATACCGTGTGATCAGGGAAACCTTCCCTGTGAAAAAAGGTCAGCTCGTCGATGTAAAGAAGATAGAGGATGCCATAAACTACTCCTACGGTTCAGGTTTTTTCGAAAAGATATCATACCGGGTAGATGAGGAGAGAGATGATTCAGTTCTTAGCCTTAACTTCAGGGAGAGGCCCAAGACCTCGCTCCATTTCGGACTCATGTACGATAATGACACACAGAGCGCGATCCTTCTTAATCTCTCTGTCAATGATCTGGGGCTCCAGAACAGCTCCATCTGGATCAATGCCCGTGTTGGAGAATTTTCAAAACTGGAAGGTACCTATTTTTTATATACCCCCTTTAATCCGGGAATCGGAATCGGCGTAAACGGAAAGGGCTATAATATGGAGATATACAACTACAGTAACGGAAAAAAAACCGAAAGCTACAGCATGGGTTACTGTTCCGGGAACGTGTTTCTCGGCGCGGTCATATCAAATACGGTTTTTTTTACCGCAGGCGTTGAACAGGAACTCTATTCATATGACCCTGTAATAACCTCTTCACTGGATGCCGGGAATTACAGGTTTGATACGATGAAGTTCTTTGCAAACCTGAAAATAGATACACTCGATGACTACTACTACCCTTCAGGGGGTGTGTATATTGAGGGGCGTCTTGAGTATGTGAGGCCTGATATTTCATATTCTGGCGGAGATGAGTATTACTCGAACTTCAAGAGGTATGTGCTCAATTCGAGATTTGCAGTCCCGCTTCCGGGGCCCCTTACCCTAATTACAACTGCGGGAGGATCCATGTGTGAAATCGAAAATGTTCCTCCTCCCTACTGGTTCACCATGGGAGGTTACCAGAGGTATGAGAACTGGATTTTTCCTCTCTACGGTTATGAGTTCATGGAGGAGAAGGGTCAGCACGGTTTTGTATATTCAGTTAGTCTCCAGTGGGAGGTTCTTAAAAATTTCTATCTTTCCTTAAGATGGAATCAGGGGAAGACAGCCGACAATTACAGGGATCTTCTGGATGTGAATGAAAACATGAGTTCCGGTTACGGAGTAACCGCAGGGTACAAATCCCTGTTCGGGCCCCTGGAGGTGAGCCTTTTCCGCAAGTTCAGGGAAAGCGACTATACGTTCCACATAAACCTGGGCATTGAGTACTGACTTTATTCTTGACTTTTTTGTAATGATGGTCCTTTTTATTGGTAATCATATTTTCGGGGGATCTTTTCTTTGATGAACAGTGAAGACAGAAGAAAGGCGCTGGAGAGGCAGGCCAGGTCAATGATGGTATCCAGAGAGATAACACCGGAGGACCGGGAAAAGATAAATTCCTTCATGAAAAACCAGGACATAACTCCGGAAGAGAGATTCTCCTCCATTATAAGGCTTCTTGAACAGGCACCTGAAAAGGAAATGGAAGAGATTCCGGATCTTGATACAGTTTCCGGAAAAACAAGAACCGCGCCAAGACCTGCAGTCAAATCTACCGTAAAGGGTACCGTTAGAAGGATACCTCTTAATACGGCAGGTGCGCGGACTCCGGACATAAACGGCCCCACGGAGACAAAACTTTATATAAATGATATTTATTCAAAGTACAAGAAATTCAAACTTTTTAAAAAAAGATATCTCGTTGAAAGGAACAACAGTTTCGGATTCGGTTTCAGGAAACGGCTTATCCCCACAAAAAAATTTCTGGGTATAATGTCATCCATTCACTGGTACCAGGAAAAGATTCTCATGAGAGTGCCTTCGCTGCTTGAGGCTATTCTAAAGAGTGATTTCATAGACAGCCCCGTTGAATTCAACTATCTCAGGGCTCTGAGAAGATGGCTTCTGGACATGCCCTTTAACGCGCTGAATTACGACAGAATAAAGTGGATGGAACAGTGGGGATTCGAAAGAGAACTTAAATCGTATGTAATAAACTTCCATTCATTTTCAAGAATTGATGTGAAAGAGAGGGACAGATTTTTTCTCCTCATTGAAAACCTTCTTCGCCAGGAACCGGACCTTCTTAAAGAGGAAGTTCTTGAAAGCGATGACCGTGCCGCTGTTTCACGGAAGGAGAGGTCCAATCACAGCAAGGAACTCCAGATCTATGAATACATGGGAATGCTCCGTTCATTCATGACAGTTCCCGGGGAAGTGGACAGTCTCATCGCCCAGGATCTGGGCAAGAAATACGGTATCTTTACACTTTATGATTTTCTTAACATGGCCATGGAAGCTCTGGTTTTTCAGAGGCCCTTTACGCAGCATGAGATTAACAGCTATTTTGAAATTACCACAATAGCAGTGAGCACTGAAAGATGGGACTACAGCGAGGATAAACTGAAAGAGTACGGCAAGGATCCGGATTCCAAGAAGAAGAAAAGGATAAGCCGAATAAAAGATGAACTGAAATGGTATGAAGCAATATACCAGATGATAAATATTGACGATAATGGCCAGAATATTCTCAAGAGGTCTGCCGATGACCAGTGGAAGATCATGGACAGGGTTAACAGGGATACCTCGGACATGCTGGAGAAAAATTTTATAATCTATGTGGAAGCGGTTGTCAATTATTTCAGAAATCTCCTGCGCCCGGCCCTGAACGGTGAAACCATGCACTTTACATGCGGCAGGGACATACTTGAAGGAAGAATTTTTTCTCATTCTTTTTTCGAAAGTGAACTCAAGGAAATAGAAGTTGTCTATGCCCTGATTTATCAGTTCAGGAACAATAACCCAACACTTAAAATAACTCTCCAGGAATCTGAGAGCATAATGAAACACAGAATTTCGTCAATGACACATGTTGAGAAACTTCTTTTCAAGACAGGTGAGACCTTCTATAATATAGGTAAAAAACTCCATGAAGTATATGAGGGCCATGTTGCCTTCTGCCCTGAACCTGAAAAGCTGTCAGAATACAGGGTTCCCCTTTCAAAGAGTTTCGGAGATGAAACCGGAGGAGTAATTCCCTTCTGTGACTGTACCTTTAACGGCTATGAAGAGGATAACAGACTTGTATCAAGGCTTGAAGGAAGGCGTATACTCACGGATTCAATGAGGGGCGGTGTCATTATATTTCTCATTGCCTACTGCTACCAGGCTTCTGCCCTGTGCTACTATCCGGCAATTGTTGAGGATCTTTCCAAGAGAGACAAACTCAGGCGTGAGCTTCAGGCTATTAAAGAGGGAAGGTAATGAAAAGAAAAAAATTCCCTCTCTCCTTTCCCGGCAGGGACGGGGAGATTGTGCTGTCAAGACTCGAAAACGGCGCGGCGGAAATCTCTGCGTCTTCACTTGCCGATGCACTTTACGGCCTGGGCAGGATGCATTTTAATGACCGGCAGGTCCAGATGGTTCTCACAAAACTTGTTCTTCAGGGGAGGCTCTGCGAGTTCATAAAGGACCGCACCGGCCATCTCTTCGGCACAGATATTTATATCCGCAGGCTTCTGCTTTTTCCAGACAGGGATGAGCAGATTAAAAGAATCAATTCCCGCACAATGCTCATGCTTCAGTCCTATGTCGCGGGAATAAATGACTGCCTCCTTGAAAAGGGCAGGGTATGGGAACTGAAAGTATCAGGTATAGAAATTGAGCCATGGACAGTCGCAGATGTTATTCACATGGGCAAGGTCTTTTCGTATTTTGGCCTTGTTGATGCACAGGGCAGCATGGAAAAGTTTATTGTCCAGATGATTAAAAACGGCATAGACCTTCCAAGACTGAAAGAACTTTTTACCTCTATTGAAGATGATATAGACTTCAGCCTTCTCGGGAAGGTAACCCTTGAGGAACCTCCAGTGGATGAAACACTCGAGTGGCTGTCAAAGATACCCAGATTCAGGGCCAGCAATAACTGGGCTGTATCAGGAAAGAGAACCGTCTCCGGGTTTCCTATACTTGCAGGTGACCCACATCTTGAAGTTAACCGCATGCCTGCAATCTGGTACGATTCTGTAATCAGAATTCCCGGCAACACCATAAGCGGATTTTCAATGCCCGGCATGCCCGCGGTGCTTCTGGGGCGGACAGACTACATCTCCTACTCTCCAACATATTCATTTGCAGACATGATCGACTACAGGGTCGAGGAGTGCAGCGGCGGAAAGTTCAGGCGTGGTGCTAAATGGGTCCCCTTTGATGTACATAGGGAAATGATCAGGTTCAGGTCTGGAGAGACCCGTACAGTTGAGGTCTATGAAAATGAGCACGGCGTTCTTGAAGGAGATCCATTCACTGACGGCTATTACCTTGTGAGGTCATGGTCAGCGGGCCGTGACTGCGGGGCTGCCGACCTTAATGCTGCAATAGACATCATGGAGGCGAAATCTGTCAGGGAGGCCATGAGAATATACAGGGGTATGGAAGCCCCTTCATTCTGTTTTGTAATCGCGGACACCTCGGGCAATATCGGTTTCCAGATGACGGGCCGGGTGTTCAGGAGGCCCAAAGGTGTGAGTGGACTCGTCCCCACTCCTGCATGGGAAAGGAAATACAGCCCCAGGGGATTTGTTGACCCTGCGCGCATGCCATCACAGTATAATCCCGAATGCGGCTACATAATAACCGCGAATAATGACCTCAACCATCTGGGCGGGGCGAACCCAATAAATCTTTCCTGCGCGGAATACAGGTACAGAAGAATCGAAAGCATAATCAGGGGGAGAAAGGGCCTTGATGTTGAGGTCATGAAGGATATTCAGTACGACCTCCATTCAATGCAGGCCCAGGAGATTATCTCCTCCCTGAAACATCTTATCCCTGACTGTGAAAACGGCCGCAGGCTCAAGTCATGGGATTTCAGGTATGCATCAGATTCCGAAGGTGCAGCTGTTTTTGAAAATCTCTATGAGTCCCTCGTAAAGGTCATATTCGGCACCGGCGGGCTGGGTGAGGATACTGTTGAATATATGCTGAAGGAGACATCCCTCTTCAGCGATTACTTTGCAGTGTTTGATTCAGTTCTCCTTGCAGAAAAGTCCTTCTGGTTCCGCAGGGGAAACGGTGAAGACCTGAGAAAAATGGCCATTGACAGGGCCCTTTCCATGCCCGTTAAAAAATACGGCGACACAAGAAAGATAGTTTTCAGGCATCTCCTTTTCGGCGGAAAAATTCCTTCATTCTTCGGGTTTGATCATGGGCCGGTCATGCTGCCTGGCGGAAGGGCCACGATCCTTCAGGGGCAGATATTCAGGTCCATGGGCAGGGTTACCACGTTTAGTCCAAGTGCAAGGATTGTGGCGGATATGGCAACGGGCATTCTTCATGAAAACATGCCCGGCGGAACAACTGACAGGCGATTCTCCCGCTTATACAGAAACAGCATGGATTCATGGTACAGGGGAGATTACAGGGAACTGTCCTGATTTATTCTTGACAGTTGATGTTTTCTGCAATAGATTTCAGGGTAACTTTGTAGCAGTTTATGCAGGAGGAATTATGTCTTTATTAAAATATCTTTTATTATTCATCGTAACAGTTTCTGTAACAGTCTCTCTTCTCACCGGATGCGGCAAGACAAAAGGTGAAATGAAAATTGAGGATTACGCCAAAATTGAAAGTGAACTTGAAATTCCTGACCCTGACCTTGACCCAAAAAAGGTAGGAGAGGTTGCGGGGAAATACGGATTCACCTTCGAGCAGTACAAGAATTTTTATGTTAAGGTTCAGAAGGACCCGAAACTTCAGGAAAAACTGGGTGAGCTAACACTTAACAAGCAGAAGCCTAAAAACAAGTAGCATTATCTGAAAAGGATTACCACAGATAGACACAGATAAAGGATCAGATTTGCACAGATAGATAGTTATTTGACCTATCTGTGTACCCAAAGGGCATGATATCCATCGAGCGAAGCGGGTGGGGATCTTTTCCAATTCCCCTGCGGATCCTCAGCTCCGTCGGGTGTTAATCCTTTTTTATATACTTATACTAGAATGTCATGGTGTTATATTTTTAACTGGTCTGTCATCCCGAACGTATGAGAGGGAATCTTTACCTTAGTAAAGATTCCTCAGTCGTTTAACTACTTCGAAATGACATGGGATCCATGATTATGGAAATGGTCAGAGTCTCCTGTGTTCAAACTTCCAGTCACCTGAATCTTCAACAGTCACCACACCGTAGGAATCAAGGGACAGCGCGCCGGGATTGAAAAGCAGCGGCTCTCCTTCAGAAAGAAGCGGTATGTGTGTATGTCCGAAGAATGCCGCTTGGGCACCGATATTTTCCGCATGTCTCTTTATCCCGGCCAGTGTGCTTTTTACGTTATAAATGTGGCCGTGGGTTATGTAGACAGTTTTGCCGCAGATATCCTCGATTATCTCCTCATCAACACCGTATGAACTGTAAATGTCCACATTGCCGCTAACCCTGAATAGCACTGTGTCTTTGGGAATATCAACATTGACTATATCCCTTGTGCCGTCGCCGCAGTGTATTATGTGTGAGAATTTTTCGTCACCCGATAAAATCCGTTCAATTTTTTGGTATTCCCCGTGTGAATCTGAAATTACCAGAATTGATGCCTTACTCATTCCTGTTGATTACCATCACCGTACAATCGTCTGACCTGATGTATTTCTGCCCGGAAATCTCCTGTATGAACCGGTCGAAATCGCAGTCATAACCCAGGAAGAGTTCCATTATCCTGTCAGCATCAACATGTTTGTATACTTCATCAATAATGTCAAGAAGACCATCGGTGTAGAGGAAAATTGTATCGCCGTTCTGGAGTTCCTGTTTTATGGTAACATATTCAGTTCCCTCTATTGGGCCCAGAAAAGGGTCAGGGCACTGGAGGTCTGTCATTTTTCCGTTTCTTATGAGTTTTGGAGGAGGGTGGCCTGCATTTGAATAGAACAGGGTGCCTTCATTTTCGTCAATGAGGCCGCAGAACATTGTGACAAAGGCCTCGGTGGGAAGATTCTGGGAAAGTTCGGTATTTGCAATTGTCATGAGTTCTCCGGGGACTTCGGTTTTCTGGAGAGCGTTTCTGAAAACCATTTTGACAATGGTCGTGAACATTGACGCTGAAATGCTGTGTCCCGAAACGTCTGCTATGAAGAAGATGATCCGGCCGTCCCTGAAGTGGATATAATCGTAAAGATCTCCTCCAATATCCGCAAGAGGGGAAGACCAGCTTGAGATCGACGTTTTCACAGTATTGAAACGCGATTCAGGGAATATGTACTTCTGCAGTTTCTTTGCCATGAAGAGCTCAACCCGCATAAAGTCATTGAAATCGATGAGTTCTCCTATCTTCAGGCCGTTTTCGACCCTTTTGAGCATTACCTCTGTCTGTTCCGGCTTTGTAATGAAGTCGTATGCGCCCAGTTTGTAGCTTTCTATGCGGTGTTCCGTGTCGTGGCTCCCGGAAACCATGAGCACAGGCTTGTTTGTTATTTTATGTGTCCTGATGTGTTTCAGAAATTCGATTCCGTTCATGTTGGGCATGTTCATATCCAGCATGATGAGGTCGACCTTTGTGTTTTCCAGGAGTTTCAGGGCCTCAAGCCCGTCGGGAGCCGTGAATACGGAGTAACCGGCCCTTCCCAGTATTTTAAGCATAAGGTCCCTGATGGGGGCTTCATCATCTATTACGAGAATCCTTTTTTTCATTCAAAATTCCAGTGTTCGTTGTATTTATTCACTCATTAACATAATAATTCTATAAGGGGCGGAAGAAAAGCTGTTTTGGAAATATATTCACTGTTGGTGTCTTTTTATGAGTCATGTTTTCTCTCCAGCTTCATTGCGGAAAAGCCCAGAATGGATAAAATAAAGGAAAAAACCGCGCTTTTTATTCCGAGGTTTGAACCTGCCCCTCTTCTCTCCAGAAGCAGTTTTACATATACTCCATCACTCTCTTTTATGGGGGAGCCTGTGAATATCTTGCTGTCCATGTATCTGAGGGTGTTTTTAACGGCAATGCCTTCGGAATCGAAGTTCTCATAACCTGCAAATATGCCGGGATTTCTTAAGAGTATGTATGCCTCTGTTAATTTGCCGCTGTCAAATTCAGCTGTACTCTGGGCATCTGACAGCAGCGTTTCCGCTTTTTTTTCAGTGCAGAGGGCAGAATATGCCGAAGGAACAAGGGCCAGGATGCCTGCAAGGAGAAAAACCATTGTGAAAGCGGCGTATATTTTTCTGTCGCTTTTCATTTTCGTCTGCTCTCCAGCAGCTTTGTGATGGCAACTGTGTGAGTCTGAACATCTTTTAAAAGTACTTTTCTGCTGTCAAGAAAACCGTTGACAGATGAATTTGTTTCCGTGAGTTCGCTCTCTTTTCTGTGTATGAGTCTGAGAAATTCTCCGCATTTTTCATTTTTTATTGAAAATTTTTTCTGCACAACCGCTGTCTCAAAGGGGAGAACTGTTTCAAAGTTAACCGGTATTTCCATGATTATTGAATTTTTTTCATCGAGAATGGAAATTCTGGCACGGAATTTTTCAAATGCCCTCTGGGGGTTCTCATTATGCAGGCCCGCGGTGAAGTTTCCTGTGAAGCCGTTATCTGACTTTTCAATCGATAATGAAGGAGATATTACACTTTCAGGCATTCTGGAACAGGAAAGTGCTGATATAATCAGGAGAAAAGTGCAGATGGAGACTGAGAGTCGTGTCATGTTGATGCCCGGTTTCTTTAAAGTATATAAATTTTTGCTCTATATAAAGTTATATGGTGTATTTAAGCCTCTGTGTCAAGGATTATAAATGTTGTGTCATTCAGAAAAAAATGATAAAAACCTGTTTTGCAATTAATTCATTTTTTCTGAATATTTTTTTAACATGACCCAATATAACATCCGGGTAAATTATGTTCCCTGCGTATTAAGGGGATGTTAATTTTTTTAATTTTACTTCTTGACATTGTAACAATTTATGTTACAGGTAAGAAAAAATAATTTTAATAGAAATATTAAAATTAAACATTTTAAAAATAGGAGAGCACAAATGAAGAAGTTTTTTTTAGTTCTTGCTTCACTTGTTTTTGCTTCCAGCGCTTTCGCTCAGGAAACAAAAACAGAAGGACCAAGCTTTAAGTACAATGTATTTGCAGAGTCAATGATGTACACAGACCAGAGTGCTGCTGAATCTAAGCAAAACGGTACAACTCTGAGAGTTAGACCTAAGTTCACAGCGTCTATGGGTAATGTTTCAGTTGTTACATACTTTGAAATTGATGCAGTAGCTGGTGGAGATTCTAACACTGTTTCAACAGACGGTTATATTGCACATGGTGCAGATAACAAAGGAATGTTTGAACTTAAAAATGCATATATTGACATTAAAGACGCAATCATTCCTGGTCTTGGAATCAAATCTGGTGTTTATGAATACAGATTTCCAATAGCTATCATTGATGACTATTTCGGTGGTCAGATCAGCTATAATGCCGGTATTGCAAAAGTTACTTTTGACTATATCAAACTTCAGGAAGATGCACTAGTGGAAGATACTGCAACAACTTCTGACGCTGATGATGCTCAGATCTATGCTGGTAAAGTTGACCTTAAACTTGGTGCAATGACTATTACACCTGCATTTCTTTATCAGAAATATGAGAAACAGTCTACTATTACTGCTACTTCTTATTATGGTACAGCCAAAGCAGCTGCGCTTACATTTGCAATGAAGCAAGGTCCCCTTGATATTCTTGTTGATGGTGTATATGTTACAGGTAGAAACCATACTGATAAAGCTGATATCAAAGCTTATGCTGCAGATTTTAAACTCGGCTTTAAAGTAATGCCAATGCTTACTGTTGAGGCTTTCGGACTCTATGCAACTGGTTCTGATGATACAGATGATACAGAATTCTCTTCGCAGCTTGGTGAAGAAAATGAGCTTGAAGCTGGTCAGCTGTTCATGATCAATGATGCTGGTTACTATACACACACTGTAAAAAACTCTGGTGAGTTTGATAAAGCATCTAAATCTGATGGTCTAATGGTATTCGGTCTTGCATTTAAAGCTAAAGTTGATAAACTAAGCCTTGTTGCCCAAATCGGTTATGCACAGTGTACATCTGACAAAGAAGGTGTCAGTGATAAAGGTATCGGTACAGAGTATGACCTTAGAATAGGTTATGGAGTTGCTCCAAAAACTGAACTCTTTGTTGAAGGTGCTTATCTTTCAGCAGGAAAATATGTTGAATCAACAGTTGGAGACAAAAACCCATTCTACTATGGCGTTGGTCTTAAAACAAGCATCTAATTTGTTCGCAGGAACTGCTTGATATAGGGGCCGGGTTTGCCCGGCCCTCAATATCAGACTTAAAAACTAAAAACTCTCCTATACTTGATTTTGACTGAGCTTGAAAGGTTAAAATAGAAAAAGCCCGCTGAATCTTCAGCGGGCTTTTTCTATTTTGCACTGAAACTTTTTTCCCCTCAACAGTAGATAAACTGCAGCATGTTGTTTCAAATAAGGTATTTCCGGACAGAAATAGTACTCAGCAGTTTATTGATACAGCCGAATTTATATAAGGCAGTATTTTCAGGGGAACATGTGCTGGGAATATGAAGCAGAATACAAAAAGATTTTCCGCGACCTGCTGGTTCCAGTTTTGATCGGCATCAGGGCTACTTGCCTTTATTGAAAAGATATTTAAGCATTTGTACGGACTGTATTTTAATCTTTAACAGTTGAGAAGCCTTTTTCGGCTATGAGTGGGATACACTAAATACTGTCAATTAAAACTGGTTCCGGGTTTGGTTATGCTGTTTTTATTCACAGTTTTATCAAAATCACAATGCATGAAATAAAAATGAAACATAAGTGTATCTATTTAATAGCATGTAAAAGGCGCATTAAGTTACAAATATGGTGCACAAAAATGGAATTGTGACAAATATTAAAAAAGATTTAACATTTGCTTAACAAAGTTCAAAAATTAATACATTGACACAAATGAAACTAAATTGTTTATATAATGCATCTAATTACAAAAAGGAGATTATGATGAAAAAGATTATTTTTACTCTAATCGCCCTTTGCATGGCTGGTGTTTCAGCATTTGCAGAGGATACAAAGTTCACTACAAG
This sequence comes from Spirochaetota bacterium, assembly GCA_003246895.1. Classification (GTDB taxonomy): domain Bacteria; phylum Spirochaetota; class UBA4802; order UBA4802; family UBA5550; genus SZUA-423. The sequence goes on along the minus strand of QKCL01000053.1, from coordinate 32,715 downwards.
TTTGAGCGGTATTGCTTACTACACAAACTACAGCGGTGTTTCTAAAGATGCAACTGGAGACTATGCAGCATCAAGACTAACTCCATCTCTTGAGTATACAAAGGGCGGACTTAAAGCTGTTGTTGCTCTTGAAATAGATGCTCTTTGGGGTTCTGCAAAAGACAGTTCTAATGATGATATTGATGAATCTTATGGTATCGGTGCAGATGTTAACAAAATTCAGGTTAAAAATGCATATTTTACATCAAATGTTGCTGCAGTTAAGGGACTTTCAATAACAGCAGGTATCGGATCATATGACTTCCCTCTTGTAGTAGGTGACAGCCTGCCAATGGCATCAATCAACTACAAAGCCGGTATGGTTGACCTTGGTGTTTACTATATCAAAAGCGAAGAAGGTAAAGTAGATAACTCTACAGATGAAGTTTCTACATATGTTGTTGATGCTGCAGTAAAATTCGGTGAGTCAACAATCAAGCCTGCATTCTTTGCAATTGAAACAAGAAAAGCTGCTGATACTGATCAGAGCAAATATCTTGACAGCGTTGGATATATTCCTGCTCTTTCTGCTAACATAGTAGCAGGTGCATTCGGAATCGACTTCGCTGGTGCATACGCATTCGGTGAAAACAAGGTTGCAAAAACTGACATTAAAGCATACGCATTTGACATAGCTCCATACTTCAATGTAACAAAAGACATTAAAGTAACAGGTTTCTTCACATATGTTTCTGGTGACGATAATACATCTGATAAAGAAGATTCATCTTTTATTGATGCAACAGTTGACGGAGATGGTTCAGGTATCAATATCTGGAGACTCTACATCATTGAAGACGGCGGAAGCTTTACAACATATTCAGATGTTGCAGATGCCGGTAAATACAGCAACACAAACGGATATTATGCAGCCGGTCTTTCTCTAGAAGGTGCATTCGGTCCTGTTTCTGTAAAACTTCAGGGTGCATATGTACAGGCAGCTAAAGTTGCTTCCGGTGCTAAAAAAGATATGGGTGTTGAGGTTGATGCAAATATCTCATACACAATCACAGAAGGTGCTTCAATCTATGTTGAAGGTGCTTTCCTTAAAACTGGAAAATACTATGAAGCAGCAGGCGAAAAACAAAATGCCAGCTACATTAACGTAGGTACTTCATTTGAACTTTAAGATTTAGATATTAATGGAGGCCCCCATGGGCCTCCATTATCTCTCCTTTTTGAATTTGATAATTAACGAAGAAAATAAATATTTAATATAGGGCTGCCTTATGGCAGCCTTTTTTATGCAGTGATTACGCTGAAATTATTTAATCTTTCATAATAGCCTGTAAATTCGGATTTCACAAAGTATGATGTCAGAGCTTGTAAAAGCGTTAATAGAGTCAGGTAAAAGTCAGGTGCTTGCAGCCTGAAATCTCCCGCCATCCAAAGAACATGAAATTATATTAAAATTGTAATAATGTCCGCGGGTTTATATCCCGATATTTGTAACTGAGGATACCAATGAAGAGATTTATTTTAACTGTATTTTTACTCATAACATCCAGTGTATTTGCAGGGCCCTTTGTTTCAATAAACTCGGTCAGGGCCGGTCATGAGGATGATAATGTGGACATTGAGGTGTCGGTAATTGGAACCGATAGCGGAGAGGTCCATGGACTCGATGAGGACAACCTTCAGGTTTATGAAGACGGCTACAGGGTAAATTACGTTAAGGTGAAAAAGGCTTCAGGCGACATGGACGGCCTCTATTTTGTATTTGCCATGGATTCAAGCAGAAGCATCAGCAGGGCTCTCCTGGAAAGTATAAAAAAGAACGCAGATTCAATTATGCGGGGTGTATCCACAAATGACAGAATTGCTTTCTACAGGTTTAACGGAGATATAAAACTCCTGAACAGTTTCACCTCCGACAGAAAGGAAATTGCAAAAAGTATTCAGTCCATCAGGCGTGAAGGGGCAAAAACCCGACTCTACGATGCAATATATGATTCAACGGAACTTCTTGGGCGTATAAAAAGCAGGAGAAGGGCTGTGATCGTCTTCACCGACGGTACAGATGACGGAAGCTCTATAAATGAAAATGATGTGGTTGCGCGGTCAAGGGAAACGGGAGTTCCCGTATACTTCGTGTCCTACAGGTCGGCATCGGGTTCGGCTAAAATGCGCCGCATTGCAAAACTTACCGGCGGCAGGGTTTTTAATGTAAGTGCCGGCAACTGTCAGAATATCTACGGAATAATTCTCTCTTCAATAAAGAGTGTTTATCATATAAACTACAGGTCACAGGCAAAGAACAGGGGTGATTCGCATAATCTTGAAGTCAGGCTCAGACACGGTTCCCTCAAAGACCGGGACAGCACAGATTTCAGGTTCGAAAATTCCATGGGAGGAATATCCATTAACAGGCTGCTTCCGGGCATGCGAATTTTTATTGCTGTTTTTTCAGCGCTGCTTTTTGTTTTTCTCATGGTATATATTTCAAGGCTCATAAAAAACAGAAGCAGAGAGTCAAAAAAAACCGGTTTAGATTTTAATAATGAAGGAGATGATTCTTCATATGTTCAGGTTTCTGCCGGGAACTATGTCAGCGAAGAGCCCTTCTCCGAATATGACGAGGATTACCCCCGGGAAGTGCCGGATGTAATGTATTCTGAGGCCTGGCTCCAGAGAAAGGGGGACGGGCATCTGAGCAAGAAGATTCCTCTTCTTAAAAGGGATGCTGTTATCGGATACGGCAGGGATAATCTTGTACAGGTAGATGATGAAAAGGCGTCACTGCAGCACGCGAGGATCAGGAGAATTGAAGGTGGATACTATCTCTACGACCTCATATCTGACAGGGGAACATATCTGAATGGAAGAAAACTGCTCCGGCCAAGGCTTCTCCATGACTGGGATGAAATCCGGGTAGGCGGCACTGTTTTTATTTTCCGCGGGATCAGGTAAGTGTCCTGAAAATGTTATTCATTGCTCCGATTCTTCTCTGGATTTAGCCCAGATCGGGAATTCATATTTCTGAATTAGTTGTTATTACTGCATTCAATCCGGTTCCATATTTCTGAAAGAGTTTTTCATCCCAGACTTCGGTGGGGATCCATATTGATGACATCCGGACAGTTCTGTGCAAGACAATGGATTCCCGTTTTCACGAGATTGAACGGTTCTGTTCAGGTTCTCCTAAATCCATTTAACTTCTAATGTGACATAAAAAATCTTGACAAATATTCCATTAATAGTAGAATATTATGTCTTATTATATTAATTATAATAACTTCTATTCGGGGACAACTCATGATTATAAATATTGCCACGGTGGGAATCTGTTTTCTCATGCTTGTTATTTTCAGAAGGATGGACAAATCCAATGTGAAGATGGCAAAGCTCAGAAGATATTCAGGTAAAATTTTTGAAGATTTCAAAAAAATGGCTGAAAAGGAGAGCCGTCAGTTTCACGACGCAACCATTGAAATGGATATTCTCCTAAAAAAATCCGGGGCCGTGGCAAAGAGTCTTGGTGAGTCCATATCGGAAATTGAGAACAGGCTCAAGGGGCTTGATATTGAAAAAAATAATCTGAAAAAGGTTGATGAGGATTTAAAGGTCATTTCAAGTGCAGCAAAGGATGTGAACAAGCAGATTCAGTTTATAGCTACAGCCAGGGAGAGTTTCGCAGATCTGTCAAAGAGTGTTACTCTTCTTCAGGACAGCGTTGATAACATGAATCTTGATCTTAATAATAATATACAGAATTTTGAGGACAGACTCAGAGAGAGGTCGAGGGATATTTCAGAGGAATTCTATATTAATGCCGAGAATCTGAAAATTGACCTTGAAAGGCGTGAAAACGAAATGTCCCAGTCATCAAGGGAGAGAGTATTCAAGCTTACTGAAGAATTCACTAATAACATGACAGCCATGGAGAAGAGGGTTTCCGAGTCGGAAGATATACTTGTTGAAAACTTTAAGATCAAGATTTCTCCCCTTATAAAAACAGTTGAGAATGCAGAGAACCTCAACAGGCAGCTTAACAATCTTCAGGAGACATTCTCCACAATGGAAAATACCTTCTTTGATGAATTCAAATCAAAGACAAATGAAATGAAATCCGGAATAAACAGTGACATTGAGAAACTCCGTGATAAGATGGCGGCAGTGGAGGGTACAATCACCGAATCAAGGACCAAGCTGATTCAGTCCTTTGAGAATGAGGTGAGCAAGGTCAGAACAGAGCTCGATAACCTGAGCATTCATGCTGTGTCCAAGAAGGATGAAATTATACAGGCAACAAGAAGAGAAGCCGAGGGCATAAAGAAAACAATAGAAGATTTCGAAGACAAGTTCATGGTACTTGAAAACAGAATGATCGATACTGCAGAAGAAAAAATTGATAATATTGATTCAGAGTATCAGAACGCAGAGATGAGACTGAATACGCTCATTACAAAAATCAGGGATGAGGAGACACAGATGGAGAGAGGCTTTGAGCTTCTTGAAAACCGTCTGGGTGAACTGAGAACCGAAATAGTGAAGTATGAGCAGAATAATGAAGTCTTCGGCAAAGCAGATGAACTCATGAGAAAAGTGAACGAATTTGAGAAATTTACCGCCGACATCGAACAGATCAAGGAACTGAAGAAGACCGCGGATAAAGAGATCAGAACCTATATGGCCAGGAAGGAAAAACTCGCGGATATTGAAAATGAAATCAAGGGACTTATGGAAGTCAATGACATTGTCATGGAGAAATCCGATAAGCTTCTGGATAGTGTGTCAAAAGTGGATTCGGTCAATTCACGAATAGATGCCCTCACAGAGACCTATTCAATGATTGATAGAAAGATAAATGAACTCAGAGAGTATGAGGATACTATTTCAAGAAACCTGGATTCGGTCAGTAAATCAGACCTTATTATCCAGTCAATCGACAGCAGAATAAAATCATTTGAGAGTGTCATGGACAGGTCTGACAAGAAGCTTGACAGTATCGGCGGCAAACTCAAGCGGGTAGAGGAGGAGGCGCTGATTCTCAAAACCAAGGAGGGCGATATCAGGGAGGTTAAGGACAGACTTAATGAAATCGACAGCCTCTCAGGTATTATGGAGGAGAGGATCAAGCAGATACAGGCCATGTTCCAGAAAGTCGAGGGCATACGCAGGGAGATTGACTTTACGGATTCCAAACTGCAGCAGATGTATGATGCAACAGATCAGAAGATGAAGGAGTTCTCGGATTTTATACAGGCAGTTGACAACAATAATCCCATACTGAAACAGGTGAAGGGCAATGCCGGGGCGATTCCTGGAAAGAACCTCAATGACGGCATGGTTAGAACTGTTCGCGAACTTTCAAATAAGGGCTGGGATCCTGAATCAATTTCAAGAAAACTCATGATAGATGAAAATTCTATCAGGTTTATAATAAATACAACTTCCTTATAGATTAAATTTAATTTTACCCATCGTCACAAAAAAGCCCCTTTCGTTCAGGAAGGGGCTTTTTTCTTTTTATAAATTAAGTATATCCGGATGCAGTCTGAAAATATCAGCCCTCTTCCTTGATTCTGTTCTGTACCTGTTTAATAATTTCATCATCACTCTGCTTTTTTCTGAGAACTACCCTGTAGACAATATCAAAACGTGTCGGTTCAATATATTTTTTCGGGAACTTGAAATTCCATCTCATGATATCATCATTTATGAGACTGTCAATTTCTGTAAAGTATGTGGGTTTTTGCGGCCTGATTTTCATTATTCTTCCTGAATCAGGGTAAAGCCAGACTGTGATTATGGCTGTTCTTGCCTCGTCAATCATGTTGAATTTCTTGAGTTCCTGTGAAATATACTTGTCTCCGCCGGCATCAGAAACCCTTTCAATGGATTTGTCATACTTCATCTGTTTAACCTGATAGGTTTCAGACGACATGAGTACACGGAAGGTCTCTGTACTCTTGCCCTTACCATTTATGAAATCCTCGCTGTCTCCGGAAATTCCTGAATTGCTGTTCAGAGTAGCGCATGATGTTAACAGAGTGAGCTGCAGAAGCACTGTTAATATCAGAATTTTTTTCATTTTAGTTATCCTTCATTGTTTTTTTAAAAAATAGAATCATTAAAAAAAATTTCAGTCAATTTTTTTTTAGGGAGAATCTTAAAAACACTATCTTTGTGCCTGAAGTATTTGGAACAGATTTCTGGAAATGTTTAAATATTACAGGCCCGAACCTTTGCAGAGTCTTTTATAGAGTTCACTTTTTCTCTCCACATATTTTCCGCTGTATGAGTTTGTGAAAACCGCATCCGATTTTTTGATTTTTTCATATTCATCATGTATTCTGCATGTATTTCTTCTCAGTGAAAAGCTGTTTTGGGAAATCTGATGGTATTTTATCAGATAGAGTTTTCCCAGATATAGTGCTGACATGTTTTTTCTGTCGGGACTGAAATAGGCGTCTTCACATTCAAAAAGAGAGTCTGTTATTTTGCCTTCCCTGATTGAATAGATGTTCAGAATCTGGTCCTTGAGAAATGTTATCATCCCCGCTGCTGGTGATACAGATATCGAGGGGTTCAGTGTTCCGGAAAGTATTTTTTTCTCGCTGTTGTTTTTTGAGTCGTGGATTATGACAGAGTAGTTGCCGGGACTGCCTGACCGGGCAATGAATCTCCTGTTGTCGATCCACTTAATATCCAGATTGGATTTTATGCTGGTTACTGTTCTGCCCCTTTCTCCTTCAAAAAGCATTGAACTGTAGCTGCCGCCTTCGCCGGATACAGCCAGGATCTGCCGTCCGTCGGGGGACGGGAAAAGCGCAAGGGGGTGGGGCAAAAGGTAATTTCCGGAAATTTTAGAGTATGCGGGCGTATATGTGTTATTGTTATAGTCATATATGAGAATTTTTTCATTTTGCGAGAGAAGAATTTTTTTCTGCCCGTCAAGTATGGTGAAGTCCCTGAAACAGGTGGTGGTGTTTATCTCTCTTTTGACAGCTGAATTAAGCTGATATATGATTATTTTCCCATCCAGGTTAAGGGGGTTGAAACTTTTTATGAAGAGTGTGCTGTCCTGTTCACTGAATTCTGCAAATGTTAAGGCTCCTTTGAAAAAAAGGAGGTTCTCTTTCTTTCTGGTTTTTAGGGAATAGCTGTAAACACGGTTTTCATCTCCTGTCTCTTTGATATAGATCAGTGTGTCCCTGTCGGGCCATGCTGAAAAAACCGTGTTTTCATCAATTGTGTCTGCATTGAGGATTGAGAAGCTCCTCTCCTTCAGGCGAGTAATGATTTTGTATGGCAGGGATGTGCTGTCAAGGTATATACGGTCAACATCAATGTCTCGTGCCCATAGAACAGGGCACGCGGCAAGTATTATAAGGAGCGTCAGGAAAATCCGCATACTGACTATTTTTTTCTCACAGCCTTGTTGTCTCTCTTTATATCAAGGGGCGGCCTCTTTTTAGGCTTTGGAGGAATCTTCAGTTTCTGTCCAGGAAAGATAAGATCCGGGTCCTTGATCTGGTCCCTGTTCGCTAGGTAAATTGCAGGCCAGAGTTTTGCATCCTTGTAGAGGTTCTGTGCTATTCTCCATAGGCAGTCGGTGTTTTTGCTTCTCCACTTGACCGTGTAGAGACCGGAATCGGCTTCGGTTTCAACTTTCTTCTCCTCCTTCACCGGCTCCTTGTTTTCTGACTTTTTTACCTCTGCAGTCTGGATGCTGCTTTTCTTAAGGTTTTCCAGAATGATCTTCATTGTGTTCTCTCCGTATGTGACGGCCTTAATGGACTCATCATAGTTCCTTTCCTGAAGGTGTTTTGAGGCCTTTTCAAGGTCTGCACGTACAGTGTTTATGTTGTCAGTTTCATCCTTTTTTGTGTCCAGTTCTATGGCTTTCTGAAGGTTTTGTTCAAGAGCCGATATTCTGGATTTAATGTTTCTTTCGGTTACATAGCGGTCCGATGCGTCTATGAGTGTCTGCGCTTCTTTTATCTGTTCATCTGTTCCGGAGATATTTCCCTGTTCCAGAAGTGATTCTGCGCTGTTAAGGGCAACTGAGGCTTTGTCCAGATTCCCCTTCAGGGTAGTGTCACTTTCAAGAGATACAAGTTTGGAGATTTTCTTTCTGAGTTCAGAGATTTTATCCTTGTATTCGGCCTTATTTATGGATTTCTCTGCTTCCGCAAGCTTCTCTTCGATTTTAGTTATCTGCTGATCCGCCTCCCTGTATTTTTTTTCACCCAGGGATGTTTTGTTTTCGCTGAGCATGGTTTCGGCTGCTTTAAGTTCTGCACCTGCAGCTTTGCTGTAGGGATTGGCGCTCAGTGAATTGTATTTTTTCAGGGAGCTTTCATGCCTTTCGTGATAGGATTTAGCATTGCCAACTGATACGGATATGGCTTTCTCAGCCAGTTCTCTGGCCTTTGCTGATGCTTCAATTGATTCCCTGAATTTTGAGGTTTTTGACAGTTCAGCTGCCTTGCTGTTCTGATCTTTGGCCTGTGCTAGTTCATTGGGTGCAAGTTTTTCGGCAAAAACATTCTCAGCCTGTTTTATGAGCTCTTCGGTTTCCTTTATCAGGTCAGATGAATATGCCTTGAGTGATTCGTTCAGTGCCTTTTCGGCTTCGGCTCTGGATTCTTCGGCCTTTTTTCTTGCTTCATCGGCTTTTTCATTTTTAATGAAGTCGTGGCTTTCATAGACAAGTTTTTCAGCCTTCTGGAGGTTTTGCGGACTGTACTTTTCCGCCTTGTATTTTTTTGCCTCGTCAATGGTCTCTCTTGCGGAAACCAGTTCCTTCACCGGGATATCGGTTTCGCAGGATGCAAGAAACAGTGCCAGTACAGAAATAAAAGTACATATTTTTGAAATTCTCAGCCTGCTATGCATGGTTAACCTCTTTCTATTGCTCATTATATAAGACAATATTAGCAGAAATGGGGGATGTCAATATTTTTTAAGTATCTGTTCCTGTGCCGGTTCTGAAATGATGTCTGCATCGGCACAGTCCCTTTTCTTTGCCGTAAAAAAACATTGACAAAAACCGCATCGGGCTGATTTTTTAATAATTCAGGGCTCTCCTGAAGCTGAAAATACTGAATCGAGGAAAAAATGGATTATTCAAAAACTGTCAATCTTCCGTCTACCGACTTTCCCATGAGAGGGAATCTGCCCAACAAGGAACCGGGTATTGTTAAAAAATGGGATGAAGAGAAGATATACAAACGAATTATTGAATCACGCAAGGGCTGTGAGCAGTATATTCTTCATGATGGTCCGCCATATGCAAACGGCCATCTCCACCTTGGACACGCTTTGAATAAGATTCTTAAAGATATTATTGTTAAACACAAGACCATGATGGGATTTCAGTCACCCTATATTCCGGGATGGGACTGTCATGGTCTCCCAATTGAACTTCAGGTTTCGAAACAGCTCGGCAGCAAGGCCAGAGAAATGGACAAGGTTGAGCTCAGGGGGAAATGCCGGGAATATGCAGAGAATTTCGTTGGAATCCAGATGGAGGAGTTCAAGAGGCTGGGAGTTCTGGGTGATTATGAAAATCCATACAAGACAATGTCGCACGATTATGAATCCAAAATTGTGGAGGTTTTCGGCGACATACTTGAAAAGGGATATATATACAAGAGCAAAAAACCTATTTACTGGTGCCCTACCTGTGTAACAGCTCTTGCCGAGGCTGAAGTTGAATATGATGATCATACTTCTTCTGCCATATATGTGAAATTTCCGGTTGTGAAGGAGAGCTATGACATTGCCGGTATTGATAATCTTAATGTGGTTATATGGACAACAACTCCATGGACAATCCCGGCAAACCTTGCGGTATGCTTCCATCCGGATTTTGAATATGCCGTATACAGATTCGGGAATGACAGCTATATTCTTGCAAAGGGGCTTCTTGAACAGTTTGAAGCAAAGACAGGAATTACTCACGAATCTGTAACAGATATATCAAAGGATCAGCTGAATAAACTTGTCGTGAATCATCCGTTCATTGACAGGGAATCAAAAGTAATTTTCGGAAATCACGTTACCCTTGAACAGGGTACAGGTGTTGTTCACACAGCTCCGGGCCATGGACACGATGACTATATCGTAGGCCTGAACAACGGCCTTGAGATATTCTGCCCTGTAGATGATTACGGCAGGTACAATGATGATTTCTCCATGATGAAGGGAACACATGTTTTTGAAGCAAATGACAAGGTCATAGACATTTTAAGAGAAAGCAATGCTCTTATTCATGCAGGCAAAATTGAGCATTCCTATCCTCACTGCTGGAGATGCAAGAAGCCTCTCATATACAGGGCAACTGAACAGTGGTTCTTCTCAATGGATCATAATTCCATGAGAGAAAAGGGCCTGGAAGAGGTGGAGAAAAAACAGTGGGTTCCTGCATGGGGCAAGTCAAGGTTTCTAGGAATGGTTGAGACAAGGCCTGACTGGTGTCTTTCCAGACAGCGCTCATGGGGGGTTCCAATTCCTTCATTCAGATGTGAGGAGTGCGGTAAAAATTTAATGACTGCTGAATCGGTCAAGTTCTTTGCTGATATAGCAAGGAAGGAGAGTATAGACCAGTGGTATGCCAGAGACATAAAGGATCTCATTCCACAGGGGACAAAATGTGAATGCGGGTCTGAAAAGTTTGTGAAGGAATTTGATATTCTCGATGTGTGGTTTGATTCGGGAGTCTCCAGTTTCGCAGTTCTTGAACAGCGTGAAGATGTCAGATGGCCCTCCGACATATACCTTGAAGGAAGCGACCAGCACAGGGGGTGGTTCCAGTCATCATTCTGGCCGGGTATGGCTTTAAAGGGGAGGGCTCCTTACAATACAGTTCTTACTCACGGATTTCTCCTTGATGAGAACGGAAAAGCAATGAGTAAATCCGTAGGGAATGTAATAGCTCCTGAAAAGATAATAAACCAGTTCGGAGCTGATATTTTAAGACTATGGGTGTCATCTGAAGATTACAGAAACGACGTGAGAATCGGAATGACAATGATGCAGCAGGTTGCTGATTCATACCGTAGAATAAGAAATACTTTTAAATATATCATTGGAAATGTTGCAGATTTCAAAAGAGATGATTATGTGGAATATAATGACCTTACAGACATAGACAAGTGGATACTGCATAAACTCTATCATCTGTCATCGAGTGTTATTTCACATTACGAGAATTTTGAATTTCACCTGGTCTACAGAAAGATACTGAATTTCTGTGCCGTAGAACTTTCGTCAATTTACTTCGATGTTTCCAAGGACATTCTCTATATAGAAGCAAGGGATTCAAAACTGAGAAGGGCGAATCTGACAGTACTTAATGAAATTAACGAGACTCTGCTCAGACTCGTTGCACCGGTGCTTTCCTTTACCGGTGAGGAGATATGGACATTCCTGGAAAGAACCGATTCTGTGCATATGGAAAAATATTACACTCTTGATGAGAAATATAATAATCAGGAAGTACATGAAAGAATTGAACAGATTGCGGATATAAAAAAGGATATTCTGAAGTCCCTTGAGGGCCTGAGAAAGGATAAACTTATAAAATCTTCACTTGAAGCAGACATAAAACTCTTTGTGAAAAATAAACTTGTCAAGGATATCATGACAGGCATGGGAAATGATCTTAAGAGATTTTTTCAGGTGGCTAAAGTTGATATTCACGACGATGATTCAGGCCTCACAGCCTATGATAACTGTTCCCTTCTATCATCAAAGAGCAATGGTCAGAAGTGTGTCAGGTGCTGGAACTTTTTTGAGGAACTTGGTTCTGATCCTGAACATCCTGAACTGTGTGAAAGATGTACAAAAATTGTAAAAGAAATGCAGGTTTAATAGATGAAATATAAAAAGCACATTGTACCGATTCTGATAACGGCAGTTACCCTGTTTGTGGATTTATACAGCAAGCACCTTGCAGTTATGCACCTTTCCAATTTTAAAAAGATCGATTTTTTTAACGGTTTCATAAGGTTTGATCTGACCTACAACCGCGGAGGGGTTTTCGGCATACTTCAGGGTTACAAAAACCTTTTCCTTGTTGTATCTTTAATTGTACTGGGCCTTATGGTAGCTTATTATCTCTATGAATCTGCAATGCCGGACCTCTTCAGATATTCAATGGCTCTCATAATCGGGGGTGCAGCGGGAAACATAATTGACAGACTCATCCCGGGCAGAGTAGGTGTTGTGGATTTTATCTCTGTGGGCATTGATAATGTGTTCAGGTGGTACACATTTAACATCGCTGATGCCGCTATTGTAATGGGGGCGGTAATGCTTGGAATACTGATTTACAGGGAAGAGAAAAACAAGGGTAAGGAGGCAGCCTGACAAAGGCTGCTATTCCACAATTGTAAGTGTACCTGTTGAAATTTTTTTGCCCTTTAGTACCGCGTCTATTGTAAATGCGCCTTCATTGTACATGGGAAGGTTGAAAACGGCCTTTTCTTCATTTTCTTTAACATCCAGTGTAAATGAATCCACCTTCATTGAGCTGTTTCCGCTGGTTTTGCTGATTATGATGTTTATTTTGTCGCTCTCAAAGGGTTTTTTGTAATTAATAATTCCTGTCATGTCTCCGGAATAGAATTTTTTCCCGCATTTAACGCCTTTCCCGTTCAGGTCTGTCCCTTCACAGAAAGATATCTGGTTGTCCTTTGAACATGACATAAACAGAGTCATGCATAATAATATGAAAACCGTTTTATTCATGTTAGCCTTCCTATAGCAGTGACCCCTGGAGGTCGTTATTATCCTCTATTTCGCCGGTGCTGTCTTTGACCGCAACTTTTTTTGCCTTTACTTCCCCGTCACTTCCCTTCTGGAGAATTTCAATTTTACGTTCAGCTTCTTCAAGTTTATCATGGCAGAATCTTGTAAGTTTAATGCCCTTCTCAAACTCAGTAATTGACTCATCAAGTCCAAGATCGCCGTTTTCAAGCCTGTATGCAATCTCCTCAAGCTCCTTCAAGGCATCTTCAAATGATTTTTTTTCAGCGGATTTTTTCAATGGTCCTTACTCCTTGATTTTAGAAATTACATTTGCACTTACTTTCCCATCGGTTAACTTTATACCAATACACTGGTCAATGTCAACATCTTCGACGGATTTGATTAAATTTCCAGATTCATCCGTTACGATTGAGTATCCTCTCTTCATTACATTCAGGGGGGAGAGTTTTTCCAGTGCCTGAATTTTAAGGTTGTACTGATGATTTTTGGACATTACAAGTGACCTGACAGATTTTGTAATATCAGGAATAATCATGAAGTTTCTCCTCTTCACTGATAATATCTCCTTCATCTCCATTGCAAGGCGGTTTTCAATATCTGACAGTATCATATCTCTGTAACCTGTAAGTTCGAAGGGATTCATAAAGATTTTTCTGCCCGTGATATTATCAATTCTGGATCTGTAGCTTTCTGTTTTGTTGAATATGAGAGTTTCTATTCTTCCGTAGAGATAGTTGATTTCGCCCACCAGATCTTCTTTTACCGGAATAGCCATTTCAGCTGCAGCAGATGGGGTAGGGGCAAATACATCCGCAGCGTCGTCGGAAAGGGGGTGATCAATTTGATGGCCCACGGCTGAAATTATGGGTACTTCTGATTCAAAAAAAGCCCTGACAACCGTTTCCTCATTAAAGGCAAAGAGATCCTCAAACGACCCTCCGCCCCTGCCGGCAATTATCAGGTCGATTTTATATTCGGCCCTGTTCAGTTCCTTTATGCCGCGAACAATGGTTTCTGCAGCACCATCTCCCTGAACCTTTGCCGGGGCAATAATTATTTCTATGTTGCTGTACCTTCGAAGTGCAACTTTTATTATATCCTTCACAGCCGCACCTGTTGGTGATGTAACGAGTCCTATTCTACCTGGCAGGAACGGGAGTTTCTTCTTGTGGATGCTGTCAAAAATTTCTTCAGCGGAAAGCCTTTTTTTAAGCTCCTCAATTCTCTGCTGAAGCTCTCCTGCTCCGTCCTGCTGAACTGCTGCAATGTTAATCTGATAGGAGCCCCTTTTTTCAAAAACGGTAATGCTTCCCAGGGCCAGTATGCTCATGCCCTCTTCGAGTCTGAACTTGAGGTTCTTGTTGGCAAACTTGAAATATACGGCGGAGATTACGGCTCCGTCATCCTTAAGTGTAAAATATATATGACCGGATGAGTGGTAGGTGAGGTTGTAAATCTCCCCCCTGACCCAGACATTATTAAGAAGTGCATTGCTTTCAACAACATACTTCAGCTGTTTTGTAAGTTCAGTGACCGATACATATTCAGGTTTGTTTGAAGAGGACATTTACCAATCCGTACTTTATGAATTAAGAATTGTGATCATTTTGTCATGAAGCCTGCCGTTACTTGCAAGCACCTCCGGATATTCAGGATCAAATCTGTCACCGTTAAATTTTGTAACGGTTCCTCCAGCTTCCTGAACTATTAGGCTTCCTGCTGCAGTATCCCATGGTTTAAGCATGGGCTCCCAGTACCCGTCTATGCGGCCTGCGGCAAGAAAGCAAAGGTCCAGGGCCGCGGATCCCAGTCGCCTTATCCCCTGAATTTTTGGAAGGAATTTATTGAACAGATTCAGGTTGTTGTTTTCCATATCGTCCTTGCAATATGGAAAACCGGTTGCAAGCATGGCTGTGCCGATATCCGGATTATCGGAGACGCGGAGGTTCTTTTCATTGCAGTATGAACCGTTTCCTTTCAGTGCATAGAAGGTTTCTTCGTGAACAGGGTCATAGACAACACCGCAATACATTGAATTCATGGAGACTGAGTACACTCCTATTGAAACACAGAAAAATGGTATCCCGTGGGCAAAATTGTTTGTGGCGTCGAGTGGATCTATATACCACCTGTATTCACCCGTACCTTCCCTGGAGCCACCTTCCTCGGCGACTATTGAGTGTTCCGGGAATCTGGATGTAATTTCACTGCATATGTATTTTTCGGATTTAAAGTCAAAGTTGGTAACCAGGTCTGTTCTGCTTTTGAACGTAATCGCCTTGTCAGGGGAGTAGAAACCCTCCCTGAGAATCTTTCCGGCCTCAAGGGCTATTTCTCTGGCCGAGTTTAATATTATGTCAGATTGTATCATGGAATATTTTTACCTTTTCAGAAACTTCCTCTGGTGATGAGTTCGTTCATTTCAAGTATTGCCTTGTCTATTTCATTTTCCAGGTTCACATAGAGCTGGACGGATTCATCAATTCTGTTCTCCTTTCCTGCAAGTTCAAGTTCATATGCTGCGTCATATGCGCTGATGGCGGAGAAATTTGAAACAGCGCCCTTCAGTGTATGAGCTGATTTTCTGAGCGAATCAGCATCATTCTCGTCTATTGACTTTTTAATCCTGTCAAGGAGGGTTTTGGAGTCCTCAAAAAACAGGTTGGCCAGTTCAATGAAAAGATCAAAATCATTATCCAGTCTGTCTGCGAGTTCGGTCCTGTTTATTACATTGTCTGTGGCCATTGATTCCTCCGGTGGTGTGAATTAATATATAGCTTATATGTTTAAAGTCAAATAAATAAAGTGTTGATGAATAATAAGTAATCTGATTATCTAGAACCAGTTATTCGTTACAGGTGGTAAAATGAATATTATTGGTGCACAGCTCTGGAAACTGAGGACATTTTTTTTCATTCTTTTCTCTCTGTATATACTTAATGTTTTTTTTAATATGAAGTTTTTATGGACAGGAATTTCTCTCATTGTAAGGGTCTATATTTTTGTCCTGTCATTTTACGTTGTCTTTGTTTTTTCTCAGCTCAACATAAGGGAATTAAAAGAAATATTTTCCAAGGTATATGGCAGGAGAGGGAAACTTTATCTTTTTCTGCAGGTCAGGGCAATTCCCTTTCTAATCATATACGCCATGACATGGATATTTATTTTTACGAATCATGTAACTCTTACTGACTGGCCGGCGGTTCCATTTTTCAGAATTATGGACGGGCGTTTTTCAAATACCCTGTTTTACTGCCTGATTCTTTCGTTTATTATAAAACAGAACAGACGACCCAGTATTGCGATTCCTCAGTTTATTATATATTCAATTATCTTTTTTACTATCGATAAATCTCTCTACAGTTTTTTCGATTCAGGATATGGAGTGGGAGGAATTAAATTTTTTAAATATGTTTCTTTTTCGTTCTTCATGCTCTTTGAGTTTTCTGATAACAGGAGAAATATCTTTAAATTCATGGCAGTTTCGGTTGCCGGAGCTGCAGCAGCCTTTATGGCAATTATTGCTGTAACCTATTTGTTCTTCAGAATGACATCCCCTGGATCCTATACACATGACGCAGCGGCATCACTTCTTATGAAATCGGGCTGTTCAAGGCCTGTTTCTGAAATTTCCAGCCTGATAATGAGTATCAATAATGAGGAGAAACTTGAGAATCTCGTCCATTATGCGAGGCTGTACAGGTACAGAATAGATCTCAGTGACCGGCAGTGGGAAACAGTTTTGAGGGAAACAACCGAAAATGGTATAGAAAGCGTTTTTGAATATTTCACGGATAATGGAATAAACTTTGACTTTCAGAAACTCACGGCATTGCTGCTGTTTTATTCTGAAAACGGGAAAATAAAGGATTCTTCTTCCATGCCCCGTTTCCGCAGTTATTTCTCAATGCATTTAATGAAAAACTGGGATATCTTCGTTAACCTGTATATTAGCTCAAACACTGATCTGAAAAGATGGCTGCTCCTTTCACTGGAAAATATAAAGAAAAAGAAAGCTGCATACTTTCTCCTTGGTAAACTCAGTGATGGAGACAGGCAGATTTCAGAGACTGCATACCTTTCACTGAAAAAAATCACCGGTCAAAATCCCATGCTGGAATACAAAGCAGCCAGCAATGACCTTAGAGTTATATTCTTTTTCCGGAAAAAACTCAAAGAGATTTACAGGCGCTGATCATTTTGTTTCTGAAAAAAATAAACAGAACCGGGCAAGAGTGCATCCTGTACATAGCGGGTTTCTAGATTTGCACCTGTCCCTTCCGTGCCTGATGAATAGTATATGTGCAATTTTCCAGTCCTCTGGGGGAATTATGCTGCATAAATCGCTTTCAATTTTCTCCGGAGAAACGTTTTCAGTGTAGCCTAGCCTTTTTGAGACCCTGGCAACATGGGTATCCACTGCCAGACCAGGAATATTGTAGCCTATGGAAAGAATGACATTGGCCGATTTTCTTCCGATGCCGGGAATTTTTACAAGTTCCTCCATGCTGTCGGGAACAATGCTGCCGTGAAAATCCATTATATGTTTTGCCAGAGCAATAATGTTCTTTGCCTTATTGTGATAGAAGCCGGTACTTTTAATGATTTTCTCAACCTCCTCCAGGGAGGCGTATGCAAGTTCGCGGAAACCGGGATATTTTGAAAAAAGTAAAGGGGTAACCCCGTTTACCTGTCTGTCTGTGGTCTGGGCCGAGAGCACCACGGCTATTGTGAGCTGATAAATGTTTTCAAAGTGAAGGTCCGGGTCAGTATTTGAATAGGTTTTCCTCAGTGTTGAAATTATTTTTTTAGATTCAATTCCGGTTACCATATAACAGCTCCTTCAGAATTGACTCAGCCTTTTTCAGGGCCTCAGCCCTGTGGCTGATTCTGTTTTTCTGATCCATGTCCATCTCCGCCATGGTAAGTTCTGTGCCATTAACCACAAAAACTGGGTCATAGCCGAAACCCTTTGTCCCTTTTTTTTCGAAGGAGATTAATCCTTCGCAGATACCTTCGGTGGAATATTCCCTTCCGTCAGGATGAACAATTGCAATTGAACACTTAAACCTCGCACTCCTGCCTCCCGCGGGGACTGAACTCATTCTTTCAAGAAGGAGATCAGTCCGGTCATGATCTGAAAGGCCTTCTCCCCCGAACCGTGCTGAAAAAACTCCGGGTTCACCGTTAAGGGCATCGACTACCAGTCCGGAGTCATCGGCAAGTGAGATCTCCCCTGTGAAACTGCAGATTTCACGGGCCTTGAGAAGTGCATTTTCCGAGAAAGTAGAACCTGTCTCATCAACTTCCGGGCATCCTGGAAAATCCCCAATGCCGAGGAATTCCATATCTTCCAGCTTTGAATATTTGTTTCTTATTTCCCTGATTTTATTCTCATTTCTGCTTGCAACGACTACTATCAAACCGGACTCTCCATTAAAATATTAATATAAAAGTTGATTTTACTTCATTTGGAATATACAATTATTTTAGCGGCATCTTTGCAAAAGGTATTTGAAATAATTTCAAAATAATACCCGATTCATCAGATGCTGTTCTTACAAGGGGACATGGGCGTACAGTTTCTGGAAGTTCCCTTATAGTTTAAAAAGGGTATAATATGCCATGAATATGAAAAGCAGAAAAAAGATTTTTTACTGGGTTTTTAAAATATTTATCCCGAACCTGATTCTTGCCACATATATCATATCAGTTCTGATTTATTATGAGGATATAAAACTGAAAACATATATTCTGCTCATCTGCGGAATGCTCATATACTTTTTTACAAGGCTCTATTATTATTACTATAAGACAGGGTTTTTTCTCTGGAATAATCTCAAGGGCATAAGCCAGGTAATAAATGAGTTCAAGAAAGGGAAGTTCATCTTCAAGGAATCTGATATCGGCGAACCCATAGTTTCTGGACTCATGAAGGAGCTTATCACAGTGGGTAAACAGTTCGATTCCATTGTAAGTTCCCAGAGTGATGAACTGAAGAAGTTCAACGAATTCTACAGTCATATAATTTGTTCCATAAATTCCTATTTTATGATTATTGATAAAAATGATAATCTCATATATGCCAACGAGGGGTTCTGCAAAAAGTTTAATCTTGAACTTGATTCAATTACCGGCAAAAGCCTGGAGAGCCTGTTCTATTTTCTTAATACAAGGCTCCGTATTGCCATTAATCAGGTCAGGGATGATGTTGAAAGGGACTCTATTGTCATAAAGAATGTTCATCTCATGTCAGTGAACAGGGACTCTATTATTGCTGATCTGAAACTGTCCGGAATGGTTGTCAATGGAGAGGACCAGATTGTTATAATAATGGACGACATAACCGACAGATTCAGCAAGGACTATCACACATCCATCCTTAGTCACCTGACAGAAACAATCGGTGATGAAACAGAAACCGATAAACTTTATTATAACATTCTTTTCGGCGTAACATCAGGTTCAGGACTCGGGTTTAACAGGGCCATGCTTTTCCTTGTGGAGGATGATGATCTGGAAGGAAAGATTGCAGTGGGGCCGGATTCCTTTGAAGATGCCATTGAGGTGTGGAATTCACTGTCATCAACGGAAATAGACCTTAATGCCGAGTATCCTGTTGACATAAAGCCCAACAAGCTGCTTGAAAAAGTCCAGAAATTCAAGATCCCTCTGTCGGCGGGCAATATCCTTACACAAAGTGTTAAACGCATGGAAAAGATTCATGTTGTAGATGCCTCCAATGATGAAAGGATGGACAAGGAAATGAGAGAGTTCATGGAGGTAAATGAGTTTATTGTCATGCCTCTCATCTCCTTTAACAAGTCAATCGGCGTCATAGTGGCTGATAATAAATACAATATGACCGGAATAACTCATCAGAGCATTGATCTTCTGTCTATCTTTTCTTTTCAGGCGGCCTCACTGATTGAAAGTTATATGAATTTAATAGAAGTCAAGGGGGAGATGAAAAAACTGGAAGAGAGGCAGGATGCCATTGTTGAGTCTGAGAAAATGGCCGCAGTGGGGCGTATCGCATCACATATAGCTCATGAAATAAGAAATCCTCTTGTTACAATGGGCGGTTATGCCAAGCGGATTGTAAAGAGCGTTCAGCAGGAGAATAGTGAAAAGAAGATACTCCAGTCAGCGGAGATAATACTGAATGAATCGGAAAGACTTGAGAAAATACTTTCAAATGTCATGGATTTTACCAGGCCTTCCAAATACATCAAGGAATTTAATGACCTGAATCATATCATAAGGGATACATACTGGCTTCTGAAAAATGTACTCTCCGAAAAGAAGATAAAACTGAAGCTGGACCTTGAAAAGAATCTCCCCAATGTAAAATCCGATTTCAACCAGATGAAACAGGTTATACTTAATCTGTTCCAGAATTCCATGGATGCAACTCCCGAAGGGGGAAGAATTGAGGTTATCACGGAAAGTGATGATGAAAATGTCATTATAAGGGTAAGGGACACCGGCACAGGAATCAATGAAGACGATCCGAATGTAATATTTGAGCCGTTTTTTACAACCAAAATCACCGGTGTGGGACTTGGTCTTGCAAATGTTAAAAAAATCATAAAGGACCACAAAGGGAAGATATATGTTGCAAACAGGGATGAGGGAGGAGTTGAATTTACGATCAAAATTCCTCTGCCTGTAAGAGAAAATGATGATGAAAATTGATATTTTTTTGACTCATAAGAGTTATATACTATATTTAAATTATATAATTTTTGCAGGTGAGAAGATATGAAAAAAAAGCTACTTATTGTTGAAGATGAAGAGAGTCTGAGGGAGCTCTATGCGGAAGAGCTGGAAGATAACGGCTATGATGTTGTAAAGGCTTCGAACGGTAAAGAGGGTATTGAACTTGTCAAAAAAGAGAAGTTTGACCTGGTTATTATGGATATAAGGATGCCTGAGATGGACGGAATTGAGGCTCTCGGTAAGATTATATCCATGGATGGTAAAATTCCGGTAATCATTTATACTGCATATTCCAACTACAAGAGTAATTTCATGACATGGACAGCTGATGCTTATCTCACCAAATCTTCCAATCTGGATGAACTCGTGGAAAAAATTGAGGAACTGCTGTCCTGAATCATTCAGGATAGTAGGTACATCTTGATGTACCTGATTCCCATACTGTTACAGATTCTGCAGTCACGCCTTTATATCCGGTTTTTAATGACCGTTCAACCTCTTCACATATGTATCTTGCGATATTTTCTGAACTTGGATTTATTGTGTCAAAGGGGGCTGTCTCATTAAGATTCTTGTGATCCAGGTAGTTCATTATATCTTTCAATATCCCTTTTATTTCATGAAAATCAATGAGCAGGCCGATATTGTCAAGTTCACTGCCTTTTATGCTTAAAGTAACCTTCCAGTTATGGCCGTGCATGTTTTCACATTTTCCTTTGTAGCCCCGGAGCTGGTGTGCCGATGAAAAATTATCTTCAACTGTCAGAATGTACATGATTTACTCCCTGATTTAATATTTTAAATAAACGCTGCAAGAGTTTTGGAAACCTTGTCAATTTCCTTCCTGCTCAGTGTCGGATAAAGAGGCAGCGTATAGAGCTTCTTTGACAGACGGTCAGCATTGGGGAAGTCAAATCCCTTTAAGCCCATGAGTATATGATTTGGAACAGGCAGCGCTTTTTCAATTTCGATTCCATGTTTTTTCCAGTATTTTTCAACCCGGTCTGCAGGAGCATCAAAAATTACGGGAAAAGTCTGATATGCATATGACTCTCCGAAGAGTAAAACCGGCTTGTGGGGAGTCATTCTGAGCGATTCATGATATTTTTTGGCTACTTCCCTGCGTCTTCGAAGAAATTCCTTCAGTTTCATGAACTGGGAGATTCCCATTGAACCCTGCAGGTCGGTCATGCAGAAATCGTAATTTATTGAGCTTTCCCTGTGCCCCCTGAGATCGCGCATGGCAGAGAAATTTTTTGAATTATTGGTCAGAATTATTCCTCCGTTTCCGGTGGTTAGTATCATTGAAGGAGCAAAGGAAGCTACTGCAAATGAGGCATATGAGCCTGCAGGAGCTTCATTGAATTCGGTTCCTATTGAATGAGATATGTCTGCGATAACAGGTATATTTAAATCAAGCAGGTCAGATGCATCAAAGTGATATCCGAATGTATCAGAAACAACTATGGCTTTTGTCTTTTCAGTAATTTTTTCTTTTATCTGATCAATTGTGGGGAAGAGTGAGTTTGCATCTGAATCAACTATTACAGCCTTTCCTGAAGTAAGGTCAATGGCGCTCAGTGCAGCCTGACCGTAGAAAGCAGGCATTATTATTTCATCATCACCGGATATTTCAAGGGATTTGAAAATCAGCACATATGCAGAAGTCAGTGAGTTTACAGCAAGGGCATATTTTAAACCAATCAGATCAGAAACTGCAGACTCAAATGTTTTAACGGAACTTCCTGTAATAAGTTCATCATTAATGAGACAGTTAAGTACATTTTCCAGCTCCTTTCTGGTGATAGTAGGTTTGTTTGATACAATTTTCATAGTTACCCCATTGAGAGTGTATTTGTAATTGATTTAAGCCATATAATAAATTGGTCAAGAATTTTTGTGACATAAACAGAATTTAAGATTAAGGCACAGGAATCAGCCGCCGATATAAATAAATGTGTAGTATTATATGGGAGGTAAGGAGATGAGTAAATTTATGAAGAGCATAGCATTATCACTGACAGGTTTTCTAACAATCATGCTCTACATCGGATGTACTCCTGGTAAGGCACAGACAAGGTCTAATGATTACAAGGGGAATTTTGGAACTGAGGAATATGAATCATTTGATACAAACGATAAAACAGGTGATGATACAATTCCAAAATATAGCAATAATTCAGTGCAGAAGGTGAACGGCTCAAACGGTAATAACTACAGCAACTCAAACAACAGCGGTTCTGGTTATGAAAACTACGATAAGGGCAATGGTTACTCCAGTCAGGGTTATACAAATAATACTGCAGGGGTAAAAAATAACGGGTACCAGGAAAATTCCCAGAACCAGGGGTTTGAAGTTTCTGACGGATACGGAAGTAATAACGGAAATAATGTATATGTAAGAAACAGTAATAACGGCGGACAGTACAGTGAAAACAGGTATTATCAGAAGGGTGCGGCATCATGGTATGGAAGGGAATTTCATGGCAGGGTAACAGCTTCCGGTGAAAGATTTGATATGAACACTTATACCGCTGCGCATAAAACTCTGCCTTTTGGAACAATTCTTGAGGTAAGGAATCTTCAGAACGGCAAAAGTGTAAGGATTAAGGTTAATGACAGAGGCCCTTACAGAGGCAACAGAATCATAGATCTGTCATTTGCGGCCGCCAAAGAGCTTGATATGATCGGTTCCGGCACTGCTGTGGTGGGAATAAATGTAATCAAGATGGGGAATAACGGAACTACCTATACCAATAATAATAAAAGCAAATATGTTGAACCTGTTTCTGAAAAGGATCTTAATCAGGGGTACTCAGAGAAATCAAATAATTCCGGTTATGTTGATTCAACACTGAAACTTCAGGCTGGGGCTTTTTATTCCAGAAATAATGCTGAAAAGCTAAGAGCCCAGATAGAGTCCAGGACAGGCAAAACTGTCAGGGTTATAAGGGACGGAGATTTCTTCAAGGTACGTGTTGAAGGATTTATAAATTCCCAGGAAGCAGAAAAAGTCAGAGATGAACTCACCAATGACAGAATAACATCATTTATTGTAAAATAAAAACAAAAGGGCTCCATGAGGAGCCCTTTTTTATTCTATGTTTTTCTTCAGCTTTTCAATCAGTTTTTTCATCTCTTCATGGTCTTTATCTTTTATTATGTGTGTCAGATAGGTCAGCTGGGAATTTATTTTTTCAATCTGGGCAAGCGTATTGGGATTGAAAAGAATTTCTGAAATCAGATACTCATCCTCCGATAAAAGCCCCCTGGCAATGGTCATGTGTTTTTTAAAGGTTGTTCCAGGTGCGTCAATTTTTTTCATGCATGCTGCGAAAACAATTGATGAAGCAAAGGGAGTTGAGAGAGAATAGGCTATGACCTCATCATGTTTCTGAAAGCTGTAATCATAAATTTTAATACTCAGCGCTGCATAGAAATTTCTGAAGAACTCTTTTCCATCCTTATCAGATTCCTCAATTATAATGGCACTTTCATTGCTCAGGTCCCGTACATTGCCGAAAGTGGGCCCGAACATGGGGTGTGTTGATACATAGCGCATGTTAGTGCTTTCATAGAACTCATGGAGATTGTTTTTGACCGAAGCGATATCGCTGAGAATGCATGTTTCCGGCAGTAGAGGTATAACCCGGCGGAATACATCCTGGGTGATATTAAGATTCACACAATTTATTATAAGATCCGGCTTGAAGTCTTGTACCTCTTCAATATTAAGAAACCTCTTTACGTTGAAGAAGTGCTTCAGCTTTTTAGGGTCTTTGTCAAATACTGCAACTTCAAAATCGTGACAAAGCTCTTCGGCGAGCCATATTCCCATACGGCCCGCTCCGAGGATGAATATTTTTTTTATCGGAGAGTTCATATTTTTTTGTTCTCCACAATTATTTCATTATAGCATCCGAGAAGTTTGAAATCTGATGTAGACTCCTCAGCTTTTTTAATTGTTTTTATGACATTTTCATCCTTGTCCGAGCCTGTAAAATCCAGTAAAAATGAATATGTGCCCGGCTCATCAGGTATAGATTCAATTCTTGTAAGGTTTATGCCGGCTTTGGCAAATAGTTCAAGTGTTTCAAAAAGCGTTCCGGCTTTGTGTGCAGTTCTGAATGTGATTGAACACTTATTTCCCGGTTTAGGCTCGATGTTCTTTGAAAGAATAAGAAATCTTGTCCGGTTTGTATTTGAATCCTCTATGTTTTCCTTCAGCACCTCAAGGCCGTAGAGTTCCGCTGCGAATTTTCCTGCTATGCAAGCTGCTCCTCTTGGCCTTGTTTCACTTATCATTTTTGCTGCCCCTGCAGTGTCATAGAACGGAACAAGTGATAGGTTGTTTCTTGAAAGGAATCTTCTGCACTGGGACAGGGCCTGTGAATGCGAGTAGACCTCCCGTATTTCACGGTGGTCCGTTCCGGGGGTCATGAGCAGACTGTGGTGTATGGGCATGTCAATGGCACTGATTATTTTAAGATCTGTATTTGTGAGAAGTTCATTTACAGATCCGACGAGTCCTCCCAGGGTATTTTCAACGGGAACAATACCGTAGTCAAACATTCCCGAGGCTACTCCTGCAAAGACATCGTTAAATGTTGTACATGGGATTGTTACGAGCTTGTTGTCCCATGTTCTGGCAGCTTCTTCACTGTACGCCCCGTGTTCGCCCTGAAATCCTATTACCATATGGTTTTTTGCCTGAAGTTTTTTACTCCATGTGATTATGTTTTTATAAAGTGTTTCTGTAAGATTGCCGTCAAGAAGGGCGTTGGGGCTGTTCTTGACTTTTTCCAGAAGCTGGTTCTCCCTTTCTGTGTCCTCAATCTCTGTTTTGAATTTTTTTGAAAGCAGAGCCTGCTCCATTCTATCATTGAGCAGCTTAAGAATTTTTGCGTCGATCTGATCAATATTGTTTCTTATTTCGTCAAGATTCATTGTTCTTCTCCTGTTGTTGTTAGTTGATTGATTTATTCATTAAATACAGATCTGCGGCCGCTATGGCGGCACATGCCTCAAAAATAACCGGTGTTCTCAGGGTTATACAGGCATCATGCCTTCCGCCTATCTGAAGAGTATCGAGTTTGTCTTTTGCCAGATTCATTGTTGTCTGGGGTTTTCCTATGCTTGCGGTTGGTTTCACCGCAACACGGAAAACAAGTTCATTGCCGTTTGAGATTCCTCCGTTTATTCCTCCGGAATTATTTGATGATGTCTCTCCCTGTGAGGATATGATTGGATCATTGTTTTGGGAACCGGTCATCCGCGCAGCCTGGAAGCCTGCACCGAATTCAATACCCTTTACTGCAGGAACTGAAAACACCAGATGGCTTATGGCTGATTCGAAGGAATAAAAGAAAGGGTCTCCAAGACCAGCCGGGATTCCGGTTCCCTTTACTTCAACAATGCCGCCCAGGGAATTCTCCTCCCTTATTGCCTTTTCGAGAATTTCACTGTATTCTTTTTCTCCGCCGATTTCAAGGATCTCAGAGCTGAAGGAAATCCCTGACATTATCTTTTTTGCAAGAACTCCTGCCGCAACAATTCCAAGGGTTATTCTGCCTGAGAAATGCCCGCCTCCCCGGTAGTCATTGTATCCGTTGTATTTCTGCATTGCAGTAAGGTCAGCATGTCCGGGTCTGGGCATTTCCACCAGTTTTGAATAGTCCCCTGACCGGGTGTTCTCATTCCGGAACAGGATGGCAACAGGCGCACCGGTTGTGGTCCCGTTAAATACTCCGCTAAGTATTTCGGGTTCATCGGATTCAATGCGGGGTGTTGTTCCTTTTTTTCCGGATTTTCTTCTGAGGAGATCAGCGTGCATATCTTCCTCTTTAAAGGGTATCCCGGGAGGGCAGCCGTCAATTGTAATTCCGACTCCGTTTCCATGGGATTCTCCGAAAATTGAGATCCGAAAACTGTTTCCGTATTGATTCATTTTATATCCGCTCCTAGTTTAGCCATATCTTCAAAAAAGGTACTGTATGATTTATTTACACATTCAGAATCGGTTATGACTACCGGTGAAGAACATTTCAATCCGGCCACTGAACATGCCATGGCTATTCTGTGGTCCTTGTGGGGGTCGATTGTATTGCCAGTGAGTTCTGAACCTGAAATAATCATGTAATCTCCTTCGAGAAGCACCCGGCCGTTGAGTTTTTCAAATTCTTCTTTAATTGTGAGTGCTCTGTTGCTTTCCTTATGGGTCAGCCTGTGGGTTCCTTTCAGTCTTGTTTCTCCTTCGCAGAACATTGCAAGTGCAGCAAGGGGAGGGAACAGGTCAGGGCAGTCAGTAGCGTCAAAGTCGAATGCATTGAGTTCAGAATTTTTAACTCTTATGGAGCTGCCTTCTACTGTTACATCTGCTCCCGCCATGATAAGCGCGTCCATGAATGCCCTGTCGGGCTGAACTGAATTGTTTTGAAGCCCCATGACGGTGACATCTCCTGCTATTGCACCTGCGCAGAGGAGGAATGCGGCTCCGCTCCAGTCTCCTTCAATTTCAACTTTGCAGGGTGAAAATTTCTGGTTACCTCTTATTGTGAAGTTCCTGTAGTCATCATTTACAATTTCTATATTGAAGTACTTCAGTATTTTTATGGTGATGTCAATGTACTGCCTGCTTTTCAGGTTGTTCACATGTACTATGCTGTCATTTTCGGCGCAGGGCAGGGCCATGAGAAGGCCTGTGAGAAACTGTGAGCTGAGCCCGGCATCAATTGTAGTTTCACCACCCCTGATTCTTGATGATACTCTTACCGGAAGCATGGAGTTGTTTGAAGAAATCTCCATCCCAAGATGCCTCAATGAATCTTCAATGAGAGATACAGGCCTTTTGAGAAGGGAACCATGACCGGTCAGTGTTATCTCACTGCCGCTCAGGGAAACAATGGGGGTGAACATTCTGGCAGAGGTTCCGGATTCACCACAGTCAATGGTGGAGTTTTTTACATTGAAACCGCCGTCAATTTCTATGAAATCTGCATCCTCCTTTACTTCCGCTCCCAGTCTTTTGATCATGTCAAGGGAACTCAGGGAGTCTTCGCAGTCCGACGGATTGACAATGGTTGTCCTGCCCTCAGCAAGGAGTGCAGCCGCAACGGCTCTCTGCATTTCGCTCTTGGATGAAGGGCCTTTAATGGAGCCGGAGATCTTTGATTTGTATATGGTTCTTATCATGGGAGATTCCTATGATTCCTTAATGAGATCAATTATTTTTTCAAGTTTCTCTTTTTCTATCTGTCCAGGAGCTGTTTTTCTCGTGTCGTCAATGGAACCGAATGTAAAGGGTGATCCCAGTAACGGAGCCGCCACTCTCGTGATCTTGCCCTCTTCCCCCATTGCCAGTGCTATTATTTTTTTATCCTGATCATAGAGAGACAGAATTCTCGCGCTGTCAAGGACTGAGTTTGCCATGCATGCGACCTTTGCTATATCTGCACCGCTTTCGAAGCACCATTGAATTACCTGTTCAAGCTCTCTCCTCATTGGGGTTTTTTCATAGTTATGGTATGAGATTATGACTCTGCATTTATGTTCTTTTGCAAAAGAGATGAGCTCGTTCTTGAATTCATCACTGTTTTCAACCTCAATGTCCACCATGTCCGCCCCGTATGAGATTGCCTTTTTGAGTGCACCCATTCTCATTGAGTCTGTTACGTTGTCCACGGGTCTGTATGTGGCAAGTGTTACAGCATCCGAAGAGAATATTCTTTTTATCTCTTCATCATTGAATCTGAGTCTGTCCAGACGGATTTCCGATATTTCGGAGTGTGACATTATTTCAAGTGCCTTGTCAATTTCTATATCAGCTATACTTACACATATCATATTAAACTCCATTCAAGAGATCACCCAGAAGTTCTCTCAATTTTGTTATTTCGATTTTTTTTATTACGGGCCTGCCTATATCTTCCAGAAGAATAAAATCTACGGAAGCTCCCTGCTTTTTTTTGTCACTGGAAATGGCAGTTATCAGTTCTTCAATATTTTCTTCTGAAACAAAGTTCTTCAGGTTGCTGTCGAGACCCAGGCTGTCTATGAGAGACATGATTCTTATTGCACAGTCCTTGTTTAGCAGATTCAGTTTTACTGAAAATTCTGCGGCTGCGCCCATACCTGCGGCAATTGCAAATCCGTGCGGTATTGATTTTATCTTTTCCAGACCATGACCGATTGTATGGCCCAGGTTGAGGATTTTTCTGATCCCGGACTCTTTTTCATCCTCTTCAACAATGGATGCCTTGAACATGACGGAACGTTTAATGAATTCGTGAATTACATCCATGTCCTTTTCCAGAATCTGATTTTTGTTTTCTTCCAGAAATTCAAAAAATTGTGTGTCGCCGAGACATGCTGATTTTATTACTTCCGAGAGGCCGTTTGTATATTCAACATCAGGCAGTGTGGACAGCATTTCGTGATCACAGATGACGAAATCGGGCTGATTAAAAACACCCAGCATGTTTTTTAGACCCCCGAGATTTACGCCGTTTTTACCGCCTACGCTTGCATCGACCTGGGAGAGTACTGATGTTGAGATGAATCCGAATCTTATGCCTCTCATGAATATTGAGGCTGCAAAACCTGCAATGTCACATACGATCCCTCCTCCAACAGCGACCAGGAAAGAGCTTCGGTCTGCTCCGTACTGAATCATCTTTGAGGTAATCTCTTCCACTGTATTGACTGTCTTTATGCCTTCGCCTGTTCCGATTACAATGACTCTGTATCCTGAAAATTTTTCATGGTAGAGTCTGTTCAGATTTTCATCTGTTACAATTATTGTTTTTTCAGGTGGGGCAAGTTCGGGCAATTCATTAATGGACCCTCCAACCCTGACAGTGGAAATTCTGTTTTCTAGTCGAATCTGAATTTCCTTCAATTATTTTCCCTCCGAAGCCTGGAAGATATTTTCACTCATGAATTTCTGAAGTTTCAATACTTTTTTCATTATATTATTGAACTGCTCAGGGGTGAGCTGCTGGTCTGCATCGCTCTTTGCTTCACATGGATTGATGTGTACTTCAAGAATAAGACCGTCCGCTCCTGCGGCAACTGCAGCAAGACTCATGGGTTCTATGAGGCTCAGCTTTCCTGTTCCGTGAGATGGGTCAACAACAACCGGCAGGTGAGTGAGTTCTTTGATTGCCGGAACTATGCTGAGGTCAACGGTATTTCTTGTATAGGTTTCAAATGTTCTTATTCCTCGTTCACATAAAATTACATTGGGGTTTCCTTCGGCTAGAATGTATTCAGCGCAGTTAAGCCATTCACGTAAAGTTGAGTACATTCCTCTTTTAAGCAGAACGGGTTTATTCGCTTTTCCCACTTCTTTGAGGAGGGAGAAGTTCTGCATGTTTCTTGCACCGATCTGGAGAATATCTGCGTATTCACATACCCATGTGACGTCTCTCGGGTCTATTACTTCTGTCACAATGGGGAGATGGGTTTTCTGTTTTGCCTTTTCGAGAATTTTTAAGCCTTTAAGACCAAGCCCCTGAAAATCGTAGGGAGAGGTTCTTGGTTTGAATGCCCCCCCTCTGAGCATATGGCCGCCGCCGGCTTTTACCGCTTCTGCAGTCTTCACTGTCTGTTCTTCTGTTTCAACACCGCAGGGACCTGCAATGACGACAAAATCCTTTCCGAAGGTGATATCTCCGACCTTGAACTGGGTTTTTTCATGCCCTTCCTGGATTTTTACTAATTTAAGGTTTTTCATGGCAATCTCCATTGTATTATAGAATCAAATCGGTAAAAAAAAAGCCCTTTGAGTTCATCAAAGGGCTTTTTCTACTATATAAGTATGACGAGAACTCGTTACATATCAATATGTCCGCTTCTAAAAAAATAAAAATAGCTGAAGTTGTTCTGCTTCAGGTCAAAGAGACTAAGATATGCATTTGTTGTTACAGTCATTGATTTCCGTTTTTGTATTCTATTGATTTATTATCATGTAGCCTTACATTTGCGGGATTGTTTTGTCAATCTTTTTTAATAAAAAAAACGGGTTTTATGTGTTCTCCTCTTCTGACTCGTTTGTGTATTTTATGAGAGTGACTATGTTTCCCTTTTCATTATATTCGGTTTCATCAAATATACTCATAGCCATTGTGATACCTCTTCCATGAGTAAGGAAGTTGTCGTTTGCAATATCTGAAAATTTATTCATGAGGTCCTTGTGGTTAAAACCTTCTCCTTCATCTTCGATAGTATAAACCAGTTCATTTTCATCGAGGGAGTAGGCTATTCGTACCCTCTTCTTAAGATGTTCTGTCGTTTGCTGTCGCTCTCTTAAAAGCTCAAAATATCTGTTTTCAGTCTGTGATTGTGATTTTTCCTCGAAGGTGATTCCCAGGTTTCCATGTTCAATGGAATTGAGAATGATTTCCCTCAGGGCGATTTGTATGAGCTTCACAGTGCTGTCCCTGAAATATTTTTTCAGGTTTCTTGTAATTCTCTGGGTAATTTCTTCAACAGTTATGAGGTAATTACCTATGTAAAACTCCTGCTTCTCGGACGTCAGATAGCGGAGTAAAGAATCGTCAAGAACGGTTGATGCCTTTCCAAGTATTTCTTTACCGCTATCTCCTTCGATATGCTCAAGACGTATTTTCATCTCTTTCGGTTCTGTATTCATGTGGGATATGAGCTGTGTAACAAATTCAACAGGTTCATTGCTTTCTGAAAACTTGTTAAGCTTATGGCTTGTGAGATTCTGATTGATGTTGCCGCTGTGGTCGCCGGTATATAAAATATCAAAGAAATTCAGACTGTTCAGGTCATTATCCCTGATTTTCAATTTCTTTGAGAAGGAGCTGTTTACGGTTTTAAAATTCCATTGATGGTCGAGGGTAAATATAAGGTCAGATGACCCTTCAACGAGACGCCGGTATTTGTTTTCTGATATTTTAAGGAGAGAGTTTGCTTTCTCTGTCTCAAATTTTGAGTTGTTTATCTCTTTCATCATCTCCTGCTGTGTTTTAATGAGAAGATCCTGGGCACTGGTTTTTTCACCCTCCATGAGTTTAATTCTGTCCGCCAGGGCGAGTGACAGAAAGACCATCTCTATTGCGGACCCCATCTGAAGGCCGTATTCGGTAAAAAAATTATGAGGGGCGATGTTCATCACTCTCAGGGCGGAAGCAATGATTCCGATAAAAAGTATAGTCCATCCTGCAAGATAATATCTGGCGGAGATATTTCCCTTCAGAAGTGAAATAATTGCTGCCGGTATTACAACTATAATCATGGCTAAAGGAAGAATCTGGCCAATGGCAATACTGTTATGGTAATCCATAAACAGTGATGATATAGTGAAGATGACAGCGGCAATTGAGAGAAAGTACAGTGTTCTGAAAAGTGCAGGGACCAGTGATTTCAGATTCAGAAAATTTATTGTGAACTGTGCCCCCCAGAAGGAGGCAATCCCTATGAAAAAGGGATTGGAGTGTCTTGTCCATTCCGGAGTGTGAGGCCAGAGATATTTGTAGGCAAGTCCGTTCATGGAAATCTGGAAAAGGCCGAAAGAACTGATAAACAGTACATAGAAAAGATAGTTTTTGTCACGGGTTGATATGAAAATGAACATGTTGTACAGAATCATTACTATAAGTATTCCATAATAAATACCAAAGGCCATGTTCTCATCTTGCAGTTCTGTTGTCAGAGTGCTGTGTGATAGCATTTTCACGGGAATTATCACCGCGTCATCGGAATTGACTTTTATCAGAACTGTGAGTTCCTCTCCCGGACCGGTATCAATGGGGAAGATAAAGTTTCTGTTTATTACGGTGCGGTCCCGAAATGCTTTGCTTCTTCCGGTTTTTTCATGTGAGACCGGTATTTTTTTTCCGTCTTTGTTTCTGAAAGTATAAAATTCGACTGTCCTTAACAACGGAAAGTCCACACAAAGATATTTCTTGATAGAAATTCTGCTGCTGTTTATAAAAATAAATTTTATCCAGATGCTGTCTTTAGTGAAGCCGAAGTTCGGGGTTATTTCATGGGACTGATAGAATCTGTATTTTTCAGAATCCGAGATAATATCTTCCGGGTTCAGAGTCATGTCCTTTTCACGAAGAAGCAACGCCTTGCCGCCTAGACTGAAGGAATTATTTATTTTAGATATATCTATGGATAGATCCGCTGAAGCATGCGCCATCTGGTGCAGAATCGTGACTGAAAAAAAAAGATATATGATTATTCCGGATTTTTTTT
>QKCL01000020.1 GCA_003246895.1 Spirochaetota bacterium | reverse complement strand
TAATATGTATAATTTTTTATTTACAATAAAAGATTTTTATTTTAATGTATGAAATGGACGATAAAAATAGAGAAATACCATTTTTTTTATAAATTCAAAAAAGGGGTTTATATCAATGAAATCATTACTTCAAAAGCTGGTGATCTTGCTGATTGTTATTGGTGCTCCGTGCCAGCTGTTTTCTGCAGTGGACCAGACCTATGTTGAGCGTATTCTGAAGGAGAACAGCGAATTTATTGAGTTTATAAATATCGGTATTTCAAATTTTTCAAAAGAAAAGAGAGAAGACCTCAAAAAGGTATATCAGAAACATTTCAATGCTGAAGTGGCTTTTCTCCAGGGAGAATATCAGAGGGCTTTTGATAATATCTATGATTCACAGAAGGATATGGTGGCTCTTTGCGAATATCTGCTTAGAATGCATTATATGGAAGATTCAAAAAAAATACTGGATGACCTTGCTCCGAAAATTATCCGGTCCAATAATCCCCAGGCGAGAAAATATCTCACTCTTGGATACAGGGACCGAACAGTTGCCAGGACCTATGTCTTGGTCGGGGAAGCTTCTCATCCCAAACTCTACTCATATAAAATATTTAAATACATTGAAGCGATTAAAATGTGCAGGAGAGCAAAGAGATACGGTTTTCTTGCATTATATACCGGACAGGATATAAAAGCCAAAAGAAAAGTATTCAATGAAATGCTCAAGAATGAAGTAAAAAAAGGGTCGCTTTTCTTCGAAAGATATCTGGACAGGACTGATGATGAATATATCAAGGAAATGAAAGTTGATTTCAATACCTTTGAAAATAACTTTTATGAATCCCAGAAAAAGAAGAAAACCGATTCCGGTACAGGTGTCGTGAAGCAGGGTGACGGAAAGGATGAAGAGGTTTTTGAAAAGAGAGTTGAGAGGAGAGTCAGATTCAGGAAAGAAAACAGGCTTGCTCTTTATCTTCTGAATGGTGAGTTCGAAAAAGGGGAGCCTATAATACGATTTTATGTTGATGATTACATCTATAAACTAATATTTGCGGGACTCAGTGTCATAGAAAACAAGTCTGAACATTCGGAAGGCAATGAACAGGGCGCTGATTTCAAAAAATATATTCTCCATCACAGGGATAACTACAGCTATCTGGTAAACGGATCTCTTCTTGATGAACTTCAAAAAGAAGTAAAGGTCATAGACAGTGTAAAAAAGAATGATGAATCACAGAATCCGGTTGATAATAAAAGCGTTAATTCAAACACCGATAATAAAGTTCAACCTAAAGGAGATGCCGGCAAGGACAAGGATGAATCTCCTAAAAAAACTGAAGGGAATAAATAGCATCCCTGCATAAACAGGAGGAGGTTTATGTCCCTAAAAGTGTCAGGGCAATACAGAGGATTTTATATACTGAAGAAATATATATCCGCCATAATAATCATTTTTTCGATTTTGATGGGAGTGCTGATAACAGTGGATATTACCTACTGGTTTATGTACTGATTTTTTAGTTCTGTATATCGTAGTTTTTCCCTTTTACGTTGTACTCCCACAGCTCAACGAGTTTGTTGAATTCCAGATCGGGAGGTTCATTGCTGAATGCTTCATTTCTCCTTTTTATCAGAAAGTATACAGTAGAGTCTTCAAGAAGAAATTTTTCATCAAGGGAATTCAGTTTTTTGATGAGATAGTTTAAATTATATGTACTGAAGTCTCCCAGGATTTCGGTTGCTGCAACAGTGGGCTCATATTTTCTCAGCAGTTCTGTGAAGTAAAGTGCATTTCTCCATGATTCATTTATGCCAGATAATCCACCTTTGAAATGCATACTCAGTTTTTCATATAACTCCATGTTCTGGTAGTATGAATCATATATATATTTTATATATTGAGGAAAATAGTTCTGCACCTCCATGAGGTCAATGGGCTGGTCAATAGATCTGAACATTTCAAATATTTCAGCACTCCTTTCATTGACCGGCTCGACATCTATGAGACTGATTTTAAGATCCTTGATAATTGTTCTAACAATTCCGGCTTTTTTTAAGTATATCTCAATTTCAACAGGTTCTATATAATAAAACATTTCATTATTTTCCATTCTTTAACTGGTCCTGGATGTGATTGAGTATTTCCTTTTGACTATCAAGATATGCATAAACAGATGCTTCGCTTAAATATTTAATATTGTCAGCTTTATCTCCGTTCTTTAAGTTAATTTTATTAATTGTCTCATGAAACATGATACTCATTTTTTCAAGCTTTGTTTTTGAAAGAGCCCATAGTGTGTCACCTTTTCGGACAGTTACATTTTCACCATCAAGCATGACGAAAATATTGGTCGGGTATATCCAGTGGGGGTTTTTTTTCTCCAGGCCTTTATTGGAAAGCTCTGCATATCCATTTTTTTTTGCAACGTCATTGGCGTAACGATAGATGTCTATACTTCGTATTTTAATATTGTAATTTTTGATCTGCTCCTTTTCTTTTGCAGTAGTTTCAATGACAGATATTGTCCTTGTGATATCCGGTTTTATTTTTTTTATATCGGCATCTGTCAGGATTGTTTTGTTTGTGTTGGCATTCTTATCGTATATAAGTTTGAAGGAGATGGCCGCAGCGATAATGGCAATTATGATCATAAGTGCCCAGAGGGGATTTCGTCTTATGAAGTTTAATGTGATGTCCTTAACTGTCCGGTTTCCTGATGAGGCGGCGGATTCACCTTTTTGAAGTACACGTATGGGATCTGTTCCGGATCCGCTGCCGGTACTGTCATAATTAACATCCTGATTATCGATGAATATCTCCTGCCCGTAAATCTCTTTTCGTCTGTTTATCTCAATTTCAAGTTTTCTTACACTTTCCTTTAACCCGGAATTTACAGACATGTCGAGATTGGCATATAAGAAATCAATCAGCCTGTTTAGTCTGATTCTGTCCTCGTTTATCCTTCTTGAAATTTCATTCTGTTTTTCCCAGGATTTTTGGGAGATATTATTAATATCAAAGGAATCGGAAATATTCAATTGACTGTCAGGGCAGTTAATTCCGGAAATAAACTCAACTGAAGAATTTCCGGAGATATAGAGGTCAATTTTTATCGAAGAGTTCAGTTCGATCAGTTTCTCTTTGTGGATTGTTCTATGATATTTAATATAAATATCATTGAGCCTGTTAAAAAAGTTCCGGTCTGAGGTCTCCATCATTGCGGATTTAACCGCAGAAAGGTAATTAAACAGTTCTATCTGCTCATCATTCTCTGATGAACATTTTATTATGTTTTCGATGCCGGATGAATTCTTTTGATTAAGGGCATCTTTAAAATCAGCATTTTTAATTTTATTATCAATAAGGGTGTCAAGTGAATCAAGTCTGTGTATGTCGTACTGCATATCTCTTAACAGGCATGTACACTTGTGCTCAGTAACCTTTGATATGTTCTGGTTTCCGTCATCAATTATCAGAATAGGTGTTTCAGACGATTTAAAAAGGAGTACCGAATTTTCAAAGGCGGTATAGGTGATGAGAATTACATCAGGATTATCAGAAATCACTTTTTGTACATCACCAGGAGATTTTGCAAAACCTATAGAAATTGCATTATTTGTGTTGTCCGGCCTTAGTAAAAGTTTAATGTTAGGAGTGTTGTGATATGTCTCAAATTTAAGTCCGTCTCCCGTATTGTAACTTGTGTCGTTGAATTTTTCATCTACTATTACAGCTTTGTTGTAGAGTTTTTTTATTAGTTCAACCTGATCCTGGTTATTTGAAAAAATACGTAGCTTTGATCCCTTGGAATTTTTGAGCTTCAGAAGTGGAGAAATATTAATCAGGTTTTCTGAGGGTAGAATGAGCTCTCTGATTTTATTGGGATCTATGGCAAGTCTTGAAAAACTGTCGAAATACCTTCCATGGCATTGATATGATGTAAAAAAGTTTTTGCAGAAGAAAAGAGGATTTTTGTCAAGGATTACAAAACCTGCACCGGAGTATCTGATGCATTCCCTGCTCTGAAGTGAAAGCTGCTCATTTATTTCATTGAAATTCAGGTCATTTTCAATGGTTTTGTAGAGGTCAAAGAACTTATCTCCTCTGTGGCGGATATGGATATTCCCGTCACTGTAGAATATCCCTACAAAGTGATCACTTTTGCTTAGATTTTTTTCCTCCTGGAGTTCGGGGATGTCCTTTTCTACATTGACCGAAGTAACATTTGTCAGATCAAGTCCGAAGTTTTGCTGATATTTCAGGAATCTGTTTAAGGCGGATTCTTTTCCTATGTAACGGTTATCATGGAAATTCCTCACGTCAATATTAAACTGTTCCTGTGAGGGCCATCCTGTGAGAGAATCAGTTATTATGATATTTTCTATGAGAGGGATCAATTTGATTGGCAGGTCTGACCATGTGCCTATTCTGATAAATGGTCTGATGTCGTTTAACTCTTCTCCTGTATAAATTATAAAGCATTCCAGATCGACTATAAATAATCGGTCATTATCACTTTTAATAATGTCGCTGATTTTCATAAGTTGGCCTCTTTTATAAAATGACAGGTTTTATGGATGATATAAATTCGCTGTAGGATTTCGCCTGTAGAGCCCTGTCTCTTGTGTTTTTGTCATGAAAAATTGTTGAGATATCTGAAAGAATCTGTATCTGGGACTGCTGATCATTGAAAGGAGTCAAAATCATGAAGAGCAGGTGCGCAAGTTTGCCGTCAATTGCATTGAAGTCTATTCCGCTTTCAGATTTGGCAATTACAAGATATGGCCGTGTGATTCCAGTCAGTCTTGCATGTGGTACGGCTATTTCGTTTCCTATACCGGTGCTCATGATATCCTCTCTTTCAATAACAGCCCCGGCGATATCATTGTGGTTCAGCTCAGTTTTATTCTCCAGGCTGTAGGCCATTTTTCTTATGGCATCTGCTGCATCAACAGCGAAAAGATCCTGAATGTAATATTTTTGTTCGATCAGTTCAAGTATATTGAGTTTCTGTTCGGGCTTAAGAAAATACTTCATTAGTGGACCGCTTGCAAGAGATGTAAAAATGGCCATTATGACAATTGCTTCAAAGGTCGAGTCGTTTATCAGGCCATACTGTAGGGCAAACAAACCGAGAATTATGCCCATTGCACCGCTTGCACTCATCCCGGATCCTATGGAAAGAGATTCCCTTGTTTTGAGCCCCGAAATTTTTCCGGCAATGAGACTCCCTCCGAGCTTCCCGGCAAAGACAATGGAAATGAAAAGCAGTGCAAGCAATGGATTGAAGTTGTGAACGAAATCTGTTCTGAGCCCGATGGAGACAAAGAACAGCGGGGCAAAAATATTGTCAATGAACTGATTTATTATTCCCCTTGTCTGTTCTCTGAGGTGATGTGAATCCCCTATGGCAATTCCAGCAAGAAATGCTCCAAAGATTGCGTGAATGCCCAGCGCCTCTGTTAGGGCGGAGAGAACCAGCCCCAGTACAATTGTAAAGGTTATTGGGCCTCCCGGCCATTCACTGTTTGCCTGTACCCAGGGCAGTACCTTGTTTATCAGTGATTTAAGGACAGTGAGAATGAGTCCGGTAACAAGAACTGTGATCATTACTGTTTTCAAAATAAATACAGGGTCAACTGAACCTGTTTCAAGCATCTGTATTATGACAGAGAATAGAAGCCATCCGGTCATGTCATTTATTATTGCAGCCGCCATTATGAGCATTCCAAAATCTGAATGAAAAAGTTTCATATTCAGGAGAATCCGTGCAATTATAGGAAGAGCCGTAACAGACAGCGAAATGCCTATAAATGCTGCAAGTGCCAGCCTGTTGTCCCCTTTTCCGAAAAGATAGGGGAAGGCGGTTGCAACTGATGCACCTAAAATAAAAGGAAATATGATGCTCATTGAACTGACAATAATTACAGATTTTCCCTGTTTCAGTACAGAGGTCAGTTCGACTTCAAGGCCTGCGACCAGAAGCAGAAATACTACACCAATCAGTATAAAACTTTCAAGAGCAACATGGGTACTCTCTTTCCCGGCAGGGAAGAGATAGTTGTACGCTTCCGGCATGATTCTTCCAAGTATAGTAGGGCCGAGAAATATTCCTGCCAGTATCTCACCAATGACCGAGGGGAGCTTGAATCTCAGGAATATCTGTCCAAAGACCTTCGCTGAGCCAAGCATTATGGCAAGCGAGAGAAAAAGGGTTACTATGTCGCTCTTTTCAAAAATACTCATATTTGACTACCAGTCTATTTTTAGGATTCATTATTTTAAATATGCTTGATATTTTGATAAATTTCACATAGAATTTGTATCAAAAATGAAGAATACCATCAATGAAAATATTATCAAGTACAATTATTTATTTAT
The DNA here is from genome assembly GCA_003246895.1 of Spirochaetota bacterium. GTDB lineage: Bacteria > Spirochaetota > UBA4802 > UBA4802 > UBA5550 > SZUA-423. The sequence goes on along the minus strand of QKCL01000020.1, from coordinate 5,991 downwards.
ATAAAAGAATTATGAGATTCAGGGTTCTGTTCGCTTTATTTGCCTGTTCTGCAATGTTTTTCATTGTTGCAGCAATTATTTTTATTTCAGAGAATGTTGTAACTTCTCCTGTGGGATGGGAGAAGCAGTCAGTTATCTCCCCTGCCGGGGTTCCTGCCAGAAATGTAAATGTGGATAAGAGAGGCAACCTCGTTGCATGTGTTTTTGAAGGTCAAAAATCAGGAAATTCAAATATATTTCTGTCGGTGTCTTTTAACGGCGGGACTGATTTTTTAAAGTCCAGAAGTATATTCCAGTTCAGATCCTCTACAAGCAATAATCCAAGAGTTACGATAGACAGAAATGGTGTATTCTATCTCTGCTGGTATAGGCTAAGTGATGACGGATCAACCGGGAATATATATATGTCTGTCTCTTCAGATTATGGTACAACATGGAGTGAGGCAAAGAAGATTTCATTTGGAATGACCATGGAGATTCTGCCTTCTGTTTACTGTGACAACGCAAACAGAATACATCTGTTTTTTGCCGCACTTAAAGGGAAAACCTTTAACCTGTTTCATTCAATAATGAAGTCGGAACTTGTTTTCGGCAAAGAATCAAGAATAAGTGAAATCAAGGGTGAGGTGAGAGGGGCCTTTTTCCCTGTGGTCAGATTTGATTCAGGTCATGGAGTTGTAATATGGCAGAGTAAGGAGAGTGATTTCAGGGATCACCTGTACTATACTGTGTCTGATAATAACGGGGACAGCTGGTCCGGAGTTGATAAAATTACTACCGGCAAATTCAATAATCAGGCTCCATCCTTTATAATCGATGATGATACAATCTATCTTGCATATATTAATAACAGCAAAAAAAACTGGGGCATTAAACTTTTAAAAGGGTACAAATACGGGTCAAGATGGGATGATCCAATCGATGTTTCAACAACAAATGCAAACTGCTTTTCTCCTGATATAGTATCCCTTCCATCCAAAGAACTGCTCATAACGTGGCATGACTCTAGGGAAAAGGGTAACCGGATCTATTACAGGAAGTATTCCGTTCCACAGCGGACTATGGAGGATGAGAAAAAGCTGTCTTTTCATGAGAGACCGGGCAAGAAGCCGGTCGCAATCCGAAGCGGAGGAAAGGTAATTGTTCTGTGGGAGGAATCAGGCAGAATTACTGTGAACAGATCAGATACATCGGTTGCCTCTCCTGTGGTTTTTTCAAAAACTCATAGGGACGATACATGGACAACAGAGAGGGATGCTGTAGTCAGGTGGAGCAAAGTCAGGGATGAATCGGGAATTGCAGGCTTTGCCACACTTGTTGATAACAACCCTGAGACATCTCCTACAATACAAAACTACAGATATGATAAAACCGAAGCTGTTGTTAATGGACTCGGTGACGGCATTACCTATTTCCATATCAGGGCCATAGACGGAGCCGGAAACATGAGCCGCACTGTCCATTACAGGCTAATGGTCAGTTCAAATCCTTTATCCATGCCCGTTATTGTTTCCCCAAGTCATCCTGAAGGTAAGAACAGCATAAATCGTAACGCCCTGTTCAGGTGGGCCGTGAATGATTCAAGGAGACTCAAAGGGTTTCTCTACAGCCTGTCAAAGGATAAATTTGAGACTCCCAACAGGATTCTTAATGACTTCAGTATTTTATTTAAAAGCCTTGAGCCCGGTGTATACTTTTTCAATCTTGCGGCAGTGAGCAAAACAAATCAGATAAGCAGGGTTTCAACATACAGCTTTATAGTCGGAACAGAGGGGAAACTCGATCCGGATTATCTTAAGAGGATAGCAAACAGGAAGAATATTTTTCCAGAAAAGCGAATCGTCAGAGAAGTCATGCCTGCTGTAAGAATAGTAATACCAAAAGAGCATTCCGGAAAAATCGATGTTAATTCCTTTGAGGTTCTGGTTGATACATCAAATATTTCCAGAAAGCAGGTGACGGGTTTTGCACTTGCCTTTGGTGAGAAAAAAGTGCAGGTTCCAAAATCAGCGGGATCTGAAAAACCTGTTTTTGAACTGAACAATATCAACAAGGGGAAATACTTTATCGGGGCAAGAGTTGAGTATTATACTGTCAAAGACGGTAAAAAGATATCCAGGTGGACTGAACCTGTTTACAGAAACATCGAAGTCACAGTTCCATTTTTCATTAACCCCTTTGAGACATATTATTCAAAGCTGCTGAAGAAAATTGATGAAAAGGTTCTCCTTGTTCTTGGATTTATTACAATGTCGTTGTTTTTGCCTCTGGTCCTGGGGTATGGAAACCGTTTTATGTTTTATTTCCGGTCTATACTTCATAAAATGGGGTTCTGAACCGGCTCCCTTGTTTGTGTGTTAACATTTTCGCCTGAAGTGGTACCTATTTGTCAGAAAGGTGTGATATAAATTGAAAGTTAAAAAAACATCATTCAGGATAATGACAGCATTAATTATGATGCTTGGCTCCATAACTGTATTCACACAGTCTGTGGAGGAGATGGACAGGCGTGCCCAGAGACATCTTGATAATAAGGAATTTTCAAAAGCCGTTTCCATATGGCTGAATATTCTGGACCTTAACCCGGACAATAAGGACATTCAGAAAAAAATTGAGATGCTCTATGAACTTAAACAGAAGAAAGACCTGAGCCTGGAAAGGGCGAAGTATAATTATAAAATTTCAAAAATGGAAATAGTAAAAAACAGGGCAAAAAATATCAGTCTAGATAATGCTGAAAAGAATCTTAAAAAGTCCAAAGACAAGTCTGCTGTTGCCTTCGCCAATTTTGTCACAGCCTATAGAATCGACCCCAAAGATCCGGAAATGCAGCTTATCCGTGAAGACATGGAAAGGCTCGAAAAGATAATAGCATCTGAAGAGAAAAAACTGAGAATCTCAATTGCGCAGAGAGAAAAGGCCCGCCAGCTTACACTTCTTGCACAGAAGGCTATGAATGAGAGTCAGTTTAAGGTTGCCCTTGGGTACTGGGCCGGTATACTTGAGTTTATGCCGGAAAATGTTGAGGCTCAGGAGGGGAAGAGACAGGCTCAGATTGCCATTGATAATATCATAAGGTATGAGAGTATCAAAAGGTATATTGCAAGCGGTACACTCCTTTTTAATCAGGAGAAATACACTGAATCCCGCCAGGACTTCATGAATGTTCTGCAGCTTGATCCGCAAAATACCACGGCGGAAGATTATATTGAAAAAATCGATGATGTCATAAACCAGAAGAAAAGATTTGAGCAGAAGCAGCGGCAGGCTCAGAATTTTTACGCTTCGGGTATCAGGAATCTTAAAGGAAATCTTTTTAATGAGGCCAGGGACGATTTTGAAAATGCACTGGCACTGATTCCGAACTTCAGGGATGCCCGGGCAAGACTTGCAGGTATTGAATCTCTGCGAAAGGCCTATGAAAGAAGAGAGCAGGAGAGGAGACTGCGTACAATAAATACGGAGTTCCAGAACGGCATGATCGCCCTTACGGAGGGTAATTACGGCAGGGCTATTTCTGCATTTGAAAAAACCCTCAAACTTGACCCGGAGAACAAACTGGCAGCAGTGTACATTCTGCGTGCAAAGGATGCACAGCGTCAGGTGGATGAGGAGATTGTTGATGACAACTCCCCCTATTTTGATTTCGTAAATTCGCTCATAGTTTCCGGAAATAAACTTTATGAAGAGGGTAACTATATAGAATCCAAAAAAAGATGGGAGCAGATTCTGGAACTTTTCCCTAAAAATAAACTTGCTGCAACCAGTCTCCTGAAGTGTGAACTGAAGATGAACCCCGGACAGAAAAACCTGTTTGCTTCAAGAATTATCGAAGAGGGCAGGGAATTGTTAAAGAAAAGGGATGTAATAGGAGCAAGAAGGAAATTCGAACTTGTAGAGTCCATAAGCCCTGATTATCCGGGATTAAAAGGCCTCCTGTCCCAGGTTGGGAAAAAAGGGGTTTTTGAGCCTGCTCCTACTCTTTCGGGAGCTGATAAATCTGAAATAAATCGCCGATTTAATCTGGGAATGTCTCTATACAGGAGGGGAGGTGCCGATAATATAAAAAAGGCTCTGGTTCAGCTGAAATGGGTGGCGGCGCATGATCCAGGGAATATTCAGGCGGTTGTTAGTGTAAACAAGATTGAAGCCCAGATCAGAAGCGGAAGCAGTGCCCCTGTGAAGGCCGAAGGTGGTCTGAACGAAAAACAGGAAGCCCTTGTTCGGCGTTATTATTACAGCGGAATAAATTATTATTCAAACAATGATTTCAAGAGGGCCATTGCGGAATGGAGAAAAGTACTTGCCATAGATCCCAACCATACACGTGCAAGGAACAACATAAGGAAATGTCTCGTATTGCTTGGCAGATAGAAGGAAAAAATGGCTGAAAATAAAAATTCGGAATTAGCAGAGAAGACTCGCAGCAAGAAAAAAATAAAATTCGGGATCAGGCTTAAACTGGCCCTTTCAATAATTACAATGGTATCATTTATTATTCTTACCATTGCGGTATTTATTGTATACCGTGAGAGTAATCTTCTGCGTGACCAGATAATAAATTTTGCAAAGCGTGAAATTGTCCATCTTTCAAATACGGCCCAGCAGACCATAGGGTTTGATGAACTGACCCTTTCTGATGCTGTGAACGAATTAAAGAAAACTGATTTTTTCAGGTATGTGTTTGTTCTAAACAGAAACAATGAAATTATATATTTTTTTGACAAGAGAAACGGAGAGGAATTTAAACATACTCTCAGAAAGAAGTTAGCCGACGGCATCGGACGGAATCTTGAAAAACGCAGCAGCCCCGGAGAGATGGAGATTCTTGACTACAAGGATAAGGAAACGGGCAGCAGGATTTATGATTTTTCCAGGTTTGTTCTCAGCAGAATTGATGGAAAAACAAAATCGGGTGTTGTGATTATAGGCATGTCTGATGATGTTATAAGAAAGGAGATAGAAAATATTACCTATTTTCTGGCCATCATCTTTCTCGGTTTTCTGCTTTTTTCGGTATTTTCAACTGTAATTCTTGCAACGATAATAATCCGGCCCATTAAAAAGCTGTCAAAAGGTGCCGCCCTCATAGGCCGTGGTGATTTCAGTCACAGAATTGAAGTCGGAAGTTCCGATGAACTTGGACAGCTGGCCGACGAATTCAACCTCATGACAGAGATGATTCAGGATGCGAAGGAGAAGGAGATTGAAAGCCGTATCATGAATGAGCAGCTCGAGATGGCAAAGGATATTCAGGAGGGGCTGAATCCCATGACTTTCTATAATAAGAAAGGGATACAGATCAAGGGGTTCACAAGGGCTGCGAAGGGTGTTGGCGGAGATTATTTCGATTACCTGGACATAGACGATAAAAGGGTCTGCGCCCTCATCAGTGACGTTTCGGGAAAAGGTGTTCCTGCTTCTCTTGTAATGGTAATGATTCGAACTGTTTTTACTTCATATATTTCGCGGGAGGACATTGACTGTGCAAGGGTCGTAAGGGCAATAAATGATTCACTCAGCGCAGATTTCGCAATAGACAAGTTCGCCACTCTTTTTTTTATGATATACAACAGGGAAACAGAGGAGCTTTCTTTCTCTAATGCAGGTCACGGACCTCTCTTCTGCTACAGGCACTCAAAGGGGGTCTGTACCCAGACTTCACTCGATGGTGTTCCGATCGGAATTATGGAAGATGTTGAATATAAACAGGCAAAAATAAAGCTGAATCCCGGTGATATGATCATAATGTATACGGACGGTATCACAGAGATGAGAAATCCCGAAAGAGAGGAGTACGGTCTCGAAAGGGTGCAGAAAATGATGCTGGAAAATCACAGCATGAGTGCAGATGAATTTGTGGAACTAATTGTGTCTGATGTGGACAGGTTCAGGGACACCGCTCCTCCGCATGATGACATGACAGTGCTTGCATTTAAAAGGGAATTGTAGCAGTTAAATAAAAAAAGAGCCTGATTTATTCAGACTCTT
>QKCL01000084.1 GCA_003246895.1 Spirochaetota bacterium | reverse complement strand
TAAAAAATATTCATTTTTAAACATTTTTTTTTAAATATTAAATTCTTATTAGGGAGGATCTTTCATTGAAGATAATTGAAAAAATCAACAAGAGTGAGCTCACAATCGTAGCCCTTGGAGATTCATTAACCTATGGATGGATGGTTTCCAAGGGATATCTCTGTCAGTTAAGGGAAATACTTACCAAAGAATACCCTGATAAAAAATTTAATATAATAAACTCCGGCAACCCGGGAGATACAGCCCGGTGTGGACTTTACAGGCTAACAAACGATGTAATCAGGCATAATCCGGATATTGTTTTAGTACAATTTGCCCTGAATGATGCTTTCAATGAGGTATCTATCGATGAATTCAAAAATAATATCAAAAGCATTGTTGAGGAAATTATAAACAAAACCAGTGCAATCCCTGTTATGATGACTTCCTCAATTGTATTGAATTCCGAGGACAACAGGTATGTCGAGAAATATTATAACATTATCGAAAACTGCGGAAATGAACTCAACATACCCGTGGTTAAAGTTCATGATTACTGGAACAAAAAAATCAGGGAGGGAATAAAAATTACATCACTGCTGCAGACAGATGGAGTACACCCAAATACCGCAGGGCACACATTAATGGCAGAATCAATAAACAGCGTTCTTTAATTTTATTCTGTAAAAAAACCAAATAAAAAAGAATAAAACAAAAATTGAAAGAAAAAAATAAAGAGAAACCGGTCCGCCTTCAAGTATCGTCAAAAAAATACCTGATATAGCGGCTAGAGACCATATAATCTTTAAATTGAGCATTGTTATATATTTCTCGATCCCGCCTCTGCTCATAAGGAGTGAATTGCCGCCAATCCCAAACAGTGCTGCAGCAACAAGCCTTACTGTCAAAGTCTCCCCTGAATTAAAATCCCAGAATTTTAAAAAGTGAACAGGGAAAAACATCATTGGAAATGCAAAGATAAAATCTGCAAAAAAATGGATCAAAAACCATATTCTAAGTGAAGGAGGGAGCTGCCCGCCATGAATACTACTTGATAATTTTATTTATCTTTTCCTCTTTTTCAGAATCGAGGTCAGTAAATTCAATTCCCATTCCTGCTCTTCCGCTGTCTGACTCATTAGCACGAACCCATTTAACAATTCCTTTTACTTCCAGTTCCTCATCAGAAGAGAGCTTTATCGACAAAGTTACTTCTGAACCGTTTGCGAGAGGATCCGGTGTTGATATAAAAACACCACCTTTGCTGACATCTACCGATGAACTGAATGTTAAATGATCATTTGTTGATACTTCTGATTTAATGTTTCTGTTCACTCTCTCTGACTTTCTTTTATCAGTCATGGAAAAAACCTCGTTTTATTTTGAATAATTACTTATATATATAACATGATAAAATATATACGAATTGACAAATTTTACAATCTTTTTTTTAACTATGTAATGCAGATAGTATTGATATGGGCAGAATCCAGATGAGTGATAATTCAAGATTATTTTTTCTGAAAAAGAAAGTTCTATTCCCCCATTGTACACTTGATGTGACCTTAAAGAAGTCCGAAATTTCTTCAAGCCTTAAGACAGGTTCAACACTGCTGGCCCTGCCTGTGAAAAACTTTTTCGATTTTTTGTTTCTAAAGTCCAGAATAGCCACACTTGCTGAAGTTGTATCAATTGAAGACCAGGAGAAATCCACAAAGATGAGACTTAAGGGGATTTCAAGAGTAAAAATTCAAAAGGCAAAAAAATTTCATAAAGTTGAATATGGTGAAATTACAGATACTAGTGCCATATTAACCGAAAATATTAAAGACCTGAAACTGAAAGCTCAGCAGCTGATTTTTTTAATTAATGTGAATGAATCGGACAGGCTCATCGAACTCATCAATTATCTCATAGACTCCAGTCAGATAACCGATTTTATTGCAAATTACTTTATCCTTGACTTCAAAAGCAGGCTGTCGATATATAAAGAAACAGATCCTGAGGAAAGGTCCAGAATGCTTATGGATAAAATTGATTTCCTCATCAAGAGAATCGACAATTCAAGGAACAGCAATGGAAAAGAAAATATTCAATGACCGGGAAGTCTATTATAAAATTGAGTGGTCCAGGGTTTTTGAATATGACAGAATCAGTGCAACAAGGATCCTGCCTGAACTATCCGGTATAATATCTATCCTTAGAAAAGAAAAAAAATCATATGTTCCCATTCTTTTTTTTGCATGCTGGAGAGACGGCTGCAGAGTGGGCCTGAAAAAACTTCTTGATGAATTCATATGCAAGCACCCCAAACTTAGAGATGAAATACTTCAGGATGATGTTTATTACAGATATTCTGTCGTTGATACCTCTGCAAAAGACATGAATGATATCATGTACTGGTTAATTAAGGAATATAAACCGCATCTTAATGACCATGAAAATTACCGCGATTCAGGAAGGTTTAAAAGTATCTATATAAATGAATACTTTGAAGACTAACCAGCTGCTTCAATCTTCACCATCTGAATATCCTCTGCAGTATAAATATGACGCATGTCATATTTCACATCAAAAAATTCCAGTATATATTTCATTCTTGCACAGGCATCAAGTGGAAGGGACAGATTATAATCAGACTGTGAGGAAAACTGCTGAATCCTTTTTACATTGAGACATTTTTTTTCAATATCATAGATAAAAATATCTTTCCTGAAAAGAATGAATGTTTCATAGATTGATCTTATTATTGATTCAGATGTTATAAGGTTGGCAAGATGTAAATTTGTGTCTGAATCATGGATATTCCTCGTAAAAAACTTCAACAATCTCAATACTATTTCAGGATACATCAGCTCATTTATCAGTTTAATTATTCTTTCTTCAAGTATTTTGTCATGCATCCTCTTTACAGGATATGCAAGGTGAAAAATATCATAAATGCCGGTCTGAACTTTAAAAAAAGTAAAATCCAGGAGCCTGTCAATTGCATCCTTCCTCATGAAGTGGTCTTCAAAAAATGTTGATTCAATAAACTTATCAGCAACTTCAGAAAGATCTTCATTAAGAATAATCTTTTCAAAATTTATCAGCTGACTCTTCTCCGGATTAAGGTCCTGCAGATTATTGTATTTTAATTTCTGTCTGTACATTTATTAAAACTCTTTTCTTATACCCATTAAAAATTCACTATTTTCAAATGAACTGTTATATTCCCTTGCACTTCTTACTGACCCTACAATTGAATAATTATAGAATGATATTTCTGCAAGGGTAAACAAAATCAGATTAAGATTTTTCTTCTTTTTATAACTGTCATATACTAGATATATAAGGGCACCGTTTGTTAACATCGAAAACAGACCAAGTTCATATTTACCGGAATAAAAATATCCAGTCCCCGGTATTAATGCAGAACTTAATCCTGCAAGAAACGGGCTCTTTTTTTCTCTGTTTTCAATTCCACTGATATACTTCAAACGACTGTCTATCATATGACTGTATTTCCCATCAGGAAAAAGGTCTTTATAATTACTATAACCTTTAAGAGATCTGTTATAATTTTCGGTTAAACCATAGGCAGCGCATAAGTTAAAAATTGCATCTTCATAGTATTCATGACCTTTGTAAACATAGATGTATTCCTGAAAATCACGCATGGCAAAATAGGGAGCCCCGTTCAGCAGTCTCACTACACCTGAATAATATAACCCCATTCCCCCGTATGGAGTCTTGGGGTATTCATAATAGCATTTTTTAAACAGAAGTTGTGACTTTTCGATGTTCCCCCCCATGTAATAAGACCTTGCCATGAGGAAAATGCTTTCGGGGATTCTTTTGTCTGCCGGATTCAGATGCTGAAATCTCATTAACTCCGTAATAGCATTATAGTATTCCCCCTTTTCATAATAATACCCGGACAGTTCAATGAGACCTTTTTTATTATCCGCCAGCAATAGTGAACTGATAAAGATCATCATTATGAAAAATAAAATTCTCATTTCAATATTTCTCGCAAATTAATATCTCTTTCAGGACTATATAATCCCGCACTATTTATTATGTTTTTCTCCATTTTCATGAGTCCCGTTTTGTTATAGTTATGTGCTGAATTATAAGCGCCATAAATATTCCCTGCATAAAACAAACCCGAAAAAAAGAAAAGTGTATTTGAGTATCCATCCATTCCTTTTTCCTTTAAATAAAGACCCCCTGCAAAAGTTGATGCAACTGATAGAAATGAAATAATACCGTCTGCAATCCTTCCGCAATAGATCTGGCCTGAACCCGGGACTAACGATGAAGAAAGGGATGACATAAATGGTGACTTTCTACGCAAATGAGTAAATTCCAGAAGCTCATCCTTCAATGAAATATAGTACTGATCACCTCCCAGATATTTTGAAGCATCTTTAATTTCCTGTTTTATTATTTCAGTTCGATATGACTTTACCGCCGGCAATATTCTCATTCTGAAAAGCTTTCTCTTCAGTTCTGCCGAATGTACTGAATTATAATCAATTGCCAGAGCATTTTTATATGACAGATCATATCTGCCTGTATTTATATAGGAGAATGACAGAAGTTCCTTCATCTCGAAACCGAGAATGCCGTTGAATGAAGCTTCTTCCAGATTACTTATTACTGTATGATACTGCTCTCCCAGAAAATAACAGCTGTTAATAAAAAATTTCAGCCTGATACTGCTACGTTCAAAATTGAGCTTACCCGCTTCAGATATTGCATCAAAATATCTCTTATCTCTGAAAAGATTTTCAATGAACTCTATTTTCTTAGGAGGATAATTATATGAATAAACTTCAGGTTTACCTACAAGACACATAAGGAGGATGCATAAAAAGTAAAAAACTTTGAACATTTATTTAAATACCCTGGCAGGTACATCCAGTTTTTCCGGCGGATAAAAGGGGTTACAGCGAAGCAGTCTGTCTCCAGCCAGAAATGATCCCAGCAATGCACCATGGATTTTCACTGCATGCCGGCAATAGACACTGCATACAGGGACATGACGGCAGTTGGGCCCGTCCTGAGGGGAAATTACTATCTGAAAAAATCTAACCATAAAATAAGCTCCGCCCTGAACGCCGTTTGTAACACCAAAATTAACTGATTCACGGGGCCTTTCATTATGGACTTTATTTATTTCATCTCCCACCAGAACATCACTCTTCCATGGCTTAAATTCACCATATACCGTACTGTAGGCAAATACCATAATAATTACTTTTATTATCAGTTTAACAATCATTTTGCTGATGCTGATCCCTGCTGGTCATTTAAGACTGTCTGAAAATTACTTGCTATTTTTGAGTATGAATATTTAAATGTTAATTTAAAAAGATGCAATCATTTTTTTATTGCGCAACATTTCCTGCGAGGACTTAAATGAATCAGAAAAAAAAGGTAGAAAAAATCCTTGAATCTGCTGTGACAGATGACCTTTCCATGTATGTCGATCTTGTTAAACAATTAAAAAAGAAATTACCTTTTTTCGGGGGTACAAAGAGACTGGCTGCCGCTCTTTTAAAAGAACAGCTTGGTGATATTTCAAAACTCGACATGGATATCCATAGCCTCTTTAACAAAGAAGAAACCGGCCAGATAGTATTTGAAGACATTAAAGACGGAAGAGCAAGACTTTTCATAAATGTCGGAAAAAACCAGAGAGTGAATCCCGGTGACCTTATAAGAGAAATTGTAAAACGTTCTGCAATAGACGGTAAACTTATTGGAAAAATTGATGTACACTCAGCATATTCTTTTTTTGAAGTACCTGAGAACTTTGCTGAACTGGTTTTGCATTCATTTGACGGAGCAAAGATAAAGGGAATTTCAGTCGTAGTAGAGCCGGCAAAAAAAAGAAAAAGTAAATGACCCTTAAGCGCTGTCCGCTTTGTAAAGACACAATCAGGTTTAAGAACAACTCCTCTTTCATTTATTGCCAGAACTGTAAATCCGTAATCAATAATCTCTACCGTAAAACATCTTACGATAGAGATTATTTTATGGATGATTATGAAAAGCAGTATGGCAGAACATACATTGATGATTTTCAGAATATCTACAGTAATGCTCTCAGGCGACTTGAAGTAATTTCAAAACACTCAGCCATTAATAACACTACATCCCTTCTTGATATTGGTTCTGCTGCAGGTTTTTTTTTGAAGGCTGCCGGTGACATGGGCATAGGAAAACTTCTTGGTATTGAAGTTTCAGCATTTGCAGCGGATTACTGCCGTAATACATTCAGCATACCTGTTATTCAGGATTCATTCGACAACATCACAATTGATGAAAAGTTTGATATTATTTCTTCATGGTTTTTTATTGAGCACTGTGAAGATCCGAATTATATCTTTAAAAGACTGTACAAAATGCTAAACCACGGAGGGGTCCTTGCATTATCAATGCCTTCATGCTTCGGACCCATGTATCTTTTCAACAGGCAGGAATGGAAAAAGACCCATCCTTCAGATCACATGGTAGACATATCTCCATATGCTGCAAAAAGTATTTTAAACGAAATCGGATTCCGAAAAGTTAAGGTCATTAAAAGCGGTTTTCATCCGGAAAGGATTCTGGACAGCAGTTCAGTTTTCTACAGCATTTTTTCAAAACTTTATAGAATATATACAGATATTTCTGCATTCTCCGACACAATAGAAGTTTACGCCATTAAATAAAAACTTCCCTTGGTTTGCTTCCCTGCTGGGGTCCTATATATCCCATCTCCTCCATGCGCTCTATCATCCTTGCGGCGCGGTTATAGCCGATACTCAGTCTTCTCTGCAGATATGATGCGGAAGCCTTGCGTGTCTCCTCAATAATCTTTAATGCTTCGACAAACATTTCATCACCGTCTTCACCAAGATCAGTATCGGTTTCATTTTCTCTAAGAGCATCTTCTATATCGATATATTGAGGCTTCCCAAGTATTCTGAGATGTTCAACAACCTGAACAGTTTCATCTTCTGAAATAAAGGCTCCCTGTATTCGAACAGGATAGGATGTGAGCGGTGACTGATAGAGCATATCCCCTTTACCGAGAAGCTTTTCTGCTCCGTTCTGATCCAGAATCGTTCTGGAATCTGTTTTTTGTGCAACCTGGAAGGCAATCCTCGCGGGGAAGTTGGCCTTGATTACACCGGTAATTACATCCACGGAAGGCCTCTGGGTTGCAAGAACCAGATGGATTCCTATGGCCCTGGCTTTCTGTGCCAGTCTTGTAATATATCCTTCTATCTCCTTTGAAGCAACCATCATAAGATCAGCCAGCTCATCAATGATAATCACGATAAAGGGCAGTTTTTCTTCTCCTCGCCTCGCGCATTCCACCTTTGAATTATAGGTTTCAATATCTCTCGTATTTTTGGAAGCAAGAAGCCTGTATCTTCTTTCCATTTCATAAATTGCCCATTTCAGTACACTTGGAGCAACATGGGGTTCCGTGATTACAGGGGTTAAAAGATGGGGCATGCCGTTATATAGCTGCAGCTCTACCATCTTCGGGTCTACCATTAGAAAACGTACGTAGTTCGGATCATAATTATAAACAATACTTGTGATTATTGAATTTACACACACAGATTTACCTGAACCTGTTGAACCAGCAATAAGAAGATGAGGCTGTTTCTTCAAATCAAGAGTAATTGGCTTACCGAGAATATCTTTCCCTAAACCTACCTTAAGACTGCCTTTTTTGTCCTGGTATTCATCACTTTTAATAATATCTCCCAGTGTTACCATTTCTCTGGCTTTATTCGGGAGCTCAACACCTATGGCCGACTTTCCTGGTATTGGCGCAACTATTCTCACCCTGTATGCCGCAAGGGCCATTGCGATGTCATCTGAAAGACCGACTACCTTTGTAATTTTAATTCCAGCTGCTATCTGCATCTCATATAAAGTAATTACAGGGCCTCTGTTGACATTTATTACTCTGGATTCAATTCCGAAATCTGCCAGCGTCCTTACCAGCAGTTCTGAGTTTCTTTTTATTTCGCTTGCCATTGTATTGCTGTCAATGGGTTTTGATGCGTTGAGAAAACCTGTGGGTATAATGTATTCCTGGTTTATCCTTAATTCAGTGAACACCTTATCATCCCGCAGATCTACTACTTCCGGCTCTGTCCTGACCTCTGAAAACGGTTTTTTCAAAAGCTGTTGTGCAGGAGATTCCTTTTCTGAAACCTCATTTTTTATTTCACCAAGGTCATATTCTGCTGCCTTTTCATCCCGATTAACAGCGACTGAACTTTCAGGGGAATGAATACTATCTCCGCTTATGTCATAAATTCTGTTTTGCCGGATTTCATCCACCGTGTACCTGACTGTAAAATCTTCAGCATTATATGTCTCTTCATCATTTGACTCTAAATTATCATAAGAATCTGCGTTGCTGATGAATTCATTTTCAAACGCTTCTTCGGGGAAGCCCATAATCTCTTCTGTTTCCGATAAATAACTTTTCTCTTCAAAGTTATCATTAAACTGTCCATTTTTTAACGGATCATCATCAAAAAAGACATCCATTACCTTATCATAATTAATATCAGACCCCTTTATAACATTAAAATCATCCACGGGATGAACTATATCCGTTCTGTCTGGTTTTTTTGAAAAGAAAGGCTGGTCATATTTTTCAGGAACCCTTAATTCGATATATTTTACTTTTTCTCTTTTCCCACTATCACCACCATTTATCAGAACTTTCCTTTTAACAATCCACGGGATACGTTTATTTTTTTTCAGTTCCTCTTCAATATAGGTATATGGAATCTGGTCACTGTATTTTTTTACCGAAATCCAATCAAAAAACTTATTTAAATTTTTTCCCACGTAATTATCCCTACAAATCTGACTAATAAATGAAAAGACAGAAGTACCCTGTTTAATTCTTAAATGATGATGATAAATATCCCTGTCTTTTTTTATCTTCGGCTGTTTCGAGTATTTTTCTTAGCAGATATATGGCGATTAATGGAAGATCCGGGTTTTAGTTCCCGGATCATCGAAGTTATACTTCCAGAACCTTTACTATTATTAAAGGATTTCTTTTGGTAATTTTGAAAATGAAGTTTCCGAGTCCCTTTTTCAGATGAAATTCAATTTCACCCGCATTAAGGCCATCAGCGGCCAGTTTGTTTATGCGGCTTTCAATATCTTTTTTTATTATACCGTGTATTTTGTAATTTTCACGATCTACAAACCCTCTGGTTTCAATTTCAGGGTGAGAAAGAAGCATTCCCTGGGACAGTACAGTAGTCACAAATATTGTACCTCCCACTGACATTTCATGCCTCTCCTTTATTACATCACTTGCAACATCTCCTACATCTGTACCATCAACATACATCTCCGAAATTTTTATTTCATCAATTTTTTTAAAATTCTTTTTGGTAAGAGAAAGTACATCGCCATTTTTGGCGATTATAATCCTTGATTCCTTAATGTTGAGCTGAGAAGCGATTTCTGCGTGCTTTTTGAGATGCTTGAACTCACCATGTATGGGCATGAAGAATCTGGGCCTTGTTATGGTCATCATAAGTTTGAGTTCCTTTGATGAGCCATGCCCGGACACATGTATATCCTGAACCTTGTCATAATATACATTTACACCAGCCTCCATCAGGGCATTTACAATATTGGTAACCATTCGCTCATTACCCGGGATAACTGATGCTGTGATAACCACTGTATCACCTTTTTCAGCAATAAAGTGTCTGTGTGTACCGAATGCCATCCTCGCAAGAGCCGACATCGGTTCTCCCTGGGTTCCTGTTCCTATTATTACAAGTTTTTTATTCGGCAGTTTATTTGCTTCTTCAATATTAATTACCAGATCATCCTTGATGTTGAGAAATCCAAGATTAGATGCTATCTCTATATTCTTCTGCATTGTTAATCCGGAGATAGCGACCCTTCTGTTATATTTCACTGCAATATCAAAAACCTGCTGAAGACGCTGAATATTTGAGGCAAATGAGGCTATGATAATTCTTCCCTTGGAGGTTGAAAAAATCTCCGCCAGCTTATCAGTGAGTATGGATTCTGATTTTGTAAAGCCCTCTTTTTCAGCATTTGTACTGTCTGACATAAGAAGGAGCACTCCCTTTTCTCCATGGAAGGCAAATCTATAAATGTCTGTCACCTCTCCATCAAGAGGCGAAAAATCGATTTTAAAATCCCCTGTATGGATGATGGTTCCTGCAGCTGTCTCTATTGCAAGCCCTACTCCGCCAATGATGGAGTGATTTACCCTGATAAACTCTATGGAGAAGGGGCCTATCTTTTCAATCTGTCTTGCCTTAACTTCAATAAACTGTGGATGATACCCCAGAGGCCTCTCCTCTAACCTGCTCTGCACCAGACCTATTGTAAGCTTTGTTGCATAAACAGGGGCTTTAACCTCCTGAAGGAGAAAAGAAATTGCCCCTATATGATCTTCATGCCCGTGAGTAAGAACAATACCTTTTACCCTGCTTCTGTTTTTCCTGAGATATTCAAAATCAGGAATGATAAAATCGATCCCGGGCATTTCATCCCTTGGAAACATGATTCCGCAGTCAACAATGACTATTTCATCATTCTGTTCAAACAGTGTAATATTTTTACCTATGGCGCCGAGACCGCCCAGTGGAATTATTTTAACTTCACTGTTATCTATAAAACTTTTCTTTTTCATAAACCGGTATGACCGAAACCTCCGTCATTTCTTTCAGTCTCTTCAAGTAATTCGGTTTTCAGAAAATCACCTCTGTAAACTTTGGCAAAAATAATCTGCCCAATTCTCATACCGTTTTCTATCCTGAAATCCTCTTTTCCGAGATTGGTCACTATAATCTTTACTTCACCTCTGTAATCTGCGTCAATGGTGCCGGGAGAATTTAAAAAAGTAATACCATGCTTTAAGGCCAGCCCGCTTCTTGGCCGAATCTGGGCTTCATATCCTCCGGGAATCTCCATGAAAACACCGGTATCTACCAGAGCCGTTTCTCCAGGTTTAAGAACAACCGGTTCTTCAAGAAAAGCTGAAATATCCGCTCCGGCAGCTCCCTTACTTCCATATTCCGGAAGAACAGCACCATTCTTTAATCTAATTCTCACAGGAATCATAAATACTTTCTCAGCTCCTCAATGGCACATATGTCAAAACTTTCATTCTCGACTACAGATCTATCATTTGCGTTAATTTCCAGATTGTGACAAATTTTTCCATTGTGTTCTGCCATAATATCAAGTTCTCTTATAAACTGATATTCATCATCAGAAATCGCATCTATTCCCTTATCCCTGATCTTCATCAATATATCAAATAAACGCTCATTTTTCTCAAATTTATTTCTGATATAGTTTTCTTCTCTAACCTTGTGTTCTCTGGTAGTTCTAGCCTTGACCTGCTTCACCTTGAATTTAATAAGATTTTTTCTCATGATAACAAAATAGATTATCCCGAAGAAAAGTCCTCCAAGGTGTCCGACATGCGAAACACTGCTGCTGCTTCCGGATGTTATGAGCATATACATTTCGATAAATCCATACAGGAAAACCAGATACTTGGCTTTCATTGGAATAAAAAAGAACATGAGAAGCTCAGCCTCGGGGAAAAGCAGTCCAAATGCCAGAAGGAGACCAAAGACAGCTCCAGATGCCCCTATGGTAGGAATGTGAGAAGAAACTCCCCCTGCCACAAGATTTATGATAAAAATTACTATGCCTGCCCCAACACCTGTAAAAAGATAATATTTGAGAAATCTTTTCCCTCCCCAGAGATGTTCAACAGGTGAGCCGAAAAGGAGCAGTGCATACATATTGAAAAAAATATGCATGAATGAATGAGTAGAATGAAGAAACATGTATGAAAATATCTGCCAGACATATCCTTCTGAAACAACATTGGCAGGAGTAAGACCGAGATAATATGTCATTATTGACATAGGCTGAGAATATACCACTCCATCTACCTGGATGAGTTTGGTTATCTGATACTTTTCAAAAATTATCTGCAATAAAAACATTATTACATTTAAAAAAATAAGCCTGTTTACCCAGCTTCCTGATGCATTCCCCGACGATCCTAACATTTATAAACCTGCCCTATTATAATTAAGCTGTAAGAATTTCACAACCGTTTTCTGTTACAAGAACTGTATGCTCCCATTGAGCTGAAAGAGAACCATCTTTTGTAACGGCAGTCCACTCATCGCTTAGAAGAACAGTATCACATTTACCTTCATTTATCATTGGTTCGATAGTAAAAATCATACCAGGAAGCATGGGGATACCCCTGTCTCCGACATCATAATGATGCACATGGGGCTCCTCATGAAATTTTACTCCTGTACCGTGCCCGCCATAGTCTCTTACAACAGAGAATCCGTTATCCCTGGCATGTTTTTCAATTACCTGGCCTATTATACCAAAATCTTTGTAGGGCTTTACCTCATCAATTGCCAGATCAAGACACTCCTTTGCAACATTGACAAGTTTCTGTGCAACGGGAGAAACCTTCCCTATTGTAACCATCCTGCTTGCATCTCCGTAATATCCGTCCAGAATGCATGTTACATCTATATTTATTATATCACCATTTTTCAGTTTTCTTTTGTCAGGTATTCCATGGCATATCACTTCATTTATTGATGTACATGTGCTTTTGGGATATCCATAATAATCCAGCGGAGCAGGGATTGCGCCATGTTTTATGGTATATTCATGAATAAAATCATTAAGTTCATCTGTTGCCACACCTTCAACTGCCATTGGAACAACCAGATCGAGGATTTCACTTGTAAGCTTACAGCATTTTCTTATGCCTTCTATCTGCTTTTCATTTTTTATGATCACCCCCCTCGGAACCTTTACATTGCCGGGGACATATTTGCCGGATTCGATATCCGAATCCATGTGGCATTTTTTATATTTTTTCCCGCTGCCGCACCAGCAGGCATCATTTCTTGAAATCATCATATCATTACTCTTTGGAAAATATTACACTTTATAGAACCGCAATTATTACTCTCTGCAAGAATTTTTTGTTCTCATACCTGCAATTGATTCTTTTTTTGCTGTTCGCTCTTGTATTATAAGTTGCTGTCTTTTTTTAGAAGAGAAGAATTTAAAACAATATGGAGCTTACTATTGTGCCTCAGAATTAATCCATCCCTTATAATACCATAAAAATCCGGTTTTATTCCCAATTCCAGCTTTTTTCCTCCATAGTCCCTGAATTCAGCATCAGCACCTTTTTTCAGGACAATAAAAGAATCATTGAAATACATATTATCCACTTCTTTCATGGATAAAATTTTATTTTTATTTTTCGTCTGCAAATCGTATTCATAAATATCCCAGCTACCGGATCCGCCCTTTACACAAAAAAGACTGTTTCCTTTTATATAAAAGGATGATGAAGAAACTGTTACATCTTTAATAAGGATCTTGCCTGTTTCAAGATCAAGAACACTAAGATAATATGAACCACCAATGCCGCACAGAACGCCAAGTTTACCATTATTTGCCAGGAGATGACTGTTAAAAAATTTCTTGTATGGAGATGAAAATTTTTCAACTCCAAGCCCGGTTACAGACTCAGTCTTTATATCATAGACTTTGACTGCATTATCCTGCATAAAGATAACTTCATCAAAATAAAGAGTCATGGCATCGATTTCCTCTTTGCCGCCTGCAAAGGAGGCCTTTTTTTCTCCTTCCGGATTATAGATGCTGAAACCTTTTCTGTTCCCAAGAAGTATAAACCTGTCATTTACACTTCCATGACTGATTCCTTTTCCCCCTGCTTCTGCAACAGGGTATTTCCATTTTGGAGAAATAATTTCCAATGCTCCGTCATTTGCTGCAATGACAAAATTATCTCCCACAAAAGTGACCTTCTCTGAAAATGACACAGACGCAAATGCCTTAAAATAGGCATTCCACAGGTCATCTCCACTTATATTCTCCCCTGCCTGCTGTTTCTGCAGGAGATGTCTGTATTTTTCTTCGGGGCTTTTTGAACATCCCCAGAATACTGTCTGAATGCAAAAAAACATAGCAGTAACCACACTCGCGGTTACTGCTGTATAAGACTTATTGCTCATTTATTATTCTTCTTCCTGGATTTTATTTTTTCCATAGACCTGTTTACAAATTCAAAATCATAGAGATCTATCATTTTAGATGAGGCGCTGGATTTTGCCCTCAGGCTGAACTTCGAGGTTGTTATATAGATTCCGCTTTTACATTTTTCATTATTTATTCTTTTATAAAAATCTATTATCTGTCCTTCAGATATCTCTCTCGTTGTTCTGTTAAAATAAACAAGTACTGGCGGGTCATTAATTCTCTTTATATTATAGGCCCTGTACTGATACTCGTTTACAGATATTCTGTCATTGCTTACTATGTTAAAATTCAAGCCGGCAATAATATCTGTAATATACGGCTGCATTTCCTCCATGGAGGCCTGAAAAAATGCCATAATATTGGCATTATCAAGAATTTGTCTGTATGAATCAAGTTTTAATTTTGTACTGCGATAATTGGGGTTTTCTTCTTCAATTTTACTCCAATGATGAACTGCTTCCACAATCTTGTTTTCAAGCTCAAAGCATTCAGCAAGAAGATACCTGTACGCAAGAGACTCTTCATCATTCCTTTTAAGATTATTCAGCCCCCTTTCCAGGTATTCAATTGCTCCTGAATAATCTTCCATATCAAAACGTATCTGTCCCAGAGCATGCAGGCTCCCCAGAAGAAAACGCCTATCCTCTTTCGCCTTTTCAAGCATGGATATGGCGTTTTCATTATCCTTCTTCATGCTGTATATCAACCCAAGATAGTATTCTGCTTCCGTTCTGCTTCCGCCATATTCCAGACTTTTAAGCAGATACAGTTCCGCCTTCTGGTAGTCAGAAGCATGAAAACAGGATACACCAAGGGGCTGGTACAGTTCAGTAAGTTCCGGTCTGAGGAGAACCGCTTTCAGCAGATTATCCCTTGCATTTTTAAAATTTCCCTGTTGATAGAAGGCATATCCAAGACGCTGATTGGCAACTATATCATCAGAATTAAATATCAGAATGGCTTTGTATTCATCAATTTCCTTGGAATAATTCTTTGTCAGGCCGTAAAGTTCAGCAAGTTTATAATGAATATCCAGTTCAGGAAAAAATTTATCAAAGCCTCCCTGGGAAAGAATAGTGTTATATTCTGAAATGGAAAGAATATACTGTCCCTGCAGCATCAGGAGTCTTGCTCTAAGGTACCTGACTGGAGGATAATCCTTCCTTTTAAGTGAAAGCCGCCTGATGAGTTCACTGGCTTTAGGAAGATCTCCCCCTGCAAGATATTCTTCAACCTTGCGAAGGGTCATCGGCAGTCTCAGGGTTTTTAAAACCATTATGAGCAACACAATTGCAACGAATGTAAATATAAATATAATATAGTTCATAATTTTCCGGAAAACTGACAAATACTTGTAACTATACTGTATAATAAAGTCAATTATAAAAGTAACCCCTTTAGAAAGGCTATAATTAATGAATAAAAATTACTTGAAATATGCCTGTACTAGATGAGAAATATGCAGAAATTACTTGATAAAGAGAGAATAATGCAGAAAAAGACGATCACAATTTATGATACAACACTACGTGACGGATCTCAGACAGCCGGAATTTCACTCTCAATCCAGGATAAAATCAACATAAGCAAAATACTGGACTGGTTAAAAATTGATGTAATTGAAGGCGGATGGCCCGGCTCAAATCCCAAAGATGACCAGTTCTTTGAAGATATCAGTAAAACTGATCTTAAGCATTCGCGCATTGCCGCATTCGGTTCAACACGGCGGAAAGGAGTAACATGCGATGACGACCAGATTATTCAGTCACTTGTTAAATCCAATGCTGATATTATTACCATAGTTGCAAAAACATGGGACTTTCAGGTAACCAAGGCCCTGAACATGTCTCTTGATGAAAACCTTGAACTGATCAGTGATACTGTGTCATACCTTAAGAGTAAGGCATTTGAAGTATATCTCGATGCCGAGCACTTCTATGACGGATATAAGGAAAATGCGGATTATGCGCTGAAATGCCTTAAGGCTGCCGAACAGGCCGGGGCTGACATGCTCGTTCTCTGCGACACCAACGGAGGAACTCTTCCAAATGAAGTATCTTTAATTACTCAAAAGGTTACTTCACTTGTTGATATACCTGTTGGAGTTCACTTTCACAATGACACCGGAGTTGCAGTGGCAAATTCAATGGCTGCCGTTGAAGCTGGAGCGGTTTCCGTGCAGGGAACAATAAACGGCTATGGTGAAAGATGCGGAAACTGTGATCTCATAACATTTATTCCAAACGCTGTCCTTAAAATGGGATTCGACTGTTCATCAGCTCAATCCCTGGAGCATATCACCGAAGTGAGCCGGTTTGTAAGTGAGATATCCAATCTGCCCCATAATGAACACAGGCCCTATGCCGGAGCATATGCATTTGCCCACAAGGGTGGAATTCATGTTTCCGCTCTCCAGAAAGACACAAGAACATACGAACACGTTGAACCCAAACTTGTCGGAAACCACAGAAAGGTTATCATATCTGAACTTTCCGGAAAAAGCAATGTTGAATTCAAAGCCAAAGAATTAGGAATAGAAATAGACAAGGAACTTAATATTTCAAAGGATGTTCTTAAAAAAATAAAGGATCTTGAGGAGAAAGGATTTCAGTTCGAAGCAGCGGAAGGATCATTTGAACTAATAATCCGTGCATCTACCGGTGAATACAAACCTTTCTTCAAATTTATAAGTTTCAGACTGATTACAGAAATGTTCGGTCAGGGACATCTTGAATGTGAAGCGACAATAAAGATTGAAGTAAACGGCCAGATCGAGCATACTGCCGCAAACGGAGCAGGTCCTGTTGAGGCAATGGACAATGCCCTGCGCAAGGCCCTGACAAAATTCTACCCGGAAATACAGAATATGCACCTTTCTGACTACAAGGTAAGGGTTTTAAATGAAGGGGAAGGAACCGGCTCAAGTGTACGGGTTCTAATAGACCAGACAGATTCAAAACGCCACTGGGGCACAGTGGGCGTTTCCCAGAATATAATTGAAGCATCATGGATGGCTCTGGTCGATGGTATTGAATTCATGCTGTTTAAAAACAGAAACAAATAAATGGTGGAGTACTGATGAAAATCGCTAATTTTGTAATACTTATATTACTTCTATGCCCGGGAATCAATGCATTCTCCTGGGAAAAATATGACAAGGTTCTTGCCCTGGTAAACAACAAACCCGTTGTTGAAAGTGAAGTAAACCAGATGATGAAATTTTCCAAAAAAAAGGACAACGCAGCGAACAGGAGCCGGGTTCTTGACCGTCTCATTGAAGACCAGATTGTTTTCCTCACTGCCCAGAAAGAAGCGATAACAATCACCAATGAACGAATCATAACACAGCTTAATCCTTTTTTGATGAAATTCATGGGTTCATATCATAAGTCTGAAAAAAAGCTGAAAGAGGCTGTAGATACTGTGTCTGAAGATATGAACAGGTTTATATCCTCAGAACTCGGAGATGATATAAAAACATCATCTGATTTCAAAAAATTTGCTGATTATATTGAACGCAAGGAAAACAAGTCATTTCGTGAATTCTTCGAGGAGCTGAGAACCCGTCTACGTCGTGAACAGGTAATGTCTGTTGCAATCGGGGCAACACCTCCTTCCCAGAAAAAGGCAAAGGAATGGTACAGAAGAAACAGAGCCAAACTGGGATATGAAGTCTGGGCAAAACATATTCTCATTATACCCAAAGGCGGGTCGCTCTCCAGCGAAAAAGAGGCAAATGACAAGATTGCAAAACTCAGAAAAAGAGTTATTGCAGGAGAATCCTTTGAATCCCTGGCCCGCCAGTTTTCACAGGACAGGGCAAGCGCCCAGAATGGAGGAGACATGGGATGGCAGATACTGGCCCAGCTTGATCCATATTTCGCAGGCAATGTATACAGGATGTCCCGGAAAGGACAGATCTCAAATGTTTTCAAGTCAAGATTTGGTTACCATATCGCAAAATTTATGGCAAAGCGTCCTGTTTCATATGACAAGGTCGAAAAGATGATTCTTTACAGACTCTATACTGAAGGAATGGAGGAGCAGTATAAAAAATGGATAGCCCAGGAGAAGAAGAAATCCGATATAAAAATATATATGAAAGATTATATTAAGGGCTGAAAATTTGGAAAGCAATAAACTTAATTTCCTTTTTTATCTGGATAAAAATACTGATAAAAAACACTACTTTTTTAACGATAAATTCATTCCTGAATTAATAAAGGCTCAATTGTCCGAGACCTTTAAGAATTCAGAAATTTTTATTTCTGTTCACGGGGATGAACTTGATAAATACAGCGAATTTGAAAATATAATTCCACGACAAAGTTCTGACAACATAAAGTTCTGGAAGGATGTATTCTCATGTACTTCATCTGGGAATATTGCCTTTATACACGGAGATTCACCTTTCTTTGATGCATCTCTTGTTGATGAAATTTTTGATCTCCATAATGAATTTATTTCTGAATTTACCTTCTCTGAAAATCTGCCGGAGGGTTTTGCCTGTGAGATTATCTCATCCAGACTTGTTGAGCAGCTTCCGGATTTTGAGGAGGACACTCTCCCGCTTAGCCAGGTAATTAAAAAAAATATCAACCAGTTTGACGTGGAACTCTACTATAAATCTCCTGACATACGGGAAAAAAGACTCTCCTTCAGAAACAACTCTGAAAGAGACAGAAGAATAATGGACAACCTGTATAAAATCAATTCTTCCATACCGAAATACTCGGATATTGAAAAACTCATCAATGATAACCCGGAAGCACTCTTCCTAGGCCCGTCATATGTTGAAGTGGAATTAAACGGGAGCTGTTCCCTGGACTGTCTTTTCTGTTACAGAAAATCACTCGAATCGGTCCATGGGCATATGGAAACTGAAACATTTAAAACTTTGCTTTCCAGTCTCAAAGAAATTGGAAACAGATACACAATTTCCCTGACAGGGTCGGGTGAACCGCTGGATCACCCGAATTTCTACACCATTGCTGAAATGGCAATTCTCGAAGAACTTGCTGAAAGAGTAATAATAGAAACAAACGGAATCAGCGCAGACCAGAATTTCAGAAACTTTTTCAAAAAGTACCGCCATAAACTTACCGTAATATTCAATATAAACGGTTATGATGCGAAGACATATTCGGATCTTCACGGCACTGATAATTTTGATGCAGTACATGAAAACATCATAAAAACCGCTGAATCAGACACTGACCATGACAGAGTATACGTTCAGGTCATAAAGATAAATGAAACTGATACCTTTGAAAATACGGGTGACCAGAAATCCTTCCTGGACAGGTATTATGATTTCTGGGAGCAGACAAAGATTCCCATCATTCTACAAAAACAGAATACCTACATGGGCCGTATTGAGGACAGGACATATTCAGACCTTTCTCCCATAAAAAGAACTCCCTGCTGGCATCTGCAGCGTGACCTCTACATACTTTCCGATGGGACTGTTGCCTTCTGCAAACAGGATATTGACGGAAAAACAGGCCATGGTAATATTATTAAAGACGATATAAACAGCATACTGAACAGGCAGAAGGAGTATTTCCTCAGCGACTACAGCGGGAAACTCTGCACAAACCCTGACTGTTCGAAGTGTGACGAATGGTACACTTTTAATTTTTAGTAAATACCGGTAAAAATATGAATGCAACTGCCATAATCCAGGTAAGGCTTCAATCCACCAGACTGAAATCAAAGGCTCTGCTGCCCCTTGCCGGAAGGCCCATGATTGAACATGTAATCGAGCGCGCAAAAGCCATCGATAATGTGAGCAATGTAATTCTTGCCACGGGGAAATGTACAGATGATACAGACAACTCCCCTCTCAAAGTCATAGCAGAAAAGCTTTCTGTGGATTTTTTTGAAGGAGAGCCTGACAATGTCCTGAACCGTTTCTACCACGCTTCACTCATCCATGACTCGGACTTCTATGTAAGAATTACCGGAGATAATCCCCTCACTGATTTCAAATCTGCCGGAGAGGCTGTAATCCATGCGGAAAAGACAGCCTGTGATCACTGTTATGTTTCAGGAATCCCTGTAGGAACCGGGATCGAAGTGATCAGCAGAAGCGCCCTTGAAAGGGCTTTCCATAGTGCCGTTGAAAATCATCACTTTGAACATGTTACTCCATACATAAAGGAGAATCCGGAAATTTTTAAAATGGAAGTTTATACTGTTAAAAAATTTTCGAAATATGACTACCGGCTCACAGTTGACACAAAAGAGGACTATGATGTCATGGCGGCAATCTATGATGCACTTTATACCGGATCTCCCATAGAGCTTGATGATGCCATTGAGTTTCTAGACAGGAATCCTGAAATTGCCGCTCTGAACCGTCATATAGAACAGAGACCAATGACACACAGTTCCCTGAATGGCTGAAACTCTCACTATCATAACAGGTGCAGGCGGAGAGCTCGGCACAGGGCACGTCCAAAGAATGATGAGCCTTGCTGATTACCTTCTTTCAGATCATGGAACTGAGGCAAAACTATCCGTTAACAATGAATCTCTTCCATTCATCCCGTCCCATCTTGCAAAACTTATATGGAATAATTCCCCTGCTTCGGATCTGATAATGCGTGACAAACGTGATTCAGACAGGGAGACAGTTAATGAATTAAAAAGGCATGGAAAGCTAATTGTAATTGATGATGTAGGAGAAGGACGGAGCCATGCGGACATGGCCATTGATCTCCTGCCTAACCTTTCATATGAATATAAATTCGGTACTTTTATCTACGGCTACAACTTCAGGAAATCACTGGATAATCTCGATAAAGTAATATCCAAGGATATAGACATTGCCGTCTACCTGGGCAATACCCCTGACAGCGGTCTTTCAGAAATTTTGTCCGGTTTGTTAAACAGAAAATTCAGATATGTTTTAATAAAGGGTCACGGTAATTTTGAATCAAACATTCCTTCTCTATCTGCCTCAGGTTTCAGTGAAATTCTGTGCCGCAGCAGATTTTTTATAACTTATTTCGGAATATCACTCTTTGAAGCATGCCTGTGCAGATGCAGGATAATTACTCTTAATCCAACCGCTTACCACTTCAAGCTCGCTGAGTCTGTAATGAACTATCTTCCTGTTATAAACAATATGAGTTTTTCTGACGTATCGCCTCAAACTCTTCCGGATATTTTTAAAAATATACCTGACGATGAATTTTCATTATCTGTTGACACTTCAGAAATAAGAGATAGAATATACAGCAACCTGTTTGAATTTTCCAGAAGTCTGAATCTTATCTGAAAAGAGGTATTTATGGAACTCAAAGATGCAATACTCACAAGAAGAAGTGTAAGAAAATTCACCGATTACACAGTAACTGAAGCTGAAATTGATGAACTTCTAGATGCAGCAAG
This sequence comes from Spirochaetota bacterium, assembly GCA_003246895.1. Taxonomy (GTDB): domain Bacteria; phylum Spirochaetota; class UBA4802; order UBA4802; family UBA5550; genus SZUA-423. The sequence continues at coordinate 20,212 of QKCL01000084.1, read as the reverse complement.
ATGGTCCCCGTCTTGGGCAAATACACAGTGCTGGGAATTCATAATTATACAGGACAGAGAACTGATAAAAGAAGTCACCGATACATATTCGTCCACAAACCCTGCAAGAAAATGCTCTGAATCTGCTTCCCTTCTAATTGCAGTATGCGCTGATACAAAGAAAGCCGGATACAAAAAAAGTGAACCATCAACAATTTACGATTCATGGTTCATGTTTGATCTTGGAATAGCAGTTCAAAACATATCTTTACGCGCCCATGACATGGGCCTCGGTACTGTAATAGTCGGTTCAATGGATCACCGGAAATGTGAAGAAATCCTCAATGTAAAGAGCCCCTACAGTCTTGTGACAGTTATTCCCGTTGGTAAACCTGAAACTGCCCCATCGGGCCCTTCACGCAGAGAAATTTCTGACATTAAGCACCTGAACAGGTTCTGATCCAGATGACAGCAGATGAAAAAACATTAATAGCAGAGAAAAAGCTCGGCTCCATCCGGTTCAGGATGCATGAAATAATATTCGAAGCCGACACCTTCTGGGGAAAATTTTTCGATGTAGCACTTCTTGTAATTATACTTTCCAGTATAATGGCTGTCATGTTTGAAAGTGTTGAAGAAATTGTCTCGAAACACGCTATTCTGCTGAAAAGGCTGGAATGGTTTTTTACTGTTATTTTTTCAATTGAATATCTTGCAAGAATATTCAGTGTTTTAAAGCCCACAAAGTACATATTCAGTTTCTTCGGAATTATTGATTTTCTCGCTGTGATTCCAACATACCTGAGCCTTTTTTTTACCGGTTCCCATTTCCTTGTGGTCATACGTATTGTGAGGCTCCTTCGTATTTTCAGAATTTTCAAACTCGCAAGGTATCTTGGTGAAGCCGATATTTTAATGAAGGCCATGCGTGCAAGCCGATATAAAGTTACTGTATTTCTGGAAGTTGTTCTGGTCCTTGTAATAATACTGGGTACAATCATGTATCTCATAGAAGGGCCTGAAAACGGTTTCACAAGTATACCAAGAAGTATTTACTGGGCCATAGTTACCCTTACCACCGTCGGTTATGGAGACATAGCACCACATACAGTAGCCGGCCAGACTCTTGCATCATTTGTAATGATAATAGGTTATGGAATAATTGCTGTGCCAACGGGTATAGTCACTGCCGAACTTGCAAAGATCAAGGACCAGGAGAAAATTACCACTCAGTCATGTCCTCACTGCCTGGCCGAAGGACACGACAAAGATGCCCTATTCTGTAAATATTGCGGGAATGAACTGAATTCTGTTTCAGATAACTGAAAATCAGTCCGTAATTCTGCAATATCTCCACACTGTACTCTCAAGTTAGCAATAAGATATTGAAAATATAATTTATAATATTATATTATTAATGGAGTGATAATCTTAAAATGGAGAAGATTATTATGAGAGCGACAAAGAAATTGATACAAAGAAAATATGATGAGAGGAGAAAACATGTAGACCCCCTTGTGAAAGGTCTCAACATAATTGTCGTTATTTCTTTCGCAATAATGTTTCTCATGATTGTTGTTGCGCTAATGCCCATGACCTCCGGCCGTATTCAGTTTTTCAGAACATACAATCTTCCCGCCGGCTATGACTGGAATGTTCAACTCCTCGCCTATGCCTATTATCTCATGATATTTCAGCTTATATTATCAGTAGCGGGAATAATCATAAACTGGATGAGATCAAAGCGAAAGAGTGACAGATTCCATTTTTCACTCATACTTTTTGCAGTCATTTCTCTTGGTGGAATTATTTTCTTTAACCTCAGATAAAAAAAGCTCCCGTTTAAGGGAGCTTTTTCATATTCAGTTTATCATTTCAAATGCCATTTCCCTGGCCTTTTCTATTGCTTCACCGAGCTTTTCAGGAGTTTTGCCTCCGGCCTGTGCCATATCCTTTCGCCCGCCGCCACCGCCGCCGACAATGGTCACAGTTTCCTTGACAAGTTTTCCGCAGTCAATACCCCTATCTACAGAATTTTTAGTGCCGGCATAAAGAAGCATTGCTTTGCCGCCGGTTTCAGTTCCAAGAAGCACTACCACATTCTGGTCCATTTCCCTTATCTTGTCAGAAAGATCCCGCAACCCATTCACGTCAACTCCGCTGAGAACCTTTGAAATAATTTTGATTCCGTTTTTTTCTTCAGCGCCGGAAATTATGCTGTCCACATCAGATGTGAGACTTTCTTTTTTTACTTTTTCAATCTCTTTCTCAAGCTGTTTGTTTTTATGCAGGAGATCTTCTACCTTTTTAACAAGCCCGTCATCTGTGGTATTGACAGTTTCAACCAGTCTGTCTACTATATCCTCCTGCCTGTTATACCTGTCCATGAGACCTCTAAGGGTTACGGCCTCAATTCTTCTTATTCCCGCACCTGGAGAAGCTTCACGAACAATTTTGAAGAGACCGATCTTTCCTGTATTGCTCACATGAGTTCCGCCGCAGAGCTCCATGCTGAACCCGGGAACATTTACCACCCGTACAACGTCTTCATATTTTTCATCAAAAACAGCCATTGCACCTTTTTTGACTGCCTCATCTATATTCATTACCTCAGTAGTTACATCGATGTTTTCCCATATCTTCTGGTTAACCATATTTTCCACAGTTTCAATTTCTTCTTTAGTCATGGCATTGAAATGTGAAAAATCAAATCTCATTTTATCTGCTTCGACGATTGAACCAGCCTGTTTGACATGTTCTCCCAGAGTCTTTCGAAGGGCCGCTTGAAGAAGGTGTGTAACAGAATGATTTGCTCTTATGAGATTTCTGTTTACGATATCTATTTCCGCAGAAACAGAATCCCCTTTCTGAATTTCACCCTTTTCGACTCTTCCAATATGAATAATTGCTTTGTTCACCTTTTTTGTATCTTCAACGACAAAAACTGAACCGTTTGCCAGGATTACACCTTTATCTCCTACCTGACCGCCTGATTCTCCGTAAAATGATGTCCTGTCCAGAACAACGAGACCCGACTCTCCTTCTTTTATACAATCTGCTTTGTCAGCTCCTGCATAAACAGCCTTTACAACTGCATCATTCTTTTCATTTTCATAACCAATAAACTCTGTTGCGCCGAAATCACGGGATATCTCATCAAATGCCTTTTCCAGGCTGACATCAGCTCCCTTCCAGCTCTGTTTGCCCCTTGCTCTCTGCTCCTCCATTGAAACATTGAAACCTTCGGTATCCACCTCAACACCCTGCTCAATGGCCATCTCCGTTGTCATCTCAAGGGGAAAACCGAAAGTATCGTAAAGAGTAAAGGCTTCCTTCCCTGGAAGAATTTTCTCCCCCCTGGCCTTGAGGCCCTTCATGAGTTCCTCAATTCTGTCCATTCCATTCTCTATTGTTTCAAGGAATCTGATCTCTTCAGACTCAATAACCTTTTTGACATTGGCAACACTTTCTGTTATTTCCGGATAGTACTGCCCCATAATGTTTACAATTGGATCTACCATTTTATAAACAAATGGTTCTTTAAGACCAAGGAGCCTGCTATACCTGAGTGCTCTTCTCAGCACCCTTCTCAGTACATATCCTCTTCCATCATTTGATGGATAGATACCATCTGACATTGCAAAGGTAAGTGTTCTTCCGTGTTCAACGATTACCTTTATGGGAAGCATGTTTTTCCCCTCATAGGCCCTACCGGATTCCCTGCTTACAAAATCTATGAGTCCCTTGAGTTCGTCAGTCTCATATACAGAGTCAACTCCCTGAACAAGAGTTGCAAGTCTCTCAAGGCCCATGCCTGTATCAATACCTGTTCGCGGAAGAGGATTAAGAATTTTTTTTTCATCCTGATTGAACTGATTGAATACAAGATTCCAGAATTCAAGGTATCTGTCACAGTCACAGCCTGGCTTACAGTCCGGAGAACCGCATCCATGCTCAGCCCCCCTGTCATAATAAAGCTCAGAACATGGTCCGCAGGCACCGGTTTCTCCTGCAGGCCCCCAGAAATTATCTTCTTTTCCCAGTCTTACAATTCTCTCTTCCGGAATGCCTATTTTTTTGTTCCAGATTTCAAAGGCCTCATCATCGTCAAGATAAATACTGGCCCATATATTCTTCGGATCAAATCCGATTACATTTGTCGAGTATTCCCAGGCGAATTCAATTGCTTCATTTTTGAAATAGTCCCCGAATGAAAAATTTCCAAGCATTTCAAAAAGAGTCAAATGCCTCTTTGTACGTCCAACCTGCTCCAGGTCACTTGTTCTGAGACATTTCTGAATGGAGGCCGCCCTTGTGTATTCAAGATCCACTGTCCCTGCAAACATCGGCTTAAACTGAACCATTCCCGCAGTTGTAAACAGCAGAGTCGGGTCATCTTTTGGAACAAGTGAGCTTGACGGAACAATCTTATGATCCTTGCTCTTAAAATAATCTATGAATGAATTTCTTAAGTCTCTTACCTTTAGCATTACAGTTTATCCTCAAATATCAATTTCCATTATGTATTTTTTTAAAAGTCACAGTATTTTTTCAAGAAATATTTGAATTAATAATTTCAAATCCATGAAAAAGGAATACTTACTTTTTTTTCATATATTTTTTATAATAAATAAATCATTTCACTCCACCTTACTCTCAAAAGAGAGGAAGTCTGATGAATCATGATATATCAATAACAGAGGAAATGCCCGGAGAAAATACCCCAGCCATAACAGATATAATTGTTGAAGGTGAAAAAATTCAGATTTCAGGGGACCTCATAGGAAGCCTGGCAAGCAGCTTTCACTACACAAATGAAAATACCCTCGTTGATGATATTGCAATCCATATGGAAAAGCACCCCGAAATATTCATACTGGGTGTAACAGACGACAATGGCAAATGCATGGGAATTGTAACGAAACGGGATTTTTTTGACAAACTGGGAACCCGTTTTGGAAGAGATCTATACAAAAAACACAAGATTTCCTCCATGATGACAAACGCCCGCGATTTTAAAAAGAATAAAAATATATTCTCAGTAGCAACCAAAATTGAAAATGAACTGAGCGCAAGTTCTAATCTTTATTACATACTGAAAAATGATAACGGCTCCTTTTACGGAATTTTTTCTTCAAAGGATATGCTGGTTTTCCTCTCCTCCATAACACAGAAAGAGATGGAAATGGCTGAAAAAATTCAGTTTAACATCATAAAAAATTCAATGCTTGTTGAAGATGAAAAGTTCAGTGCTGTGGGTTACTCCAAAATGGCTCAGGGCATTGGAGGAGATTACTACAACATGTTTAAGTATGATTCAAACAGATGCCTGTTTGTGCTCTGTGATGTTTCCGGTAAAGGTATCTCCGCGGCAATCGTTACCGGTATTATAGGAGGAATGTTCGATACCCTTAACATCAAGGACGGCATGAAGAAATTCTTAAAGAAAATGAATCGCTATATATACAATACATTTAAAATGGATAAGTATATTACTTCTGCTATTCTCAGCCTTAATGGAAATGAGGATAAACTTAAAATTATTGATCTTGGCCACTGTATGGCAGAGGGAAACCTTTACCTTGTAAGGGAAGGCAGATTTCATAAAATTAAAAACCAGAATTTCAATATTCCAATCGGACTTGAGCCTGAAATTGATGTAAATAGCGATGTACTGAAACTGAAGGGCGGAGACCGAATAATACTCTGCTCCGACGGGCTTCATGACCAGTTCAATGAAAACGGAGAGGGCTATGATGTTGAAAAGCTTGAAGCCATAGTAATGGCAAACCAGAAGAATGATCTCCTTGAATTAAAAAATATCATTGTTGATGATATAAAAAATTTCAGAAACGGCCAGCCCGCTTTCGATGATATGACTTTTATTATAATAGATTATAAAGGATAATTTTCACATGAACAATTTTAATATGAACCTTACAATAAAGCCAACCTGGGATATTGTGAAAGATGTACATGATAAAACCATTAGAGTAATGAATGACCAGGGTGCATCCGCAGATGTTAAAGAGTCTGCCATGATGGTTGCAACGGAGCTCATTGAAAATGCTGTGAAATATGGGATTTCACAACCAGACGGGTCAAGTATCGAGTTTAACCTTGAAATAAGTGATAATTCAATCCAGATGTCCACCGCAAATGGAGTGAAAGAAGAAGAACACGCAAAGATAGTCATTGATCATATAACCAGGATCAATGAATCCGATAACCCCAAGGAACTTTATACACAACGTCTACTTGAACTGCTTGAATGTGACCGGCCAGGCGCAACTCAACTCGGCCTGTACCGCATTGCCTATGAAGGGCAGTTTAATCTTAGATACGCTTATGAAGGAAAAGTCCTTAAAATAAATGCTGAAAAGGTATTTTAATCTAATTATTAGTTGGAGAATACAATGAAAGACTACAAAAATGACAACATGGAAATATGTTTTGAGGCGGGAGATCTTAACAGGCTTATATGGAAAGGAAAGAGTATTGACAGAGATCCATCAGCAACTCTTAAACCCTACCTTGATGAAGTCATAGACGGAATAAAGGGCGGTAAACTTGAGGTTGATTTTTCACCTCTTGAATATATGAATTCATCCACGGTGCCTCCAATTATTCACATGGCAAAAAAACTTAATGAAAGCAGTACAAAGACCGAAATTTTTTACAACAGAAGTTCTTCATGGCAATCTGCATCATTTAAGGCTCTTGAAACTATTGTGCTGAAAATGGACAATGTTAGTGTAAAGGGAAAATAACCCCTTTATAATACGCATTCTTCTATTAATAAAGTTTTACCTTCATAACAATAATATATGGACAAAAAAAATCTTCAATATATATTATTGTTATGAAAAAGCTGAAATCTTTAATACCTCAAAAAAAAAATGCAGCACTTTATGTTGCCACGCTTTTAATTATCCTTCCCATTTGCCTGCATCTCTTCACTGCCGATAAATATGCGTTAGTAAGGAAATCGGATGGAAAATATTTTTATGCAAAGAAAATTCTTGTAATCGGCAACTCCATGATTTCTTTTTCTTCAGAAACCATATCCGGTAAAAAAACAGGCAACTTTATTCCTGACGATATAGAGTATTCATTTGCAGTTTCATCATTGGACACTATTCAGAGTATAACTTTTAAAGATAATATTCCAGATGCTGATCTCAATACAAACAAAAAATACCTGGGTAAATATACAATAACAGTACAGGGGCACCGTGGTACTCTCATGCTTTATATAAAGGATAATAAATTATATGGATATGTAAAATTCCCTTCCTGGGGAAAGGGTGCATATGAATATCTCAAGTCATTATCAATAAAAAATGGCAGAATATTTTTCGTCAGATCTGCAAATACCGCTAAGGAAATGACCCGTCTTGGCGCAAACCGTTTCTTTACTCAGAAATTTTCTGGGGAATACAACAATAATGGGAAAAAAATTGATGGTTTCTTCAGAAACGACCTTGGCGAAAAACATATCTGGGATGCAAAACGACGCTGATAATGCTAATCTCTAAAAAGATAATTAATTGCTGAAGGTATCATCTTTCTTCCATTGTGTCCTACTCCATTTACCACAACCATACTCCACTGTAATTTTAGACCCTTTTGCCGTGATATTCTTAAAGATTCCCTGTAGAATCGCTCTCCCCTTTCAAAACGGTTTTTCCCCTGTTTCATCACTTCTGTACTTCTGTTCAGATACTTATGATTTTCATCTGTATCTCTGTTACCAAGAAGAATTCCCAATCTCCTGTTAAAAGTCTTAACTGGTGAGCATCCATTCACGGAAACACCTTTAATTCCATATGGATACTCAATATCCACCGGATATGTATACCAGCCCGCATTTGCCGCTGCAGCTTTTATAAGTTTATCAGATTTAGAAAACAGGACATACCTATGCACTATCTGCGCCCCTGCAGAATGGCCGAAAAGATAAAATCCATTTATTCCCAGGTTAAACTTTTTCTTTGCAATAATATATGTCCGATCAATAATTCCAAAAACTGTATTCTCGTATCTGTTGGGCCTGCCTTCTACATCTAATAGATTCCCCTGATTATACCCTTGACTTCCTTTGAATTGTTCAGTTGCAAATTTTAATGACGCTACAACAATATTTTCTTTATTAGATTCCCTGCTCCAGTTTTTCAAGTAATTATCTGCATCTCTCTTGACTCCAGGTATAACTATAAGCAGCCTGGTTTTTCTGTTTATTTTATCAGGAGTTTTATAAAGCATTGTAACACCCTCTGATATTTCCATACTATAGAATTCCATGGAAAATAATTTTACAGACATCAAAATTATTATTAATAATATACCAAGTCTCATTTTATACATGAAAAGAACCTCAAAAAATATTATATAGGATACCGGAACAGATATTATGAATTATCAAGAACTTATTGTGCCTGAAAAAACAAAGCAGAGACCTGATGTCACAGAACTGATCACAGGTTTTAGCATACTGAATGGTCTAAATGGAATTTATGATTTAAAAATCATATACTCAGAAGTAGAACAAAATGGAATATTCAGACTACATACTGATAATTACGATCATATTTTTTTTATAACATATGGCAAATTGCTGTTTAATGTAGATAATAAGGAATTTGAAATCACATCAGGACAGATACTTAATATCAGAGAAGGGCAAATTCACGGTTACAGAAATACCACCGATGAAACAGTCACACTGTTAACAATTAATATTTTCCGAAAAGATTTATTAAAATAAAGCAGACTACCATAAAAAAAATTGAACCCAGAATATATGGCAGGATTGATTCCCCTGAAAAATGTTGCAAAGACCAAAACTTATGTTTTAAAAATTTGTCACAACTTTGCTTCTTTTTAGACTGTTTGTTTTTCTCAAAATTCATAGGGTCCTCTATAAGAGAAACCCTATACGAATTTAAAATTTGAGTCAAGAAAAAAGTGTTTTTACATGTATTTATACACTTTTATTTTATTATTATTTAAGAATAGGTTTTCCCATTGGAAGAATAGTTCTGCCGGCAAGGTCATTATAAATGATTCCAGCCATCATGTAAAGTGCACCGCCTGCACAAAGCAGAAGATCAATAGCTGTAATTGTTAGAACACTCTTATCTCCTGATAGGAAAACAATATCAAGCCCGATGAACCCAATGAGAAGTGTAAAGAATGTAAAAGCCATTGCTTTGTGCACTCTTAAAGAACCGATAAACATAATTACTGTATAGACAGTGTACCCTACCAGGAAAATTCCGATGTCATGTCCTGATACTTTCAGGTGCCCGCCAATCCAGGATACACCAGCATGCTGAAGATCCGCTATCAGCCAGATTGTTCCAAGTCCAAGCCAGAAAGCTCCGTAAGATACAAACGCACTGAATCCGAAGTTGTTTCCCACTTTAAATTCAAGGTAACCTGCTATCATCTGCGCAAGTCCTCCAAACATCAATGCTGCACAGAAAACAACACCTGTACCTGCAAGTCCAAGATTGTGAAGCTGAAGCAACAGTGTAGTCACTCCAAAACCGGCTAGGCCAACTACAGCTGGATTACCCAGCTTTTGTCCATGATCGCTCATAAATAAACTCCTTAAGATATGTTGATTGTTAATTTTCTGAAAGCTGCAGTGCCTTCAAGTAAAATTAAAAAGTAACTATTGCAAATAGACAGTTTGTCAACATAAATTTAGGAATGTGAACTTTTATTCCTGAATCAGACCATCTTCTCCTGCCCCATCAATTGACTTAAGCGCCCGTTTTATATCTTCATAAACAAAACCCCTGCTTCGTAGATACTGTGAAACTTTAATGAGCGGATCTTTTTTCTCCTTCACCTGCTCATATTTCTTTTTTGCAAGTTCAATGAGACTATTGATTTCTGCCCTGTCTGCCCCCATTCTGGCAATTACACTTTCAATAACAGGTTTTTTTACACCCTTTTCATAGAGCCCCTTAATTATAAGATCCCTGCCAAATTTACCGCTTTTTTGCTTGGAAGTAACATACAGTTCAGCAAAGGCTTCATCATCAATATAATTCCTTGAATTCAAATAATCGATTACTTCATCAATTATTTCCTGACTGAATTTTTTCTTTTTCAGATATGTTTTTATTTCAAAGACAGAACGGCTTCTTATTGAAAGATATCTGAAGGAGAGAGAAATGCACCTGAACTTTTCGGATTCATTGAATAAGACAAAATACCTGTCCGAATCAAGTTCATCACCGCTTGCAGGAGAATACTTCATATACGCATCATATGATATATTCAGTATTTCTGAAGTATCAAGTATCAGCTGTACACTGTTTTCATTAAATATAAGCTTTTCAACGGTAGCCATAGGAAGTTTTATAATAAAAAAGGAGATGCAATTGCATCCCCTTTTTTGAAATAACTTGAAAAATATTTCTTAACGTTTTGAGAACTGGAATCTCTTTCTCGCTTTTTTCTGACCGGACTTCTTTCTCTCAACTTCTCTTGCATCCCTTGTAAGGAATCCTGAGGCCCTGAGAGGTTTTTTGTTCTTTTCATCTACTTCAACAAGACAACGTGCAATTCCCATTTTCACTGCACCGGCCTGGCCTGTCCAGCCGCCGCCTGAAACTGTTGCCATTACGTCAAAATTCTGAAGTACTCCGACTTCTTCAAGAGGCTGTCTTACAACTAGTCCAAGAGTCTCTCTTCTGAAGTATTCATTAATTGGCTGCTTATTTATGATAATATTTCCATTACCTGGCTTAAGCCAAACTCTGGCCACAGATGTTTTTCTTCTGCCTGTTGCGTATGCCATATCTGCCATTTTATATTCTCCTTAAATCCGCTCTTATAGATTGATAGTTTCAGGTTTCTGCGCCGCATGCGGATGCTCTGATCCTGCGTAGACCTTAAGATTTTTAATAACTGCTTTCCCAAGTCTGTTTTTTGGAAGCATTCCTTTAACAGCATTTGTAAGAACAAATTCTGGAGTTTCTTCCATTACCTTTTTAATGCTTATGAATTTTTTACCGCCGGGATACTGTGAATGCGTAAAATAACTCTTATCCTCTGCTTTCATACCAGTAAGGATGATTTTATCAGCATTGATAACAATTACGTTATCTCCCATATCCATATGAGGTGTAAATTCAGGTTTGTTTTTTCCCCTGAGAACTGTAGCAATTTCAGTTGCCAGTCTTCCCAGTACTTTGTTTTCAGCATCAACTACGAACCATTTTTTCTCAATTTCAGATGCCTTTATAGAATATGTCTTTTGGATATTCTTCATCACAAATCCCTCACGAATATATATTGATAATCTTTATTCAATTATTCAGTTCAATAAGTGTATAACACATTATATACCTTATTTCCTGTCAATAAAATTAATGACTTTTTCGGAATTAATCATATTAATTTCATTAATTAAAAATGAATATCCCATTTATTATCGAAATTAGTTAAATTAGACTTAAACTAAAATAAATATCCGTAATTGCAGGGGTAGGGGAGGATAAAATGAAGTCTGTTATACTAGCAGGAGGATGTTTCTGGTGCATGGAGTCTCCGTATCACAACATAGACGGAATAATTGAGACGATTCCCGGTTATTCAGGCGGGAAGACAGAGAATCCAACATATTATGATATTGCAACAGGTAAAACAGGGCACTATGAATCCATAAAAATTCTTTATGATGAAAAGACAATAACACTAAAAGAGATTCTTGATATCTTCTGGAGACAGATCGACCCCACAGATAAATATGGGCAGTTTGCAGACCGTGGTTCACAGTACAGAACAGCAATATTTTACAATAGTGATGAAGATTTACTTACCGCAACAGAATCCAGAGATGAAATGAATAGAAGTGGAATATTCAGCAGCACCATTGAAACAGAAATTCTGCCGGAAAAACAGTTCTACCCTGCAGAAGAATATCACCATAAGTATTTCATAAAAGAACCGGTAAAATATCTTAATTATAAAAAAGGTTCCGGCAGGGAGAAATTTATTGAGGAACACTGGAAGAAATAAAGTAAAAAATATTATTCGGGATTATTTCCCATGTTGCATTTAATCTTTTCTTCCAGATATTTAATTCTATCTTCTTTTTCTTTCAGCACTCTTAGTATCTCCATTTCTGAATCTTTATGACTTGTAATATCCTGAAAATTCTCAAAAATCATACGTTTCCCGCTGATTGCCATTCTCCTTGCATTTTTTAATATGGGAGTCATATTCTTTCCGTTGCATTTTATCTTTGTATCCATTCCGGTAAATCCATCCAGTCCATCTGCCCATATTGGGCATTTTTTTGATTCAGAACCCTTGGGACAAAGCTTGTCACATAATTGACCTACCAGTTCCTCTCTATGAAACCCGGTAAGCTCACATGTTATATCATTTACATCTTCAATTATATAATCTTCATTTACAACGAGAACTCCTCCCGCAATACTCTCATAAAGGGTCCGAAAATTTTCTTTTTGGTTCCAGGCTATTTTTAAGGCCTTAAAAAGCTCAAAGGCCATTTTAATGGAGGAGAGAAGTACAAATTCTCCGGAATTTTTCAGAATATATCCATACCTGGTAATCTGATGTACCCGATCGACCATTTCCTTCTCACAATGGGAGGTAAGAAAAACAATTGGAATGTCTTTTTCTTTCAATATAATATTTGCAGTTTCTTTCCCATCAATACCACTTCCCAGATCAATATCCATGAGAATCAGATCCACTCTGTCTTTTCCACTGACAAGTTCAATTGCACTTTCTCCGCTGTGAGCAATCACTACATCATATCCATTATTTTGAAGTACTTTCTTTTCATATACTGCTGTAGTTCTGTCATCCTCAACAATCATAATTTTCCTGGTTTTTTCCATAATACTTCAGTCCTTAAGTTTCCAATACTTTTAGAGCAATAACCGGTGACTATTTTTCATAAAATTATTATTTTCCACCTCAACCTATTGAATTCGAACCTTTACAAAATAAGAAATTTTGCATGAACTTGCATTTTTTATAAGGGATATATTACTAAAAATGCCGCTTCCTCTTCCTGATTTAAAAAAAATATTTCTTAATTTTCAAACCACAATCTCTTAAAGTCAGCATACAGAAACTCATTTTTGAAAAGTACTCGACACCGGTATAAACTCCGGCTCTTATATCTTCCAGTACAATAATGGAGATTTCGCATGATAATTCCGGTAATTATGGCAGGCGGGGCAGGGACACGGCTCTGGCCCATGAGCAATGAAGAAAAGCCCAAGCAGTTTCACAATCTTTCAGGCAGGGGGACTCTCCTTAATGAAACCATTGAAAGACTTAAACCTCTCTCCCCTGAAGAGATTCTCATTGTAACTTCCAAACGCTATGAAGAACTCTCAAAAACCGAGATAAGGGATTCAAAGCTGAAAGGGACAGTTCTTTCTGAACCTCAGCCCAAAAATACATCTGCAGCTGTGCTGTATTCAGCCATATATCTCAGCAAAAAATACAGCAACCCCACAATGATAATGCTCCCCGCGGATCATTACATAAAGAAACCGGATGTCTTTACAGACCTTTTAGAAAAATCTGTTGAGCTTGCTTCACAGAATTCTCTTGTTACCATAGGTGTCATTCCGTCTTATCCGGAAACCGGTTACGGCTATATCAAAGCTCTTTCAAAAGATTCATTTGATGTGGAAAAGTTTGTTGAGAAGCCTGACATTGCCACAGCTGAAACATATTTCAGATCCGGTGATTTCTATTGGAACAGCGGTGTCTTCACCTGGAATGTAGATACAATTCTTGAAGAATTTAAAAATCAGATGCCTGCACTCTACAGCTCTTTTGCACCTTTGATCGAAATGTCCCACGAGAAAATTGCTTCCGATACACCTGAAGTCTGGGCTTTGAAGGAGAAGATCTTCAGTGAAATCGAATCAATCTCCATTGATTATGGTATTCTTGAAAATGCCCATAAAAGAATGGTCATACCTGGAGATTTTGGATGGGGAGACCTGGGAAGCTGGAAATCAATTGATGATATTATTGAGCCTGATAAGGATGATAACCGCTCCAACAACGACAACTCAATCTTTGTGAAATCATCAAACTCTTCTGTTTTTACAGAAAAGGCAAACATCGCACTTGTGGGCGTAGAAAACATAACGGTTGTGCAGGAGGGGAATAACATTCTTGTGATCAGCAAAGACTGCTCACAGGCTGTACGGGACGTTGTAGATATTATAAAAAAAAGGGCTACCAAATAGCCCTTTTTTTATCTATATATAACTTCTATTCCCATTCAATTGTTGAAGGTGGTTTGGAGGAGATATCATAAACTACACGGTTTATTCCTTTTACTTCATTTATAATCCTGTTTGATACTCGTCTCATAAAATCTTCAGGCAGGTAAGCCCAGTCTGCGGTCATTGCATCAACAGATGAAACACCCCGAATTGCTATAACGTTCTCATATGTTCTCTGGTCACCCATAACTCCTACTGATTTGACAGGGAGAAATACCGCAAATATCTGCCACATCTGGCTGTAGAGCCCGGACTTTCTGACCTCTTCTATGAGAATATCATCAGCTTCCTGAAGTGTGCTTACACGCTTATCAGTAACTTCTCCAATAATACGTATTGCAAGTCCGGGGCCGGGGAAGGGGTGTCGGTGTATAAGCTCTTCAGCCATTCCCATTTTAAGGCCGATTTCACGCACCTCATCCTTGAAAAGTTCCTTCAATGGTTCAACCACTTTTCCGGATTTTATGAGTTTAAGAATTTCAGGAACCCTGTTATGGTGGCTCTTTATGGTATCAGAAGGCCCTTTTGTGGAAACAGATTCGATTACGTCTGGATAAAGTGTACCCTGGGCAAGGAAATCAAACTTGCCGATTTTCTTTGCCTCTTCCATGAAAACCTTTACAAATTCCTTGCCAATTATCTTTCTTTTCTTTTCCGGATCTTCAACTCCCTTCAGAAGTTTGAGAAATCTTTTTGATGCATCCACATGAATAAGATTAAGATTCATATGTTTCTTAAATCTATCAACTACCTTTTTTGCCTCATTCTTTCTCAGCACTCCATTGTCGACAAATACACAGTAAAGCCGGTCGCCAATTGCCTTTTGAAGGAGCATTGCTGTAACAGAGGAATCCACTCCACCTGAAAGCCCAAGCAGAACAGTACCTTCTCCTACCTCATCCCTTATTGACTGAACCGATGATTCAATGAAAGAATCCATTGTCCATGTAGGTTTAATCCTGCATATTTTAAATACAAAATTTTCAAGAACCTTAATACCGTTTACTGAATGGTACACTTCCGGGTGAAACTGCACACCATAGACTCTTTCATCCTTGTTTTCTATGGCTGAAATTTCAGCATTCTCAGATGACGCAACAATCTTAAAGTTTTCAGGAACCGAAACGACCTTGTCTCCATGGCTCATCCAGACAGTTTCTTTCTTTTTCAGTCCCTTGAGAATCTGTGACTTGCCGTTAAGTTTTATATCAGCCCTTCCATATTCCCTTGAATCAGCCTTCTCGATTTTTCCCTTAAAGGCATCAACAACAAGATAAAGTCCATAACAGATTCCAAGTACAGGTACACCCATAGTGAATAATTTTTTATCAACTTCTGGTGCATCCTTGTCATAAATAGATGAAGGCCCGCCGGACAGTATGACCCCGGAAGGCTTCTCTGCAATAATCTCATCAATAGGTTTATGATATGGAACGATTTCAGCATATACATTAAGTTCACGTATTTTTCTGGCGATAAGCTGTGTGTACTGTGAACCATAGTCAAGAATAAGAATCCTTTCATCAGGTATTACAATATTGTGTTCTATCATTATTTACCCTCAATCCTGTTTATATAATTATTTAAACCCATTTCCTGGATTTCTGAATTTTTTTTCTCGATCTTTTTCATCATATCCTCTCTGTAAGACCTGAGCTTATCCTCAATCTCCGAGTTACCTATGGAAAGAATATTTACGGCAAAAAGAGCAGCATTTGCACCGCCTGCCTTACCTGCCGGCATTGTCGCAACGGGTATACCCGACGGCATCTGCAGTATGGATAAAATGGAATCGAGTCCGCCTGCAATATTTGATTCAACAGGCACTCCTATTACAGGCAGGGTAGTGTGAGATGCAACGACTCCGGGAAGATGGGCCGCTCCGCCTGCAACGGCAATTATAACCTTCTTTCCCGATGATCTAGCATTTTTTACCCATTCCATTGTTTTTTCCGGTGTTCTGTGGGCAGATGAAACGATTACTTCAAATTCAACATTAAATTCAGCAAGAATTTTAAAACAATCTTTTACTTTGGGCAGATCCGAATCACTTCCGAGTATGATTCCAACTTCAGACATAGTTACCTCTGTTTTAGAAATTGCGTTTTATATGATTTAATTGTATTGGTACTGTCAATTCAATAAGAAATTATGATATC
Organism: Spirochaetota bacterium; assembly: GCA_003246895.1. Taxonomy (GTDB): domain Bacteria; phylum Spirochaetota; class UBA4802; order UBA4802; family UBA5550; genus SZUA-423. The sequence goes on along the minus strand of QKCL01000084.1, from coordinate 3,768 downwards.
TATAATATAAAAACAATACCTGCAATTAAAAAAAAATGCCGAAAATTTCCGGCATTTATATTCGATGCATATATTCTATCTGCTATTTGTTAACAGCTAGTATGCTTTTAACCTTAGCATGACCCTTGTCAGATTCTTTCTTGCTTGTAATAACCTTTGCTCTTGTTCTGTAAAAAGGCTGAAGAGACTGCTGTACCTTGACAACCATATTATCAACAACGTCTTCTATTTCACAACTAAGATCATCAAGATATTTTTCTCTTTGCCTGATCTGCTGATACCTCTTGTGGTTTCTGTCGATCATTCTCTGAAGTTTTTCAATTTCTCTTTCTTTCTCATCAATAAGATCTTCATATTCACTTTTCAGATTTTTAAGAGATCTCTCATAATCACTGTGAAGATTCTTTCTGAGGGAAGATATTTTTTTGTTATAATCCCTTTCACAGTTCTTTCTGACTTTGTCTTTCTCTTTACTGATGATACCATTTATTTGGTGCTTAAAAACTAACATATTATTTTTACCCATTTAAATCGCATTTTCATACCATCGAATTATGCACCTTCGCAAAGTCAAGAAAAAAATAATCACATTTTGAACTCTAAAAAAAGCCCACCTCTTAGAGATGGGCCCTTGTATTCCCCCAAAACGCCATTTTTTCTTTTTTAGCCACCTATTAGCTGAAGAACAGATCTTGTTTTCATATTAGCTTGAGCCAACATCGAAGTACCACTTTGAACAAGAACATTGTTTTTGGTTAAATCTACCATTGTTTCAGCCATGTCAGCATCTCTGATCCGGCTTTCGGATGCTTGTATATTTTCATAGGCAGTCATTAATCCTTTTGCAGCATATTCAAGTCTGTTGTAATACGCGCCAAGGTCTGCTCTCTGTTTTGAAATCTTGTGAAGAGCATCATCAATAACGCCTATAGTCTTATTTGCACTTCCCGCTGTAGCCAAATCAGCGATGAATGCGCCACTTTTTTCTTTAAGCCCAAGACCCTGTGATGTCATTGTTCCAATATACACTCTCTCCCTTTGGTGCATATTGGCTCCCATATGAAACCACATACTTGCCTTTGGATTGGACTTAGCGAAATCCCCAAGGAGCAATTTGAACTTGTTAAATTCAGCCTGTGAAGCTATTCTGTCAACTTCATCAACCAGTGCTGACACTTCAACCTGAATTAGCTGTCTGTCTTTATCGGTATAAATACCGTTTGAAGACTGAACAGAGAGAACTCTGATTCTCTGAAGAATCTCAGTTGTCTGATTCAGATAACCTTCGGTGGTCTGTACAAAAGACATACCATCTTCAGTATTTCTCTCAGCCTGTCTGAGACCCTGAATCTGGGTCCTCATTTTTTCAGATACTGCAAGTCCAGAAGCATCATCACCAGATTTATTTATCCTCATACCCGAGGATAACCTTTCCATTGACTTGTCAACTTCCCAGTGCTTGAACTTAAGCACTTTGTTCGCATTAATTGCACTCATGTTGTGATTGATAATCATAATAAACACTCCTTTGTTTTATTATGTTTCTGCGATTGAGACAGAAACTGTCTGATCTCCTTATCAGACATTTGATACCAGGTTAAAACAAAAGGGGAATACAGTTACTGAGAACTTACAGTAACTATAATTTCTTTGTGGTACTAAGAAATCATACTTACTGCAAATAACTTAAATCGTAATTTCAAAGATCAATGAAGCAGGGAATATGCCCGGTGGACTCTCCCAAATCCACCGAGCCTAATGATAATAAATCCATTTTTACCTGAGCAGCTGCAATACTCCCTGAGGCTTAGCATTAGCCTGAGCAAGCATTGATGTACCACTCTGTACAAGAATGTTGTTCTTTGTGAAATCAACCATAGTTTCAGCCATGTCAGCATCTCTGATCCGGCTTTCAGAAGCCTGAACATTTTCATATGCTGTCATGAGGCCTTTTGCAGCATGTTCCATCCTGTTATAGTATGCACCAAGGTCTGCTCTCTGTTTAGCAAGAATATGAAGAGCATTGTCAAATACACCTATGTTTCTGTTAGCTTCTGCTGCTGTTGAAAGAGTGACAGGATTACCTATCATGTTTTTCAATCCCAGAGCTCTTGCTGTCATTGTCTGAACATAGATTCTTTCTCTCTGATGCATGTTAGCACCCATATGAATCCACATTGATCCAGTAGTACTAACCCTTGCAAAATCTCCCTGTAACAGGTTCATTTTGTTAAACTCGGCCTGTGAAGCTATCCTGTCTACTTCATCTACCAGCTGAGAAACTTCAACCTGAATAAGCTGCCTGTCTTCCTGAGTATAAATACCATTTGAAGACTGAATAGCCAGAACCCTCATTCTCTGAATGATACTTGTTACTTCTTCAAGATATCCTTCAGTTGTCTGAATCAGAGACATACCGTCTTCAGTATTTCTCTCTGCCTGTCTTAGACCCTGAACCTGAGTTCTCATCTTTTCGGAAACAGCCAGACCAGAAGCATCATCGCCAGCCTTATTAATCCTCATACCTGAAGACAGCGCTTCCATGTTTTTGTTTACGTTCCAGTGTTGAAATTTTAATACTCTGTTGGTATTAATAGCGGACATATTGTGGTTAATAATCATATCGATTCCTCCCTGAATCATTTATGTAACCCGGCTTCCTTGCCTGGGGTGTCAGTCTTTTTATCCTGACTCTTATTAATTCGGGTACAGAACCACTTTATATAACCGCGATTATGGGAATATATTAGACATTATAAACAATTATAATCAAATATTGCAAAATATGATATCAAAATGACTATAATTCTTTTTTTTATGCATATTTTCCCTTATTTTCATTTTCGGGGGATTGATTTTTATCCCTTAGAAAAATTTTTAAAAATTTAAATATTATTAATTTTAATACATAAATTTACTGATTTTTCTTGTATTTAACTGTTCAATGGAATACTAATTTATTAGTTTAACTTACAGGAGGAAAATGAATCCCTGGTTAATCATAAAAAATGTCAGTAAATCTTTTGGTGATACCGTTGCCCTGAAAAACATATCTCTCACAGTAAACAAGGGAGAAGTTATATTTATAATAGGTTCTTCAGGTGCAGGGAAAAGCACTCTCCTTAGATGCATAAACGGTCTTGAAATGGTTTCTGAAGGAGATATATGGATTGGCCATGACCATATCACCGGAAGTAATATCAATTTACGAAAAATTAGAGAAGAGACCGGAATGGTTTTTCAGTCATTCAATCTTTTCCCACACCTCACAGTGCTGGAGAATATTTCAATAGCACCAAATAAGGTCAGAAAAATAGAAAAGAAAGAGGCAAATAAAATTTCATTAGAACTTCTTAGGAGGGTAGGGCTATCAGGCAGAGAGTCATCATACCCAAATCAGCTTTCGGGCGGGCAACAGCAGAGAGTTGCCATTGCCAGATCTCTCGCCATGAATCCGAAAGTGATGCTATTTGACGAACCCACTTCCGCCCTGGATCCTGAAATGACCAGAGAGGTTCTTGATGTAATGAAATCACTTGCTGAAGACGGCATGACCATGATTGTTGCTTCACATGAAATGGGTTTTGCAAGAGCTGCTGCAAAAAAAGTAGTATATATGGATAATGCTGAAATTATAGAAACAGGAACACCTGAAGATATATTTTCAAACCCAGCTCATCCAAGAACAAAAGAATTTTTAGACAAAATATTACAAGCTTAATAATGGAGAAATTTGATGAAAATTGAATTTATTGGCGGAGCCCGTAC
>QKCL01000046.1 GCA_003246895.1 Spirochaetota bacterium | reverse complement strand
CAATTTTTTTTAATTCTCCGGCTACGACAGATTCAATACCGAATGCAGATGTTGCTATAAGATTTAATTTTGACATGTCATTCCTTCTATTTGTTGCAGTTTCGCTTATAATTATTATTAAATAATTATAAGATCATCCCTATTTATGACTTCTTCATAGTATGTCATTCCCAGAAGTGATTTAATTTCAGAAGTCTTTTTCCCCATGATGTCAAGGATCTCTGAGGAGTTGTAATTGGTTATTCCCTTTGCAATTACGACATCACTTTCGTTCTTTATGGCGATAATATCACCCATGTCAAAGTTCCCGAAACAACTGGTAATTCCAGAAGCAAGAAGAGATTTCTTTCTGTTCTGTATAGCAGCGGATGCTCCTTCATCAATTACAATAAATCCATTCGGTTTCCTCATGCTTATCCATCCTTTTCTGCTGGATAATGCCTTTCCCGGCGAAACAAATAGAGTGCCGGCCTGCTCACCAGAAATTATCTTTGATACTATTCTATCTTCAGAACCATCGGCTATGATCATTTTCCCACCAACACGCATCACCATATCTGCAGCATTTATTTTTGTGATCATACCGCCGGTACCATGTATGGTTCCTGATCCGCCTGACCTCTTTCTTATATCATCAGTAATTTTTAGTACTTCTCTTACCGGAGAGGAATCCTTCAGGTCCATGTAAAATCCGTCAATGTCACTAAGCAGGATGAGTAGCTCAGCATTTACAAGGCTTAGAACATGGGCTGACAAGGTGTCATTGTCGCCAATTTTGATCTCCTTGACAACTACTGAATCGTTTTCATTAATGATTGGAATTACGTTCAGTTTAAGAAGTGCTTTTAAGGTGTTGCGGGCGTTCAAATACCTTCTTCTGTTCTTTAAATCATCTTCAGTAAGCAGTATCTGCCCCACCTTGAAGCCGTATTTTTCAAACTCAACTCTGTATGCATTGATCAACAAAGACTGGCCAACGGCAGCATAGGCCTGTCTTTCCGGAATTGTAAGTGAACCTCTTTCAAGGCCAAGAGATCCGGCTCCTGCAGAGACTGCTCCGGAAGTGACCAGTATGACATCTTTTCCCTGTTTCCTGGTGCTTACTATGTCTTCAACAAGTCTGCTTAATTTTTGCTGTGAAAGAATACCGTTTTCAGAAATTGTTGAAGTTCCGATTTTTACAACAACAGTCCTGGTCTTTTCAAAAAGTGTTCTTCTCAAAATCAGCTCTCCATCATATCTCTGATTTTTTTATATAGGAGATCAATATTTGTTCCATCAATGGATGATATAGGGAGAATCTCATGCTTTATATTGGCCCTGATATCTTCTATTATCTCTTCAGGTACCATGTCTGTTTTAGAAATTACAACAAGGCTTTTTTTACTCAAGAGAGATTCATTGTAGGTTTTCAGTTCCCCCTTGAGCAGTTCAAGTATATAACTAATATCATCATTTGTGCCGTCTATTATATAGAGAATGCATTTTACCCTTTCAATATGCTGCAGAAAGGATAGTCCCAGACCTGATCCTTTATGTGCCCCCTCAATTATTCCCGGAATATCGGCCATTTTATAAACAATACCATCATTATATTCAATGACTCCAAGATTTGGAATCAGGGTTGTAAAAGGATAATCCCCGATTTTAGGATTTGCATTTGTAATGGCCGAAAGCAGAGTTGACTTTCCTGCATTCGGCAGACCAACCAGGCCTATATCTGCAATCAATTTAAGGTTTAATTTTACAGAGATTTCTTCCGTTTCAATGCCTGGTTGCGCAAAACGCGGTGTCTGGTGAGTTGATGACTTAAAGAAAGCATTCCCTTTGCCGCCTACACCTCCTTCCAGGACTTTTACATTAACGTCTTCATCAATCAGATCTGCAAGAATCTCGCCTGATTCTGAATCTGTGATAACTGTACCGGGGGGAACCTTTATGATTAAATCTTCTCCATCGCGCCCGTGTTTATTCTGTCCCATGCCATGCTGTCCATTTTCGGCACGATAAAGTCTGTCAGGGAAAAAATGTGATAGATTGTAATATCTTCTGTCGGCAGTAAAGTAAAGGTCTCCGCCTTTACCTCCGTCTCCGCCGTCGGGCCCACCCTTTTCAATGTATTTTTCTCTTCTAAAAGAAACAGATCCAGGGCCACCGTTTCCTGATTTGATTCTGATATTTATGACATCTGTAAATTTACTCAATGGATACTCCAAAATAAAAAAATCGCGTATTTATTTATACGCGATTCTTAAAAATATATTAAATATTTCAAGTAGTAATTAAACTGCTGGATAAACAGAAACTTTCTTTCTTTTTTTATCAAGCCTTTCAAATGTAACAACTCCATCTATTTTTGCAAAAAGAGTATCATCTCCACCTCTGCCAACATTGTTGCCTGGATGTATTTTTGTTCCTCTTTGTCTTACAATAATTGTTCCACCAGTGATTTTTTCACCGCCGAATTTTTTCACACCAAGTCTTTTGGAATTAGAGTCCCTACCGTTCCTGGTCGATCCGCCACCTTTCTTATGTGCCATCCTATTTCTCCTTAGTCAGCCAGAATCTTAATTCTGTCCGGATATTTCATCTTAATTTCATTTAATCCTATGAGAAACATTTCAATTATAGTCTGTAATTTTTCCAGATTATTTTCCGGAACATCTGTCAGATTTATATCTGTATAAAGTTTCCCGGGATTTTGTTCTATTTCCTGTTTTATGCCGGCTATCAGTGAGATTGACTTAACCGTAGTTTGCGTTAAGGCAGAAACTGCAGCACAAACAATATCTTTCCCCGATTCATCTAAAAAAGAATGCCCTTCAACATCTAAAACGAAAGAAGGGACAGCTTTTATTTTATCATTTACCAGCTTGAGGCCGGTGATTTTGACTTCTATCAATTAACCTACGATGAGATTATTTATTTTAAGCTGTGAATATACTGGTCTATGACCTACAGTTCTGGTATAATTTTTTCTTTTTTTGAACTTAACACCTTTAACTTTGTTGCCTTTTATTTCTTTCAGAATCTCAGCTTCAACTTTTACATTGGAAATGTATGGCTGGCCAACCTGAGTGTCTCCATCGTTAGAAAATAAAAGCACTTTATCAATAGTAATATTTCCGGAAATTTCTTTCAGCCTGTCAACATTAACTATTGAATCTTTTTCTACTTTATATTGTTTACCTGCTATCTCTACAATTGCGTACATTTGATTTTCCTTATTTTAGATACCATATTTAAAAAATTGGGCCCACAAGGATTCGAACCTTGGACCTACTGATTATGAGTCAGCCGCTCTAACCGACTGAGCTATGAGCCCCAATGTGAATACCATTTATTACCAGCATATAAAATGTGTCAACTAAATATTATTGTTTTTCTC
>QKCL01000027.1 GCA_003246895.1 Spirochaetota bacterium | reverse complement strand
AAGAGGTTACGGTATGAAGAACACAAAAATTCAATACTGTCCCGATTGCGGTACTCTTCTTTTTCCTGAATCGGGTTGTTTTTACTGTCCTGCATGTGGTTACTCTGCATGCACAATCTAAAATAGAGAGAGTGAAATGAGAGCATATGTTACAAAAAAAGAATACCTATGTTTATCTGAGAATTCAGGAAAGAAACAGAGAAGTCCGCGCATTATTAAAAGAAAGGAAAGTGAGGAAAATAGAAAAACCCCTCAGGGGACAGTTGAACTTCTCCTTAAGGCTTTTAATGGAGAAATTGTTGGCCCTTTGAAGGAGAAACTTTTTACTCTATAGATGAATGTTGACATACGGTGAGGAACATCCCACTTTAAGCACACCTAATAACCCTAAATATATCACCTCAGATATGTTCCAAACCATATTATATAAAAAAGGCTGAAATCTTCTTTCAGCCTTTTTTAATATTGCCGAAGGAGGGACTTGAACCCTCACGAAGTTGCCCCCGCCGGATTTTGAATCCGGTGCGTCTACCAGTTCCACCACTTCGGCCGGTGAAATATGCAATATTATTCAGATTATAATCGGCTGTTTGCTAAACTATTCAGGTTGAGGTATTTCGTCAACTTCAATATACTTGCCCTTGGCCCTGGCTACTATCTTTCCCATTTCGTTTTCAATTTCAGCTCTGTTTTCTATTACTCTTTTGCTTTTTTTTACAAACCAGCCACGGATATAGAGATTTTCATTAATGAAAGCAGGTTGTAAATAACGAATGGTAAGTTCACTTGTGATAGCCATAACTTCAAGGTACTTGTTTACCGTTGTCATTGTTTCATCAAGGATTGTAGCGACAATTCCAGAGTGAATTATATTTGGAGCACCTTCCAGCAGTTCATGGGCTGTATATTCGCCGAAAGCTGTTTTTGTGTCATCATCAAATTCTAATTTAAGCCTTAATCCTAATTCGTTTTCCTGACCGCAACCAAAACATATTTTATCTTCGTATTCTAACATATATTGAATTAAAATATGAAGATAATTATTCTGTCAAGTACTTTTTACTTTTGCGAGTCTAACTTGTTGATGAGCATGTCAATTTCATCCTGATCAAGCCATTCATCTATACATATTTCATCACTGTCAGACATCATCATAAACATTTCCAGCGCCATAATGATTTCTTCCTTGCTCAATACTCCCATAGTCACAAGAATTTCACCCAGCAGTCTATCGGGATTGTCTTTCTGCATATCCAGAGCATCCTGAAGCTGCTGTTCTGTTATGATCCCGTTTTCGATGAGGAATGTTCCTATTTTGAAATCATCAGTTTTTTCCATATGATCCTCTCCTGATAATAATATACTAAAGCTGATATTATTGTCAAATTAACTTGACCCCTAATATAAAATGTTTTAATAAATATTTAAAGGCATCTGTAAAATAAAATTTAAATTTCTGCTTAATTCAGGTTTGTTCTGTCTTTTTTAGATATGCAAATCAGTTTCAGAGTTCCCTTAATGCGGAAGGAGATCACATGTATAGAATACTTCTGATTTCATGTTCAATAGCAGCAATCGTTTTAATACTTTCCATATCGCTGATATCAGCCAATTACAGGTATTCCTATATAGGTTCCGGTAAATGCAGGGAATGTCATGGAGACAAGTCCCTGGGGAATCAGTATGCTGTCTGGCTTGCCTCAGGCCATTCCAGGGCTTTACAGGTTCTGGGGCAGGACAAAGGCCTGAAAATTGCTAAAAAAACCGGTATTGTTGACCCCATGAAAAGTTCAAAATGTCTGAGGTGTCATACAACAGGAAGAGACCGGGGTGATAACCGTATAATGGAAGGAGTCGGCTGTGAAGCGTGTCATGGACCGGCCAGTGAATATCACAAGCCCAGTGTTCATGTTGATTTCAGTTACAGGGAAAATGGTTACAGAAGAGCCATCGCATCGGGGATGTACAATATAATCGGAGATGACAGACTTAAATCAAGGGAAAGACTGTGTACTGGATGTCATGATGAAGAGAGACCATGTTATCCTGAAAGAAAAGAGGAAAAACTGCACCAGAAAATGACGATTCAGGTTGTTGATAAAATGATGAGGGGGAGTGCAGATCTCAGACACCCAATCCGCAGGTGAGTGTGCTGTTTCTATTCTGTTCGTTTTTCAGCCACCTGAGGCCGTCTATTCTGGAAACAGTCTTTTTTATTTCGTTTATTGAAGTATGAATTGTTTCCAGATGGTCACTGGTGAAAAGATTTTCCTGATCACACAGATCCCGGTGTATTTCATAGTAAATCTGGGAAATAGTCTCATCAGAATAATTCGAGTATTTTTCAAATTTTAGAGATCTGTTTAATCCGGAAATCAGGGTCATAATTCTTTTTTTATAAAGAAGATCAAGAATAGCACTGAAAAGCTCCTCAGGCGACAGAATGATTTTGGTAAGTTTGTTTAGGCCGTTGAGAAATTCGTGTACAAACATCCCCTCATCCATGTTTTTGTAGGCTATGATCGGGAACTTCCTGATTTCATTGTCGGTGTATGATTTACGTATTATCTGGTTGATGTCTGTTCCTTTTGTTCCAAGGTTCAGAAGAATGAGCTTATACTGATTTTTTTTGATGCTAAGAAAGAGATCCTCCACTTTTGCAATAAAATCACAGCTGTAGTCAAGTCTTTCAATTACTGTCTTCAGTATATTCTTGTATTCGGTAGTATCATCGAAAATCAGAATTCTTCCGAATGAGTGATCACTTTCCTGAAGAATATATTTAATGTATTCCCTCAGGCGAACCGGGTCAACAGATTCAAGGCAATCGGCGATCCCGGAACTCACCATAATCTGCTTTAAAGGTTTATTTATTTTTTTTGTTACTATTATCAGTCTGTTTAATGAATTTAGTGTTCTGAACAGCTCACAGGTTCTTTTGAAATCTGAAATCAGTGTATCTGTAATTTCAAGAACAGTGAATGAATTCCTTTTCCCCATGATGCCGGCTTTAAGTTTATCAACTGAAACTTCCGGGCTGTACTCCGTAAGGTTAAAGTTGGTATTTGCAAAGACCTTTCTATACTCTGCATTTTTTGATGTAACAAGATTTATATATTTCATATTTCCAGCCGCTGTTTTTCTGAAGTTAATAAGTGGTAGATACAGCTTTGGCAACTTTTTTTTGAAAAAGAACCGGTTTCGGTCTATATATTAATCATTTCCACTTATATGAATAAGATCCTGAATGATTCTGTGAGATGGAGAGCTGTAAACTTGATACTGAAGTTTATATAAATTTGACTATAAATTTGTTTTTTTATAAAATTTTAATTGTATTTGGCGGACACATTTTGTAGATTTAGTTCTTAAAAAGAGTAATATAAATATTT
>QKCL01000056.1 GCA_003246895.1 Spirochaetota bacterium | reverse complement strand
TGTTACATTAAAAAATATTTTTTTATAAAAATATGAATAATAATTATTTACAATTGCTTTACAGTATTATACAGTGAATAATTCAAAAAAAATTTATTAAGGAGTTCGCGTGGAAAACCTAAGCAAACAACGTATAACAATCGCAGCATGTGCCCTTCTGGGTATTATGGCGGCATTTCTTCCATGGGTAAGTGTCAGCATTTTCAGAATCAAGCATACAATCGGTTTTCAATACGGAGTAATATCATTTCTTTTCTTCATTCCTCCTGTTGTACTGGCCATTCTTGGGGACAGATCCGCAAATCTTACCGGAGCCAGGCTGAAAGCTGCTCTTATTACTGCAGGAATTTCCGGCCTCTGGGGACTGGCCAAAATATTTCTCATATTTGGAGAAATAAGCAAAGTAAAAAAAATGGGAGCCCCTGCCTCTATAGGAGTCGGCCCTTTTTTAACACTCTTATGCGCAGCTGCACTTATCGCAGGTGCAATTATTGTACCTAAAAAATTTGATAAACTCAATTCATAATCATTAAGAGTTTATGCCCGTCTCCTTCGTATTCGGGCATAAATTTTTAAAAGCTTCAACTAATGATTATATTATACATATGATGCCAAACCGACTCATGAGAGGTAATGTGTGAAAATAATTTCCACCATTGTTTTTCTGTTTGTATCTGTCACTGCCTTATTAACTGCCGCTTTATCGGAAGCGAATGAAAAAAAATATTCCGTTCTGGTACTTAATTCCTATCATCCGGGATTTACATGGACAGACCACGTAATGAAGGGCATCACAAATGAATTCAGTTCATCAATATTAAAAACGAATCTTTTTATTGAATATATGGATGCAAAGAGGTTCTACAGTAGTTCTCACTCCAGAAACATCAAAAACTATATCTTGAACAAATACAGAAATACAAAAATTGATATAATAATAACATCAGACAACGCAGCTCTCGAAGCAGCCCTTTCCATGAGGCAATATTTCATAAAAAAAATACCCATTGTTTTCTGCGGATACAATGGAGACCCGTCAAAACTGCTTGTGAATCAGAAAAATATCACCGGCATAATTGAAAAATGGAATCCATCAGGGACAGTAAAGATTATCAGAGAAATTCAGAAAGGAGTCAAAAAACTGTACCTCATCCATGACCAGACAGAAAGCGGACTGGCCACACTGCATGATTTCATTGAAAAAACACGTGGCCATAATCTTGATTATGAGAGCTGTGGAAAATCAGATTTGAACTATATCATAAAAAAAATATCCAGCCTTCCTGATGACTATGCCGTTATTCTTCTGGGGTACAACAGGAGCAGTGAAGGAAAGGTTTTAAATTCAGAACAGAGTGGTGAAATATTCGGGAAGACAGCATCTGTACCGGTTTATACAATGGATGAATCACGTTTTACAGAGCATATCATGGGGGGAGATATGCTTTCAGGGTACCAGCAGGGAGAAACAGCTGCCGAAATAGCCATCGACATCCTGAATGGAAACTTTAGAAATTCACAGAAAATAATTTCAGATCCTTTAAAAAATCCCAAACTTAACTACAGAATGCTCAGTTACTACAATATCAAAACATCAGGTGTTCCGAAGTACATACAGATAACGGGTTCACCCGCAAGTCTCTATGAGAAATATAAAAGTCAGGTATGGATAGTGTTTATATCCATACTCTCACTCGCGACCCTTTCCGTGGCTCTCCTTGCCTCAATTATTATCAAGAAACGCCTTGAGAAGGAAAAAAAATACATAATATCTTCTATAAATGAATCCATGGATATTTTCATTGTGCTGAACAGTGAACTGGTTCCGGTTTTCATGAACAGATCGGGATTTCATTTCTTCGGATTCAATGATTCAATAGAAAATTTTAAAATATCCCGGAGAATACCATCATGGCTTATTCTAAAAATGAAGAACTACACCTGCGATGGAAGCTTGTCAAAATCCATCTGGAACGGTGAAACTGATATTACAGGACATGAAAAAATAATGATTCCTTTTTTTGTCACAATAATGATTCACTGCTATAATAAAAAAAATTCGTCTTTCTTCTCCATAGTATTGAGAGATATCTCGCAATTCAAAAGGATAAACACAATACTTCTCGAAAGCAAACAGAACCTGAAAACAACCCTTGATTCAATTGGAGACAGCGTAATAATAACAGATCAGCAGGGAAGAATTACAAAGATAAATCCCTCTGCAGAAAAACTGACCGGCATTAAACAGCATCTTGTCTTCCATAAAAAAATAAAGGATATAATAACAATATTCTCGGAGGAAAATACTGAAGAAACAAAAGATATATTCGAAGAACTTATAACAGGTAAACCGAAAATATTCAATTCACATCTGGGCTATCCGGCAAAAGCCAATGATAAGGAAAAATATATTGCCTACACCTCAAGTAAAATTATATCGAAGGATGACGAAATTATCGGCTGCATTTTTGTAATAAAAGACATCACAGAAGAAACTGAACTGCAGAACCGTTTAAGGCATGCACAGAAAATGGAAGCGGTTGGACAGCTTGCGGGGGGTATTTCACATGATTTTAACAATATACTCTCTGTAATCATGGGATCCTCACAGGTAATCTCCACACTGGTTGATGAAAACAGTGAAATCATGGAATTAAGCAGGCAGATTTTTGACACATCAAAACAGGCATCAGACCTGATCAGACAGCTTCTTATTCTGTCAAGAAACGATGAAGCAAGAAAAGTAAAGGTGAACTTTAACAGTCTGCTTGATGAAACAACAAAGCTGCTTACGCACACCATAGGCAAAAATATCAAAATTTCACATGAACTTCTTGCAGCGGATGAAACTGTTCTCGGAGATCCTGTACTTTTTCAGAATGCATTGATAAACCTTTCTGTAAATGCAAGGGATGCCATGGAAGGACAGGGGCAGATTATGTTCCTTACAAGAAATGTTAAAATTTCCATGGAACATAAAGACCAGTTCACGGAACTAAAACCCGGAAATTATATTGAAGTATCAGTTAGTGATACAGGCAAGGGTATGACCAGGGAAATTCAGAAAAAAATCTTCAACCCCTATTTCACAACAAAGCCTGCTGGGCAGGGAACAGGGCTTGGACTATCGACAGTTTTCGGCATTATAGAACGTTATGGCGGTCACATAACCCTTTACAGTCAACCGGGACATGGCACGACATTTAAGATACTTCTTCCGATAATCGATGCATCAGAAAACAATTCAGTTTCAGATAATTATAAATCTGAAGAAAATTCAGGGATAGTAATGCTCATAGATGACGAGGCAATAATTCTCAGTTATCTTTCTGAAGTGCTTAAAAAAAACGGATTCCGTACAGAGTGTTTTATTGATACTTCCGAGGCGGTTTCCTTCTACAAGGAAAACTACCAGAAAATTATACTGACAATTATTGATCTTAATCTGGCCGGCACAGATGGGATAATAACAGCAGAAGAACTGAAAAAAATAAACCCGCAAATAAAAATTATAATATCAACAGGTTACACCCATGACAAAAAACTTGATGTCCTGAAAGATAAGGGTATTAAAAAAATAATTCACAAACCCCACAGCGAAGACGAAGTAATGGGGGCAGTAAACCAGCTCCTTAATGAATAGATTTTTTCAGATATCCCTGTAGACGATTTTAGAATTTCTCTGCCTGTTGTAGTTTTCTTTTTTGAAAGACGGAAGATCCTCCACTGTACCCTCCCTGAAACCAAGTTGTTCAAACCAGTCCAGAGCCTGTGTGGTAAGTGCAAAAATTCTGCCGAACTTCATTTTTACTGCATCATCTATTATATATTCAACAAGTTTCTGTCCTATGCCAAGATGGGAATATAACTGATTTACAGCTATGCCGGCAATTTCCCCTACTCCTTCTCCGAAGTCGTGAAAAGCGGCGCATCCATGAATGGCTCCATCAACCTCATAGATGTAGTAATCCCCGTATTTCTCCCTGAGGTCATCTTCAGTTCTAGGAACAAGAATCCCCTGCTCAATCTGCGGCTTCATGACACCAAAGACTTCAGTAACATCATCGAGTCTCATCTTTCTGATGGATTCATATATGTTGCTGTGAATCATAATTCCGGAACCGAGTCCCGAGAAAATCTCCTTCAGAATGACACCGTCAATTCTGCCGTCCAGAATATGAACCCTTTTCACTCCGCCTTCGCAGGCTCCGATTGCAAGTTCAATATATTCCATGTTCGGATTGTCACTTTTACTGTTTTTCTTTATGAAATCCCTGGCTCCCACTGTACCAAGTCTTGAAATTCTTCCATCCTGGGCAACATGGGCAGACTGAGGCACAGCAAAATCCTTTACATAAAGCCCGCTGAAGGAATTCAGAAAAAACAGCTTATCGGCTCCAAGCTGAACACTGGCAATACGCGCCAGCTCATTTGAAGAAATATTATATGGAGTGCCGACCCTGCTCCAGCCTATGCACGGCAGAATGGGAATAAGACCTTCTGACTGTACCTTTTTTACCAGATCAACATTTATCTTTTCCACAAGGCCGGTCTTTTTGTAATCCCTGCCGTTTATGACCCCCATACTTCTGGCTCTCACCCAGTTTCCGATAACGGCATTTATGTTCTGGGAGGAAAGCAGAGTCATGATTCTGTTTGAAACATCGAAGGCAGCCATTTTAATAAACTGTATTGCCTCATCCGATGAAATCCTTACACCGGACTCGAAATCGTAATTTACACCATAAAGTTCAAGGACCTCATCAATCTTTGATTTGGCCCCTGCAATAAGAACAATATTAATATTATTGCTATGAAGGAGAGCAAGATCCCTCACCATTGAAGGGAAAAAAGGATCCTCAAGGAGAGCACAGTCTATCTTGAATACAAAGGTTGCCCCCCTGAACTTGCGGGAATAATTAAACACTTCCCTGATTAAATTGACATCTTTATTGATCCCTGTTTCCATATTTTAATCTACATCTTCATCCGATAATTATTCAAGCAAAAAAGATTCATTATTGCAGAATTGTCTACACATTAAACTGTCAGTTAAAAAAAATAGATAAAATTTTCTTGTCAAAATGTGAAACAAAATTTTAATAATACTCTCAAGGAGACTGAAAATGAGAGAAATAGACGCCCGCGGGCAGCAATGCCCCAAACCACTCATAATGACACGGTCAGCACTGTCTGACAAAACAATTGAATACGGTTTCACAGTACTGACAGATAACGCAACATCAAAGGATAACATAGAAAGGTATCTGTCCGACAACTCCATTAAATTCACCACTACTGAAAAAAACGACTGCTGGCATATCCAGATTGAAAAACCCGGCACAGAGAGCGTTTTATCTGAACCTGAACTTCACTGCCCTGTTACAACCGGAAAAAACAGATCAGACCATATCATCTGCATCAAAAGCAGATTCATGGGAAACGGTTCAGATGAACTGGGAGAACTTCTCATGAAGGGATTTGTTAATACAATAAAGGAGATCTCTCCTCTTCCTGGAGAAATTATTCTATACAACAGCGGGGTTCTCCTTGCAACAGATGATTCAACCCTTGCCGAAACATTTGCAGAACTACACAGTCTCGGTATAAGAATTACAGTCTGCGGCACATGTGCAGACTACTTCAGCGTAAAGGACCACATTACTACAGGTACCATATCAAACATGTATGACATCCTAAGCGCACTTTCAAACTGCAGCAGAGTCATCTATCCCTGATGAAAAACCTGTATTTTGACAACGGTGCAACATCATTCCCTAAACCCCCGTCTGTTGCCAGGGCCATGACAGCATATCTAAATGAAATCGGAGGGTCATACGGCAGGGCTTCACACGGCCGGGCCCTTAAATCAACATCTGTTGTCGAAAACTGCAGGGATCTGCTTGCGCAGAAATTCGGATTCTCCAGGCCGGAAAATATTGCCTTTGGGGCAAATGCAACCGAAGGCCTTAATCTGGTCATAAGGGGGTTCAGGTTTAATGGAGGAGAAGTTCTTATCTCCCCCCTTGAACACAACTCTGTTGCTAGGCCGCTTAAATTTCTCGAAGAACAGGGAATTCTTAAAGTAAGAACTCTCCCCCACTTCAAGGACGGTCTCATTGATGTTGAAAAAATCGAAACAGGTCCAATGACCGAACTTGTAATTATAAACCACATGAGCAATGTTAACGGACTCATTCAGCCTGTGGGAAAGATAAAGAAAAAAATAGGTACAGTCCCCATACTGGTTGACGGTGCACAGTCTGCCGGACATATACCCGTTGACCTTGACGGAGACGGAATTGATTTCTTTGCATTTACAGGCCACAAGTGCCTCCTTGGCCCCACCGGAACAGGAGGTGTCTGCATCAGAAATCCTGAACTGGTATCTCCATTAAAATACGGCGGAACAGGAAGCAACTCCGAAAGCCTTCATATGCCGTCACACTCACCGGACAGGTTTGAGGCAGGCACACCCAATATAGCCGGAATTTTCGGACTGGAAGCCGCCCTTAACGAAACTATACAGGGAAGATATTCCATCGATACTTTTTATGCGCTCATCAGTGAAATAGACATTATCCCGGGCGTAATTCTTTACAAAGCCGAATCAATCGGGAACCAGGGCCATCTCTTCTCATTTGTAATTGAAGGTAAAACGGTCTCGGATACTGCATGTGAACTTCAGTATGAATACGGGATTGAGACAAGGTCCGGGCTACACTGTGCTCCCATTGCCCATGAAACGCTGGGATCGTCTCCTCATGGAAGCGTCAGAATCGGACTTTCCCCCTATCACAAAAACAGCGACCTTGACTATCTGCTGGATTCCATAAAAAAAATATCACAGAGCTGAAAATATACTGACCGTTAAACAGATGATATATATATTTAATTCCACAAGGGATGCCATACGCGCAGAAGGCATTCTGAGAAAAACAGATCTGAAATTCAGGGTAGTACCGGTCCCTAAAAATATTTCCGCTGAATGCGGCATGGCCATAGAAACAGAGATGATATTAGAAACAGATACCGCACTTGACAGGGGCGGCATAGCATATAAAAAACATGAGAGGTAATTTCCGGCATGAACGATAAAATTGATCTCCTTAAAGATATCGAGCATGGAGGATGCTCCGCGAAGCTTCCTGCCGATAAACTGCGGGAAATTGTTTCACAGATTCCTGTACTTGAAAGCCCGGATCTCATGGTCGGGAGCAATACAAGCGATGATGCCATGGTAATGAAAATTACAGACTCACTTGCCATTATTCAGACTACAGATTTTTTCCCGCCGGTATGTTCAGATCCATTTGATTTCGGACAGATCGCTGCTGCAAATGCCATAAGCGACATCTATGCAATGGGCGGCGCCCCTCTTTCAGCCTTGAACCTGGTAATGTTTCCTTCTCAAAAATATGGCGAAGAGGTTCTGCTTGAAATTCTACGAGGCGGAGCTGAAAAGGTCATAGAAGCAGGTGCGGTTCTGGGCGGAGGACATACTATTGAGGATCCCCAGATAAAATACGGACTTGCCGTTACAGGAACTGCCCATCCCGGTTCAATAATTACAAACTGTGCAGCAAAACCGGGAGAGGTTCTGATTCTCACAAAGCCTCTGGGTACCGCTGTAGTTGTGGCCGGGAAAAAAATAGACCTTGTTTCAGACGAAGTATATGAAAAGGCCATATCTTCCATGAAACAGTTAAATAACCACGCCTGCAGCATCATGGTAAAATCCGGAATAATGGCTGCGACGGATATTACAGGATTCGGACTCTGCGGCCATGCATGCGAAATGGCACTTGGAAGCGGCGTTACCCTGAAAATCAATCTCCATCATCTGCCTTCATTTGAAGGGGTATATGACATGATAAACTCCGGATGTATTCCGACTGCTTCATTTCGAAATCTAAGAAATGTTGAGGGCAAGGCTGAATTTCCTGAACATATTGACTATAATCTCAAGATGCTGGCACTTGACGCCCAGACATCGGGCGGAATACTCATGTCTGTAAAGGAATCCGATTCAAAACGCATCCTGAATGAACTCATTGACAGCGGATATGAATACAGTGCAATTGTTGGAGAAGTTACCGAAAGAGTCCCTGAAAAGCCTCCGGTATGCCTTATCTGATATTTTAATATGTCATTAAGATTTCATAAACAGGAAGAACCGTTTCAGGTTTCCTGATGCAATTTAATACTGTTATTTAACTGTCACTCCTTGACATTATTCAATATTTGATATATACTTTTATATATAATTTTAATTCATAGATATTTTACACATGAAGCATTGTTTACATCATTGACTAATATTTTCATGCAATAATCCCAATTCTATTGAGGAGGTATCATTATTTTTCATGGAAACAGGTAAAAATAAAATGAAAGTTTCTGAAATAATGAGCCGCAGTGTCATTACTGTAACTGAGGATACGGTTATATCAGATTTTATCAATCTCCTTTCAGACAGGGGCATTAACGGAGTCCCTGTTGTTGATGAGAAAGGAAAACTCTGCGGAATAGCTACAAAAACGGACCTGCTGGTATTTGAGATAAAAAGGGAACTCAGTTCAATTTATGAAAACAGGCTCGAAAATATATTCAGGGAATACAACAGCGAAGGCTCATGGAACTCATTTTCAGAAATGATACACAGATACAACAGAACCATTACCGTAAAGGACATAATGGAGCCCAATGTGCTTACAGTAGATTCATTCTCCACTGTTCAGGAGATATGCAGAACCATGAAAGACAGAAAATTAAATCATATAATTGTGATGAATAATGACGAAATTGAAGGTATAGTTACTTCAAGAGACATTATAGGTATTGTGGCAGATAACGGGATATAACCTATGACAGAAGAGATACAGTATATCAAAATTGACATAAGCAGCGATGAAATGGAGGCCACTCTTACCATAAAGCTGCCCCATAACTCTCCTCTTCCTGATGTCAATGAAGTAATGAGAGCCATCAGATCAAATGATATAAAGGCTGAAATATTTGAAGCAAAAGTCCGGGAGATGATAGACAACAGGGTATTCCATGAACCGGTTGTAATTGCCCGTGGGACATCCCCCATCCCATCAAAGCACGGAAAGATAGAACTGCTCTATATTGCACAGGAGAAGGAATCCGACACCGATGCCAGGGTTGACCATCATGAAAGAATGACCATAAAAACTGTAGCAAAGGGGGATGAAATTGCAAGAATTCACCCCCCCGTACAGGGAAAGGAAGGAATGACTGTCACAGGAAAAATAATTTCACCGGGAACAGGAAAAGAAAAAATTCTCAAAAACGGGAAAAATACAGAATTCTCGTCTCATGACAAAAATCTCCTCCTCTCATCTGAAAACGGAGCTGTAAGATTCATAGAAAACAACAAGATTACCGTTGATCCGGTAATGAATATAAGGGGAGATGTTGACTATTCTGTGGGAAATATTGATTTTACCGGAGCCCTTATCATTCAGGGAAATGTTCTTTCCGGATTCAAGGTGAAAGCTGCCGGATCAATTCAGATAGACGGAACAGTGGAGGACTGTGAAATTGACGCCGGCGGAGATATCATTGTAAACAGCTGCAGCGGTAAAACAAAGGGAACGCTGAAATCCGGAGGGGAGATCAGGGTTAACTTTGCAGTGAACCACAACCTTCAGGCCTACGGGAATATTACAGTGACCAAATACCTCATGAACTGCAGAACTCAGTCCGACGGAAAAGTCATGGTAACCGGCCCGAAAGGAATAATTGTGGGTGGAGAGACGATTGGAGCAAGGGGAATAGAAACACAGATTGCAGGCAATAATGAAGGAACAAAAACCGTTCTTGCAGTAGGTTTTTCTTCAGAAATCAGGCAGAAGCTTATAATGCTTGATATAGAGCAGACGAGAAACATAAAGAGTCTAGGCACAGTAAACCAGGCCCTAAAGCGCATAAGCCGTATAGCAATAATAAAAAAAGATCTTACCAGTGAAATGAAGGAACAGATCAGGGAACTTATAAAAACAAGGGAAGCCATTGAGGAACGAATAGCTCAACTGACAAATGAACAGGAATCAATTCTCAGGGGGAGCGACCCCACCCAAAACTCATATGTGTCAGTAAAGGCCACAGTATTTCCGGGTGTAACCATACGGTTTCCAAATGCCCAGAGAATGATCCGTGAGCCAATTTCAAACGCAAAATTTATCATTATGAACAGCATGATATCTCTTGCCTCGGCAGTCTAGACTCCTGAATAAATCACTCCTCATATATACAATACATAATAATCATTTAAGTCGGAGAATTCAGTGGATAATCTTACAAAAGCGCAGATCGGCCGTATAGCAATAAGAACTTTTAAAACAACTGCAGATGCTCTCGCCCTCAGGGGGTACTACAGGCCTGGTGGAAAATCAGGAAAGACCCTTGAAGACAGCCTGAGACTCCTTTCTCCCGAAATTTACGGTTCCATGAACGACCCGAGAATAATTGAACTCAAGGGAATTGAATATGTAATGACCCGCCTGCCAAGAGGCATTGAGGAGTGCTGCAGAATAACACTTACCGCAGAGGAGGAACTGAACAGTGTCTCCTTTGAAAAAATCATTCCGCTAAAAAGAAGAAGGGTCTCCTACAGAGTCAGCAAAGACGAAATGAATTTCATAATAACCAGGGGGATGAGTGAAATCTACGACATACTCACACACCTGACATTCCTTAATATTGAGTCACATAAAATTTCAGGGCAGATAATGGACGAAAACGGTGAGACTTCCCATGAATGGAAAATGCTTCAGCAGCATGCCATGGCTGAAAATCCAGGCGGAAAGGAACTGGACAGGGCTCTGTGGAATCTAAGCATAATACTGGGAAGGACCTTCAATGAGACAAGAGATGCCTACAATGAACTCGAAAAATACAGAAAGGAGAACTCCGGTACAAACAACCTCTTCAGCATAATATACAGTCTTGGAAACCGTACCAGACTTGAAAGCGATGCACCTGACAGCAGGCACATGATATATTTTACACCCTCACTGAGAGATCTTATAGGCAAGCACAACTACGGACGTATCTGGGCTGATAACATAAAAAAGGAAATTGTAAAACTCGGTTACTGTGACAGAAATATTCATATTATAAGCTCAAACATGCACAGCATCCTCAATACCCTCTATGCATACGAAGCACTTGACTGTCATGAAAAGGATCTAAGTATATACGATTTCATTGCAAAGAACAGATATCAGACAGACCATGTACTTGAATTTGCCAAAACAAGAGGGGCTCACCATATAAAGGACATCTCCGGTTCATATATCGACTGTCAGATAATAGATACATCTCACCTGAAATATATAAAACTCCACCCGGAGCTTCATCTGAATGTTCCGGAGGAAAAAGAGGCTCCAGTTCTTGTTGTCATGGATTATGCTTTCGGGGAACAGGCCTATGAGGTAATTGATGAACTGCTGAACCCATACTCTGTCAACGGCCGCGAGATAAAGTTTAACTTCAAATCACTGTCCATCATGGGAAAGGCGGGCATACTGCCTGGGCAGAAAGGAGATATTATGCTTGCCACAGCCCATGTTTTTGAGGGCACCCCTCACAATTACATTGTGGACAACGATCTGCATATTTCAGATTTTGATGACACAGTCAACATATATACCGGGCCCATTGTAACAGTTCTTGGTACATCCCTTCAGAACAGGGATGTTATGGAACGGTTCCACTCAACAAGCTGGAAAGCTATCGGCCTTGAAATGGAAGGCGGCCACTATCACAGGGCAATCAACGCAGCAATAATAAGAAATCACCTGCCTTCGGACATAAAAGTACGATATGCATACTATGCATCAGACAACCCCCTTCAAAGCGGCCAGACACTTGCTTCAGGGGAACTTGGCGACGAGGGCATCAAGCCAACCTACATGATAACCAAGGTAATACTGACCAAAATAATTAACTAAGCGCCCAATTTTTTGAGCGCTTTAGTTTCAGTTTCCGCTGTCTATCCCTTTACAATTATCAGAAACATGAGAAGACCGACTGCAAGACCTATAAGCATATAGGCTGCGAGATGTTTGAATTTACCTACTTCTTCTGATTCCTGTCTGATTGGATGATCATTTTTGTGGCTGACAAAGGATTCATTATCCCTTTCTGTTGAGATGATTGACATAATTCTCACCTCCTTTATTATGAATTTGGAAATAAGAACATACATAAATAATATACATATTTGTTACGGAAAAACAAATAAATTACTTGAATTAATGAACACAATTACTGTTTTTTACAGTTATTATCTGGTATTTGAATATGAAAAAAATAAAAATCTACAGATTTGCAAAGAATATATGGGTATGTGAACTCTATTTACCCTGGTATGCCTCAGAAATACTAAAAATTAGCACTCCAGATTACAGGAAGGAGAAATCTCTTACCTTCCGGAACAACATGCCATATTCAGGGTGCAGTTTCAGTGACGAAGAAATGACAAAAATAAATTCTTTCCCTGCCCTGAAAAAACAGGTGGAATGGTCAGCGGGCCGCATATGCATAAAGAAACTTGCAGGCCTTGTTATGGGAAAAGAAGGCGTGACTGCGTCTGTCTCATACAGAAAAAAAGGGGCACCATACCTGCAGGATTATCCCGATGTGTACATCTCCATATCCCACTCGGGAAATTTTGCAATGGCCCTTTTAAAGACAGGTCCCGGCAGGGCGTCAATTGATGTGGAAACGGTAAAATCAAGAAATACCGAGTCCATCGTGAAGGTTGCACTGTCTGAGAAAGAAAAATCAGCTCCCCCCTCGTCACTGCGGGAGCTGATAAAAATATTTACAATTAAGGAAGCCTTTATGAAATACATAGAACAGGGCTTCCACGAGAGTCTAAAAAAAATAGAAATCATTGATGAAAAAATATTCCACAACTCAGTTCCCATGGATGCACTTAATTACATAAGCTATGAAGTGGATGAATCACATATTGCAACAGTGGTCTATGAAAAAAAAGATGAACTGAATCATGCGGACATCTCCACCCTAAAAATCATATAAAAATGCTCATTTTGCACCACTTTATATAGATTTTCTCCGGATTTTTAATTTATTTATCACATATTTAAAACAATCAGAGCAAAAAACCAATATTAAGAGAATTAATATTGACAATAAGGCATATATGTAAGATTAACGGACTGACGGGTCCGTCCGCGCATTTAAGACCCGTCACATCGAATTTGAAAATTACTTTTTATAGGAGAAACTATATGATAAAGCGAGTAGTGGACTCGAAATTCCCTCTCATAGTAAACAGCCCAACAGGTGTCTACGAGAAAGAATACTTCAAGACAGTATTTGAGGCTGGCGGTCTTCCTGTTCTTGATACTGAATTCATGGCCGTGGATTCAGTCAAAAAAGCCATTGAGGAACTCTCCTCTGAATCTCTGCTTTTTGGAGTAAGAACAGGGATCAGTAACGGAGAGATACTCAGTTACATAAAGGAAAACCCAGCAGTAAATCTTAATGCCATTATACTTACATACTTTTATCCTGAAGAACTTGACAATGTATCAGTACACAGCGGTGATGCAAAACTCTTTATAGAAGCTACTGATGTCGGCATACTGGAAAAGATCGAGAAGCTCTCTCCCGATGCGATTATAGTCAAGGGTATTGAGGGACCGGGAAAGGTTTCAAACATTACCTCATTTGTCCTCATGCAGTGGTACCTCAAAGAGTCGGATCTGCCTGTTTTTGTACACGGCGGTGTGGGAATGCATACATCTGCCGGTATGTTTGCTGCAGGTGCGTCAGGTATCGTCCTTGATAACCAGCTCTATCTGGCAGATGACTGTCCAGTGACGGATAACTTCAAGGCTCTCATCAGGACTCTCGATGAAGGAGATTCAGCGATTGTCGGCAGATACATGGGAGTAAGCTACAGCTTCTTCAAAAAACTCGGCACTAAAATTATCAAGGACCTGAAAGAAACTGAGGCGGGCCTCGATAAAAGTGAAGCATCAGACAAGAAGCTCTATGATGAAATAAAAAAGAATATCAACTTTGTAAATGACAGTTCCGTTCAGGCCCTTCAGGCCCTTGTATACATGGGACAGGACGGTATTTTTGCTAAACACTTTGCAAGGCATTCCTCTACAGTAAAGGGCATGATAAATGAACTCTTTGCAAATGTTGGTTCATATATTGCCGCCGTTGATGAATTTGATCCCATGAAGGCTGATACAGCCCTGGCTCTTGAACATGGTACAAAATACCCGATAATTCAGGGTCCCATGGCTAATGTAAGTGATACTGCGGAATTTGCTAAACTTGTAAATGAACAGGGAGCCCTCCCCTTCTTTGCACTGGGCAGCCTTCCAACTCACCTCGCAGAGGACATTCTAAAAAAGGGATCTGAAAAAGTTTCAAGATTCGGCGCCGGACTTGTGGGGATTGAAGCATTCAACAAGTGCGCAAAGGAACACATTGACCTTGCAAAAAAATATAAGGCCCCATTTGCCCTCTTTGCCGGAGGTATTCCTGCACAGGTAAATGAGCTGGAAAAAAATGGAGTAAAGACATATCTCCATACTCCTTCAATACAGATGCTTGAAAACGCCATAAAGAACAGCTGTACAAGATTTATCTTCGAAGGTAATGAAGCAGGCGGTCACATCGGTACTCTCACAAGCATGGTTCTATGGGAAAAGGCTATTGAGGCATTCATGAGTCTTGGTCAGGATAACCTGAGC
This sequence comes from Spirochaetota bacterium, assembly GCA_003246895.1. Classification (GTDB taxonomy): domain Bacteria; phylum Spirochaetota; class UBA4802; order UBA4802; family UBA5550; genus SZUA-423. The sequence goes on along the minus strand of QKCL01000056.1, from coordinate 27,622 downwards.
TGTCATACCATGATCTTTGCAGGGGGAATTTCTTCATGCCACTCATCTCACTTTATTTCAGGTATGACATCAATCCTTGCAAGCAAGGGAATGAAGATAGGTGTTCAGCTTGGAACTCCATATCTGTTTACAGAAGAAATTGTTGAGACAGGGGCTATTCAGAAGCTTTACAGGGACGTAATGCTGAAACCTACAACAACAACTGTAATGGGTAACTCTGTGGGCCTCTCCTCCAGAACTATTGAATCACCTTTCTCTCTGAGGACAATTCAGGAAGAGCAGGAAAGAATAAAGCAGGGAATGTCTCTGAAAGACAGAAAAGAGGCATTTGAGAAGAACAACATCGGTGCGCTTCTGATTGCAGGAAAGGGATTTACCCCTGTGAAAGGTGAAGACGGCAATATAACCCTTCAGAAACTCAATAATGAGGAACAGTTCCAGCGCGGAAACTACATGACCGGTGACTCCATAGCATTTCACAACGAAGTAATTACCATAAAAGATATACATTCAAAAATAATCGACCTCAAAGCTGAACTGCACAGAAAGCTGAACGAACTTGAAGTATTCACCTCTCCTCAATGCGAGATGAATGATGAAGTAGCAATAATCGGTATCGGCTGTGTATATCCCGATGCTCCTGATACTGACACTTTCTGGAACAACATCCTTGATAAAAAGTACTCAATAGATGTTGTTCCCCAGGACAGATTTGACAGTTCTCTTTACTTTGACAAGGACAAGAAAGCAGAAGATAAATCATACACTGAAATTTCAGCAACAATTAAAGACTACAAGTTCGATTTCAAAAAATTCGGATATAAAAAAGAGGAATCTCTGGTAATGTCAAGAAGCCAGAAGATGATTCTTGAAGCAGCAGTACAGGCTGTTGAAAATGCCGGATACAATAAAGACGAAAAGATGATCCCGGGAAACAGGACATCTGTTATTATTGGAAGCTGCCTCAGCAATGAACTGAGTGATGACCTGATTTTAAAATACTACTATCCCGAAATGAAGCATTATCTTGATCAGGTTGAAGAATTCAAAAATCTTTCAGAAGATGACAAAAACAAAATTCTCGAAAACCTGAAAAACACACTTGCAAATGCGCCTGAGCCTAAACATCCCGACGCTGCGGCAATTAACGTCGAAGCAGCACGTATTGCAAAACATATTGGTGCACACGGTGCAGCCTATACAGTGGATGCGGCATGCGCTACTTCATTTACAGCTGTAGACAATGCCGTAATTGACCTTCTCATGGGTGAAGCGGACATGGTTGTAACAGGGGGTCTTCAGAGTCTCATGAGTCCTGAGACGTTCATTGGTTTTGCAAGCATGGGTGCACTGTCAGCTGATGGTTCATTCCCCTTCGATGAACGCGCAGGAGGTTTTGTCCTTGGTGAAGGTGCAGGAGCTGTTGTTCTGAAAAGAGTCAAGGATGCTCTTAGAGATGGAGATAAAATTCATGCAATCATAAAAGGTGTCGGAGCAAGTTCTGACGGAAAGGGAAAGGCAATTGCTGCTCCAAAATCTGAAGGTCAGATGACAGCTCTCCAGCGTGCATATGAAAACATGAAGGACAAAGTAAGTCCTGACGAAATTGAATACATTGAAGCTCATGGAACTTCAACACTCATGGGAGACTATGCTGAAGTTGAAACAATTAAAAAGTTCTACGGCAAGAGCAAGGCAAAAATCGGTGTAAGTTCCGTAAAATCACAAATCGGTCACCTCCTTGGCGGAGCAGGTATGGCAGGTTTCATCAAAGCCACAATGGCTCTTGACAAGAAAACACTTCCTCCAAACGGACAGTTTGCCAAACTTTCGCCGAGATTCAACTTTGACGGCACATCAATCGGTGTAATAGCAGATGCTGCAGAGTGGCAGAAAGAAAGCGGAAAGGCAAGATATGCCGCAATCAGTTCATTCGGATTCGGTGGAATAAACTATCACCTGGTGCTTTCCGATTACAGTCCTGAAAGCTATAAACCTCTTCAGAGAAAAATTTTCAGCGATCTGAACTACAACTTCAATGATAACCGAATAGTTGTGGCCGGTCTTGGAGTAATGCTGCCAGGTGCAACTTCCATTGATGAATTCTGGAATAATATCAAAAATGGAAAAAGTGTCATTTCAGAAATCCCTGAATCCAGATTCCATATAGAATCATATATAAATGAAAAAGATCCGGCATTTAAACTGCCCAAAATAAAGTCAGGCATTCTCCATGACTTTACATTCAACAACCTGCAGTACAGAATACCTCCTGCAGCTGCCATGTCTATTGACAGAAACCAGATTTTTGCACTTGAGGCATCGAAGCAGGCAATTGAACAGGCAGGCATAAAGGATCTTCTCACTCAAAACGGTAACCGAATAGGAGCAATCGTGGGTACCACAACAAGTGAAAAACACTATGAAAATATTTTCAGGGTCAGAACTCCCTATCTAAGAAAGATCATTAATTCAACAGAGGGTGTCGACAAGACTCTGGCAGATACAATTTCTGCAAAACTTGAAGAACAGATCAGGGCGAGATATCCGAAAAACAACGAGGATACAACTCCGGGACTTCTAACCAACATTGTAACAGGAAGGATGGCCAACTTCTACAACCTCAATGCACTGAACTATACCGTTGAGGCTGAATGCGCTTCATCGGGTGTAGCGGTTTTTCTTGCCATGAAGGAGCTTAAATGCGGCCATTCAGATTTTATTCTATGCGGCGGTGTTGACACGAACCTGAGCCCTGCAAGACTCAAGGCATACGACAGAATCAAGGTTCTGAATCCCGGCGGAGATAACAAGTTCTTCGACAAGGATGCACAGGGACTTGTAATGAGTGAAGGATGCGCCATACTGGTTCTCACAACATACAAACAGGCACGTGAAAACAAAATGAATGTTATGGCTGAGCTCAACGGCGCAACATTCTCCAACTATGCAAATGAAAACATTCTGAGCCCCACAACATCATCACTGAGCAAGGTAATTAAAAAGCATTACAGCAAAATACCCGTAAGAAAAGACAGCATCGAATATGTTGACCTTTTTGCAGCATCTCACCCTCTCGTTGACAGCTGGGAAAGGGACGCAATTGACCAGAGTTTCAGCCAGTCTGTGCATGCAGGCAATATAAAGAGCGAAACCGGCTACTTCAGGTCTGCAAACCCGTCTGTTGCCCTTACAAAACTCATTCTCATGAGCAAAAACAGAACCATTCTTCCGAACTTCAGCTATGATGAAAAGACTTCCATCATAGGCAAGGATTCAAAGATTGCACCGCTTAAGGAAGCTGTTTCAAAAGCCAAGGGTTCAATGCATCTGGGAATAAACTTTGCAGGACTCGGCGGAACTGCAGGTCACGCGACCATAAGTACACTTCCTGAATGGATCGGAAATGTACAGCTTCAATCCGCTGATGACCTACGCGATTTTACTGAAGAGGTCGCAAATCCAAAGCCCGGAACATTTGCAGTTCTTGTAACAGGCCAGGGTGCACAGTACCCATACATGATGCAGGATCTCTATAACTCAAACGCACTTGTTAAGGAATACTTTGACAGGGGTGAAAAAGTATTCAGGGAGATGAGAGGATATTCTCTTCTTGAAATAATGTTCAACCAGGACAAGAAACTCAATCTCACAGAGAACACACAGCCGGCAATATACCTTGCCTCTGCAGTTATTTACGAAATAATAAAAAGACAGGGATTTAAGGATCCTGATTACTTTATTGGTCACAGCCTTGGAGAGTGTTCTGCCCTCTTCTGTGCAGGAATACTAAGCTTCGAGGACACACTGAGACTCATCATCAGACGTTCAGAGCTCATGAAGGAGGACTTCGACAGGATTCCGGGCCAGATAATGGTAATATTCAAAAGTGCAGATGAGTCAAACAGCATAATAAAGGAATCCGGAATTTCAGGAGTCTGGGTGGCAAACAAAAACAGCGAAAGCCAGACTGCAATTTCAGGAAAATCAGCTGAAATCAATCAGTTCTGCGAGTACCTGACCAGTAAGGATATCTCCTTCAGAAAACTTCCTCTGTCAGGTGCATTCCATACACCGCTCCTTGAGGAAGCATCAAAGAAATTCCATGAGTTCCTCAAAACTCTGAAATTCAACAATGTGGATTATACAAAGGTAATCTCAAACGTTACTGCAACACCATATCCGCAGGATGAGGCGAAGATCAAGGAACTCCTTACAAAGCAGCTTACTCTGCCTGTTGAATTTATCAAATCAATCAAGTTCCTTGATAAGGCGGGAGTACGGGAATACATTGAGGTGGGACCTCAGAAACTCCTTGCTAACCTCCTTGGAAAGATAGACATCAATGAAGTTACAGCAATGGCTTCCCAGGAACCTAAAAAGGGTCAGAAGGAATCACTTCAGGCATTCCTTGACTACCTTGCATCAAAGGGAAGAATTCAGGCAGCAGGCCAGGTACAAACCGCTGCAGCTCCTGCAGTGAAACAGTCTGTACCTGTAGCAGTACCGGTTCATGCGGCACCTGCAGCTGCTGCAAAACAGGCTGATGCTTCTGTTTCAATTTCAGCGCAGTCTGATGACAGAGGATTCCAGGACTTTCTGAACAGTAACGATGACAAAATAAAGGAAATACTTTTCAAGGAATATCAGAAGGAGAAGAGAGAAAAAGCACTCAAAGCTCTTGAGGACTTCAACTTCTCAACTGAAAAAGTAGTCATTGCAGGTACTGCAATCGGACTTCCGGGTACTGCAAACAAGGTATTCGATGCTTCCAACTTCGACAAAATCATCGGCGGAACAAACATGATTGAGCCTCTAACAGAAGAGGACAAGGAAAGAATGGTGGCCATGAATATCACAAAGGTATTCAAAAAACCGGACGGTTCTGCCCAGTTTGTTGAAATCACAGATAAGGACGAGGTCATTCAGCTTGCCGGAAGACTTGGCCACTTCAACCTAAAGAACGAGTATGATATTGATGCTCAACTGGACCTGGACATTTCTCTTGGTATTGCAGCGGGTATCGAAGCACTTAAGGATGCAAATATTCCTCTTGTTCTCAGCTACAAGACAACATCAACCGGCAAAAAGATTCCTGACGGATTCAGCCTCCCTGAAGAGATGCAGAATACAACCGGTGTAATCTTTACATCACTCTTCTCCGGATGGGAAACACTGATTTCCAAGATGAACAAATTCTACTATAACAAATTCTTTGTAAATCCATATGAAGAAATTGAAGATGTCTACTACGCCATTCTTGAGTCTGTAAAAGACAAGGCTGTTAAGGAAAAAATCACAGAATGGTTCTTCAAAATCAAGGAAAGAAAACAGGAGTACAGGGAATTCAAATTCGACAGATCCTTTGTGACTAATATTTCACAGATAGGAGCTCCGCAGTTTGCACAGTTAATCAAGGCTAAAGGCCCTGCTACACAGATAATGGGTGCATGCGCTTCTACTACACATGCAGTGGGCATGGCTGAAGACTGGATCAGAACCGGCAGATGTGAACGTGTTATCATCATCGGTGCTGAATCTGCTACTTCCAAGTACAAGACTCCATGGGTAGGTTCAGGATTCCTTTCTGTGGGTGCTGCAACTATTAAAAAGGTTGTAACCGAAGCGGCACTGCCATTTGACAAAAACAGAAACGGTATGATTATCGGTGCCGGTGCAGTGGGTATGGTTATTGAAAGATCTGACGTAATTAACGACAGGGGTATGAACGGACAGGCTGAAATTCTGGGTACATTTATTGGAAACAGTGCATTCCACCCCACAAAAATTGACGTAGATCATGTCTCTGATATTATGATCGACTTCATCAGAAAGGCTGAAAAACGTCACAACCTTGACAGAAGCCAGTACACAAAGAAACTACTCTTCATGTCTCACGAGACATATACTCCGGCAAGGGGAGGAAGTGCAGACTCTGAAGTGAAAGCTCTTAAGAAGACATTCCCTGGCGAGTACAGAGACATCACTATTACAAATACAAAGGGTTACACAGGCCATACACTTGGTGCAGGTATTGAAGACCCGGTAATGGTTAAGGCCCTTCAGATGAAACAGGCTCCTCCAATTGCAAACCTGAGAGAGATCCCAGATGAATTTGCAGACCTGAAATTCAATCGCGGTACAGGCGGAGACTATGAGTATGGACTCCATTTTGCTGCCGGATTCGGATCTCACTTCGGAATGCTCTTCATCAGAAGACTCCAGGAGAATTCAACAAGCAACAATACAAAATATTACAGCTGGCTCCAGAGAATCGCACACAAGGAGAATCCGCAGCTTGTAATAAGAAACAATACACTCTGCATAGATGCAGAACCGGGTACACCTGCAGTTCAGCCGGCTCCTGTACATGCTTCAGCTGCACCGGCTGCTGTTCAGGCCGCAAGCCCTGCATCAATGGTTCCAAAAGTTAAGGAGATCATTGCTGAGCTCACAGGATACACTACTGACATGCTAGATGAAAACCTGGACCTTGAGGCTGATCTTGGAATAGACACTGTTAAGCAGGTGGAGATTTTCGGAAAAGTTGCCGGTAACTTCGGCGTAGCTGTTCCTGAAGACCTGAAACTCTCCGAAATGAACACAATTGCAAAACTCGGTGAATACATTGCCGCGAACACAACAGTCGCAGCCGCTCCTGCTCAGGCTTCAGCTGCACCGGCTGCTGTTCAGTCCGCAAGCCCTGCGTCCATGATTCCAAAAGTTAAGGAGATCATTGCTGAGCTCACAGGATACACTACTGACATGCTCGATGAAAACCTGGACCTTGAGGCTGACCTTGGTATCGACACCGTCAAGCAGGTGGAGATATTCGGAAAAGTTGCCGGTAACTTCGGCGTAGCTGTTCCTGAAGACCTGAAACTCTCCGAAATGAACACAATTGCAAAACTCGGTGAATACATTGCCGCGAACACAACAGTCGCAACCGCTCCTGCTCAGGCTGCAGCTGCACCGGCTGCTGTTCAGGCCGCAAGCCCTGCTTCCATGGTTCCAAAAGTTAAGGAGATCATTGCTGAGCTCACAGGATACACTACTGACATGCTAGATGAAAACCTTGACCTTGAGGCTGATCTTGGAATAGACACTGTCAAGCAGGTGGAGATTTTCGGAAAAGTTGCCGGTAACTTCGGAATGGATGTTCCCGAAGACCTCCAGCTTTCACAGATGAACACAATCGCCAAACTTGCTGAATTCATCGCTGCAAATACAACAGTCGCAGCCGCTCCTGCTCAGGCTTCAGCTGCACCGGCTGCTGTTCAGGCCGCAAGCCCTGCATCCATGGTTCCAAAAGTTAAGGAGATCATCTCAGAGCTCACAGGATACACTACTGATATGCTCGATGAAAACCTGGACCTTGAGGCAGACCTTGGCATTGACACTGTCAAACAGGTTGAGATCTTCGGAAAGGTTGCAGGAAACTTCGGAATGGATGTTCCCGAAGACCTCCAGCTTTCACAGATGAATACAATCGCCAAACTTGCTGAATTCATTGCCGCGAACACTACTGTCGCTGCAGCTCCTGCTCAGACTTCAGCTGCACCGGCTGCTGCTCAGGCCGCAAGCCCTGCTTCCATGATTCCTAAAGTGAAGGAGATCATCTCAGAGCTCACAGGATACACTACCGACATGCTCGATGAAAACCTTGACCTTGAGGCTGATCTTGGAATCGACACTGTTAAACAGGTCGAAATCTTCGGAAAGGTTGCAGGAAACTTCGGTATTGATGTACCGGAAGACCTCCAGCTTTCAGAAATGAACACAATTGCTAAACTAGCCGGATACATTGCCGCAAATACAACAGTCTCTGCCGCTCCAGCTCAGGCTTCAGCTGCACCGGCTGCTGTTCAGGCTGCAAGCCCTGCTTCCATGATTCCTAAAGTGAAGGAGATCATCTCAGAGCTCACAGGATACACTACTGACATGCTAGATGAAAACCTTGACCTTGAGGCTGATCTTGGAATCGACACTGTTAAACAGGTCGAAATCTTCGGAAAGGTTGCAGGAAACTTCGGTATTGATGTACCGGAAGACCTCCAGCTTTCAGAAATGAACACAATTGCTAAACTTGCCGGATACATTGCTTCAAACACAACTGCTGCCCCTGCCCCATCGGCTCCTGCAGAAACGGCTGTGTCGACTCCTGCTCCTGCAGCTGCTGCAGCACCGGCAGAAGAAGAGAGAGTAAAAAGGCTTACAGTTGGTGTTAAGAAAACAGCTATAGGCAAGGCAATCGGTGATTTCTCAGGAAAAACATTCATTGCAACAAAAGACAAAAATGGTTTCGCAGAGAAGATTATTAAAGAGATCAAATCTCTTAACGGTAAGGTAATAACAGTCGGAGAAAAGGGATCTGACATTGTTGCAGACCTGACAGACATGGACGCAGTAGAAAAGGCGATGAAAGATGCTGTTGCTAAAGATTCATCAATAAACAGTATACTTCACCTTGAACCTCTTAACATGTACTTCGGCGGCAAGGATAACGATTTCAAAACACTTGACCGTTATGTTAAGACAATGTTCATAATGATAAACACACTCTTTGAAAACGTTAAGACAAAAGACAGTATCATCACGTCAATGTCTTTTGATTCGGTTGTATTCCCGTACAGTGACAATGCAAAACTCAAGATTACTCCGGTATTTGCAGGTCTTTCAGGAATGATGAAGACTGTAAACAAGGAGCTGAGAGATGCACTTGTGAAGATTGTGGACTTCAACTGGAACAAGCCCAAAGATAATGCTGATGCAATTGCGAAAGCATATGTAACAGAACTTCTATCCGGAGACAGAAGAGTTGAAACTGGTATCACATCTGAAGGAGAGAAATATACTCTCAACCTGAAGATTGAGCCTAACAAAGAGACTGGAAGCTTCGTAAAAGACGGAGACACAATCGTTGTTTCCGGCGGCGGCGGAGGTATTACCTTCGAAATCATGAACGAAGTTTGTAATACTTATAAGGACCTTAAGCTTATAATTCTTGACTACAGCGACCTTTCGACACTTGAAGAGGAATTCAAGGCTCCGGGAGTAACAGAAGCCCAGATTCTTGCTTCACTGAAAGAAAAGATGACAGGAGCAAAACCTCTTGAAATCAAAAACGCTGTTGGATACAGAATGATGCTTAAGCAGAAAATAGAAAACGTTAAGCACCTTGAAACAAAGGCAACTGTTTACTATCACGCTACAGATGTATCAGACACTAAAGTAATAAGCGATGCCCTGAGCAAATATGACAAGATAGATGGTGTCCTTCACGCTGCGGGTGTTGAACTGAGCCAGATTCTTCCGAAGAAGACTCTTGATTCATTCAACAGGGAGTTTAACACAAAGGTATACGGAATTTACAACATCCTTGATGCACTTAAAGACAAGGATTACAAATACTTCCTTACCTTCTCATCTGTTACTGCAAGATTCGGTAATGAGGCCCAGATCGGCTATACATGTGCAAACGACTTCATCGGCAAGGTTCTCCTTAAAGAAAAACTTGCACACAAAGACAGAGCCTACAAAGTTTATGCATGGACAGCATGGGCCGGAGCTGGAATGGCAACAAATGAAACAGTTAAAAAGGTTCTCGAGGAGAGAGGTCTTGAATTTCTTCCTCTTGACAGAGGTATCAAGTACTTCATCGATGACCTTAGAGACAGCGAAACTCCTGAGATGATATTCACAGGGATCACAGAATCATTTGACCCTGATAACATCTTCCCCGGAGACTCTGACATAAATGAAGAAACTCCTTTCCTTGGGCCTGTACTTAAACAGGATGACAAATCAATGTCATTTACGAGAGTACTCGATCTGAAGAAAGACCTCTTCCTCTATGACCATGCCAGATTCGATGTGCCTATCTTCCTTGGATCAACAGGTATTGAGACAATGGCGGAAGCTGCAACTGTTCTCATGGGTAAAGGAAAGGTGATTACTTCACTTGACGGTTTCAGAATTCCTTACGGAATCAAGATTCTCAAGGGAAGACCTAAAGAACTTGAAATCGGTGCTGTAAAAGTTGACGGAAGCACGGTTAAGTGTAACATCATTTCACAGTTCAAAAATCCTAAAGGAATGGTTATGGGAGATCCTACCCTTCACTATGAAGGAACATACGGTTTCTCTGATAAATACGAGGCTATGCCGAAAGTTACTATTCCTGAATTCAAAAACATTGAAGTTAAAGGGGATGTTCAGGAGCTCATATATCATCCGCACAAGCTATTCATGGATAATTCGTTCAGAACCATTGAAGATGTCCTATCATTTGACAAGGACGTGCTTGTGACAAAGATGAGACAGTCAGGGAGCCATGAATTCTTCAAGGGAATGACTGATCCGAACTTTGTGACAAACTGTATCATAGTAGACTCAATGTTCCAGACCGGCGGAGTTTATGAAATGGTGGACACTTCGGAGATTGTTCTTCCCTACACAATTTCTGGAATGAAGTTCTATAGTGAGGTCAAGAGAGATAAAGAATTCTACTGCTTCACTGAAAAGATCGAGCGCGGTGCAGACACTAACACATATGCACTGAAACTCGTAGATATGGACGGAAACCTCTACATCAGCATTGACAGATTTGAAATGGTCAAGGTTGACAAGGTTGCTCCTGAATTTCAGATAAAAGACAAACTTCTCAAATAATAATAACAGAGAATCAGATTAAAAAGGGGTGCCATGAGGTACCCCCTTTTTTTATGCATAACAGCCCTCTCCCGGCAGATCTTCCCTCTGCAAAATATTATGCCTTTCCGCACAAATACTGTATATTATAATGGGATGTCTAATCAGTACCAGATGGATATCCGTTAACGGGCACAGTTCCTGATAAAAGCTGTATTGAGTATTTCGAAATAATTTAAAATACTGCTTTGAGGAGGTGCTGGTAACTATAATCAGTTCAGGGGCAGCCATGACGGGCAGGTATACAGAAAAGCATCTAAAAAAAGGTTCTCATATTTATATAGAAGGAGATGAGAACAGTGAAAATCTTTTCCTCTTAAAGACCGGAAAAGTCCGCCTGGAATGTTCCTGCAGAACTTTTTCCAGTGACATGAGAAGTGTATCCACTGGAGATTTTTTCGGATTCATCTCCGCCTTTTCACTGAGGCCCAGACTCTGTACAGCCATTGCCGATGAGGACTGCTTGTTCGTTGAACTGACAAGAGACAATTTCTTCAAATATTTCATCGACAACCCGGACCTGACCATGAAAATACTCGGTTCATTTTCAATGATGCTTCAGAATTATGATAAACTGCTGCTTAATATAAAACCAATTAATCTCATATATCCAGACAGTCTTAACCTCTTTAATCTGGGCCTCTTTTACATGAAACAGGGAAAAAAAGTAATCCCTGAATATATATTCAGCAGATATGTTGAGCTCTTCCCCGACGATGAACTCGCTGACAAATCATACAATTTTCTCAATGAAATCTCATCAGCACAGGTATCCTCAGGATATGAACCTGTTGAGGACAAAAATAACATCTACTATCCTGACGGTTCTGTAATCTTCTGTGAGTATGAACCTGGTGACATGCTTTACTACATAAAACAGGGAAAAGTCAAAATTGTTAAACAGAACAGGGAGCGGGAGATAATGCTTGCTGTACTTGGTGAAGACGAAATTTTCGGGGAACTTGCACTGCTTACCCGATTTCCAAGAAGTGCCACAGCAATAAGTTCAGGGGGAGTTAAACTCATGCCTGTTGACCGGAACAACCTGAAACTCCTCATAAAAACTTCACCGGATCTTGTAAAAAAGATATTCATTTCAATTAGTCAGAGACTGTGGTTTAATCACCTGAGGCTTGACCTCATGTCATACAGAAAACCCGTTACACGTCTATACGCTTTCCTGGAAAACAAGCTTCTTGAGGAACATTTCTCTCTGAAAAGCAAAATGAAACATACCTTTCAGTTTGGAATAGACGAACTTCTGGAAATGAATGAAGTACCCTACAGCAGCAATCATGAAATAATTGATGAACTTACTGATAACCCCTATCTTAATTTTCATTTTGGCAACATTACAATTACAAATATCAAGGAATTTGCCGCCACAGTAAAAACACACAAACAGAGAGACCATATTTCTCTTCCCATGCGGAGGCAGCATGGGCCGGAAAGTGCCCTTACAGAAACTTCAGGTATAGACAGCGCAGAAAACACAGTGGCAATAGAGAAGGAATTAATGTCCCTGATACCGAACCTTCACAGTGAAGACCCCATGACAAGAGTCCAGGCAGTCATTGAACTCGGATCATTGGGCCACAGAGCAAGGAATGCAGCTGATGACCTGAAACTTCTTCTGGGTGACAGGATTAAAAACATAAGAAGAAATGCGGCCAGATCACTGATCAATATTCTCGAAACAGGTGAAAGCATCGCACTTTTCAGGGAGGAACTTAACAGCAGCGAAAGCTCTGTGAGAAGTTCTGCCCTTTCGGGATTAAGCGAAATTAATGCCATTAATAAATCTGAAATTATCGGTCTGTTAATTAAATCAATCATGGATGAATCTTCCGAAGTAAGAAGCACAGCGGCACGGCTACTGGGAGGCCTTGGAAAAGATTCTGCACAGGCAATACCCTATCTACTGAAATCACTGAATGACAGGGAAAAATCTGTACGTTTACTGTCCGTGAGCAGCCTTGAACAGTTATGGGTCTATCATGATCTACCAGGTGAAATAACTGAACGAATTAGCGATGTATCCAAAAAAGATGGAGATAAATTTGTCCGGAATGCCGCCAAAAAAGCACTGATAAAACTAAACAGGAAAAGAAAACTTATTTCGGGAAGGTCGCTGTGATAAAGAAAAGAATTATACTGGCAGGAGCAGGAAGAGGTCATCTATTTACTATCAAAAAAATTCCGGAAATGATCAAAATGGGATATGAGATAGCCGTTATTAATCCGGACCGGTTTCACTACTTTTACGAGATGATACCTGGGCTGATTTCAGGAACATACAGTGAAGAGAACTGCCGAATAGACATAAAAACACTGACCATTAAAAACGGCGGAATTTTCATCGAAGACCTGCTGAAGGAGATAAACTGGAGCAGTAAATATATTGTAACAGAAAAAGGGCGTAATATAGGATATGATGTTCTTTCTCTTAATCTCGGTTCCGGATTAAAAGATGAATTCCGCAGCAGAAAAAACAATATCATAAATATTAAACCCGCATCAAATATTTCAGGACTGATTAAATCAATAAAGTCACTGCCGGAAAAATCTCCTTCTGAAATTTTTATAATTGGCGGATCATTTCATTCCATGGAATATGCACTCAATCTCAGGGAATTTGCCGTCAAGAACAACAAGAGCATGCACATTACCCTGTCTGGTAATTCCCGAACAGAGACTCGGCAACCTCAGAACACTGTTAACAGGTTTATGAATGAATTAAATAAAAGGGAAATAGTTTATCTTGAAAATCTGAATATAAAAAAAATTTCAGGCAGCACCATTCACACTGACAGTTCAAAATTCAAAGCCGACCTTATTATCAACTGTTCAGATACTGCACCATCGGAAATTCTGAAAAAACAGGACCTGGCAACTGGTAATGAAGGTTCACTATTGGTTAACAGTTTTCTTCAGAGTAGGACTGATCCATCAATATTCGGTGTAGGAAGCTGCATTGAGGTTGATGGAATTCTCCTTTCAGAAATAACCTATGAAAAGGAATCCCTGAACAGAACAGTTTACAACAATATTATAAGTCATTTAAAGCATGGGAAGCTGGTAAAATACATTCCCAAAAACAGAAGAATTGACATATTCAACACAGGTTTTAACAGCGGAGTACTGACTTCCGAAAGGTTTACATTTGCAGGGAGAATACCTTACTTTATCAGGAACAGAAGAGATCTTGCGTTCATAAAGGATTACCAGTCCTGGAAATAATACGAGGAAGTGACTATATATTTGTTATTCAGGAATACAATGAATTGATTCTGCGTCAGGCAGATTCAATAAAACAGAGAGAACAGCGGTTTGGCAGTTTATGAATTTCACTGAACAGGAAATCTAATGGATCTGGAAAAAATTACACAGAAAATTAAGGAATATTCAGTAAAGAATATAATACCGGGGAATGTTGTTAAAACCGCTCTTCTTGATTCTCCATCAGGTAGAACAAATCTTAAAATTCAGAGTGACACGGGAACCTATTGTTTAAGGGCATATTCCAATGAAAATTTTTTACAGAACAATCGTGCAGAATACGAATTTAACATACTTAAATTGCTGGCCGGAAACCAGATCTCTCCAGCACCATATTTCCTTGATAAAGATTTTCTCGGAGGAATGATCATCTCTGAATTGATTACTGGAAATGAACTTCAGCCCGGTTTTGATAACTATAAGGCAGCCGGCCTTTTTTCAAAGCTCCACAGTCTAAAAATTGAAAAACCGGAAGGAATCGAAGCTGTAACAATCCTGGACCTTCTGCATGATTCAAAACTTTTTACTGTACCTGACATCTCCCGCAGGCATCTTTATGCAAAAAAAGTGCTCCTGGATTTTTATGATAAAACTGAAAAAATTGTAAATGATAATTCAGAAATATTCAGGGATGACGAAGTATGCCTTGTTAACAGAAAGGTAAAATCTTCAGACTTCAGCATAAATAGTGACAGATGTTACCTGCTTGACTGGGAAAAAACTGTTTTGTCTCATTTTTATCTTGATCTTGCACATTTCATCTCCCCAACGAACAGACTTAACGGATCATACCTTGTATTCAATGATAATGAAAAAAATTCATTTCTCCGGGTATACCATAGTATTTCAGATAGAAAAGTTTTCTACGATGAATTTGTCTTTAAGACATTTCTTTTCGAAGGAACGGTAGTGCTTGGAACAATAAGCTGGTGTTACATGGCATTTCAAAAAATAGCAGAAAGAAACATAAAAGTAGTACCATTTGAGATGTTAAAAAACATTTCCTATATACTTGATAATGTTGATGCTTTTATAGAAAAAACCTCATTCAACAACTTTTAGAATCAGGTAAACCGAAAGAGTATGGCCCGCTGAAAAAACTTATACCGGTAAAAATAACATGTACCAATCAGAATCTACAGAGACAGGGGTTTTGCCCTTTCCCTGAAAAGAAAATGGTATATAATATCATTATAACGGTCAATTTCAATCTTGCCTTCAGCCGTTTCTGTGTATCTCCAGAATCCGTAAAGTTTTGTCTGCCGTATCAGTTTCTCGCTGTAAAGGGACCAGGTAAATGTAGTTCTCACTCTTTCCACACCGGCTCTGGAAATATCATCCCAGATAATACTTCGATTTTCGATTCCCCTATAAAAAAGCTCAAGTCCTTCGGAAATCATTTCGGGCTTACTGGTGTTTAACAGGAAACCGCTTTTACCGTTTTCGATTATCTCCAGAGGCCCTCCAAACATTGGTCCGAAGGTTGGAAGTCCGGAAAGCATGGCCTCAAGGATAGTTAAGCCGAAAGCCTCAAAGAGTGCAGGCTGAACAAAGATACCGCCATTATCTGCAATAATTCTGTAAACTTCCCCTGTATCTATTTTGCTTATACTGGGCAGCCACCTTACCTTACCAGTGAGATTATACTTTTCAATTAAGGAGTATGCCCTTCGAATTTCATCCTGCTCCTCGTTGTCACCAGAGTTTTCAACTTTTGTTGTGCCGGCTGCGAAGACAAGATTGCAGCGTTCCTGGAGGTAACTGCTCATTCCGAAAGCCTCAATAAGTCCCGTTATATTTTTAATTCTGTCAAACCTTGCCATGGTAAAAACAGGTTTCAATTCAGGATTATCCAGATGTCCGAAAACATCATCACTCTGATCGTAAAAAAGACGCTTTTCCCATACCTCAGTCTTTGTGTTGACCCTTCTCTCTCTTTCATAGAAGGGATAGTAAATACTTTCATCCACACCGGGAGGAATAACATTAAATTTCGGAGTATACAGATTAACCCCGCCACTCACCTGCATGAGTCCGGGCATGGTAAAAAACTGATATGACTCATACTGCCCCATGGTATCTTCAGTGCCTATTATTTCCTGATGTGTACTTGCTATTATGAAGTCAGACTTGTTCATGGATATCATATCCGCAACAAACTGCAGTGAAAAATTATAGTCCTTTTCAAAATTCTTCCAGTAAAGGTCTGAAAAGAGATATTTGGTCTTTTCCAGTGCATGTGCTATAGAACACATTATTACATCAAGTTTTCTTGACAGTATGGAGGCAACAAGATTCCCGTCTGAATAATTTCCTATAATGAGATCAGGCCTTCCCCTGAATTCACCGGTGAGTTCAGTTGCAGCATCTCCTGCAAACCTGTCAAGGTACGGCCAGATTTCAAATCTGGAAATCCACTGGTTTATAACGTTATTATTCCTGTCCCGAAATGGAATCCTTAAAATATAACAGTTTTCTGTGCCGAAGATCTTTTCTTTTTTTATGTTGCAGGTTGTGCCTTCTGAATCGGGAATAAGCCTGGTAAGTACAACTATCGCCGGAATGACTTTAAGACCGGAAAGTTCAGCCTCCTTTTTTAAATGCTTTTCAAGTGCCTTCACCTGATCAAGTATGTAGATAACCTGGCCGCCGGTATCGGGACGTCCGAGGACATTCTCCTGGGCAAACCATCCATGAGGAGAAATGATTGCAACCTTTGAAATCAATGGCATTGGAACCCTTGAAATAAACTCTTCAAGAAGGATATCATCGGGCTCGTTAAGGAGATCCATGAGCAGCTGCATTGTTTCAACAATTCGTCCGGCACAGTTACCCCATCCTGCCACGAAACCGCTTTTCTTCATATCTTTTTCAATTTCTGAAAAGGGCGTATCTCTGCCAATCCGGCTGAGGGTTCCAATCATATTCCCGAGTCCCTCATAGAAAGTATTGAAATCCTTAAGAATTACGCCATTGATGAGAAGCTGCTTTTCCTGATATTTATGCATTTTCATGAACTGGAATATTTCACTGTTCCACTCCGAAGGATTGTTGAATATTCTGCTTGAAAGGTAACGGTTCAGGAAGGTAGTTCCATTGCCTATTTTTTTGGGATCCTTGATCAGTGGAGTGTAATTATAGAAGGGTATATAATCGATAACAAGACTCTTCTCATCAGAGAGCTGCCTGTCAACAATGAGATCCTTGTATTTCAGAAATTTTGAAAGTTTTATTTCAGTCATGGTTTCTCCGTCAACCCTGAGACAGAAAAAACGGTATCTGGCTATATCATACCTGTACATGATAAGCAGGTAGTCCATGGAAAAAAACAGTTCCTGAATTTTATTTATGAATAACCTCAGGGATGAGCGTGTATAAAAGTTTTCATCAAGAGAGTTTTTTTCACAGAACTTTTTGAAAATTATAATAAGGTCATTTCTAAGCAGAATACCGTTCCTGTTAAGACTTAAATAGTATACAAAATTTTTAAATACAGATATCTCTTCCTTTACTATTAGTTTTTCAATATTCTGCATTATACCTCCGTCTATCCGTTTAGTTTATCCTGTATTTCATAGTGTTGAAGTCCCTCAAGAATTCCCGATGAACACTCTCCTTTTGAAAAATAGACTCTTCTCTGCCCCCTGAGCTTTTCAAGTTCATGACTGCAGTTCGCAACAACGATTGCCATTGTCTCCCCCCTTAACATCTCAATATCATTGCCGGAATCTCCGCAGACAACAATATTCTCAAGAGGTATCTCCCATTTATAGCTTATATACCTGACCGCCTTGCCCTTTGACCCCCTGTATGGAAGTATGTCAAGATACTGATCGTGTGAATAAATAAGATTGGACTTTATCTTTTCAGAATTAAGCCTCTCTTCAATCAATGAGAGCTTGTCGGAATTGGGCCCCATATAATAACTGACCTTATACCTGCGCTGGGTTTCATCCTCCTGGTAGAGAATGTTCCCTATATCATCAAGTGATTTCATTATTCTTTCCCTGTCCCATCTATGGGAAAGGTGCGCATCCCATCCCCTGTCATATACGAGTTCCTCTCCGTAATAAATCTCTGAACCTACCGATGAGATCACCACATCAGGAACAGGAAGCTTGTTCTTTTTCAGAAAATTAACAGCTGAATCAACGGTTCTGCCCGTTGCTACACCAAATCCGATTCTGGAGCTGTTTTCTTTCAGAAACGAAATGAGTTCATTCAGACCATCATTATTATCTCCGATAAGTGTATTATCAATATCCGTAATTATGAAGTAATTCAGATCGGCAAGCCTCTTTCCAACTTTTCCCTTTATCTTTGAACTGCTGATATCTAAATGTTTATTCTTTCTTATTATCTTTTTTATTTCATCTTCATAAGTGGAAGCATGTGATGGCCATGTATAATTTTTTCTTACATTGAATATTCCGTTTATGGAATAATCATTCCAGACTTCCCTGTGAACAAGAATTTTTTTTATTGCCCTGGCAATATCCTTTGAATCATGGGGATCAACAAGGATTCCGTTATTACAGTTTTTAATTATATCCCTTGGACCGCCATCATTTGTCGCAACAATCGGCAGGCCGCATGCCCCTGCTTCAAGCAGAGTCAGGCCGAAGGGTTCTGTAAGCGCGGCATTTACAAATACCCCCTTGGAAGCGGCAGCCATTCTATAGAGTTCAGGCACTTCATATTCGAAATTATGTTTCTTGGGAATTGCCATTTTCCCATAGAGGTCATATCTGTCCATTTCAAGAAGCATCTGAGTGAGGACATCTCTTTCGTTCTCTTCCTTATCATCAATATTCTTTCTGATACCTGCAAAAATTGCAAGATTGGCAATTGCCTGAAGTTCATAGTCCTCACCGTAGGCCTGTATGAGTCCCGTTATATTTTTCCGTTTATCAGGCCTGCAGAGTGCAAGAATAAGCGGTTTATCCGGCTGCATAAAAAACCTGTTCAGTTCACCCATGACGGAAGCCTGTGCATGCATCTGGATTTCATCCCTTACAAAATCATTCATGAGATCATGATAATATGGGTAAAATTTCTCAATATCTATACCCGGAGGAATAACCATGAATTCCGGATAGCTTCCATTATCATAGATCCCGTACTGCCTCTCAATCTCCTGATGTGTGCTTGTGACAACAAGATCCGAATGAACAAGAATCTCCTCCTCAGCCTGTATTCTTGCTGCAGTCCTGTATCTTTTCTGAATATCCTCGGCTTTCATTCCGTCCCTGAGGAGCTTTGCAAACTTTTCCCTGCCCAGAGAATGCCCGGTAAATATAAACGGCAATCCGAAGATAACGGAGAGTTCCCTGGCCACGAATCCTGCATCGGCATAATGACCGTGTACCAGATCGGGCATGTCATTCTCCTGCTTGATAAACTTTATAGTCTTGTCAACAAATTCCTGAAGATGGGGCCACAACAGCTCCTTACGTATGTACTTTTTCCCACCGCACCTTATCCTTACAATGCGGAGTTTTTCATTAAGTACAGTTACAGGCTCTGAATAGTCCTCTGAAACCGTTTTGTCATCTATGAGCCTTGTTATGAGGTCAACCTTGCGAATACCAGGCATTCGGGAGAGATGGATGGCAAGCTCAAGCACATACTTTATCTGTCCGCCTGTGTCTGCGTCCCTGCCCATTTCAAGATTCTCATGGCGGATGAGGCCGTGTATGCTGAAAAGCTGAATATAATAACCATCTTCACTTACCATTATTCTGAAATCCTTTTACTCTGTAGTAACCGGTCTCCTCCGGGATAGCCCCCTCCACTGAACATATTGCCGATGCGAAATCAACAGCCTCCCTCAATATGGCGGAACCATCCATGCCAGTCATCACACCTGCGGCAAGAACAGATGCAAATGCGTCTCCTGCTCCCACAGTATCCTTTACTGTAACTGAACCTGGCGGAATTCTTTTGTGGAACTCTCCGTCATAGATAATTGATTCACCGGAACCGTTTGTTAATGCAATCGTATGGAGAGAATATTTTTCATAAAGTGACTGCAGCACAGATTCGTCTGTACCGGCAAGATCTGAAACTGTTCTCAAATATCCAAGCTCATCCACGTTAAGTTTAAGGATATCACTGTGGTCAATAGAGTAGAGTACTGTTTTTTCATTATAACAATTTTGGCGGAGATTTATATCGCAGAACTTTAAGGGTTCAGATGAAATCCCTTCAAGAAAACCGCTGAAACGCTGAAACGCCCGGGAACTACGTTGTATGAGGGTTCCAAAATACAGCATGTCTATGTTTTCTTTTAGATCAGGAGTGGAAAGGTCAATGTTATCATAGGCACAATTTTTAACTATATCAAAATCCGGCACTCCCTTTTTATCAAGACTTACAATTACCCTGCCTGTGGGGAGTACGTCATCAATCTGAATGTCATTTGCATCCAGACCGTACTTTCTGACATGTCCGGCAACTTCAAGACCTTCCTGATCATTACCTACCCTTGAGATAAAACGTACCGGGAAGCCGAATCTTTTCAGGTGTACTGCAAAATTAAAGGGCGCTCCACCTATTTTTCTATAGCCGGGGAATACATCAAATAATATTTCTCCTATGACAACAATCATCTCAATATTTATATTTCACCGGAATTACTTTTTCAAGTAACTTTTTTTAAATCATTTCTTTACCCTGATGCTCAGATCTCTGTGCATTCTGTAGAGTATTCCTTCGGAATGTTTTATAAGATCCATGATACGCTTTCTGGTAACTTTTTTATCTTCCATATCAAGTATTTTTACTACGTAATTCATTTTACGCCTCATATGCTGAATTCCAGGAATGGTAGTTTTAAATTCCTTTGCAAGCACACGGTCTTCAATCTCATATCTTCCGTTATTTTTCTTTTTGTTAAGCTCAAGAAACTTTTCAATGAGATCATCTGTCCACTCAATACGCAATCCGGGGCTGTAGTTATGCTCCAGAAGACGTTTCTTTGTCCGTTCCTTGTGATTCTTCTGTTTTTTCTCTTTCCAGTATGGATGTCTGTTGCGGGCAAACATGATATCCTCAACAGTATACCCGGTATTCTCCTGCCAGATTCTGCTTAAAAAAGCTTTTCTTCCACGGGAAATTTTAAGCTTAACAGAAAGGTCAATATACTGGTCCGGGTTTTCCGAGCTTAATAATTTCTTTTCATCCTTTGTCAACTCCATGAGAACATCCTGTCAGATTGATTTAAAATTTCTGTTAACTTCAATCTAACAACATGTCATGCAACTATCAATTTTTATTATAATTTAGTCCCTTTTTTATAAAAAAAAAATAGATCTTATGTTATCTTAAATTCAGCATAATTATGACTCAGCATTACATAAAACAATTGTCACAATTAGTAAAAGAATTATTCATGGTAAAATCTAAACATAACAAGGACATGATATGAATACATGCGGATTCGAATCCCTGGGGTTATCAGAAGAAACCCTTAAGATAATAAAAAAAAGAGGCTTTGAAGAGGCCACAGAAATTCAGGCAATGACAATACCGGTAATGCTGAATGAAACTGTCGATATAGTGGGCAAAGCCCAGACCGGTACAGGTAAAACCGCCGCTTTCGGGCTTCCTATAATTGAAAAGCTTGAAAAAGTCACCAAAAACATTCAATGCCTTATTCTCGCTCCCACACGTGAACTAGCCATTCAGGTTGCCGAAGAATTGAACTCATTCAAGGGCAAAAAGAACTTTTCCATAGTTCCAATCTACGGCGGGCAGTCAATGTCTGACCAGTTAAGAAGATTAAATAAAAATGTTGATATTATTGTTGGTACACCGGGCAGAATAATTGACCACATCAAAAGGAAGAGTCTTGATCTGTCAAAGATTACTCATCTTGTACTTGATGAAGCCGATGAGATGCTGAACATGGGGTTCCAGGAAGAGGTTGAAGAAATTCTCCAGCATGTCAACAGCAGCAGAAGAACTCTTCTTTTCTCCGCCACTATGCCTGAACGGATAATGGACATAGCAAAAAAGTACATGAAGGAATATAAAATACTCGCTGCCCAGAAAAAACAGCTCACTGCAGACCTCACTGACCAGATATACTTTGAAATACCTGCGGAAGACAAGTTTGAAGCACTGTGCCGAATTATAGATATAAACGAAAACTTTTACTGTATAATTTTCACAAGGACAAAGGTCGGTGTTGATGAACTTGCAAACAAACTCATAGACAGGGGCTACGATGCCGAAGGGCTCCATGGTGATCTTTCCCAGCATCAGAGGGAAAGGGTTCTCGGAAAGTTCAAAAATAAAAGAATTAACATTCTCGTTGCCACAGACGTTGCAGCAAGGGGTATTGATGTGTCTGACCTGAGTCATGTAATCAACTACGCACTGCCGCAGGATCCTGAGTCATATGTACACAGAATCGGAAGAACCGGCCGTGCAGGCAAAAAAGGTATCGCAATAACTTTCATCAGCCCTTCAGAATACAAAAAGATGAAGTTCATTACAAGTATTGCAAAAACTTCCATCCGCAAGGAACAGCTTCCCAATGCTTCTGAGATTGTTAAAAGCAAAAAGTCAAAAATCAAAAACGAACTTTCAAGGATCATTTCAGAAAACTATCACAATGAATATATTGACACAGCAAAACAGATCTCACAGGGACACGATGAACTTGAGGTAGTTGCCGCTCTGCTAAAATACCTAATGGAAGATGAACTTGACGAGACACGTTACAGGGATATTCGTCAGATCAATGTGGATGACAGCGGCGGAAAGACAAGACTGTTTGTTGGACTTGGCACAAAGGACGCAATGAATCCGAAAAAACTAGTAAAAATGATAAATAACCGATCAGGAATCCCGGGCTCCAAAATCAAAGAGGTGAAGGTTATGGACAGTTTCAGTTTCCTCTCGGTCCCATTCAAGGAAGCTGAAATTATACTCAGAGATTTCGCTACGGGAGGAGAGGACGGTCCCCTTATCCAGAGGGCAACACCTTTAAAGGCATCGAACCCAAATCCTAAAAAAGACAAAAAGAAAGGCAAAAAACCAAAGAAAGCGAATTAACCGAAGAATATACTTATAGCAGTTAAAAAGAAGGAGAAAAACATGTCTATCAGAGAGGGGAAATGGGACTGCAAAACCTGCGGTCAGAAGGGAAACAGAGGGCCTAACACTTATTGCGGAGCCTGCGGTTCACCGCGTCCGGATAATGTTGAGTTTTATCTGCCCGATAACGCGGAGGAGATAACAGACCAGGCCCTCATAGACGAAGCCATGTCAGGCGCAGACTGGATATGCTCATACTGCTCTACCCAGAACAATGCATTTGACTCATACTGCGTTGCCTGCGGCAACAAAACTACAGAAGATCAGGGCAACAAAAAACTCCAGGAAAAAGAAACATATTTTGATCAAAGTGACAGTCCGGAGATCTCCTCAAATCAAAAACCTTCAAAGGGTATTTTTAAAAAACTGCTCATTGGTGCAGGTACAATTGCCGCTGCCTTTATAATCCTGGCCGGACTGAGCACACTGGAAACTGATGTAGACATGAAAGTAACAAAACTTTCCTATGAATCCTCCCTTGCCTTTGAAGAATACAAAAACATCAGGGAAGAATCATGGTCTCTGCCCCAGGGGGCTTCAGCCGTTAGCACATTCAGGGCAATTCATCATTATAACAAGGTACCCGACGGTTACGTTACAAAAACAAGAAACGTTAAGGTCAAGGTTGGAGAACGCAAGGTAAAGGTCGGGAAAAAAGATATGGGTAATGGATATTTCAAGGATATATACAAAAACGTTCCCGTATATGAAAACCGCACAGAGAAATATCAGGAACAGGTTTTCAGACAGGTTCCTGTTTTTATGACAAAATACAGATACAATATCATGAAATGGGTCACAATGGGCCCATATAAGACAAAGGGAGAAGGCAAAAATATACTTTTCAAGGAAAATCCGGATACCCTTAAAGGCAGACCAGATACAGTGAGAAACATAAAAACAGATGTAGTCTATTCCATAACTGCAACTGACAACCGTGGCAATACCTACAATGAAAACGTCGGGAGTAAAATCTGGCTGAAATCATCGGTAAACTCAAATATAAAAGGTACAATTTCAACAGTATTCAGATATTTTAAAAGATACAAAGAGTGACTTCATGTCATGAAGAGCAGAAAAATATAATGAAATATATTGATTTTTTGATTGCTAAAAAAAATAAGATGTGGAATAAGTATTAAAATTAATCCGGAATAATAATATTAGATATCTACGTGATATCTTGGATTATACCGCTTATAAATTATTTGGAGGTTTTCTAATGAAAAAATTGTCGCTGATATTCTTATCAATGCTTTCAGCACTGTTTCTTTTTACAGCGTCCCTGATGGCTCAGGAAGAAGGTACAACAAAAGACAAGAATACTAACACAACTGAAGAAAGTGTAAAAAATGACACAAAAGAAGAAGTAAAGACAGAAGTAAAAGAAGAGGCTAAAAAAGAGCTGACCGAGCATGAAAGTGCAACAAAGGAAGATTCAAACATTAACCATGTAGAAAAGGTTTATGAAAAAGAAGAAGTTTCTAAATTAAAAGGGAAGCCAAGATCATACACTGACGGATATAATACATATGTTAATGACAAGGTTAAATTTGAACTCTTTGATATTGATAATGTAATGAAAGATACTGTATTCTATAAAATAGATGAAGGGAAAGAACAGAAATATACAGAGCCATTTACAATTTCTGAAGAAGGAAACCACGTTATCTACTACTACAGTGTTGACAAAATGGGCAACAAAGAAGAAGTAAAAAGCCTTAATGTGACAGTCGATAAAACTGCTCCCGAAATCACTGTGACCATTACTGCTCCTTTCTCAAAAACCGGAGAAGTAATATATGCATCAGACAAGTTCAGTTACGGTTATTCAATTGAAGGTAAAGATAATATTGTCGGTGTTTCAAGCATTGAATACGCTCCAGAAGGGAAAGAATTTACAGAATATGTAAAACCATTCACAATCAATTCCCTTGAACCGGTAAAAATTTCCGTAGTGTCAGAAGACAAAGTAGGAAATGTAACCAAAAAATATAAAACAAAGATTATCGATGAGAACGGAAACATCCTTTCAGAGAGCCTGGAAGAAATTAAAATCACAGTTGATAAAACTGCACCAACTGTTGAGATAAAGGCAGACAAGGAATTCTACAAAAAAGAGAAACTCAACATTGCCTCCAAAGCCTATAAATATACAATTACTGCTGCCGATACAGAATCAGGTGTTAAATCCATCTATTACAGAATTGACAGCAAAAGTGAATTCATACTTTACACTGGCGAAATAATGTTCACCTCAAACGGACATCACAAAATTGAAGCCATTGCGAAGGATAAGGTTGGCAACGTGAGCAAGACTGCTGTACTTGATGTATTTGTTGACGTAATACCTGCGAACACTAACATTAAAATGGTAACTGAATAATTTATAATACACAAAGCCGGCAGGATACTACCCTGCTGGCTTTCAATATTTGATTATTACTAATCCTAAAACCTGATTTTCAGGAGGTAACCAATGAAAAACGCATTTTTAGCAATTATCGCACTTTTATTTCTGCTTGTATCTTGTGAGTCTTCTCAGGAAAAAAAAGAAGATACTCCGGTTGTTAAGGCCTTCGGGACCGGATCAAGTTGTACTTCAGGAGATTGTCTTAACGGCAAGGGCAAACTTCAGCTTCCTCAGGGAACACAATATGAGGGAGACTTTAAAGAAAACAAGATGGAGGGTCAGGGAGTTATAACCTGGTCCAACGGTTCAAAATACACAGGGGCAGTTCAGTCCAATACAAGAGCCGGTGAAGGAGAATACAAATACTCAAATGGAGACGCATACAAAGGCTCTTATGTTTCAAACAAGAAAAGCGGCAACGGTAAATATACCTGGAAGAACGGTGATGTCTATGAAGGACAGTTTACTGATGGGCTTCCAAACGGTACAGGTACCTACACATGGTCAGATGGTGTAAAATATGAAGGCCAGTGGAAAGACGGGAAACTGAACGGAAAGGGAACTATTTCCTGGCCGGACGGATCAAAAGTCTACGGTATCTTTGAAAACAACGCACTCGTAAAAGAGCAATAAATAAAAAACCCGGTCAAGGCCGGGTTTTTCAATCCCCTAAACATACTAATTTATCTTTAAAAACAAAAGGCAGTATGATTATGTTTATCCGGATAATCATGCTGTTACACCTGAATTAAATACATTTTTTATTTACTCACAAATGATTGCTTTTTTTTAAGTACATGATAATATGGCACAATATTCCAACATCTGTCATATTAAATTTCAGGACCGGGAGGAAATAATGAAGGAATATTTGCGCTGCAAAGTCTGTAACTACATTATGGATAAAGAGGGCTCGCCGGATAAATGTCCAGCCTGCGGAGTTCCAGAAACGGCATTTGAAGATTATAAATACAACATATCTAACAGACGCAGAATAATAATGGAACTCG
Organism: Spirochaetota bacterium; assembly: GCA_003246895.1. GTDB lineage: Bacteria > Spirochaetota > UBA4802 > UBA4802 > UBA5550 > SZUA-423. The sequence goes on along the minus strand of QKCL01000056.1, from coordinate 1,105 downwards.
ATATTCATCCAATTGTACTGCATTTTCCACAGGCTATCTCTGTACTTATTCCATTGCTGGTTATTCTAAACTATTTCACCTCGCCGGTACTGACAGGTAAACTGTATTCAACCATTGAAGTTCTTGGCTGCATACTGCCTGTTTCTGTTATTGCGGCAATTTTTACAGGTATTTTCGACGGTCATAACCGGTTCAGGAAAACAAATACACCGCACCTTATAAAAAAGACTATATTGGGAAGCCTGCTGGCAATTATTTCATTTTCAATTGCAGCCCTGATTATAATCAGAGGCCTGAACAACTCTGTAGTTGAGGTCGCTGCACTTAGTACCACGGCTGTACTGCTTCAGATTATTCTTGCCAGAATAGGAATAAAATTGATGTTCGCCTATACTCCGGGAAAATAAAAAAGCCCTTTCAGGGCTTTTTTATAACTACTTTCCGATCAACTGAAAGTTATTTCTTTAAATGCACTTTTCGGGAAGAAACATACCGGACATTCATCGGGTGCATCATCTCCGCTATGAACATGTCCGCAGATTCTGCATCTCCACACTTTCTTGTCACTGTTCTTTTTATCAAGAGGATCAAAATCTCTTGTAACAGGAAGATCCTCAAGTGAAGGCATTACCGGTTTATACATATTCATGGCAAATTCAGATACAACCATTCTCTGAATTTCACTTGTCCCCTCATAAATCATATAAAGCCTGATATCCCTGAGAAGCTGCTCAAAAGGATAATATTTTGTATAACCATACCCTCCGGCAATCTGCAGTGCACTGTTTACCACTTCAAGCGCAGATTCTGTAGAATAAAATTTTGCAATTGATGCATCTATTGTTGGATCAAATCCGCTGTCTGCTTCCCATGCTGCCTTATAAACGAGCAATCGGGATGTTTCAACTTTCTGATACATTTCCGCTATTTTAAACTGTATGGCCTGAAAATTTCCAATCTTTGCTCCGAAAGCACGTCTTTTCTTTGCATAATCTATAGCATATTCCATGGCGGATCTTGCAGCACCGACAGCGAAAGCGCCTATTATCGGCCTTGTTCTGGAAAATGTCTTCATGGCAAGGGCAAATCCTCTGCCGGGTTCAGC
>QKCL01000009.1 GCA_003246895.1 Spirochaetota bacterium | reverse complement strand
GGCATAATCCCGGGATTCAGGGTAGTTGATACCTGCGGCGGAGAGTTCGAGGCCTATACTCCATATTATTATTCATCCTATGATGGAGATAATGAATCTGTGCCAGGTGACAGAAAAAAAATCATGATACTTGGCGGAGGTCCAAACAGGATCGGTCAGGGGATTGAATTCGACTACTGCTGCTGTCATGCAGCCTTCGCTTTGAAAGATGAGAATATAGAATCCATAATGGTAAATTCAAACCCTGAAACAGTATCTACTGATTATGACACATCAGACCGCCTCTACTTTGAGCCGCTTACTCTTGAAGATATACTTCATATAAACGATCTTGAAAAACCTGACGGTGTAATAGTTCAGTTTGGCGGGCAGACTCCGCTTAGACTGGCAAAATCCCTGGAGGAAAATGGTGTTAAAATAATCGGCACGTCACCTGACTCCATTGACAGGGCTGAGGACAGAGAAAGGTTCGCCGCTGTAGTTGAAAAACTGAACCTCAAACAGCCGGAAAACGGAATTGCATATAACGAAGATGATGCACTGAAAATTGCCGGGCATATAGGCTATCCGGTTCTGGTAAGGCCTTCTTATGTTCTCGGCGGAAGAGCCATGGCAATTATTTTTGATGAATCAAGCCTGATAAACTATATAAACACTGCAGTTGAACTTTCTCCTGAGCACCCCATACTTGTGGACAAGTTTCTTGAGGATGCAGTCGAGGTTGATGTAGACGCCATATGCGATGGTGATGATATCTATATCGGGGCAATAATGGAACACGTGGAAGAGGCCGGTATACATTCAGGTGATTCGGCATGTATTATCCCTCCAATAACTATTTCAAGTCAGCTTATGGAGGAGATAAAAGAAACAACAAAATCGCTTGCTTTTGAACTGAATGTAATCGGACTGCTGAATATCCAGTACGCGATAAAGGGGACTGAACTTTATGTTATTGAAGTTAACCCGCGGGCCTCTAGAACCGTTCCTTTTGTTTCGAAAACGACCGGGGTTTCCCTGGCAAAAATTGCAGTCAGGGTGATGCTCGGCAATAAACTCAAGGACCTCGGACTTATTAAAATGAAGGAGTTCCCCTTTGTGAGTGTTAAAGAGGCTGTTCTGCCCTTTAACAAGTTCCCGGGAGTTGATACACTCCTTTCTCCGGAAATGAAATCTACCGGCGAGGTTATGGGGATATCTTATAACTTTGGAGAATCATATTACAAGGCTGAACTTGCGGCAGGCGACAAGCACCCTGTATCCGGCAAAATCTTCATGAGTATAAATGATAAATCAAAGGGAATACTCCTTGATGAGGTCAGGCGCTTAAGAGAAAATGGATTTGAGATTATCGCAACCAAGGGAACCGCAAAATTCTATAATGATAATGGAATTGAATGTGAAATGGTTCACAAAGTAAATGAGGGCAGACCGAACGTTGTAGACAAAATAAAAGATGGTGATATCTGCTTCATTATAAATATTCCTATTGGAAAAGTTACAAGGGATGATGCCTACAGCATTAGACAGGCTGCAGTCAGATACAGGGTTCCAGCGGTAACTACAATTTCCGCTGCAAAGGCTGCAATTAACGGACTGCTCCACGTAAAGGAAAAAGGTGAGCTCTCCGTCAAGCCGCTTCAGGAATACTATAAAGAGGTAAGGTAATATGTCCGGAAAGGTTGAAGTTTTTGATACAGAGGCAATTGCTGCTTCATTGAAAAAAATATCAGATGACATCCTTAAAGATTTCAGCAGCACTGATGACTTTGTAATAATCGGAATACAAACCAGAGGGGTGGAACTCTCCTTAAGATTGAAAGAACTTCTTCAGAATAAAATGCAGTGTAATATCCAGACCGGTTTTATTGATGTTTCCTTTCACAGGGATGATCTCACTACAAGGGGCAGGTTGCCTGAGATAAAGGAAACCAGTCTTGATTTTGATGTAAACGGCAAGAATATACTTCTTGTGGATGATGTACTTTTTACCGGAAGAACCACCAAGGCTGCTCTGGAGACTCTTATGTCTTTCGGAAGGCCTGCCTCTATTAAACTTGCTGTTCTGGTAGACAGGGGGGGGCGGGAGCTCCCTATTCAGGCTGATTATTTCTGTTTTAAACTTGATACTGAAAAGACCGATTCGGTAAAGGTTGTTCTGTCTGTCACAGACAAATCTGATGATTCTGTAATTCTTATTGAAAATAATAATTAAAGTAGGAGATATTTTATGAGAAAACTCTTTGCTGTTTTTCCAATTGTGATGGTTATGTTTATGACATCCTGTGGGAGTTCTGGCGGAAAATATTCTGATGTTAAGAAATTTATTGATAATATGCTCTCTGCACAGGAAGAGTACATCGCATCAGTGCAGAAAGCCGGTAGTGCTGATGATGTTGTAAAGGCTGTTGAAGTTTTTGGTGACAGGTTTCAGAATATAGCAAAAGAAAGTATTGTTCTCAAAGAGAAGTATCCGGACATAGCAAAATGGGATAAGGAGCCCCCTGCAGAACTGAAGGAATCATTTAAAAAGATAGAAGAGAGTAATAAAAAATTCCAGTCTATTTTTATGAATGAAAAAATAAGAAAGTTTATGATGGATAAAAAAGTTCAGATGGCTTTTATCAATCTCAGCAAAAAACTTCAAAACACCAAACTTTTTGAGAAATAGTTTGATTCTTCCGGGGCTGTCCCTTCAGCCCCTTTTCGCAAATCTTTCTGAATATTCTACAAAAACTCCTTCAATTATTTTTGAAAGATACTTCAACCTGTTTTCGTTTATTGAAAGAGTGTTCAGGTCAAAGTAATCGTCATTAATATAAAGTGATTTTGTAATTGATAGTTCGATAACCGGAACCAGGCTGCTGAAGTGATCATATAGGAAACTGTCACTTATGTTGTGAATGTCGAAATTTTTTCCAATTGAATCGCATTCTCTTGAAAGCCTTTTGCCGAGGTTTTCAGCCAGAAAAAGAACCCCTAAGTCCCTGTGGCTGTCAATCGGGCATTTGCCCAATTTTACAATTGGTGAGGGAATGCCTGATGTTCCGCTTTCTGAATGAGAAACCGGGGTATGAGATCTGCATATAAATACAATATCGGGTTCCATGGTTTTGATCAGGCTATCCACTTTCTTCAGCCATGCAAAGTAGTAGCGTTTAAGAATATTGGAAATGGCGATTTCGTCAGGGTATGCATCTTCCATAAATACATTTTTTCCCATTGATAATTTTGACTTGATAACTCCGTCTGTATATTGAGGGGAGATTTCATCATATTTTTTATCAGGATCAATGAATAGATGCGAGAATTGATTATATATCAGGCTGAAATTGGCTGATTTGAAGTTAAATATCTTTTCGATTCCTGAACTGGATTCCATAAAGATCTGGAAAACTGAAAGTTCATGGATGTTTAAAAATTCATCGGGACATTGAATACCGCTGTGTGGAGAAATAAAAAGGATTGTCATGGAGGTAATCCTTCCCTGATTCAGGAGACATTATCTGCAGGCTTCCCGATATGGAAGCCCTGAGAATAGTTTATTCTGAATTCCTTGATGATGTCAAGTATATCCTGATTTTCAACGAACTCGGCAATTGTTTTTATGTTCAGCTCCCTGCAGACTCTGGACAGGTTTTTGATCAAAATTTTAGTTTTGACATTGTTATTAATATCTTTTATAAGGGAACCGTCAAATTTGATAAAATCAGGTTCGAGATTGAATATATTTGTAAAGTTTGAATATCCTGATCCAAAATCATCTATTGCAATTTTGTAGCCGAGTATTTTTACTTCTTCCAGAAAAGACTTAATCTCGGAAAGTTTGTCGATGCTTTCGGATTCAATAATTTCCAGTATTATCTTGCCTGAATTTTCCGGATATCTTTCTGTTAATTTACGCAACATTACAATAAAGTTTTTGTTCTGAATATCATGTGCAGAAATATTAAGCGCAAACATATAATCTTTATCTTTAATGAAATCAAATACTTTAATGAACATCTGTTCTGTTATCTGATCGTGAAGCCTTGTTCTGCGTGCTGCTTCAAGAAATCTTGCAGGTTTTTCAATTACATTCATACTGTTCCTAATACGCATAAGGCATTCATACTTTACTATTTCTCCGGTTTTGTTACAGAGAATAGGCTGATAGTAGGGGATGATTCCGTCATTCTGCAGTGCATGATTGAGTTCGGAAAGCGCTTCAAAATATCCGTTGTACATGGGGATTTCATAACCGTTTTTCAAAAAATAATAAGGTATATTCAGATCTATGGCATGCTGAAGGGCTGTGCCGGCTTTGGTTATCAGGTTTACCTTATCTGAACTTAACTGATGTGCTGCGCCAATATGTATGGTAACAGGTATTGAACTGTTTTTATAGGTAAAATCAATTTCTGTAAAATGTGAGAATAATCTTTCTCCTGTGTCTGAAATTTCAGCGTCTATTTTTGCTTCATTCCTTTTAAAATTAATCAGCATGGCAAATTCACCGGCCGAAACAGTATAGAATTTCATCTGATAAACAGCCTGAAAATCATTAAGCCTTTGTACCAGAAATTTTGAGAAGGCCATTCCGTTTCTGTACCCCAGGAAACGATTTATTTCCTCAAATCCGTTTACCTTGAGAATGAATAGACATGGATATATTGACATATCAATATCTTCTGAAAGCATCTTTCTGTTGCCCAGAAGTGAATCATCATCATAATACATTTTTTTAAGTAACAGTTCCTGTATTGTGCTTCTCCTTAATTCTGAAAAATAGGAAATTACAGTTATCGCTATTAAAAAAATAAGAAAAAAAGACAGGCTCGCATTGGAATAATTGACAGATACAATTTTTAGATAAGAAGCAAAAGTAATTGCGGCGAAAACAAGAACGGACAGAACTGACCATGATGTCCCTTGCTTTGTTCCAAGAATATTATATATGGCAAGGGGGAGAATCATTATAATGATAAAATCGTTGTTGGTTCTCTTGAAGAATACAATCGAAAAGAACAATACATATGTGAAAATCATGAATAAGGCTATGACAATATATTTATGAGGAATTTTAAACTTTTTGAGCAGATAAAGAATTAAAAACATGAAAAAAGTGATAAAATCTATGAATGGAAAAACAGGATACTGATGAATATACTGAAATATCACATTTAAAAATGTAATTAAACTTCCAAATATAGCTATAAGTTCAAGAAAAGAGTCCCTTATGAGGAAGTCATAAACCTTCAGGTCATATCTTGGATTTTCGAAGAAGTTATTTGTTATCTGACTTTTAAGTTCGTTAATGATGTTCATTTTATATCTATTACCAGTAAATCTTCAGGAAAAAAACACTTATTTGAGTTGTTTGCAATAAATTTTTTAATTTTTTTTATCTGCTCCATGAAATCCATTCCATTTTCAGGATAAATATGGGTAAAATACAAATCACAGTCACTTCTGACTGAATCTAACAGCTTCAAAATTGAATTGTTGTTCATATGCTTTGCTGTTTCATTATTGTTGTCTGTAAAGCTCCATTCAGTTATTGCTATATCCGACATGTTTATAATGCTGATAAGATTATCATTCAGGCCTGTATCTCCTGTTATTGAAATAATTTTTCCGTTTATTTCAAAGCTGTAGGCAACTGAATTTTCTGAGTGAAAAACCGGAGAGCATTTCACTGAAATATCATCAGAAATGGCAAAATACTCATTGCTTAGTTCCCGGAGTGTTACTTTAAATGATGGCTCCTTCCCAATAAAAGGCATAAGCCTTTCATTCCAGAATTTTTGAAGGCCCGGAGGACCGTATACTATTAATTCTTTATTGCCGGAGTCAATGGGGCTGTACATTTTTCCCCAGATAAGATCAGGAAGCCCCGAAATATGATCATTATGAAAATGTGTAATAAAAATGTTTTTCAGTTTACCCGGATCAAATAGTTCATTGTCAAGTCTGCTTAACTGATGATATGCTCCTCCGCCGAAATCCACTGCGGTTATTATATTTCCGTCAGATATGGCAAAGGATGATGGATTCCTTTTTGTTGAACTGCATGTACCTGTTCCAAGAAATGCCAACCTGAATGATTTTTTAGTATCATTTTTATATGCAGACATGTACGAATCCCGGTTTTTGTATAGTTAATATAAAAAAGTGAATCTGTTATTGTACAATATTTCTCTGCAGTTGTCTATCATTATTGAAGTAATTGGCAAAATAAAATGAAAAAAACAGGTTATGAGCAGGTATTTTTTATCAGTTAAAGTGATTTTCCAAAGTTATCTTCAGCAATTTATTTTAATTAAAAGGCATTGATCGAATTAAATTGCTGAAAGCGGTTCATTTCAATCGGCATTTTGAAGAGTTTTGAAAATATCTCTCAGTCTGCTCAGGGCCGATGAGTTTACAAGAACTGTCATAAGCGCAAGGAGTCCAATAATAGCATAATCCTCATTGATGCTGTATCTCTGCAGAATAATCCTTATAAACGGATCAAATACTGAATAAATACTGAGAATCATGACTCTTTCCGGTCTCTGCATGAGTCCCTTTTTGGTTCCGGCACCTACTGCTTCTCCTCTGGCTTTTATGTAACTCATGGATGCTGTACCAAGAATGAGAAACATGACAATGATCGGAACCAGAAGATCAATTGCAGAAATGGTTATATGTGTCATATCTTTGCTGATATGCCTTGTCAGATAAAATATCGAGATTCCTATTAGTATGAATGCATCACTGTATCTGTCGAGGCATGAATCCAGGAATGCTCCGGCTTTTGTTGCAGTACCGGTTTCTCTTGCCAGTCTGCCGTCAATTAGATCAAGGCTGGCACTGAATACAAGCAGCCAGCCTCCAAGTGCAATAAAGCCTGCTGAATATACTGCACCAGTGAAGAGTGACAGAAACAGGGAAAAAATTGTTACCTGGTTTGGTGTGATTTTCAATTTTTTGCAGATAAAGAGTACAGGAGATGTAATCCAGTACCAAAATTCGATGAGGAAAATTCCGATAAAGCTTTTATGAACTCGGGATTGTGCTTCTTGAGATTTCATTCTTCTTGACCAGGTCAGGGAAAAGATGGTAAAGAGTACCATAATTGATTCAAGAGAAATGATGAGAGGCAGCAGAGAAAAATACACAGATTCGTCATAATTCATAGAAATAATACTCCCTGAGATAAAACATGAAAGTTACTTATACAATTCATTTTAATATAAGTCAATGTCAATCTTTAAAGTCAAATAATATTTAATATTCTCAATTATCAAGGAATTTGCCTTAATACTTGACAATTGTTTATTAAAAGATGAGATTAAGGTGGTAGAAGATAATGATTGCAAAACTTACACACGCAGAAATTAAATCAGAAAGGCCCGGAATCGGTGAACTTGCAGCAGTGAAACGGTTCCCTGTGGAAGTCATAGCTGAAAACATAAGAAGTCTTTATAATGTCGGGTCTATTTTCAGAACATCTGACGGAGCTCTTATTGAAAAACTGTGGCTTACGGGATATACTGGATTTCCCCCCAGAAAAGAGATTGATAAAACTGCTCTCGGTGCAGTTGAGTCGGTGCCATGGGAAAGATCTGAGAATACTCTTTCTCTGCTTAAAAGTCTCAGGCAGGAGGGTAAAACCATTATAAGTCTGGAACATACAAATAAGAGCATTCCATACAATAAATTTGATTATACATACCCAGTGTGTATATTACTGGGAAACGAAGTTGGGGGATTGTCTGAGGAATCAGTATCCCTGTGTGACTATGCCATTGATATCCCCATGCACGGCATTAAACAGTCTCTGAATGTTTCTGTAGCCTACGGGATAGTAATTTATCATATTATTGAGAAGTATAAGGAAAAGTATCTTAAATAAATTTTTTTAATAAATGACATGGAGGTATTTATGAGAGGAGTCTTTGTCTTTATTTTTGTTATCGTCCTTCCTTCAACTGCTCTATGGGCAGTTGAGTTGAAATGGGCTTTTGAAAAGGACAAGCGCATTGAAATGGTAAAAACGGCCAGAGTGAAATATTATGTAAATGCAAATCTTAATAAGATATATGATGAAAGGAATGTGATTGATCTTACATGCACAGGTAAATCGGATAAATACGGCCATGTAAATGGAGTCTTTACGGTTCATGAGAAGGGGTATGGCGAATCGCTGTTCAGACAGAGGGAAAAATTCACTGTGGATTTTCTGATCGCTAATAATGGTACTTTCGTTGTCAAGAGCGGTGACTATATGCCGAATTTGAGAAATATTCCCTCTTTTCCCGAGGGAAATCTGGACGTTGGGAAATCCTGGAAGAGTAATGGTGAACTGATTATAAACAGTTTTTCAAGACCCTTTAAGATAACATTCCCGGTAGAGTATTCATTTGTAAAAATGGAAAAGGACAGGGGACTGGATATTGCCATTATCAATTACAGCTATTTTATAAGCATGAATATGGCCGGGCAGAAATTGCCTGCGGATTTTCCTGTGCGAATAACCGGAAAAAATAACGGTATAATATACTGGGATGTTACAAATAACAGGCCCAAAGATATCCAGGATTTCTACAAGATAGCATTTGTCTTTTACAAGATGGGATCAAAGCCGGCATCTGCAGAGTTTCACATGAATATAAAGACGAAAAACACCTTCTACGATAATTTTACTCCAAGTGAAAAGGAGAAGGCAAGGGATGAACTTAAAAAGGAAGTTCCAAAGGGAATGGATGTGGATCTTGACAAGAGGGGGCTTGTTGTGCGAATGGGAGATCTCCTTTTTGATTTTGATTCAGATAAGATTAGAGCCGACACAAAGGAAAAACTTAATAAAATAGCCGAAATTTTAAAAAGAAAATATCCTGACAGGGAAATTATTGTTGAAGGGCATACTGATGACGTTGGAGAAAAAAAATATAATTACAGTCTTTCCGAAAGGAGAGCAAAGGGTGTGTCTTCATATCTCATGTCAAAATTGAACCATGATAAGTTGTCATATAAAGGATATGGATCTGATAAACCTCTTGTTGAAGATAAATCGAAAGAGGGAAGACAAAAAAACAGGAGAGTTGAGATTATTATCAAGCTGAACTGATTTTTATATATTATATCTCAGTAAAGTCATCCGGGGAAAATAGAGGGATTTCCCCGGGGGGATTCTTTTAAATCATTCCTTGACAATGTCTATGAGTTTGAGGTCCTCTTTTTTCAGAACCATTACCTTCTTGTCATAGCGGTTAATATATATAAAGTCTTCAAAAAAAGTGATGAATGTATTTTCATGAACTTTTTCTTCTGAGAGAGATTTCAGGTTCAGGTCAAAATCGAATTTGGCGAGGTAGTAGTTATTGTCCTTTTTGACAATAGTGTATATGCTGTCATCGTCTATCCTGACAAAACTTCTCCAGAAAATATCATCTTCACCTGTCTTGATTGCAGTGAGTGTTTTTCTCTCAATAAGAGTGAGTCTGTGGCCGGCTATATGATTTCCTCTGTGTGTAATGACTACAATCCCTCTGGAATTGACATCATATTTTCTACCGCATATGTTTGTTACGGGAGATTTGAATTCAATCTTGCGTGTTTTGGCGTTGATCATGAACATTTCATTGTTGTAGTGACCGCCTTCAAGATAATCCTTGACTCTTAAATAATACAGTTTTGATGCAAAGACGTTTTTGTCTGTATTTTTCTTCTTTAGTTCATCCTCTCTTTTATCCAGTTCCTTTTCTTTCTGTTCCAGTTCTTTTTTCTTCTGGGTCAGCTCTTTATCTGTTTTTTGGGAATTGCTGTTTTCGCTCTTTTTATCTTCTTTTTTCTCTTCAGTGATCTGTTTTTCCTGATCCTTTATCTCCTTCTCATTTTTGGAGATATTTTTTTCTGTTTTTTTAATTTCCGTTTCTTCTTTTTTGACCTCTTTTTCTTTTTTCTCCAGGTTTTTCTCCTGCTTTTTTATCTCCTGCTCTTTCTTCTCAATTTCTTTCTTTTTCTCTGCACGTTTGGCAGGGTCTTTTATTTTGGAGATTTCTTTTTTTTCGTTTTTAAGGTCTTCTTTTTTCGTTGATACATCTTTTTTTTCATTTTGGAGCTTTTCCTTCTTCTTTTCTAACTCCTCTTTTTTCCTGGCCAGATTCTCCTTTTTCTTTGAAACTTCTTCTTTGTTCTTTTTAACCTCATTCTCTTTCATTTTTCTCAAAGTTTTTTTCTCATTCTTGTTTCCGCCGTTCTTTGAGACTTCTTTTCTTGTTTTCTTATCTGATATGAGGAATGCATTTATTTTACTCCGCTTTGACTCACGGGTGAGTGGAATAATAATTGCGGTTTTTCCTGGCCATTCATAGTATTTGGTGGAAATTCCGGCAATTCTTGAATTAACCCTTTTTAATACAGCCTTCTTGTACTTGTCACCGAAATATTTTAGATCACCCCTGTATACTGCATTATAATATGTCAAATACAGGGACAGGGCCACTGCTTCTTCAGTGTTGTATTTATAGGTATTTTCAAGATATGCGGATATTATTCTTCTGACATTCCTGATGTGATCTATGCGTGCGGCTTTGTTTATGAAAATGATATCGGCGTTTAATCTGTCAGTGCCGTCATTTGAGTTGATTCTAATGACAGAGTACTTTATGTTAAGTTTGAACAGCGAATTATCTTTTGCCGACTTTGCACCCCTTGACAGCCCGTAACCGATACTTTTAATTTCACGGAGAGAGTCAAAACGTCTGGTTTTCCCTTCATAATTGATAAATTCAACTTTTTTTGCCTGTTTTACTTCATCTACATCTACCTCCAGCGCAAAAAGGGAAGAAGGGATGATCATTGCAGTAAAAATAATCGTGAATATTTTTCTTTTTAAGGACATGGCTGATTCTCCGGTATGTTTCAATATGTTCCTGTAATATATTGGAGCGATTATAGCAAGTTAAAAACGAAATTATGGCAGGAGTTTATACTTGACGGTTATAATTTGTGATTTTACTATAGACTTTAAATAAAAATAATGGATACCTGTTTTATGAGAAGAACTAAAGCCTATTTATTCGATTTCGATGGAACTCTGGTTGATACAATGATGGGATTTGCGGATATTGCTGCGGATGTCATATCCATGTATCATGGTGACCTATCATTTGATGATGCCAGACAGAAGTATCTCGACACATCGGGAAATCCTTTTTTTCAGCAGCTTGAGATATTATTTCCCAATGACCCTCTTAACAGGGATAAGGCAAAGATTTTTGAAGAAAGAAAAATTGAGGGATTTTTTAAAACAAGATTCCATGAAGATGTGCGCTATACCATAAATCAGTTGAGGGAAGAGGGGCATATCGCTGGTGTGGCTTCAAATAATTTTCAGGAACTCATTGACAAGTTTGTATTTGAAGAAGAGCTTGAATTTGACATTGTTCTGGGCTACAGGGATAATTTTGAAAAAGGGCCGGCACATTTTAATTATGTCTGCGAAAAATTCGGGCTTGAGAAGGATGATTTAACATTTGTCGGGGATTCGCTGAAAGATGCAGAGAAGGCCAGGAATTATGGTATCAGGTTTATTGGTATTTGCGGAACCTTTAAAAGGGAGGATTTTCTTAAATCTGACCCGAATACTGTAACTATTGAGCATTTAAAGGAACTATTAGAGATATGAGAGTTATTGTTTTAGCTGCAGGAACAGGGAGCAGGCTGGGAGAAATTACGAAGGCAAGAACAAAGGGGATGGTTCCAGTTCTTGGTAAAAAACTGATAGATTATCTTATGGATTTTCTTGAAAAGGATTTATTCGATGAGATAATTGTGGTTGGCGGATTTTATTATGAGGATCTTAAGGAACACCTTTATTCAAAGGGAATAAGGGGGCTGAAGGTTGTGGAAAATACTGAATACCTTAAAGGCAATATCTATACCCTTATAAGGGGAATGAAAGAGTTTGATAAGGATTCTTTCCTTGTAACAAATGTTGATCATATATACCCTTCTGTGATGTTTCAAAAGATGAAACAGAATTTTTCCGGCATCAGGGCCATGTGTGATTTTGACAGGAAACTCGGTTCTGATGACATGAAAGTAAAGCTGGAACAGGACGGGAAACATATAAACCGAATCAGTAAGCAGCTTGAAGATTTTGACTGCGGATATATCGGAATGACATATGTTGACAGGTCAATGTATGATGTATACAGGGAAACAATAGACCGGACTATAGAAGAGTTTGGCGAAAAGGCCGTTGTGGAAAATATACTTCAGATGCTTGCCGGAAACAGTGTGACTTCCCCAGAGATATGTGATCTTTCAGGATTCGGATGGTACGAGGTGGACACTGAAGAGGATCTCATGAGAGCTGAAACCGGGCTGAAGGATGACTCCAATTTTAAAAAATAGGGGAGATTGATGTCGTATAATCTTGTATTTTATGGAAATGAAACTTTAAAGGGAATCGCTGAACCGGTTGAAAATATTGACGGATCAGTTGCGGCAATAATTGATGAAATGTATGAGATCATGTACAGGGAGCGTGGTATTGGTCTGGCCGCTCCTCAGATCGATCTCGGCAGAAGGATAATTGTAGTTGATACGCAGGACGGGAACGGTAACAAGATTGCCCTTATTAATCCTGTAATAAAAGAATTTTCTGACAGAACAAATCCCTTCGAGGAGGGGTGCCTCTCTGTTCCGGGAATCAATGCCGATGTCATAAGGCCGTCTGAAATTCTGATATCCGGTTTTGACAGAAACGGAAAGGAGCTGGAAATTGAGGCAAGGGGACTGCTGGCAAGAGTCTTTCAGCATGAGGTTGACCATCTTGATGGTTTTCTCTTTATTGACAGGATCGATAACTATATTCGTGAAGAATTCCGTTCTGAACTGAAAAAGATAAAGAAGATGAACAGGTGATATGAGAGTTGGATTTTTTGGGACACCGGATCTTGCCGCATACATTCTTCAGGAACTTGTTTCAAAATTTGAAGTTGTATTTCTTGTTGCACCCGAGGATAAGGAGTACGGCAGAAACAGGAGACTGAGAATCTGCCCCACTAAGGAATTTGCCCAGTGTAATGATATACCTGTTCTCCAGCCTGTAAAGCTCAATGAGGAGAGTTTTCTGGATGAATTAAGATCATTCAATGCAGATATTTTTGTTGTTGTTGCATACGGCAAAATTATTCCACGGTCAGTTTTTGATATGCCCAGACTGGGAACAATAAATTTTCATCCTTCACTTCTTCCCAAATACCGCGGGGCCGCACCTGTACAGTGGTCAATTATTAATGGAGATCCTTTTACGGGTGTTACTGTTCAAAGAATAAATGAAAGGCTTGATGCAGGAGATATTATTCTTCAGAAAAGGGTTGATGTTGATGAAAACATAACTTCCGCGGAACTTTTCAGCAGGGTTCTGCCTGTGGGGGCGGATTTGGTTTCAATGGCAATTGAAGGCCTTGATGACAAGACCATTGAACCAGAAGTTCAGAATGAGGAAGATGCAACCTATTGCGGGAAGATTGACAGGGAGACAGCACATATCGACTGGAATCTTAAAAATTATGAGATACATAATCTTGTAAGGGGCCTTAACCCGAAGCCTGTTGCATGGACAACTTTCAGGGATACAAATATGAAAATATGGGCTACAAAAATTCCGGATGATGCAGTTGAAGTTGAGCTCGGTGCAGGAGAGATTCTTAAATACCAGAAGAAAAGACTCCTTGCGGGCACAGGTTCAGGACTGATTGAAATCCTGAAACTTCAGCCTGAAAACAAGAAGGACATGGACTCCCTTGCGTTTCTAAACGGATCACGTCTGGAACCGGGAGAATTTTTCATATAACATGTCCTACAAAGACCGAAAAATAAACAGAAAGTCCAAACGACGTGAAAAAGTCCATGAAATGGTCGATGTTTTTGACATGGATCGGCTCATGAATGCTGAAAAACAGAAGGCCCGTGACCTGAGAAAAACGCCATGGTGGAAAAACAAGATATCTTCAGGGAAATGCCATTATTGCGGAAAAGTTTTCCCGCCAACCGAACTTACAATGGATCATAAGATACCGCTTGCAAGGGGAGGGAAATCTGAAAAAGAGAATCTTGTCCCTGCCTGCAAGGAATGTAATAATAAGAAAAAATATATGCTCCCCATTGAATGGGATGAATATATGAATAAATTGAGTAATGAGTAATATTTTTATTGTAAACATTATCATTTGCTGATAATCTATTGAATAATGTTTCAATTTTTACTTCATTCAATTTGTGAGGGATTCGATGCCTGAAAAACGTATACTTGAAGCCGGTGAAATTCTCTTTATTCAGGGTGATACTCCGGAAAAAATTTATATGTTTCAGGAGGGGGAGCTTGAGATCCTTCAGACATCTGGAGAATACCTCGGACTTGACAGTCATATAATAATTGATAAATCAATACGTGTGGGAAGCATATCAGCGAAAAGCATGCTGGCCGGTTTTTCTTCAAATCTTACTTCTCCTTTTAATCAGTCGGTACGTGCAGTAAAAAAAAGCCTGCTTGTTGAATACCCTTTGAGCAGGCCCGGTTTCAGGGCAGTTGCTGCAAGGGACTTCAAGGGCACTGTAAATATTCTCAGGCAGCTCTACAACCTCTTTCTGCAGAGTAAAAGCGGCCTCAAAAAGTATTACAGTCTTTCGGGGAGAATATCCCAGCTTCATGATAACCTTCTCCTTCTATATCACGTAATATCTTCCGGTAATGGTCCCGAGGAGATCACCCTTAGTTCAGAAAATCTCTATCATAAATTCAGGGAAAATGGGGGCACCATTGAAGATCAGATTCCCATTGAAATTCTCATAAAGGATTTCAGCCCCTACCTGAATCAGAACTATGGAGAACCTGAAGCTGAGACAGGTTCTTCTGATGAATATGATAAACTGGTTAAGAATATTCTGAAGGTAGATGGTCAGATTCTTGCCCATACTGTAAAAAGTAATCCCAACATTTCAGTATTGATTTTTGAGGAACTCACTGCACAGTTAAACAGGTCCTATAACGGGATATTTGAGGTATCATCTGAAATAGAAGAGAAACTTGCCACGTTTTTTGAGATGCAGGACAGCTGGTCATCATATTTTCTTACTTCCGGAGTGACTGATGATTGGGCTGCTTCCGGAAGAATCGATAACAGCTTCTTTCCCGCACTGTCAAAGCTTTTTCAGAAAATAAATGAAATGTATTCTTCAGTTTTCGGCACCGGACTGGATAAGTTTGAAAATTATATAAAGCTTCAGGTCCTTTTCAGCGAAAAGAAAAACGGTGAAAGGCCGGCTGCAGCTGAAGTTCATTCTGAACCGTCAGGGGTTCAGGAAATTATTGAGGAAGGGGAGGCTCCTGTCAGGGGAAGTTCGGGACTGCAGAAATCCATTTACCAGATCTTTGAGTTTTCAATGATTGACCAGGAGTTTCAGAACAGAATGCTTAAACTCCTGAATGATTTCAAGAATCTTAAAAATCCATTCAGTTCAGAGGGTGATGCAAGAAAGGTCCGGAGATTCGTATCGAAGATGTACTGGGACCTTTATAAACAGGTCTTTGTGAGAACCAAGACCGAATCCTCCATTCCCAGAGCGGTGAATCTCATGATGCATTACGGTTTTCTTGATGATGAACTTCTGGAAGAGAGTCAGCTGAGAGACCTGGCTGAACTTGGCAAAATGCGTGAAAGGGCAGGATCTGATATTGTTTTATCGGAATATGACTTTCTTTCCCTGATATATGAAGGCAAGGAAGAGCCAAGTATTACTGAGATGGGGCTTAATTATGAAGGTTTTATCCGTGAGCAGAATAAATACAAAAAACGCGGAGAAGAAGTCAAAATTGATGATGATGAAAATGTTAATCTTAACATGACCCTTCATGAAATAGACCAGAGACTTACGTCAACGGCCGCGGTTTGTTCTGGAGGTACGACTACGGCTTTTCCAATTCTTGCATCTGAAATAGTAAAGGGCAGCCTTAAAAATCTTTATGTCTCAAAATCATCCCTTGAAAAAATTGTGAAAAATATTGAGAATATTGACTATTCTCTTTTCTACAGGGAAACAGTTCTTAAAATGGATTCAGCAAGGGAGATTATTCAGGAGGAGATTCTCCCCTATTTTATAATGCTTCCCATATATGGCACAAAATCGCTGCTCTGGCAGGAAATTGTGGGCAACAACAAGAGAACAAGAGGCAGGATCGTTGTTCCGGTGTTTTTCATGGGAGATATTGAAAAAAGTATTCTCCATACCCTTGCCTGTTACAGGTGGGAGCTTAACCGGACCGTCAAGGGGGCGATGTGGGCTGATCCTATAGAAGGTGGGCTTACTGGAGAGTATTTTGACTATGTGAACACATACAAGAAGAATACAAAACTTTCGGCTGAAGCCAAGGAGAAGATTAACTCAAGGTTCAGGGCTCTGAGGACAAACCGGGACAGGTTCGCAGATGATTATATCATGTGGATAGCCTATGAAAGAGATGGTATAATGAAACTTAACAGCGTTGTCCGTGAAATGTTTTATAAACATATTCCATTTAACAAGGATGTCAGGGCACAGCTTGAAAATATGCCGGCTTTCAACAAGTATGCCAGCCGTTTTACAAATGTCAAGGTCAGGGAAATAGCCGCATATGAAAGGCGTTATAAGAAATATCAATTTGATGACGGGACCTACCCTGATGAAATTCAGAAGTTTTTTGAATTTTTAAGTAAATAATATATTTAACCCAATAGGAGTTTTCTGTAATGAGAGTAATGCTGTTTTTTTCGGTTTTATTTATGCTGCTTTCCATGTCATGCACCGGTGAGAATATCAAAAATGGAACAGGTGGCAGCACAGGGACTGTTCAGAATACTTCAGGTACTGATAGCACGGAACCAAAAATTACTGTAAAAAACAGGGAAAAGTATTCTGAATATCTCGTAGACCCTAAATACTATTCGACGAATGGCGGTTATTATCAGAGCAAATATCATGACAGCATAATCATAATTGTAAAATCATTCATTGAAAAGGATAAACTGAATATATCTGAAGGTACCGTTGGGTTCTATTTTGACAAGAAATCAACAAGAACGGACAGGCTCTTTTTCGGTCTGGATCTGTTTGTGAAGAATATCAAGTCAGAAGATTACGGTTCATTTTCAGTTTCTGTTATCAAAAAGTATACAATGCCTCTTTTAAATGAGGTCTATAAAAACAGAAACATTCTGAAAGAGAGTGAAGTTGTAGGAGTTGTTTTCGGATTCAAGTGGACAGAATCAGGTGCAAGGCAGCAGGTCAATATCTGGATAAAGGAAGAGGATATAATTCTGACATATACGGGGAAAATAACGGTGAATGAGATGCTTCAGAGAAGCACCATCACCAATACAGCAGGAAAAGTTATTCTGCTGGCAATATAGACTTTAATGCCGAGAAGAGCTGCTTTATCTCCATCATAGTTCCCACGGATATTCTTACATAATCTGACTGTACAGGGCCGCTGAAGTGCCTGATGAGAATTTTATGATCCTTCAGTTTTTCATATAGTTCACCTGATGGTATTCCGGGGTGTTTGAGGAAGAGAAAGTTTGCCTTTGATGGTACTATTTCAAATCCCATGGCTTCAAGAGTTTCCTCAAGATATTCTTTGTTGCTGATGAGCATTCTTATGTTGTAGTTAAAGGTCTTTTCGTCCTCCAGCGCTGCTGCAGCTGCTTCGATTGCAAGGGTGTCAATATTATAGGAATCTTTAATTTTTAGAAAGCCCCTTATTATTTCAGGACAGGCTATTGCCATGCCTATTCTCATTCCTGCAAGAGAGTAGGATTTTGAAAATGATCTTGTTACTATGATGTTGTCGTGTTTTTTGACAAGATCCAGAGATGTTTCACCGTAAAAGTCCACATAGGCCTCGTCGACTACCAGAAGTCCTTCGTATCTGCTCAGAAAATTTTTTATCTCTCCAACAGGAACGGATGTGCCAGTTGGATTGTTGGGGTTGGCGATTATCACCATGTCGTATTTTTTTTCCAGGAACCTGTTCATGTCCAGCCTGAAGTTGTTGTCAAGGGGTACTTTCTCAAATGATATGCCGTTTCCCTGGGCCAGTGTGTCATAGAGTGAATATGAAGGGTATGGGAATGCGGCAAGGCCCTTTTTTTCAATGAACCCCCTGAAAATTAGAGTAAAGATTTCATCTGAACCGTTCCCGATAAAAATGTTGTCCACGGTGAGATTGTTCTGTTTTGCAAATATCTCTCTCACCGGCATGGCAAGGGAGTCCGGGTATCTCCGTATGTTGTCATTAAGTGCAGAGGTGATTTTTTCAAATACAAGGCTTGAAGGAGGGAAGGGGTTCTCGTTGGTGTTCAGTTTTATATAGGCTGCAATGTCTTTCGGCTGTTCGCCGGGTATGTATTCATCCATTTTTTTAAGAGTGGAATTCCAGTATTTCATATTTATTTATCCTGTGCTGATCCTATAATTTCATAAATTGATTCGATTTTTTCCTCATTCATGTATCTCTCAAGTTCTGCCACCATTTTTTCGGATACAGCCGGATCTATCATGTTCATTGTTCCAATGGAGATTGCTGTTGCTCCGGCCATGAGGAACTCGAGTATATCTTCAAAATTTGAGATCCCTCCAAGGCCAATAACCGGAATCTTTACTCTTGAACAGACCTGGTATACTATTCTCAGAGCCATTGGCTTAATAGCCGGACCGCTGAGCCCTGCTACCTTGTTATTAAAGTGGGGCCTTCTGGTTCTTGTGTTTATCTTCATTCCCAGAAAAGTGTTGATTGCAGATATTGCATCAACTCCCTCCCTTTCAGCGGCAACTGCGAATGATGTGACGTCAGTAA
The DNA here is from genome assembly GCA_003246895.1 of Spirochaetota bacterium. GTDB lineage: Bacteria > Spirochaetota > UBA4802 > UBA4802 > UBA5550 > SZUA-423. The sequence goes on along the minus strand of QKCL01000009.1, from coordinate 106,779 downwards.
CGTTGGGGGAAAGCTTAACTATAAGTGCACATTTGGTCACCTTCCTTGCCTTTCTCAGGAGGTCAGAGAATATGTCCAGGTCTGTACCGAAGGCAATTCCTCCCTGCTTCACATTGGGGCATGATACGTTAAGTTCAACCGCATCTATTCCGTCTGTTTCGGAGAGTATTCTGCACAGTTCTATGTTTTCTTCGATGGAGTGTCCGGCGATATTTGGAATTGCAACGGCTCCCGATTTTTTGATGAACGGGAGTTTTTCGTTTAGGAATTTTTCAAGGCCGACGTTTTCCAGCCCGATGGAGTTCAGTACACCGGCAGGTGTCTCAATGATTCTGTTGCCGGCATTGCCCTTTCTCGGTTCCAGGGAGAGCCCCTTGGTAAATATGGCTCCTATTTTTGAGATATCCATATATCCAGATAATTCTTCTCCGTAGCCTGCGGTGCCGGAGGCTACTGTTATTGGATTTTTAAGTGTAAGTCCGCCGATTTTTATTTCGCTGTTCATATTTCTCCTGCCTGTTAAACCTGTCTGTAACAATATGAAATTTTTACCGGATAATTTCAATTCATAAATAACATGATAGCCAATCAATGGTAAATAAAAAATTTTTTAGCAGGGAGACGGCGGCAGAGTCAACAACAATAAAATAGGGAATAATTAATATTGACAACGGGCAGGTCAGTTGAAATTGTCTTTCCCATGGAAAAAATCAGAGAAGACAGAAAAAACTACATCGCATTTGATATAGACGGAACGATATATGACGCAGGGAATATAATAGAAGGGTCATTTTCCCGTGCTGTTGAGCGGTTCATGAAGGAGAACAGCGGCCCCGATCTCCGCCGTCCAGCCAGAGAAGATATTGCGCGTACCCTTGGGCTGCCTCTTGAGGAGATCTTTCGTATTCTGTTCCCTGAAATTGATGTCCGCGGGAGAGAAAGGCTTTCCTCAATCTGTACCGAAGAACTTGTTGCAATGATCAGGGACAGAGAGGGTGAACTCATTGAAGGCGCGGATACGGTAATTCCCGAACTTTACAGGGCAGGGTATAAAATGGTTGTAGCCTCAAACGGAGTAAAGCAGTACTGCGAGGCCATACTGGAAACCTATGGGCTCATTCAGTATTTCAGTGAACCCTTTGTGTATCCCGGAGCAGAGCATTTAAACAAGACAGAAGTTGTGAGACATTACCTGAACGAACTTCCGGATGTGAAAAACATGGTAATGGTTGGTGACCGGTTCACTGACCTTGAAGCAGCCAGAGACAACAACATACCATTCATAGGATGTGCATTCGGCCATGCCGGAATAGATGAAATAAAGGACGAAAAATTTCTTGTCCATGCGTTTTCCGAGATTGTACCTGTTCTGGAAGGCATGAAGCTGTAGCTGCTGTTTGCATGCTTATATATCATGTGATTTAGGTTTATTTTAAAAAAACAGGAAATCACGGATAGGAATGACCTGCACGGATAAAAAAGAAAAAAAGATTTAGTAGAAGGATCTTTTCCGTTTTGAATTCTTTTTTTTCGTGCGGAGTCTGTGTTTTTCAGCTTTGTGCTGGAGAGAAAGGCTGCGGCACTGTAATCTCCTACCTTCTCATTACAACCTTTTTGAATTCGTTCATGATCACCTTGCCGTCAGATGCACGCTTTGCCTTGAAGTGAAGATAGTAAAGGCCTATGCCGAGTTTTCTGTTGTACTTGTTTGTGCCTCTCCATCCGTTTTCCTTAATGTTGCGTCCGGCCTTTCGTAAAGCGTTGTCCAGAAGTTTTGCAACAGGCCTTCCCTTAATGTCATATGCTGTAATTGTGACATATGCATCGTCTGTGAGGTAGTAGGCAGGGTAGGCAACAGGATTACTGTCTGTAATGACATTGTTGAATACCCTGGTGGGCCATGGAGTGAATGTGAGATCTGAAGCTATATAGAATCTCCATTCGTGGGAGTCGTATTCTCCGTCTGTTTCTGTGTCGTAATCGGCATATGCAGTTGCCGAGTTGAAAACCGTTCTGACAATAAATCTTGTTTCTGTGCCAACTGTAATGAGAGGATTGGTTGAGGGTATATAGCCTGTCCATGTATTGGCCCCTGTTTTGCTGCATATAATCACGTAGTTTGTAGTTGATAGAATGCTTGTTCCTTCGCTTGCGTTGTCGGCACATACAAGGGCTACTTCCGAAGGGGTGTTTCCGCTTGTTATTATTTCAATGTCTACCTTTATGGCAGTTCTTTTCAGGTTGAGGTTTCCGTTCGGGGCAGGATCTGTTGAAAAGTCCGATTCCCCGTAACTGGTTATGCCGTCGGTTACGGTACATGTAATTGAACTTGCCGTTGTGGAAAGCGGGTCCTGGGATGAGAGTCTGTCTGCTGAAGCGACTTCGTTCCCGAAAATGTCTATTGCCGAAATTCTGTAGTTGTAGTCTGTCAGCGGTTCAAGGCCCGAGATTGATATGCTGTTTGTGGTAATTGTACCAAGGGACGTAAATGCAGCTCCGCTTGACCTGTCAACAACTGTCCATACTGTATCCGCAACCCTTTTGTAATAGATTTTGTATGTGTCAAAATCGTCATCTATTCCGGGCGTGGTCAGGGCAGTCCAGTAGAAGTATATGGTTCCTGCCGATGTTGTATGTGTGCCCTCTGTTGTAAAGGCTGATCCATTTGTACCGGGCGGGTCTCCGTTGTCCCAGTAAATGGTATGGGCAACGGGCTGATTGGGGATATAGGTTACATCTGTCTGGTACTGCCCAAAACCGGATGTACTTCCGTATGCTCCTCCATAGATATTTAACACGCGGTAGTTCCGTGTCTCAGTGGATAATGCTCCCACTGTGCCGGGATTGGTTATTGTGGCTGTACCTGTTGTTGCCCCGTTTGCAATGACCACATCAGCGACCTTGACATTATCAGTTATATTCCAAACTTCAAATGTTGTGTTCCCGTTCATGGCACCGCCCCCTCCCGACATCTGGGCGTCTATCTCCACATTTACTCCGGTAATGCTCACGGATTTGAAGTAGTTTGACGGGTCTGAGTTTATTCCTCCCCCTCCGGTAAACCTGATGTCAGTAACGCGAACCTGATCAACTGTCAGGGAAAGAGAATTTGTCGAGGTTACCGGCCCTCCCGCAGTTGTTGTGTCAAAGGTGAAGTTGACTGTATATGCTGTACCGTCGGTTGCCCCCACTGTGTTGAGGTATGCCGCAGGCACACTTACAGACAATCCGTCCGCTGCAGTTCCATCATCATTGGGGTTGTTTATGTCTATGTAGAGGTTGGAGTTCGTAATTTCTCCGGCATCGACAACGTTAACATTGTCAGATGTTGTCGCTCCAGGGACATTATATACGGCTGTGCCCGTTACTGTAAATGTATTGTGCCAACGGTTTATGTATCCGTCACTGGCTTCTCCTGACATGGAAATGCCGAGTACTGTTATCTGTGAGGCAATGCCGTATGATACAGTTTTTGTGTCTGTAGCTGTTACGGTTGCAGGATTTGTTGATGTGCATGATGCGGTAACTGTTCTTGAAGCTGCCCAGGTTGAGTTCGCGGTGTCCCACCTCATTGTAACGCTGAATGTCACGCTGAAGCTGTTGTATGTGGGGGTGCCGCTGTATGAAACTGCAACATCTGCAGTGCCTGTGTTGAATGTAACGGTTTCAGTTCCGGTGCCGTCGGGGTTTATATAAAAGTCAATGTTTGTTGCTCCGGGGATTTGAATCCTCACCTGTGAAATCTGGGCCCAGGATGCTGCAGCGGGGTCTATTACATCAACAGTGAAGGTATATGTGCTGCCGGCAAGATAGTATCCGAGTCCGTTTGAAAGGGTTGTCGGGTTCTGCGGAGTCAGTGTAATTGACGTAACGTTGGACTCCCCCCTTAACGAGAAGAATAGAATTAGACATATTGCAGTTAAATGTATTGTTATTCTTTTCATGTTGAACTTCAGTCTAAATGAGACTCCAATATCCACAAGATTTTTTTAACATTTGACTAAAAAAGTATAGCTTATATATAATATAATTCATATATTTAAAATGGAAAGTTTTATTTTCCCGGGGTAATATTAATGGTGAAATGGTTCAAAATAATATGGATAGTGCCCCTTGCGCTGTCTTTCTTCAGCTGCAGCAAGGAGGCAAAAACTGTTGACCCCTCAACTGTTACTTCCGGTTATGTTGACACCTCACCTGGAACAACTACCCTTTCCGTAAGTGCCATATATCCTGTCACCGGTTCAACAAATGTGTCTGTAAACCCCAAAATATATGTTGTCTTCTCAAAGGCCATAAACACCGGAACAGTTACAGCAAATACCGACATAACCATATCATCTGGTTCACTTTCCGGAACAATTTCATGGAACAGTGATAATACAATCGCAACACTCGATTTCAGCGGAACAATGAGTTACGGCACCTCATATACAGTTACTGTTGTTTCAGGGGGCATAGATGCCAGCGATGGAACAACTCTTTCCAGTACTTCGGCAAGTACATTTACCACTGTTGCGGACAGTTCAACAACGCTGGCTCCAAGAGTTCTTGCCGCAACCAGAATTCCTTCAGGCGGTGCAACATCTGTATCAAAATCTCTGTCATCAATTGACGTTACGTTTTCCGAGGAGATGAGCAGCGGCACAGTAACAGCCGGCGGGTCATTTACGGTTGCGGGGGGGAGTGTCACTATAGGAGCTGTATCCACAACAGACAACAGAACATTCAGGCTCGGGGTCTCTGGCCTTGCCTACGGAACAACATACACAGTTACCCTTACAAATGCCATTCAGAGTACAACAGGTAATTCACTGGTCCTGGACGGAAACCATACCTGGACATTTACAACAGAAACAGACCCCGATCTTCCGGCAACTACACTTTCCATTGCTTCTGTATGGGTTACTGATATAACAAATTCAACTGCAAGAATAAACTGGACAACTACCACTGCACAGACAGGGATAAATGTGGGCTACGGCACAACATCCGCATATGGAAGCTCACAGGCCGAAACAACTACCACAGCCGATACTGTTCACTATGTTGACATTACCGGCCTGACAAGTGCTGGAAGGTATTATTTTCAGATAGATTATGGGACCGCAACATCAACAGGATATTTTATAACTTCAGATTCAGGAATCGCTTCCGGTGACCTGCCTTTGAGCGATATTGCATCTGTAAATAAAACCTCTCTTTATGCACTGCAGAATGTGAGTACTTCAGGAGCCTTTGACGGTTCGTCCTTTATTACATGGCTTGAAGGGACAGACGTGAAGGGGTCATTCTTTACAACAACCGGAACTTTTTCATGGGGGGCCGACGGAGCTGTCATGGACTCAAACAGCCGGACTTCTCCAAAGGGGCACAGTGACGGAATGGGCGGACTGATTGTTACCATGGAGGGTGGAGGAGAGACCTATGCGAAATATGTATACAATAACGGCGGTTCTCTTGGGTTCAAGGGGGACGGCTGGGGAACTGCTTCCGGCAGCACTGGCGTCCAGGTAACAACATCGGGAGGTACGGGTGCGGCAGCGGCTGTCGTGTGGGGATCGCAGGGAGACACTGATGCATACTATAATTCATTCACGGTACTCATCGGTTCTGGAACAGCAACTGTACTTGGTGCAGGAAATTTCTTTTATGACTTTTCAGTTGATTTTACCACACTTGGAGTCGTGTCAGGGGACAAGGTTGTTAACACAAGCACAAATACTTTTATGAATGTAGGCAGTAATCCGGTCTACAGACATGCCGTTGAGCTTGCCATTGCAGACACACTGACTTCGAATAATGAAAACTACACCATCGGCAGCGGTACAAATACAACAAGCTATACGGCTACAAATCATGTAATGCATGGAGGTTCAAACTATACACAGGCAGGCAACAATACCTATACAGAACACGGATTTTCTCCGCCAACAATTGGTGTTGAGGGGTGGATAATAGATTCAGGTGATTTGATTTGGGATAGTGTTCAATTAAAAGGTACGGTTGTGGCATCAATTACTAATCTGTCGCTTGCATCACTCTTTGATTCCGGTACTGCAGGTTCAGATACTGCGAATCTTCTTGTTTCGCCTGACAATGATTTTAGTCTGGCAGGTGTTGGAACCGGGGATTACGCATTTGTATCGGGCGGAACAACTACATCGGATTACACTGCGATTTCCACAGTAAGTAACTTCTATCTGCAGCTTGGAACGGATATTTTCCCCACAGGTTCGGAAGGCTATATTGTATATGACCTGAGGCTGAGCGATACAAGCAACTTTTTTGGTATTCCCGCGGATTTTGAGCTGGACGATTCATCTGTAAATTTTACAGCTTCTGGTGTAACCTCAGGTGATATCGTTCTGAACATGTCGGATAACTCTGTAAACGGCGGAGTGACAACTGTTGTTACTGTTACTGCTAATAACCTGACACTCAATCATGATATTTTTAACAGTACAAATGAAAGTTATGTGATTCTGAATTCAGCGTCACTTGCAAGCGGCACTGCGGGGTCTGTAAAAACAAATTATCTGATAGATTCTGACAAGACAACATGGAGCAGCGGAGGCAGTCCGGTTCTTGTGAACTACCTTGTACGCAGAACCTCTGACGGATCCTATGGAAAGGTTGCAACTGTCTATGATACTGCCCTGATTCTGGATACTGATCTCTTTACTTCAGGGAATGAAAATTACGAAATATATGATGATTACTGTACCACACATTACGGTGCAGGGGACGCAATAACAGATTTTTATCAGATAGTTCTTAATCCGGGTGTAGGCACAACATCCGGTTCCACAGTAAATATATATGATGCCATAACAGGCGCTTCCGGTACAGCAGATACTGTTCCCACAAATCCTCTCCTTGATAATCAGCTTGCAGTTGACTATACCGCTACAACACCTGTTGTGACTTCCGGAGATCTTGTGTTTAATACTGCTACAGGTGTTTACACTTCAGTTGCAGCAGGTACAATATATGCAAGGGCACTCCCTTTGGCTACAGGCGGGCTCTTTAGTGATACTGATACATATAAAATTGTTAATCTCGGTTCATCGGCATATACCTCAGTGCTTGAAGGGGGCATAACATCAACGGGCGGCACAACACTGACTACTGCGGGTAAGAGTTTTCTCTCTACAGTTGAGAAGGGTGATATTCTGTATAATATAACCACCGGTTTATATGCTGCAATAGTTTCTGTGGACAGCAATACAACACTGACAATCTCCAGAACTTTCAGCGCAAGCGACAGTTATGTTATTCTGAAAGTTACGGATGCACAGGCCAACAGGGAACGGATTACTGATACAGGAACAAACGGCAGTACAGGTACAACTCTCACAGATGCCTCTGCGGGTTTTGTTGCCGCAGGGGTTAGTGTAGGGGATGTTGTGCGGGACATGTCATCCGGAACCCAGGCTCTTGTTACAGCTGTGGCTGCCACAACTCTGACGCTTGATACGTCTCTTGACGGCGGTGCATATATTATTCTTCAGCCGCGTGTTCTTTTCAGCTATCTAAACAGCGGAGGGGTATATTCACAGCTTGTGAGGCTCAGGGACGGTTCAAAATACGGAATTGAGGGCAATATCTATACAGGTTCAGGGGCCACCAATCTCTGGTCTGTAAGTGACGGAACCGGCAATGCCTATGTGGTATATGAAATTTCCGGTACAGTATATGCAAAAAAAGTAAATGGTGTGGGAGCAATTCTTTATGGAGGAGCAGGCGCCAGTTCGGGTGTAAATATCGGTACAGGGAACCTCATGAAGGTCCTTGCAGACGGTTCCGGCTCAATATATGTCCTCTATGAAAACGGCACAAATGTCTACCTCACAAGAAGAACCGCAACACTCACTTCAAGCTGGACAGTTACGGTTGGTACCGGTCTTGATGCGGATGTGACCCTTGATTCCACATACAGGCCAATGGTTGCATATGCATATCTCGGGAATGTCTATGTAAGAAAATACAATGTTTCGGGAGGAGATGTTTACACTGCGCAGCAGATAACCACATTTACAGCTCCCGGATACTATGTTTCCAATACAGACGCAAACAAGGGCAATATCAGGATTGTCAGTGACGGAACCGATGGTGCCGTTGTTTCATGGTATGACATGAGGACCTATTCGGTCCTAGGATACTGTCTCTATGCCCAGGCCCTGAATGCTGCAGGAGTAAAACAGTGGAATGCGGATACGGCGGGGTCGGATTATGATGGTATTCTCATAGGTATTCCGAACATTTACGATGCCGATGAGCTTTCATTTGAATCTGTAAATACAAATGACGGGGCAGGCGCATGGAACCCGATTTTCATATGGTCTGACTACAGGACAAGTTCTTCATATAATAATCTTATCTATGATACATACAGTTACTGACATGTATTGTTTGTGCCGGTTGGGGCAGTTCAGGTGGTTGCCGGGATGCTGAATTCTTCAAAGTTAATAGAAGACAATATTTTAATAAAACATGTATTTTTTTATTTTGTGGTTGACTATTATGTGGTGTTCTGAATAATGACTTTATTAGATACAAAATGTATGTATCAACAGTGTAGTGTCAGAAGAACCTTCCGATTTTCTCTCTCAGTAAAAAACTTCGAGCAAAAAAACGGCATAATAATTGAAGATCCTATAACTGCGTCATAGCTCATTGTATCTCAAATTAAATTATAGGAGTTTTCAAATGGAACAAGGAACTGTTAAGTGGTTTAACGAAACTAAAGGTTTCGGCTTTATTCAGAAAGACAATGGTGTGGATGTATTTGTACATCACACAGGAATCAACTCAGAGGGTTTCAAGACTCTCATGGAGGGATCCAGAGTTGAGTTTACTGTAGAAGACAGTGAAAAGGGTCCAAGAGCCGTTTCAGTAACAGAACTATAAAACAGAACAGTCCCGGTTTTGTTTAAATGCCGGGACTTTAACTGACTTCCATCAAAATTAATCTGCATGAATTACTATTACAATTTTTTTACCAAAAAACAGAATGAATTATCTCTTTTGAAGGAGAGGGAATTTCAGAAAAATCTGAAGGGATATCAATCCGAAACAAACCTTAATGAAAGAGACCGGATGAATCAAAAAGAAAAGAGATCTGACAAAAGGTTTTGTGAAAATTGTTAGATTCAGATCACAATGAATTTCTAAAAATTCCGCATAAACGAACTGGGTCTTCAGCATTTGCATTAACGCTTTTTTAAATCTGAAAATTCCCTGAAAAAAGATTTTATTCCTGTACTTACTTAAACTGTATATTCCAAAATTTCATGTTTGACTCTCCCCCCGGGGGAGACTGTAACCTGCCGTTTATGTAAATAAATGGAGGATACTGTGACACACAAAATATTAAAAATATCGGGCATGGCCATTGCAGCTATTAATGTGGTCAATGTAATAAACTCAACATGGTTTTTTCTGGGAATGGCGCATTTCCCGGCAGAGGCCTGGCTTGTATTTAATGCCTGCGCGCCGTCGGTAATGCTTTACCTTGCAGGATATTTTTTCAAAAGCTCCAGGATCATGGCTTCTGCTCTCCCCTTTCTTCTCTTTTTCGGTACAGGAGGGCTCTTTGTTTTCGGCTGGACAGGTACTGCAATCTATGCCCAGATAGGGCATATTGCCATGACTCTGGCAACTGTCTGGATACTCATGAAGATCTTCATGGAGAAAAGTTATAGATTTTCCGTTGCCGGCCTTGCCGCTGGCATCATTGCATTTGCCGTGGTTCTTCCTGTACAGCAGAAATATGTGAAGACACATCCGGAATATCTTAAAAAACTCGGGGACAGTACATTCGAGGAATTCATAAAGAAGAAGGGATAGGTTATGTTTACAATCGGTGAATTTTCGGTTATTACAAAACTTTCTGTAAAGACATTGCGTTATTACCATGAACAGGGCCTTCTCCTGCCTGATTATATAGATAAAGATACTTCATACAGGTATTACAGGGATTCATCGGTTGAAAAGGCTGCTGCAATAGCGCTTCTTCGAAGCCTTGATTTCAGTATCAGTGAAATTGCCGAGCTGCTGCAGAATTACAGTGATGACTGTGATATCGTTGAGGCCATTGAGGTCAGAAGGAGAGATATTAACGCAAGAGTTGCAAGGTACAATGAGGCCCTTACAGAAATAGAGTATTTTCTGAAAATTACAGGAGATTTCAGAACCAATGAAGCTAACGGTACTGTACTTGAAAAAAACGTGGATGACATGATATTCGCCGGTTACCGTTTCAAGGGAAAGTATCAGGATATGGGGAGCGCATTCGGCAGAACCGGCAGGGCAGCGGGCCGGCTTATCTCAGGTCCGCCCATGAGTCTTGATTATGAAAGTGAGTACATGGAGGATAACGCCGACATAGAAGCAGGCTTCCCCCTCAGCCGCATGATGAACAGGAAGGGTATTGAAAGCCGGGTACTCAAAGGAGGCAGGGCAGTCACCATAGTCCATCACGGCCCCTATGAAACACTTGGCAGTTCATACAGGGAACTGTTCACATATATAAATGACAGGGCATACAGAATGCTTGTGCCGTGCAGGGTTCTCTACCATAAGGGGCCGGGGATGATATTCAGGGGGAATTCCAACAGGTATGTAACGGAGCTGCAGATTTTTGTGAATTAGGGTTTCGGTTCATGGCAGCCTTTTCCTGCAGCTCTTTTGATTAATGTGATTATATTTTTAAAGATTTATCAGCCCTTTAATTTCTTCTGCCGGTTCTCATTGTGACCTCCTGTCAGGCACTGGCATAAAATTCATTGTGAATTTCAGAATGACATGGCATTTCCATTAAATAAGAAACCTCTAAAATCCTATTTATTCAGTATAATTTCATGTATACTCTTTATATCCCCATAGCCAGCGAAGGCCGGAAGCATGCCGTTAAATGGCGCATAAAACGAAAACGCCTTGAATAAATTTCATGGTCCGTTGCGTTGATTTGACCCGACGATGCGTTGATTTAATTAAACGTTGTGTCGATTTAACATTCGGGTGTGTTGTTTCCATGGGCAGGGGAGGTTTTATTCCCGGAAGTCAGAGCCCTGAAAACCATCCGGGCTAATTCAGACCTGTCAAAGGGTTTATGGAGAAATCCGAAAAGTCCCTTCTTCTCCATTGCGGCAACATCTTTCTTTTTTGATAATCCCGAAGTCAGAATGACCTTGCCGGTAAATCCGGTTTTGAGTATCTCATCGTACAATTCCCGGCCGTTCATTACCGGCATTATCATGTCCAGCAGTATGACATCGGCAGATTCCCTTGCGATAAATTCAAGGGCCTGACGGCCCTCTTCAAATGAATATACAGTATAGCCCAGTGATATGAGGGTCTGTTCTGTGGTTATTCGTATGAACTTGTCATCATCTACAATTAAAATTATACCGGTCCCTGTGGGTTCTTCTTTTGAAACAGGGATGACCTCCTCGTTATCCTCTTCTGCCAGAGGCAGGTAAATGTGAAAAGTAGTGCCTAAGCCGACTTCACTGTACACAGAGATGGCTCCTTTATGTCTCTGTACCATGCCGTATACGGCTGCCAGACCGAGCCCTGTTCCCTTGCCCACATCCTTGGTGGTATAGAATGGCTCAAATATGTGCTTCTTCACTTTATCGTCCATGCCGTGTCCGGTATCAATTATCCTGATCAGAATATAATTTCCAGGCACTATGTCAAATTGTGAGTGTTTACAGAAGATTTCATTCAGATATTTGTTTGATGTTTCAAATGTCAGTGTCCCTCCGTCCGGCATGGCCTGTGAAGCGTTAATACCCATGTTCATGAGGGCGCTCTGAATCTGGGTGTTATCTCCCACTGTAATACTCCGTTCACTGTTGAGTTTAAGGACAATGTTTATTTTCCTGTCAATGGTTCTCTCCAGCAGGGAATATGTATCTGAAATAATTCTGTGAACATCCAAGGCCTTTGATGAATCCGATGTCTTTCGGGTGAAAACAAGCAGCTTGTCCACAAGTTCGGAGGCTCTTTTTACGGAGTCAATGATCAGTTCAATCATTCTCACCTGATCGTCCCTTGCCTTCAAACGGGTAGCCTCGGCAGCCCCCTGTATTCCCGCCAGAATATTGTTAAAGTCATGGGTTATGCCCCCCGCCAGCTGGCCGAGGGCGTCCATCTTCTGGGACTGGACGAGCTGCCTTTCCTGTTCAACCTGAAGTGTATTGTTCCGCATGGAGAGAACTGCACCCTGCATGTTTTTACCCATCAGAAATGGAGACCCCGATATATGGAACCAGCAGGTATGGTCATCCCCTTCATATCTGAGCTGCTTGTTTTCTATAAAATTTTTTCTTATGGTTAGATAGTCTTTAAGGGAAAATTTCTCAGATTCCATATCCATGAACCTGATGTCTTCGAGAAAGAATTCACAGTTTTTATATCCAAGTTCATTGAGGATGTTCTCGGCGTTTCTGTTCATTTGAATTACCCTGTAATTCTGATCAAGTACAAATATGGCATCGGCTATTGAAGTAAAAATGGAATCAAGCAGTGTTGTTTTTTCCTCCCTCTGTTGCAGAGCGCCATGGAGCATTTTGTTGCCGTTTATTATGGCAACAGCTATGGCCAGTATATAGGATGCATAGACAAAAAAGAGACGCATGCTTGTATACTCAAGCCTGTAGGGAAGAATATTCATGTTGTCAAGAGTAGCTAAAACAATGCCCAGGACAAAGTAGAGGCCCAAAAAAATCACCATGTTACGGCTTCTGCATATCCAGCCCAGATAGACAAGAGGCACCAGCAGGCCTATAAATGCAGGGGCCCTTACCCCACCATTTAAAAAAGCTCCTGCAATTAATGCTACAGCTACCATAATTATAAATGAATAAACCGATTTTATGAATTTTTTCCTGAATGCAAAATAGAGTGCGATAATGATTCCGGGTGTGGAAATACTCACAACAAAAAGTCTGGTCGGCTGAACCGGTGGCATGAAAATTACAGCAGCATTTATAATTAGGGCAACTGTAAAGAAGGGGATAAGAAAACGTGCAAAGGACTCAGCGATTTCACCTCTGATGCTGTTCTCTGAAAAGTTTTCTTTAATCACAAATCCCCCCGCTGAAACCATGGATAACATAACTTATCGAATTATTATTAAAATTGCAACTAAAAAGTGAATAACTTAATTCCGGCCAGGTACACTTCCCATTGTATGGCATGATAAACCGGAAAACTAGCAGTGGATCACATTGTAGCATTATTTGTGAATTCAATCCCGGAGCCCATCCCCGAAAAATATTTTGAAATATAGAATGTATGCTTCATCCTAATGAAAACAGACTGTTGTTATTAATAAAATTGAGGGCAGGTAGAGTGCTGATTTAGTTTTAACCTATGCAGAAAATGGTAAACTCTCCCGGCCTTTAGATAACTTCCAGGGCCTTTGTGATCATTTTTTTTAAATCATTTTGCCCAAAGGGTTTTTGAATAAAAGAAACATTTTCTTTTTTCAGCATTTCATTAAGGCGGGTGTTACTGCTGTAGCCGCTATAGAGAATTATCGGGAGCTGCGGTGACACTTTTCTAATTTCTTCGAAAACTTTGTCGCCGCTCATTTCAGGCATGATCAGATCCAGAACGACCAGCCTGATCTGATCCTGGTTCTCTTGGAATCGAGCCACTCCATCTGTTCCGTTAATGGCCGTGATTACATTGTATCCAAAGTGATTAATCTGCATCTCAATGGTTTCTCTTACTGTAGGTTCATCTTCTATGACCAGGATTAACGCATCTTTATTGTCAAAGTTTTCTTCTTTTTCTGCAGGTTCATCGCTGATTGTTTGATCCAGCACAAGAGGTAATAAAATTGTAAAAGTCGTTCCTTCCCCTTTTTGACTCTCAACGGAGATATTGCCGTTATATTTCTTGATAACTCCATAGGTAACTGAAAGCCCCAAACCGGTTCCTTTCCCGACTTCTTTTGTACTGAAAAAAGGGTCAAAAATCATTGGCAGAGTTAAGCTGTCTATTCCTGCGCCGTTATCAGTCACGGTAAACTTAATGTAATCACCGGGACATATTTCATGCCCTGCATTTTTTATTTCTTCTTCCGTCAGGGTTATGTTGGAAGTTTGAAAGGTTATTATACCGCAGTCATCATTTATTGCATCTCTGGCGTTTATCCCGAGATTTATAATACCATTCTCCAGTAATCCGGCATCACCCCGTACAAATGTTTTCTCAGCATTAAGCTCAAGGCGAAGTTCGATTTTCCGGTCAATACTTCTCTCCAGCAAAGCAACTGCATCCCGGATAACCTGGTGAAGATTCAATGGAGCGACAGGATAGTCAGCCTTGCGGGAGAATGCCAATAACTGCTTTGTCAGACTCGAAGCCCGTGTCGCGCTTTTCAGAATTATCTGTAAATATTTCGAAGCCTTTTCCGGCAGATTCATATGTTCCAGCAATTCAGTAGAACCGATTATACCTGCGAGCATATTGTTAAAATCATGAGCCACACCCCCTGCCAGTTGTCCGATTGACTCCATTCTCTGGCTGTGTCTCAGTTCACTTTCAAGCTGATGTTCTTTCGTCATATCTATGACAAATCCATCCCATGTAACGGTTTTATCCTCTTTTACATGAGGAATTGACCTTATCTGAATCCATTTCTCTTCTTTTGAATTTGCAGAATTGACTTTAAACCGGGCAAAAGTTTCAAACTCTTTCAACGCTTTTATTGCTGCTTCTTCGGTTTTTAAAAAATTATCCACATCGTCGGGATGAATCAGGTCGTAAAGGATTTTCGGATTTTTCAAAACCTGGTCGGCTGTCACATGAAACATTTTTTCCACACCGGATGTTATATAATTGAATGATCTCTCTCCCGAAGGAGATACCGATATCTGGTACAGCAGTCCATTGGGCATGTTGTTTCCTAACCGGCGCAGTCTTTCTTCACTTTCAGACATTGCTTTTTCAGCTTCCAGTCTTGCCTCTTCTTCAAGCCTCATCTTTTTTATCAAAAAAACAAACAGAATTGTCATGAGCATGTAAACAACGGCTATTGGCACAACTATAAAACTCCAGCTTGACCATAGTGAAAAAACGATATTGCTGGTCCCATATTCAGAAATCACCAGAAAGGGTGTATTCCCCAGTCTGCGTTTAGACAGAGCTGACATTTTCCCTTCCTTAAAAGAACCATGCAGTATGGTATCATTTTTATCTGAAAGCAATGTCTTTATTTTTAGTCCTGTTTCTTTTTCACTGCCCTTTATGGGCTTCGGATATTCCGAATAGACAGTTCCGTCCTCTGAAATCAGATAAATCCGGAACAGCATATCTTTCATGGAAATATCCTTGAAAATGTTTATATATTCAGGTTCCATTGCGGCAACCACAACTCCCCTGAAGGTTTCATGGGAATTACGGAGCGCCCGGCTCATACTGAAAAAAGGTTTTCCAGTGTATTTTCCCTTTATCGGCGGCCCCAAATAGTAGTTGTCTCCTTTTAATGAACGGGCGTTGATAAAGTAGTCACGGTTAAGAACGTTTAAGGTCGGGGTAGGGTATTTCCCGCTGTAGACAAGCATTTTCCCTTTTGCATCGGCAATCCAGATAGACCTTAGCTGCGGTATTTTATTTGAGAGGTTAACAAGATACTCCCACACTGATTTTGAATTATCAATTGATGATAACTCTTTATTTCTTAGATAGGTTTCAGTTTGAATCAGAATCAGGTCCGCCGCCTCAAGCATGCGAAGAATATGCTGCTGACTGGTAAATACTCCTCCTCTGGACATCATGTCAATACGCTGGATATAATTCCGGTATTCCATACGCATGGTAACGAAACACGTAATGATTACAGTAATCGTAAAAAGGAAAAAGAGGATTTTAAACCGGCCGATATTGCGGTTAAGGCCGCTACCGGATTTTTTTTCCCGTTGATCAGTACTCTTCATTTTATGTTTATCCATTACAGGATTTATTAATACAATAATATTGTTTCTTAGAAAAAACAATTAATTCTCTAAATCTCCCAGGCTCCAGCGGGAATAGAGTGGTAATGGGGTCTTCTCAAAAAAGAAAAATATAAATTGAAACATTTTATTGGTTCTTTCATAATGCCCTCCGGAACATGTAATGGACAAATATTCAGACTACAAGATAGACAACAGCACACCTGAAGAGAAGAAGAAGCATGTGAAGGAGATGTTCGACTCCATTGCCCCCACATACGATTTTCTGAACCGCTTTCTCTCCTTCGGCATAGACAGGCTCTGGAGGAGGAGGCTCATAAGACTCTGCGGAGACCTTCAGGGTATGCCGGTCCTTGACCTCTGCTGCGGAACAGGTGACCTTACACATGAATTTTTGAAATCCGGGGCAGGTGTTGTGTCCCTCGATTTTTCACTGGGCATGCTGAAGGAGGGGGTGAAGAGGGGATGGCTTGGTGACATGAACCTGTCTGCCGACGCCGCAAGGATTCCGGTGAAAGACGGATCTTTCCCCATTGAGACAATTGCCTTCGGCATAAGAAACATTCCGGATATTGATGTGTTTCTCCGGGACGCGCACCGTGTACTTTCCGTTGGAGGCAGACTCTTTATTCTGGAACTCACAAGGCCTGAAAAACCGGTAGTAAAACTTTTTTACAATATATATCTGAAGTGGGTGCTTCCCTTTATGGGAGGTGTTTTTTCAGGCAGGAGAGAGGCTTACGCCTATCTCTCCAGAACAATTGAAACATTCCTTGAACCGAATGAACTCATGAATCGCGTCAGAGAATCCGGTTTTTCCGGTGTGGAAAGAATTAAACTTACCTTTGGAGTGGCAAGTATATATGTCTGCAGCAAAGACAGGTAACAGATGGCCCCTCATCCTGGGGCACAGGGGATACCGGAAACTCTATCCTGAAAACACGGAGCTTGCCTTTCAGAAGGCATTCGAGTTCGGGGCCGACGGCATAGAGTTTGATGTCCAGAAGACCGGTGACGGCGAGTATGTCATCTTTCACGATTATGAAATAGAAAGGCTCACCGGCCAGAAGGGAAATATAAAGGAATTTTCAAGACGTAAGCATGTGAGTTTCATTTCAGGGGGAGAGGAGGGTATCCCCAACCTCAGGGAGTATCTTGAAAAGGCTCCCCGTGACAAGTTCTACAACATGGAACTTAAAGAGGAGACACTAACTGTTGATGACTGCGATGCCATATACAGTATTGTTGCAGACCTGGAAATAAGGAAGAACATTATGGTTTCTTCGTTCCGTCACGATCTCCTTCCATGCTTTAGGAAGAGGGGCTTTGATATAGGCCTGCTACTTGACCGGAGGGATTCGAAGAATGTATTCATTAATCTTTTTATAAGAATGTATAAAATGAAGCCACGGTACCTGAATCTTCCAGTTGACCTCTTCGGGAGACTGCCCGGGTTTCTTAATTTTTTAATACTCAAAACTTTCAGGTTTCTGGGGTATAAAATTGTATTCTGGACAGTTAACCGCAGAAGCGACTATCTGAAAATATACAGGTATTCGGATGTTATCATAACCGACGATGTTGAGAAGATGCTGTCGTTGAGGGAGCAGTACAGATGATTTCAAAGTGGAAAAAGAACAGAACAGACAGGGTTTTTGAGAACGGGTTCTTTGACATATCCAAGCATGAATGCGAAAATGAATCAGTGGATATTTCTCATAACTTTTATGTCATCAACACATATGACTGGGTAAATGTTGTT
The DNA here is from genome assembly GCA_003246895.1 of Spirochaetota bacterium. GTDB lineage: Bacteria > Spirochaetota > UBA4802 > UBA4802 > UBA5550 > SZUA-423. Next base: position 89,040 of record QKCL01000009.1, on the reverse strand, counting down.
GCTGTTACACCAGAAGGGAAACTTGTAATGGTGAAGCAGCACAGACTCGGTTCAGATGAGATCAGTCTTGAAACTCCCGGAGGTGTCATTGAACATGAAGAGTCACCTGCAGACTGTGCCCGGCGTGAACTGCTGGAAGAGACAGGTTACAGGGGCAGCAGGGTTACTCTTCTGAACGAGAGCTGGGTTAATCCTGCAATCATGAGCAACAGAATTAGTTTTTTTCTCATTGAAGGATGCGAAAAGGTTCAGGAGCAGGAACTTGATCCTGCAGAGGACATCGATGTGGCCGAATACCCCCTTGAAGAGGTTATCTCAATGATAAGGACCGGAGAGATAGACCATTCAATCGTTATAAACACGCTGTCAATGTACCTGGTTCACTGCGCCACCGGTTTTGATATTCTTCCTTCCGGGCTATCGCCCGAAGTCTGAACACATTGACATGTTCCCCTTCACCTCATCCTGTGGAATGGATAAACAGAGAATCTCGCCGCTTTCTGTTTTACGGTAAAAAATCACAAGTCCCTTCCCCGCGGAAGAGAAGAGCGTACAGCCCGATTTTCCCGATTCCATTGCTTTGTAGAATGGGAACATTTTAAGGTCAAGGCCCTCCAGTGATTTTACAGGGTGAACCTTTACTCTTCCGTCACTGCCGATGAGGTAAAAGAGGCCCTTTTTGCCGTAGGGTTCAGACGTTAGTTTACGGATATATTTTTTGTCCGCATCGTAGCGGGCTGCCTTTTCACGGAGAATTTCCGAAAGCGCCTGTGTGTTTTTTGGAGCATTAAAAAAGGTGCCGCATGCAGTTACAAGCATTACTGCACCATATATGGCGATGCGGTTGAATCTGCAGCATATTCTCTGTTTTATTAATGTCACCGGCATTCTCTTTTCTTGACTATATTAAGTTATTTACCGATAATAGGTATATTAACTTAATATCGGTATCTATGAGAAAATTAAGCATAATTACATCAATTCTGTACATTACTTTTTCTGCTGTCCCTCTTTTTGCCCAGGTAAAAACCGGCATTACCGCAGGTTACCAGTACGATGTGGGGAACATGAACGACCGAAGGGGCATAGAGGGAGATGTTCAGCAGAATGCCGCACCGGGTGTTCTTTTTAAACTCGACATGAGCGCATTCTTTATCAGAACCGGCGCAGAGTTCTCATACCCCTTTGAAAAGGGGAGGGTGTCATCTTCGGTCTATAATATTGAGCAGACCGTAGTTTACTTTATAGAGGTGCCTGTTTATGCGGGCCTGAGGTTTCCAATAAGGGATTTCGGTGAAATCTATATCGGCGGAGGAGGCTCATATATATTTTCCATGGGCAGGGTTAAGACCTCTTCGGGCCGTGAAACTCTCAGTGAACAGCTCTTCGGGTTCGGAATAATCGCAGGCCTTGAGTACAGCCTCTTTGTGGATGTGACTCTTTTATTTGAATGGGAATACCTGAGCTGTACCGGATCTCCCGCAGCCTCATCGGGTGCAACCTATGATGATTATACTGTGGACTACAGCGGAAGCCGCTTCCGCATGGGGCTTACCTACAGGTTCGGTGAACTATGAAGAGAGCACTGCAGATGATATTACTTCTAATGATCATGCCCTGCGCGGTACTCCGGGCTTCGGGGAATTCCGTTTCACTTCAGCTTGGTTACGCGCCTGAAATCGGCGGTTCAATGCATACAGGCTGGCAGTATGAAAACATGGGAAACAGTGACGGAATAAATGACATTAACCGTTCAGACGGCACGGGATCAACGGCAACAGTTGAAAAACCAGTGGGTGCGGTACTCTCTCTGGGGTACAGAAGTTTCGGTGAAGGCATATATTTCAAGACAGGTATTTCCGGAGTATACTCCATTTATGGCGGCAAGGGGAAAACCCTGAACCAGGCCGGTACTGAGGTGGTGGATGTGAAATATACAATGATGTGGGGAGAGATCCCGTTCATTCTCGGTATACATATGGAGTTCTGGAAGGAGATCAGACTTTCCCTGGGGGCAGGCTTTGCCTTTGCATACGGCCTCTACATGAACAGTTTCTCATCTGCAACGATTGATAACAGCGCAATGTTTCTTGGATACGGTTTCCCGCTCATTGCCGAGTTTTCATGTGAATACAGGCTTTCTGAAACCGTTGACTACATTGCAACTGTTCAGTATATGAGGGGGGAGTCCCGGCTCATTGAAAACGGGGGCGACTACACAAGGCTTGATTTTACTTCGTTCCGACTTCTCCTTGGACTCACCAGGAGGTTCGGGTTCTGATGAAACTATTCAGGGTAGTAACCTCCATGGCAATTGTTCTGTGTGCCGCTGTTTCGCTTACAGCGGGAGAGCTTTCAATGTCAATCATGGCCGGCGCCGCAGATGACAGGGGACTGGTAAAGAACAGCATCGATTACCTCAATGCTGAAATGAGGGCTGTGGAGAAAGCAACTGCGGGTACAGATGTTACGGAGATGGAGAGTTTCTACATGCCCGTTCTGTCAGCGGGGATATCATATATTCATGAACATATGTATTTCAGTATCGGATGGGAGTACAGCTCCTTCATGTTTCTTAAACCTCAGGGGGAGATCAGCACTCCCACCTTTACGGATAATAAACTGGAAATGTCAGTAACAAGGCATACGTTTCCGGTATTCATAGGTTTTGCCCTTAAGTATGATAATGACAACCTTGTCTATTTTGCAGGCGGAATAAATTTTACATACTCGAATATAAAAATTACCCAGTCAAACCCCGGGGCTCTCTCTTCCCTGGGAAGTGAAAGCAATACATATGAATCCTTCATGGGGGGAGCCCAGTTCAAGATCGGTGCAAGAAGCAGAATGGGTAAAAACATCTCTCTCTCCATCGAAATGATAAGCTACATGGGCAAAACAATACGAAGTGAGAGTACAGATGAACTGTCAAAGGCGGATACGCAGATGACGGGATACGAAATTCTGGCTGGAATCGATTACAGGGTGAGGCTTTTTTAGGGGATGAATTATCTTATAGTATTTATTGCGGGAACATTATTGGGAAGTTTTTTCTATACACTGGCCATAAAGTATCATACAGGCCAGGTCGACAGGGACAGGTTCAGAGCCCTTGCGGGAAGGTCAAAGTGCCCGCTGTGCGGTAAAAATATCGGCATCATATATCTTGTTCCGGTGCTTGGATTTCTTTTTGCAAGGGGCAGATGCAGTGAATGCGGGGGAAGAATCTCTCCTGCATACCCCATCTGGGAAGCGGTCTACGGCCTTACTGCAATGGCTGCACTGTTCCATAACGGACTGACCATTCACTTTGCAATAATAACCTTCATTTTTTTTGTGCTCATATGCATTTCCATTGTGGACTTCCATTCAATGATTATTCCGGATACGCTTCTGCTTGTGCTTCTGCTTCTTGTTGTGTACCCTGTAATTGAAAGGGGGCAGTATCTTGATAACCTCTACGGCTTTCTTCTTGTGTTTCTTTTTATGGCACTCGTCATGTTTGTTTTTGCCGGTGCCTTCGGTGGAGGTGACCTGAAGTTAATGTCCATTGCCGGCGCTTATTTCGGATTCAACATGTCCATTGTGTTTCTTGAAACAACTCTGGTTTCCGGAGCAGTCATCGGTGTGATCATAGCTCTTCTTAAGGGGAAAAGAAACATGAAACTGAAGATACCATTTGCGCCGTTTATTGCACTTGGGTTTATTGTGACGGAATTATGGGGGAGCTTTATGCTCCTTGCCTATTTTTCTTTTCTATAAAAAAGCCCCCCTTTTTCAGGGAGGCTTTTTTATTTATTTGCTGTATATCTCCATTATGCCCTTTCCTCCGGGATGTTCAATTACTCCCTTCTCTGTTATTATTGCCGAGATGTTTCCCGCCGGAGTAACGTCAAATGAAGGATTCAGTATCTTTACCCCTTCCGGAGCAATCTGTACTCCCTTGATAAATGCCACTTCATCAATACTTCTCTCTTCAATGACAATGTCATTTCCTGTTTCTGTTTCCGGGTCAAGAGTGGAAAGTGGAGCTGCAATATAAAACGGTATGCCATGCTCCTTTGCAAGGACAGAATGGGTGTATGTGCCGATTTTATTGGCTGTATCACCGTTTTTTGCAACGCGGTCCGCACCTACAACTATCTTGTTTATCCTGCCTTCTTTCATGAAATGACCTGACATATTGTCTGTGATGAGTGTTACCGGTATCTGGTCCTTGAGAAGTTCCCATGTGGTCAGCCTTGCTCCCTGAAGGTATGGACGTGTTTCGCATGCGATGACTTCTATTTTTTTGCCTTCCTCAACGGCAGCTCTGATTACGCCGAGGGCTGTGCCGTAGCCGCCTGTTGCAAGTGCGCCTGCGTTGCAGTGGGTCATTACAGTATCCCCGTCTTCGAGAAACCGGCTTCCGTTTTTCCCCATCTGACGGTTTGCCTGAATGTCTTCATCGTAGATTGCAAGGGCCTCCTTCTCGAGAACCTCCTTCAGAATTGCCATGTCGCTGTTTCCGTTTATGAGTTCCCTCATTCTGTTTATTGTCCAGAAAAGGTTAACTGCTGTGGGGCGGGTTCCTGCAAATATTTCAAGGACTTTCTCCAGTTCAGTTTTCAGCTCATTGCTGTTCTTTGCCTGTGACTTCTTTGCTGCAAGTGCAATTCCCATGGCTGCAGTGATGCCTATGGCAGGAGCTCCTCTGGTTTCCATATATGTAATGGAATCTGCAACAGACTGAAAGTCCGTGTATGTATGGTATTCCTCTTTCAGGGGCAGGAGCCTCTGGTCGAGTATAGACACTGAATCTCCGTTCCATTTTATGGTGTAGTACATTATTCCTCCCTGGGTTCTCTGCATTTTTTATATTTTTTCATTTTAATTGTATTGCCGTTGTTTTTCCAGGATACCTCATCCATGTGAATCTGGACTATGAGAAGTCCTCTTCCGCTGTTCTTGAAGAAGTTTTCCGGATCCCTGGGGTCGGGAAGGTTTTTGAAGTTAAAACCATCTCCTTCATCTTCTATTTTGTATGAGACAAATTCCGGTGTAAGTTCATAGGTTATTTTGACTTTCCTGTCCCTGTATTTGTCCTCTTTAAGTCTCTTTTCGATCTCCTCATTAAATTCTTTCATTCCCCCTTCGTTTCTCAGGGATGAGTCAATTCCCAGGTTGCCGTGAAACATGGCGTTTGTAATCGCCTCTTTCAGTGAAAGGGCGATATTTTCCGCTGTGGTTGCATTAAACAGTCCTGCTGAAACAAGGTCCTTTGTGAGGTTGAAGGAGATTGTATTTATGATATCCTTGTCATTTGGAATAACAAACACGGCCTTTTCGTACTCCTTGAACTGGCCTATTGTTTCGGAAAGGTTCTTCTCCTGCTTCATCTTCAGAATGGATCTCACGGAAGAGGTGAGGGCGTTTATGTCAAAGGGTTTTCTGATATAGTCGCTGGCTCCGTATCTAAGAGCTTTTATTGCATCCTCAACATTTCCGTGGCCGCTTATGATGAGAACCGGTATCGGTTCTTCGGAGCTGTTTATCCTTCTTAACAGTTCAATGCCGTCCATCTTTCTAAGCTTAATATCTGCAATGATCATGTCCGGCTTTGTGGTACTGTTTTTCAAATAAATAAGTACGTCCTCTGCCTTTTCGAAGGAGATGACATTGTACCCTGACCTTGAAAGTTTTTTCTGAAGGGTAATTCTTATTATCTCCTCATCATCTACGATGAGAACTGTTTCTGGATTTTTTTCGGTGTTTGTCATTCCTTCTCCCTGTCTTCGGAGCCGCTGTTCATTATGAGGTGGCCCATTCGGTCCCTTTTGGTTTCAAGATAGAATTTGTTCTCATGGCCCGGAATTATTTCAATGGGTATTCTTCCTGTTACTTCAAGTCCGTATCCTTCAATACCGATTATTTTTTTCGGATTGTTTGTCATGAGCCTGATTTTGTTCAGGCCAAGGTCCACAAGAATCTGGGCGCCTATCCCGTAGTTTCTGAGGTCCGGCGGAAATCCAAGCTCAATGTTGGCCTCGACAGTATCCATACCCCTGTCCTGGAGGTGGTATGCCTTTATCTTGTTTCCAAGACCAATGCCGCGTCCCTCCTGCCTCAGGTAAAGAATCACTCCGTACCCTTCATTCTCTATGTACTCCATGGCTTTGTGGAGCTGTGAACCGCAGTCGCATCTTCTTGAGCCGAATACATCACCGGTGAGGCATTCGGAATGAACCCTTACCGGCACATTCTGTTTTCCTTCAATGCTGCCCTTGACGAGTGCTATGTGCGTTTCATCGCCCACTTCTGTTTCGTACGCGTATATTCTGAAGCTGCCGTAATCTGTTGGCATGTCTGCCTCGGAAACTCTTTTTACGAGCCTTTCCTTGTGCTGTCTGTATTTTATGAGGTCTTCTATTGTAGCGATTTTCAGGTTATGTTTTTTGGCGAATTTGTCCAGATCCGGGCGTCTTGCCATTGTTCCGTCTTCATTCAGTATTTCACAGATTACACCCGCTGGTCTTAAACCGGCCAGTCGTGGAAGGTCAACCGCTCCCTCTGTGTGGCCTGCACGTACAAGGACTCCCCCTTTTTTTGCGGTAAGCGGGAATATGTGGCCCGGTCTTCGCAGGTCTTCGGGTATTGTGGAACTGTCTATGAGAGCTTTTACTGTGGCTGCACGGTCATGTGCCGAGATTCCGGTTGTTGTGTCCTTCTTTGCGTCCACAGATACAGTAAAGGCCGTTCTGTACATGTCGGTGTTGTCTTCAACCATGAGGTTCAGGCCCAGTTCTTTTGATCTTTCCTGTGTAAGGGGGGCGCAGATGAGCCCCCGGCCGTATGTGGCCATGAAATTTATCGTTTCAGGGGTGCAGTGCTCCGCAGCAATGACAAGATCTCCTTCATTTTCCCTGTCTTCATTGTCAACGAGGATGATCATCCTGCCGTTTCTTATTTCATCTATAACTTCCGGGATTGTGCTGGAATTCATGTTGCCTCCATGTTATATGCTGTCAGCATTTGTTTTATTATTAAAATTTCAAATATTTTTTAAGGGGACTTCTAAAAACTGCATCACCTGTGACACAACATCTGATGAAACCAGCAGTTAACGTTTTAAGTTGCTGAAAGTGCCGGTTTTTAAGAGGTATGTGTAAGATGCTGCGGTTTTAAGGGACATGTGTAACCGTCAGGCAAGTTCTTTCAGGCTTTCCATTATTCCCCTCTTTGAGTCGTGGTGCATTATCTCCTGCCTGATTTTTGCCGAGTTTCTGAAACCGTGTATGTAGCTTGCTATATGTTTCCTCATTAGTCTGATCCCGTATTCTCCGTATTCAGCGGTCATGAGGTCTATGTGGAGAGATATCATTTCAATAATTTCCTCAATACCGGGTGTTTTACCGCTGAAAATCCAGGGATTGCCCATGGCTCCTCTTCCTATCATGACTCCGTCAACGCCGGTTTCATTTATTTTTTCAAAAGCCATTTCATGCGAGGTGATGTCTCCGTTTCCGATTACAGGAACAGATGAATGTTTTTTTATATCCTCAATTATGCTCCAGTCCGCTCTGCCGGAATACATCTGTGCCCTAGTTCTTCCATGTACCGCTATCATTGAAATTCCGCTGTTTTCAAGGGCCTTCACAACATCCATGTAGTTTTTGTTTCCATCGTCCCAGCCTGTTCTTATTTTCGCTGTAACAGGTATTGTGCATTTTTTTACAATTTCAGATGCTATGGACTCAATACGTGCGGGGTCTCTTGAAAGTGCTGCACCGCTGCCGGAATTGCATACCTTTCTGGCAGGGCAGCCGAGATTTATGTCAATGAGATCGGGTTTGTAATTCTCAACGATTTGTGCCGCATCGGCCATTACATAGGGATCTTTTCCGAATATCTGAATCGATATGGGCCGCTCTTCTTCAGTGAATTTAAGCATTTCCAGGGTTTTTCTGTTTTTTCTGACGATTCCTTCCGCACTTATGAGCTCGGTAACTGAAAGTCCGCATTTTTCTGTCATGCATATTTTTCGGAAAGGGGAGTCTGTATAGCCCGCAATCGGGGCAAGCAGTATGGGGTTCTCTATGGTTAATTCTTTTATTTTCAGCATTTGTCAGAACTATTAAAAATGAAAGGTCTGAAAATAAAAAAAAGACATCATAAATGTCTTTTTTTTATTTTTAACCCGGCAGCGTCCTACTCTCCCACACAGCTACCCATGCAGTACCATTGGCGATAAGAGTCTTAACTTCTGTGTTCGGAATGGGAACAGGTGTAACCCTCTTTCTATAATCACCGGGAAAATTTAATCATTTTCAAAGTGTAAATAACTTATAATTTTGCAGCCTCTTTCTGTCAAATAAAAAAATATTTTTTTTGGATTTTTTGAATTTTATTTATCATAATTATGATTTCTTATGAAATTTTCTATGAGGCTGTGTGCAATACTGGGCGGCCCCGGGTATGGCGGCATGTTATGAGCTGAAAACCAGTCCGCATCAATAATCTCCTCCATGTCCGGACTGATTTCTCCGCTGTCGTATTCAGCTGTAAATCCTATCATCAGTGACTGTGAAATCCCCCATGGCTGGCTTCCGAAATACCGGATATTCTTTATGTTTATATTCACCTCTTCCTTCACTTCCCGGCGTACACATTCTTCCAGTGTCTCACCAGGGCTCACATATCCGGCCAGTACTGTGAACATCTCGCTGAATCTGCTGTGCCTTGCAAGAAGAATCCTGTCCCCTCTGGTTACCGATGTTATAATTGCGGGGCTTGGGGAGGGGTAGATAATATTTCCGCAAGTGGTGCATTGTCTGGCCCTTTCGTTTTCCAGTAAATCTGTCTTGCCTCCGCATTGTCCGCAGTGTCTTGAATTACTGTCCCATGCTGCCAGATGATGTGCATGCATTATTATGCTGAAAAGTGGTTCTCCAGCCCTGCTGTATAGTGAACGTATTTTTGTGAAACGGAAATTTTCATTAAAATCTTCATGGTCATGAATCACTGCGGCATGGAAGCATGTATCTTCCGTTTTTTCAACCTCTATGAAGTCAGATGCGTTCAATAAAGGAATTCCCGATAGGTTTTCCGGAAATCGGACTGTATCATCATCTGTTCTGTATAGAGCAATACGGTCTTTGTGAAATATTATGTATTGATTTGTGGAAGCAGTTTTGGTCATTTTTTTACCTGATTCTGAGGCTGCAGATTGTTTTTTTGAAGTAGTTTGTGAATGCCGTCATGACGTTTCGCTGAAAATAAAAATGCAGTTTTTTATGTAATGTAAATAAAAAGCCCTGCCTGAAGGCAGGGCTTATATTTAAATGAATTTCCTATTTGTCATCAATCCATTTCATCATTCTTCTGAGCTCTTTACCTACTTTTTCAAGCTGAAGGTCTTTTTCATCCGCTCTTTTCTTTGTGAAGAATGGTCTGCCGTTTGCATTTTCATCCATCCAGTTTTTTGCAAATGTTCCGTCCTGAATATCTTTGAGGATGTCCGCCATTGCCTTCCTTGTGGCATCAGTTACTACTCTTGGGCCTGATACGTAATCACCGTATTCAGCAGTGTCAGAAACAGAGTATCTCATGTAGCTGAGTCCGCCCTGATAGAACAGGTCAACGATCAGTTTGAGTTCGTGAAGGCACTCAAAGTATGCGATTTCCGGCTGGTAGCCTGCATTAACAAGAGTCTGGAAGCCTGCTTTAACAAGTTCTGAAGCTCCGCCGCAAAGTACAGCCTGCTCACCGAAAAGGTCAGTTTCTGTTTCTTCCTTGAAAGTTGTTTCAATTACTCCGCCTCTTGTTGCTCCTATACCGTCAGCATATGCAAGTGCATAGTCTTTGGCTTTTCCTGTCGCATCGTTGTGGATGGCAATAAGTCCTGGAACTCCGCCGCCTTTTTCGTATTCGCTTCTCACAAGGTGTCCGGGGCCTTTTGGAGCGATCATGATTACATCAACGTCCGCAGGCGGCTGGATTCTGTCATAGTGAATGTTGAAACCGTGAGAGAATACGAGAATTTTTGAAGAGTTCATGTAAGGTTTGATCTCTTCATTGTAAATTTTTTCCTGAATGTGGTCAGGCGCAAGTATCTGAATCATGTCAGCTTTCTGTGCTGCTTCACTGGCTGTCATTGGTTCAAAATTATGTGATTTTGCAAGTTCGTAGTTATCTGTTCCTTCAACTTCTGCAACAATTACATTCAGACCGCTGTCTCTCAGGTTCTGAGCCTGTGAATGTCCCTGGCTTCCGTAGCCGATGATAGCTATGGTCTTGTCTTTTAGCAAGCTGATGTCCGCATCAGCTTCATAGTACATCTTTGCCATACTTTATCTCCTTGATATGATTATATTCAGTTTATTCCTTGTCCTTTAGGATAGATACAAGGCCTGTTCGCATTGATTCCTTTATTCCATATGGAGCCGACAGTTCAAGAAATCTGTCAATCTTTTCTCCGTCTCCATTAAGTGAAATGGTAAGGCTTTTGGGGGCTATGTCTGCCACTTCAGCTCCGAAAAGTTCGCATAGCTGAAGAATTTCTCCTCTCCTGTTCCCCGGGCAGTTGAGTTTTACCAGAGCAAGCTCACGCTGTATGGACTTTTGTTCTGAATGGTCTGATACCTTTATTACATCAATGAGTTTATTCAGCTGTTTTTTGACCTGTTCAAGTATGCGGTTGTCACCCTTCACGACTATTGTCATGACAGATATCCCCTCATGTTCTGTGCTGCTTACAGCCAGAGAGTCAATGTTGTATCCTCTTGCAGAGAAAAGTCCTGCAACACGTGCCAGTACTCCAAATTTGTTTTCTACTCTTACAGAAATAATGTGACGTGTCATGGGGGCTCCTTATGCTAGTTCTCTCATTATTGTTTCTTTAACGGTTTTGCCTGCAGGCACCATTGGATAGACATTCTCCTCCTTGGCCACAACAAAATCGATTACTATGGGCCTGTCTGTGATGGAAAGGGCCTTCTGAATGGCAGGAATAACCTCATCATTCTTTGTGACACGTATTCCGGCGCAGCCGTATGCCTCCGCAAGCTTGACGAAATCCGGCGCGCAGTCTATGCAGGTGTGTGCATATCTCCTCTCCCAGAACAGCTGCTGCCACTGTCTGACCATTCCCAGAAATCCGTTGTTCAGGATGGCGACTATTATGGGAAGCCTGTTCTGAACTGCAACAATGAGTTCCTGGATATTCATCTGTATCGAGCCGTCTCCGGCAATGTCAATTACACGTCTGTCAGGCCTTGCAAGCTGTGCTCCTATGGCTGCGGGCAGTCCAAATCCCATTGTTCCGAGGCCTCCTGAAGAAACAAAGGTTCTGGGCTCTGTGTATTTATAGAACTGGGCAGCCCACATCTGGTTCTGTCCCACTTCTGTTGCAATTACAGCCTTGCCCTCTGTCTGTCTGTAAAGCTCCTCAACGACATACTGCGGCTTTATTTCGTCCGGGTTTTTGCTTTTTTCGTAGGAGAGTGGATTCTCCTTCTTCATGGTCATGACGTGTGATACCCATTCGGATATTTCCGGAGCCTCAACTTCGCTGTTGAGTTCCCTGAGAACCTTTTTGCAGTCTCCCACAATGGGAACATCCACCATGACATTTTTGCTCACTGACGCGGGGTCAATATCTATATGGATTACCTTTGCGTGGGGGATGAACTCGGAAATTTTTCCTGTTACCCTGTCGTCAAAGCGTGCGCCGATTGCAATGAGAAGATCCGATTCATTAACTGCATTGTTTGCATAGAATGTACCATGCATTCCAAGCATCTCCAGAGAGAGCTCTTCTGTTTCCGGATATGCTCCCATTCCCAGAAGGGTAGTTGTAATGGGTATGCCGGTTTTCTTTACGAATTCCCGAAGCTCTTCCGATGCATCTGAAAGGACAACTCCTCCGCCTGAATAAATAACAGGCCTTTTGGATTCCTTTATGAGCTGGCATGCCTTTTTTATCTGAACCGGGTGTCCTTCATAGTTGGGCTTGTATCCCCGGATTGAGACCTCTTTGGGGTATTCAAATCTGTGGAGCGAATTTGAAATATCAACGGGAACATCGATAACTACCGGTCCCGGCCTGCCTGTTGAGGCAATATAAAAGGCTTCTTTTATTACTGTTGCAAGATCTTTGATGTCCTGAACCAGGTAGTTGTGTTTTGTGATGGGCCTTGTTATACCAGTTACATCAACTTCCTGGAAGGCGTCGTTTCCTATCATGTCTCTGGAAACCTGTCCCGTGAAAACAACCAATGGAATTGAGTCAAGGTGAGCTGTTGCTATGCCGGTTATCAGATTCGTTGCTCCCGGGCCTGATGTGGCAATGACTACGCCTGTTTTGCCTGATGCCCTTGCATAACCGTCGGCAGCGTGAATGGCTCCCTGCTCGTGTCTGCTCAGGATAAACTTTATGGGAGAGTTATACAGTTCATGAAAGATTGGAATAACAACCCCTCCCGGATATCCGAACATGTATTCAACTTTTTCTTCTTTTAGTGCTTCAACTATTATCTGAGCTCCCTTTATTTTCAAACTCCACCCCTTTGATACTGTTATTAACTGTATATTCGCTATCAATGTAAGGATATTTGTCAATTTTTTTTCTTTTATGAAAAATTATGTGGGAGAGCATTATATTTTCTCTTTACTTTCTTTTATGTCTGCATCATCATAGCATTCATGATACGGGAAAATGTAGACAGAGTATTCAGGGGGATTATCGGCTGCAACCAGAGATATGACAGCTATTCAATTCCCCATTCCGATGATTTTTTTAAACAGATGGAGTCACAGTACGGTTTCACCAAGCTTGAAGTGGAGACCATGGTCAGTATCCTGAAGGAATCACATAAAATCCTGGTAATGGAAATTGCCAAAGAGGATAAACTCAAAAAAATAGATAAAATAATGGGATATGTTGATGCTGATCTGGTTACCCTGTCAAAAATGAAGGGGATCTATTACAGATTTCTGGAGGATGAGTATGAAAAGGATACCGGAAGGAAGAAGACCGCCAGTCAGATAATCAAGGAACTCATTCCCAGAATGATGTATATAAACAATTCTCCCATGGGGAGACTCCTTAACAAGACAATGATGCTTGATGAATTTGAGCGTCTCCTGGAAAAAGATTACAAGAATTATACAGAGGAGAGCAAAGAGGAGAATCTTGTAATCCAGATAGACATTAATAAGGAAATACTCCAGGGCATTATTAATGAAAAGGGCAAATCTCAAAAAAAAGAGGAACCCGAGAAAGAGAAAAAAGATGAGAAGAAAATCGTAAAGAAAAGGGCGGTGGATTCACCCCAGTATGGTGAATTCCTTGAAAACAGCAGTAAAAAATCGGTCCAGAAGCTTCTCAATATATATGGTGTGGATTTTTTTTTCAGGGTCAATCTGAGAAAGAAAAAGTTCAGCTATCTCAAGGAGGTTCTTAGTTCCGGAGAACTTGACAGGAAAAAAGATCTCATTCTGCTAAAGGAAATGTTGAAAAAAATAAAATCAAATCTTATTATTGACAAAGATCTTCAGGAGTATCATGAAGAGATATTATCTCTTGACAGGGAACTTTCAAGAGCTATAAATTTTAGTAAAAAATAGGGCATATGCCCTGGTTATCCGGAATGATCTAATGAAAAATATAGCAGCAATCTGTTTTATCTTTATACTTGGTTTGCAGTCAAACCTGTTCTCCAGGGAATTTTTGAATACTTACGTCCATCTTAATTTCGGAGGTATGTATACCTCTTTTATAGACAGCGATCTCATGAAAAGTGAAGAGAGCCGTAATGAGTCCTATTTCTCTGAATATAAAAATATAACTCATTATGAGACCGCTTTCTGCGCAACACTGGATGTTGTTCCCATGAGGCCCATAATTCTGGGGCTTGAATCCCATGCTATAAAATTCGGAGTGAGAGGAAGTTACAGGCTCCATTTTATGGAACAGCGTGTTTCTGTGGGAGATGAAGAATATGAGAACAGGTTCATGAACTACAAGTCATGGATGATCGGACCTGTAATCCACTATGCTCCATTTCTTGAACCTTCGGATCTGAATAATGACTATACCGCAAGCGGAGGTTTTACCTTTTATGCCCTATATGGGCACATAAACGGAGATATGACATCCGGTCAGGCAATATCAGACAGCGGTGGAACCCTGAGCGGAAATAAGGCGAATATTTCCGGCTATAAAATTGATGTTGGGTTTGGTGCCGAGCTTGCACTGTGTTCAATAAATTTCGGTGTAAATCTCTATTATTCTTACATAAATATGAAAATGGACAGGCAGATATATTCAGACCTTGGTAAAAATGCTACCCTCAGTGAGGTCTGTCTTGAAGTCTATATAGGAATACCGATTGAGGGACTCATTGAGCCCCTTATACCCAGATTTTAGTTTTTCACACTGCAGCTTGACACGTTGTTACGGTAGTCTGAAAACTTGACATTTTTTTCGTAGCACTGTCCATCCATGTACTTGAGAAGTGAAAGAAAAACTTCTTTCTCAATAAACCCGGGAACACTTGTAACTGGCTTGTTGTTTCTGTCCCAGAAAAGTGTTGTGGGGAATCCTCTTCCTCCTGAATAGCTCAGAAGTTCCATGGGCGTGATTTTCTCCTTCATAATTATGACTTTTTCTGTTTCCTTTTCGGGGTTTACCCTGATGTTGATGAAGTGACTGTTTAGATAGGATATTACATCGGGATCAGAGAATACCTCGTTGTCCATTTTTGAACAGTATGTGCACCATTGTGTATAAAAAAACAGAAGTGCGGGTTTCTTTTTCTCCCCCATGAGATTCATGCCGTCTTTAAGGGAGTGCCATTTTATTTTGCTCTCATTTTCTTTTTTGTCCTGATTGCCGTTGACGTTTACTGTAATGATCAGACCGGAACCGGCAATGATCATGGCTGCAATAATAAACTTGATTTTATTGGTCACTTTCTGTATTTCTCCATTAAATTTGATTCACTCGTTACTTCAGTAATTTATTAATTACTATAGTTAAAAAAATATCAAGAATATTTGGGATATTCTGAAAAAAAGTAGGGAGGATTTTTTGAATAAGGGGAATATTCTCATTCAGTGTGCCCTTACAGTTGAGGCAAAACCGGTCATAAGAGCCCTGGGACTTGAAAAATTTTCAGATATACCATTTCCGTTATACAAAAAGGGAACTTTCGCTCTTGTAATTTCCGGAGTCGGGAGAGTCAGGGCCGCTGCCGGGGCCTCTTTTCTGCTCAGTTCTTTTGAAAAAGGAACTCTTCTGAATACAGGTACCTGCGGCGATAATACCGGTATGAATGAACCGGGCGGAATTTTCACCATAAGTGATGTAGCTGACCTTTCCATGCCCATGCCAGGTAAAACCGCCTTTCCGGTATACAGTATTGAAAAGATAAGGGGAATTGAAAGCGCAACTCTTGTTACATCCGACAGTCCTGCAATTTCTCTTGATGAGAGAAAAAACGCTGCAGGTTTCGGTGAACTTTCAGATATGGAGGGAGCTGCCATAGCCTATGTGGCAGGCAAATACAGGCGCAGCTGCTCCATGGTTAAAATAGTATCCGATTCCACAGGACATGTGGATGATGGGGATATTGAGAGAAACATTATCGATTATTCGGTAAGACTCGGGGAGTTTATGGGAGATTTTTTGAGAGAAGGGCGGTTGAATTATCCATAAATTTTTGTTTCTTTTATTTCATCAGTTTAAAGCGGAGTAAAAGTACTTGCCTAGATGCGGGGCATTAATAAGGTGATCCTGAATGTCGCTTTGAAGTTTCTAAAATAATGTCTTTTATAATAATTGGGGTATAACATGAATATTAATGATAATGATCTACAGCTCATTGCAAGGACAGTGAGAGCTCTGTCCATGGATGCAGTTCAGAAGGCCAATTCGGGCCATCCCGGAATGCCCATGGGGTGTGCAGATATTGCTGCGGTTTTATGGGGAAAAATAATGAAGTTCAATCCTAAGGATACAAAATGGATAAACCGTGACAGGTTTGTTCTTTCCGCGGGACATGGGTCAATGCTGCTTTATTCAATGCTGCATCTTTCGGGATATGATCTTTCCCTTGACGATATTAAACAGTTCAGGCAGTTCGGAAGTAAAACCCCGGGTCACCCTGAATATGGTCATACTCCGGGAGTTGAGACTACCACAGGACCCCTCGGACAGGGATTTGCAAACGGAATCGGCATGGCAATAGCTGCAAAATTTCTGGGACAGGAATTCAATTCAGAAAAAAACATAATAGACCATTATGTCTATGCAATTGCCGGAGACGGATGTATCATGGAAGGTATTACATCTGAGGCGGCATCACTTGCCGGACATCTGGGCCTTGGGAATGTCATATACATATATGATTCAAACAGAATTACAATTGAGGGAAGCACTGATCTGACTTTTTCCGAAGATGTCAGAAAAAGGTATGAGGCCTATAACTGGCATGTCCTTGAAATAGACGGGCATAACTTCGGTGAAATTGAAAAGGCCGTTCTGGCCGGTCAGGCAGAGACTGAAAGGCCTACGCTTATAATTGCCAGAACAGTAATAGCAAAGGGCAGTGTGAGCTATGAGGGGTCGGAAGAATCCCACGGCGCACCTCTTGGAGATGATGAAATAAAGAAGACAAAGGAAAGGCTTGGCTGTTCCGGCGGAGACTGCTTTAATGTCCCTGCGGAGGTTTATGAAATTTTTGAAGGAATTAAGGCTAAAAATGAAGCGCTGTATGATGGCTGGGTAAAACTGTTCAATGAAACAGTCAAAGGCCAGTCAAAGGAAAGGTGGGATAAGTTTTTCTCTTCACCTTCTTCTGAAGAACTTAGAGATGTAATGCCGAAATTTGAGGCAGGAGAGAGTGTCGCAACACGTTCAGCTGGCGGCAAGATGATTGAAAGTCTTTACAATGCGATGCCAAATTTTATCGGAGGCTCTGCGGATCTCGGTCCAAGCAACAAAACCCTGGTAAAGGGGATTTCGTCAAGCGGTAAGGGTAAAGTCGGAAGGACAATACATTACGGTGTCCGTGAACATGCCATGGGGGCCATTCAGAACGGTATAGCGGCATACGGCGGGTTTGTGAATTTTTCTGCCACATTCTTTGTCTTCATGGATTACATGAGGCCTGCAGTAAGAATGGCGGCACTTTCAAAATTTAAATCTATATATGTATTTACTCACGATTCGATTTTTGTAGGAGAGGATGGTCCGACTCACCAGCCGGTTGAACATCTTGCCGTTTCAAGGGCGATTCCAAACCTTAATGTTATCAGGCCGTGCGATGCGGAGGAGACCAGGGAAGCATGGATTTCAGCCGTTACAAGACATGACGGCCCCACAGTGATCGCGCTTTCCAGGCAGAATCTTCCTGTCATGAAAAGAGACGGTGAATCATCGGCTGAAAATCTTCATAAAGGGGCATATATTCTGAAGGATTATGACTCCCCCGATGCTGTTATCTTTGCTACAGGTTCAGAAGTCAGCATTTCCGTTGAGGCGTCTGAAAGAATTTTTAATGAATCCGGCAAAAAAATCCGTGTAGTTTCCTTTCCCTGCTGGGAACTCTTTGACCAGCAGCCTGAAAGCTACAGGGATATAATTCTTGCCTGCGGTCTGCCAAAAATAGTAGTTGAGGCTGGTCTGGCAATGGGCTGGGAGAGATATGCCGGAACCGGTGCTCTCTTCGTAACCATGAACGGGTACGGATGTTCCGCTCCACAGGCTGACCTTGAGACACATTTCGGATTTAATACAGACTCACTTGTTGAAAAAATACACGGTTTTATCTCCTGAAAAAATAACCGGGATGTAATAATGCATCCCGGAAATTCCTTCCTGAAAATTCCGCTAATTCCATAATTATTAAAAAAAATAAAATTAAATATTTTGACTTTGCCAATTATTATGCTACATTGAAAAAGTGTTAATTTGTTTTTCAGGAGATTGAGATGGGTGATTCAGGTATTGCTGAAATATTCATGAATGAGTCAAGGGAGATTATTGGAAATCTTGAATCTGATATTGTTTCTCTTGAGGAAAGAAGTGATGATGAAGAGCTTGTAAACGGCATATTCAGGTATTTTCATACTCTCAAGGGGAGTTCAGGCATAGCAGGATTTAACACTATATACGAATTTACCCATGATCTTGAGAATCTTTTTGACAAGGTCCGTTCCGGAGAAATAGGGGTGTGTGCCGAACTCACCGATTTACTACTGTCAAGCCTAGACTGGATAAAGTCAGAAATATTCGATGAAGAAGTTGATGAAAACAGCAGCAGAATCAGGGAAGATCTCACTGTCCGCCTGAAAAGCTATATGGGCACATCCTCTGTAACGCAGAAGAAAGGGGAAGAATTGCCTGAACAGAGAGTTCATTACTCAGGCACAGAGACAGAAAAATTTTTTAGAATAACAGCAAAGTTCAGGGAGGATATTTTTACTTTTGGAATAGACCCTCTGATGATCCTTGAGGACCTGAGTCTCCTTGGAGAAATCGAAATAAACAAGGTAAACAAATCATCCCTTCCTGATCTTTTCGATATGGACCCCCACAATTGTTATCTCACATGGGATATTATTCTTAAAACCGAGCATGATTTTGAGAAAGTCCGTGATGTCTTTATTTTTGTGTCTGATGACAACGATATTGCCATTGAAGATGTTACAAGTGAACATTCTCCGGAGGTTCCAGGGGATGGAACTTATAAAACTGAGAAAAAACTTGGTGAGATACTCGTAGACCAGGGAGTAATCAGAAGTGAAGACCTTGAAGAGATCGTAAAGCTTCAGGAAAACAGAAATGAAAAGATCGGAGATATTGTCGTCAAAAAGGGGCTGGCTTCAACCAAACAGGTCCATGATGCGCTTCAGGAGCAGGACAGAATAAAGAAAAAAGTCGAGGTCAGTACAGTAAGAGTTGATTCAGGTAAACTTGATAATCTGATGAATCTTCTGGGGGAAATTGTTATCGGTCAGGCAGCACTGCACAGAATCGCAGATGAGATGGAGGAGCAGAGGGCATTCAGTTTTAAAAACGCGCTCTACAGTCTTGACAGGGTAACCAGAGAGTTTCAGGAACAGATTATGTCTATCCGAATGATTCCCATAGGCCCGACTTTTGAACAGTTTAAGCGCTTTATTAGGGATACTGCCCATAATCTCGGCAAGGATATTAAACTGAAAATTGAAGGTGCAGATACTGAGCTTGACAAAACAGTCATTGAAAAAATCGGAGATCCGCTGAAACATATGATTCGAAATTCCATAGACCATGGAATCGAACCTTCAGATGAAAGGGTCAAAAAAGGAAAGCCCGAGTCCGGTACGCTTACTTTAAAGGCTTACCATCAGGAGGGCAATGTTTATATAGACATAGTTGACGATGGAAGAGGTGTTAATCTTTCAAAGGTCAGGGAAAAAGCCATTGCAAAGGGGCTGATCAGCCCGGATGAGTCATCATCCAGAGAAAAACTGCTTTCAATTCTTTTTAATCCTGGTTTTTCAACTGCTGAGCAGGTTGGAGACCTCTCCGGCAGGGGTGTCGGAATGGATGTCGTCAAGACAAATATCGAAGAGTTAAGGGGCGCAATTGAAATAAAAACTAATGAAGGGGAAGGAACGCTTGTTCGCATAAAACTTCCTCTCACTCTTGCTATTATTGAAGGAATGCTTATCGGTATAGGGAATTCTATTCTCATTATCCCTCTGCTTTCCGTTACTGAGACAATACAGATAAAAAAAGATGATTACAAGACTGTTGAAGGGAAGGGGGAGCTTATTCTGGTTCGAGGAGAGTATGTATCTCTTATAAGGCTCGGAGAGCTTTTCGGGCTCGAGGCTGCATGTGAGGATCCATGGGATGCTCTTATTGTAATTGTCGAATCAGATGGTAAACGAGTCGGTCTCATGATTGATGAACTGATAGGCCAGCAGCAGGTGGTAATAAAAAGCATAGAAAATCATATAACTTTAAGCAGGGCTCTTTCCGGGGCAACAATACTCGGAGACGGGCGTGTCGCATTGATTATTGATATTCACGGGCTTGTTGAAGAAATAAGAAAGTAGGTAAGTTATATGAAATTTGAGAAAGATATTACTGTAAAAAATATAAAAAAAATATATGATGAGATTGTAAAAGAGTTTGAAAAAAATGATGAGTTGATTATAGATTTGACAGATGTAAAGAGAATTGATCTTTCTTTTGCGCAGCTGATCCTTGCTGTCGGCAAAAAGGCAAGAGAGTTAAAAAAAGTAATCCGTGTAAAAGGTGTCTCTTCTGAGTTGAAATTACTGTTCCGCCTTTCCGGTTTAAAAGTTTAATTGATAGGGAGTTTGTGATGGGTAAAGTAATTATGGTTATCGATGATTCGCCTACTATAAGGGTTAGTGTGGAAATTGCATTAAAGAGTACAGGTGTTGAAGTTAAGCAGGCTGAAAATGGGCAGGATGCTCTTGACAAGATTAAGGAAATCACTGATGCCGGTGGGGAAATTGCATTATGTATCAGCGATATTAATATGCCTGTTATGAATGGAATTGATTTTATCAAGGAGTTCAGAAAAGTTGATAAATTTACACCTGTTGTGGTGCTGACTACCGAAGCTGAAAAAGAAACAATTCAGAAAGGGAAAGAGGCCGGTGCATCTGGATGGATTATAAAACCATTCCAGGCTGAGGATCTAGTAAATGTTGTTAAGAGGTTTGTAAAATAACTATGGAAACCCAGGCGTTAGACAGTAAAACCAGAGATGATTCTTCAATTGAAGAGGTTGAGCAGTTTGTAACCTTTATGCTCGGATCCGAAAAATATGGAGTCAGCGTGCTGAAGGTGCAGTCAATAATTGAAATGACCGAAATAACTCTGGTCCCCAGAACCCGTCATGCTGTAGAAGGTGTGATAAATCTCAGGGGATCTGTTGTACCTGTAATTAATCTCCGAAAAAAGTTCAGGCTGCCTTCGAAGGAGTATGACCTTTTTACTGTAATTCTTATTGTGGAAGTACAGCGCAAATTAATGGGCATAATCGTTGATTCTGTTTCTGATGTATTGAGCATTCATCTGTCAAACATCCAGAATAAGATCAATGTTGCTTCCAAGATTGATGACCGGATGATTTACGGGGTGGGCAGAGTTGATGAAGAGCTCATCGTTTTGATAAATGTTGATGCCTTTCTCGATGAGGAAATTTCATCAGTTAGATGAGAATATCTGAATGTTAAAGAGCGGTAATAATGAAACGGGAAAGACGGCTTTTCTTATCTATCCCGGAGAGTATTTCGCCACCAGAGGAGATGTGTTTATATCAACAATTGTTGGTAGCTGCCTGGCGGTATGTCTTTTTGACGTCAGTGAGCATATAGGAGGAATGGTAAATTTCGTTGTGCCTGGCGGCAAGGTCACAAGAGACATACATGAATCTGAAATTTCACGAATAGGCGTTCTGAATATGGAATATCTTATAGGTGAAATGGTGAAGCTTGGAAGCAACAGGAAGCATATGGTTTCAAAGATATTTGGTGCTGCATTTTTAAGTGATGAATCAACTTCTACGCATAAGCTTGCTGAAGATAACCTTGAATTTGTTTCAAAATATTTTCACGCTGAGAAGATAAGACTTGTAAATTCTGATCTTGGTGGAGAATTCAGGCGGAAATTGTATTTTTCTCCTTTGGATGGGAAGGTGTGGAGGAAAAAACTTATAAATAATGAAGAAGTCTCTGAATTTGCCATTCTTGAAGAAGAATATGTTCGTAAGGAATTCAGGGAAAGGGACAGGAAGGGTTCCATATTTTTATTTGATTAGGTCTGGAGAATGGTTCAGGATTATTACTTAACAGAAAAGGAGTTTATAAAACTTCGTGAAATAGTATATAATGAAGCGGGCATCAAGCTTGGTGATGCGAAAAGAGTCTTGATGCAGTCAAGACTGGTTAAAAGACTGAGACAGCTGAAACTGGGAAGTTTTGGCGAGTACCACGATTATCTCCTCAACAATTATTCTGATGAAAAAGACAATTTTATAAATCTAATTACAACCAACAAAACTGATTTTTTCAGGGAGAATGATCATTTTGAATTTATGAAGAATGTCATTTTGCCGCATATTGAAAAATCCGGTCAGGATGAAATCAGAATATGGAGCGCCGGGTGTTCGACCGGTGAAGAACCTTATACAATCGCCATAGTTTTAAATGAATTTTTTGAAAACAAAAAAAAACCAGTTTGTAAAATACTTGCGACAGATATTGATACTAACGTATTGCAGCATGGAATAAATGGTGTCTATTCCATCGAACAGGTAAAAAAAGTTGATAAAGCCATAGTTGCAAAGTATTTTCTTAAAGGTGAGGGTGATAATGATGGTTTTTTTAAAGTAAAGGAAGAGTTGAAAAAAAATGTTTTTTTCAGAAGACTTAATCTTCTTGGAGACTCCTTTCCAATGAGAAAACAGTTTGATTTAATATTTTGCCGTAATGTAATAATATACTTTGATAAAGATTGCCAGAGAAAACTTTTTAAAAATTTTTATCCATATCTTAAGGATGAAGGTTATCTTATGGTGGGGCATTCAGAAAATATCAGTACAGTTACGGATCGTTTTGTACTGAATGGAAGGACTATATATAGAAAGGTGCGCTAATGTATGTAAGAGGCAGTTATGATTCAGGCAGAAGTCTGAAAATAATTTATCCGGGGGAATACTATATTACCAGTGAGAACGAACTTATCGGGACCCTGCTTGGATCGTGTGTTTCTGTTTGTCTCTATGATGATAAGAACAGGGTTGGAGCAATGAACCATTTTATGCTTCCTGGAAAGACAAATGGAACACGAATCGGAGAAGCAGGGTTTGCAAAATACGGAATTGCAGCTGTAAATACAATTATTGCTGGGATGCTTAAAAAAGGTGCAGAAAGAAAGAACCTCGAGGCAAAGGTTTTTGGGGGAGGAAGAGTTCTTGACCTTGATGGTAAAAAATTTAATAATATGATTCCTGATAATAATATTCGTGTGGCTAAGCTGATACTTGAGATTGAGGATATACCAATAATTGCACTGGATGTTGGAGAGGATTATACCAGAAAGATTATTTTTGATATAAATAGTGGCAAGGTTTTTCTCAGAAAGATGAGGAAACAGAAGGTGAATGAACTTGTGCTGAAGCGTGATCAAAAATATATTAAAAAGGCAAGTGGAGAATGATGGAATCAGGAAAAATCAAAGTACTAATTATCGATGATTCAGCTGTAATGAGAAAATTTTTGAGTGATGCACTAAGCCAGGCAAGTAATATAGAGGTAGTGGGGACTGCTCTGGATGCATCAATTGCAGCCAGAAAAATAAAATCATTGTCTCCCGATGTAATTACTCTTGATATTGAAATGCCTGGCATGAATGGTCTTGTTTTTCTTGAGAAGCTGATGATTGCAAATCCTTTGCCGGTAATAATGGTTAGTTCCCTTACAGCTCAGGGAACCAGGGAAGCAATTAGGGCTCTGGAATTGGGGGCGATTGATATAATAGCAAAACCTGTTCTTGATAATCCGTCAATGACTGCATCATTTTCTGAAATGCTCATCGGTAAAATAAGGGGTGCCGCAACTTCCAAGAAAGGAATCAAGCGAAGGGGGCCACATGCTCCCAAAATTGAAATAAACGAAAAGTACAGTGCCGATGTTATTCTTGCGAAAAGAGAGAGAATAAGCCGAAATGAACACAGTGAGAAGGTAGTCGCAATCGGTGCATCAACAGGGGGGACTGAGGTTATTGATAAAATTCTGGTGAGCCTTCCCGCTGGATGTCCGGGGATTGTAATAACCCAGCATATGCCCGAGAAGTTTACGGAAGCATTTGCTAACAGGGTGAATGAAAAGTCCAAACTTTTTGTCAAGGAAGCAAAAAATGGAGACAGACTTCTTACTGATATGGCCCTAATCGCACCGGGCGGCAGGCACATGCTGCTCAAGTCAGATACAACGGGTTATTTTGTCCAGATAAATGACGGGCCGCCCGTGAACAGGCATAAACCGTCAGTAGATGTTCTCTTCCGTTCAGTAAGCCAGACTGCAGGTGAGAATTCCTACGGGATTCTGTGCACCGGTATGGGGGATGACGGCGCCAGAGGGCTTCTCGAAATGAAAGAGAGCGGAGCAAAAACTGTGGCACAGAATGAGGAGTCATGCGTAGTCTTTGGTATGCCCAGAGAAGCAATAAAGCTTGATGCAGCGGATAAAATTACCGATGTTGAAGGAATAATTTCGATTATTAGCGGCATAAAACACTAATTGTTATTGAAGAAATTTCCTATTTTTGTAT
This sequence comes from Spirochaetota bacterium, assembly GCA_003246895.1. Lineage (GTDB taxonomy): Bacteria > Spirochaetota > UBA4802 > UBA4802 > UBA5550 > SZUA-423. Next base: position 64,697 of record QKCL01000009.1, on the reverse strand, counting down.
TGGTAGTGCATCCAGGGTAAAGGGTGACGCTTATATGAGAACAGGATTATTAAGAAAAATTATTGCTGTATGCCTTGTGTTATCATTTTCTTTTTCTTTTGCAGAGGAAAAACCTAAAAATTCCGGAGGAAAAGAAAAGATTCTCCAGCTATCTGCCCCCAGTGTTATCAGATACCTTCTTAATAATAACTATGATGTACAGAAAGCATTGCTGGACTATAGAAAAACCGGTTCAGGCCTGCTGCGGTATAAGGGCATGTATGACTATTCGTTATACGCCAATGGCAGGTATTCAGGAGCAGAGGATAATACAGGTTATAATCCGAATCTGGCGGCAAAATCCTATTCAAATCTTTCAGGTTCCGCAGGTATTTCCAGAAAATTTTCAACAGGTACAACAATAATTGCAGGCATAACATCTTCCACGCCTTCATATGAAAAATTGACTACAACAGGAAGGGACCTTGATCTGTACCAGACAGGCCTGAACATTGAGTTGACACAGGATGTTCTGAAAAACTCATTCGGTCAGAATGACCGTTACGGCCAGCAGAAAATGTATAACAGGCAGATTTCCGAAAGAGAGGCAATCAGAACAAGGCTTGCAGGTCTAATTGTTGACGCTCTGGTTGCTTACTGGAATATTGCTGTAGCGGAGGAGAATTTAAAAACAAGAGAAATCAGCCTTAACAGTACTCTCGATATAAAAAAACTTGTTCTCAGGAAAATATCTCTGGGGCTTTCTGAAAAGGAGGATGTCTCAGACTGGAGCGGTAAAGCACTTGATGAAATGAGCCGGAGAGATGTTGCCGAGAAGTCACTGTTTGATGCCAGGCTGGGTATGAAAAGGGTTCTGAATCTTGATTCCGATGTTAAGCTCCTCCTTGGAAAGACATTCAGAAGTGACGAGCCAGGCATAACCTTTGAGCAGGCCCTGAAGGATGCCTTTTTGAAAAGAAGTGACCTGAAAAATAAAATGGTGGACCTTCAGAATGCCGGACTTGACCTGAAAATTGCAATGAATAACGGGCTCCCTGTTCTTAAGATAAAGGCTTCCTACGGTAATAATACATACGACAGCGATAATCTGCCCGGAACTATTTCTCAGTACAATCCTGAATATTCAATCGGATTTGAATTCAACTACCCCATAAACGGCCGTGCCTCGAAAGCAGACATAAGGGATGCAAGGACAGGTGTGCAGACCCGTGTCATTGAAATCAGGCAGATGGAGTCTGAAATAAGGGATGAGGTGCTGTCCAGGGTCAAGCAGTGTGAGGTCGATTACAGAGTCTACCTGCAGACAAAACAGTCCAGTGAGTTTGCCCGAAGCTATTATGTTCAGGTACTTCAGAAATTTAAGCGGGGAAGGTACAGTGCCGTTGAGCTGAAGATGGCACTTGATGCATATATTGTATCAAGGCAGGCTGTACTTAAGAGCCTTGTTGATTACAATATTTCCATTCTGAAAAGGGACCTTTCAAGAAATGTTATATTTGAAAATTACAGTATAGATATTGATTCTGTCCTGAAACAGGTTGAAAATTAATACCCTTGTGCTCTTATTGTGTCTGTGCTGTTAATTGTATATGTACCAACCGTGATGTTATTTGTTGAAAATGCAATTGAGTATGTTCCATCTCCATTTGCAGTTATATTCATGTTTAGAGCCCCACTTTTTGACGTTGTGTTATTCAGGTTGATGGAGTAGTTTGATTCTGACAGGCTGACCGTGCTGGGGATTGATGAACCCTGCCAGTATATTTTCAGTTTGAAATCTGGACTTGCAGAATGTTTGTCATTAACACCGATCGCAACATAATTTGTACCATCAATCTTCTCCTGGAAAATTACGGCATTACACTGTTGCCCGGTACATGATTCTCCGGCAACATTGAATGCCTTTGTGCTGACTGTATCGGCAACCTCGCCAAATCCCGGATCAGTATAGTCATCACTGCTGCTGGAAGAACTCCCGCTACAGGAGGCAAGCATTGTGGACAGTAAAGTAAAGGATAAAAGTAGCAGAATCTTTTTCATTTTTATAGTATACTCCGGAATTTTTTATGTTTTTACGGAATTCTGTTTTTCTGTAAAGTATAAATTCTTAAATTGAACATTTATTATGTTTAAACAGCCATTGTATTTGTTACATTTTAACTTAAATTGCCGGTTTAGCAATGCAGGAGGTGAATATAAACAAAACTTCCTGCCGGTTAATTAATATCTGTTTTTTACAGTGTTGAATCACAATTCTTTTCTTGACTATAATTCCTTTTTATATATATATTGGATATTATTTTTTGCCCAGTACTCGATTAAGGAGACTCCATTGAAAAAGATATTAGCAGCTGTTTTTTTGTTATTCATATTCTCATCCGTTTCATACGCCTCAGTTTTCATGGATTTAGGCGGATCCTATGTCATGGCTGGTGATGCCAAAAACCAGTATGGTGCGACAGGAACTCTCGGTTTTTCAATACACAAGGATGCAAGTTTTATTGCAAAATCCACATACTCAACCGTAACTGAAAATCAAGGCGATCCCGATGAAGTTAAGTACACTCATTTCACCAATCTTTTTGGATTTGAATATACACCATATATCCCTGTGCTTGAGAGATACAGGCTGTCATGGAAATCCATGGCGCTCTTCGGAATATCTCAGACAGAAATCGATGACAGTTCAACAGGGGATTCATCCAGTGAAATGGGGCCGGCATTTGCTATTCTTACCGGTATCAAATTTGATGCTACACAGACACTTGCCCCTTTTATAAATATTGGTTATCACTATTCAATGTACCGCAAGGACCTGAAAGATCTTTCCATTCAGGGGTTCCAGGCTGAAATCGGAATAAGATTCTATTTTACCGGAAACAAAAGTTACTCAGACAGGTATTGAAAAAGAATTTTATATGCCCCCTTCAGGCTCAGGCTGATCTCAGTCTGAGCTTTTCTGTCTCTTGAAATTGACAAATTAACAAATAAAGGTTATTTTATTAATATAGTAGTTTATAGATAGATTGGTATAATGAAAACTTCACTTAACATAGGGCTCAAACAGACTCAAAGATTAGTAATGACACAGTCATTACGCCAGTCTATTGAAATCCTTCAAATGTCCACCATAGAGTTATCAGAGAAGATATCACAGGAATTTCTTGAGAATCCTTTTCTGGAAGAACTGAATTTTCAACAGGTTGAGAATCCGGTAGAGGCTGCAATTAATCGTAATCTCAGCGGAGATGAAAATCATGAAGTCAGGAAGAGTGATGAGAATGATATTTTTGCCGATTCAAGTGACACCGGTTTTATAAAAACAGGTGCTGATGAGGATAAGAACAGGTCGTTTATAGAAAACGCTGTTTCGAGCAAGGAGGGGCTCATTGAGCATCTGCTCTGGCAGGCAAGAATGTCGGCTGAAAGTGAACATCTCTATCAGATTTATGAGGAATTCATTACATCCTTAAATGAAGATGGATTCTATGAAAATGATGTTTTTGAGGAATTAATTCATAAATACGGCAAAGACACAGTTGTCGGAATTAAGAAAAATGTTCAGTCTTTTGATCCGAATGGATGCGGTACTTCCGGTGTCAGTGAGAGCTTAACTGTTCAGTCAAAGATTTTTTTTGCAGATGATCCTGTTATACTCGAAATGATAGAAAAATACTATGATGACATCATAAAGCTGGATTATGAATCAATATCCAGGAAAATGTCATTGCCAATGGATGTCATTGTGGAAAAGAGCAAACTCCTCCATAACCTGAATCCATTAGCGGGAAGGCTCTTTTCGTCAATTGAGGTCAAGTATATTGTGCCTGATGTGGACGTCAGGCTTCTGGATGAGGATATTATAGTAACCATAAATGATGACTGGATTCCGAGTATAAAACTCAGTTCCTATTATGCAAGGCTTCTGAAAGAAAAAAAAGTAAATAATGAACAGAAGGAGTATCTGAATGAAAAGCTCCAGTCCGCCAAAGCCTTAATAAAAAACATTTCACACAGACGTGATACAATAAAATCTGTTGTGACCAGTATTATGGAAAAACAGAGAGGCTTTCTTGAAAATGGGCCTGGACATCTTACATATCTCACACATCATGATGTTGCAGAGGAAGTAGGTGTTCATGAATCAACTGTGAGCAGGGTTGCCAACAGTAAGTTTGTCCAGACAAGCTGGGGGACATTTGCAATAAAGTATTTCTTTGTTTCGAGAATCAAGAGTAAAACCGGTGAAGAGGAAGATGATCATTCTTCTGATGTTGTTAAGAACAAAATTTCACAGATAATTAATGATGAAAATTCAGATGATCCCTATTCTGATGAGGCGATTGTAGTGATTCTCAAGGAATCCGGTTTTACTGTTGCCAGAAGAACTGTTGCGAAGTACAGGGGAGTATTAAATATCCCTTCTTCAAATAAACGTAAAAGATTAAATAAGATTAAATCGTAGGAGCGCTTATGAAAATTAAAATTACTGGCAGACACGTCAATGTATCAGACAATCTTAAGGACCATGCCGAAAAGAAAATTTCAAAAATTGAAAAATATTTTCAGCAGCTCATTGATACACATCTGATTCTTTACACAGAAAAACTTGATCATGTGGCTGAAGTAATAATGAACGGTGACGCCGTACAGTTCCATGCAAAAGAAAAATCTACAGATTTTTATTCTGCAATCGATTTACTGGTGGATAAGCTGGAAAGTCAGGTGGCAAGATACAAGGACAAAATTCAGTCCAGAAAAGGAACTGTAGCAGAAATGGCGATCCCTTTTGATATAACAATCGGAAAAGGGAAAGAAGCGCAGATGAGTCAGGTGAGTAATAAGCCCATAGATAATGTAGAGGCATATCTGCAAATGAAGGTAAATGGGCAGGATTTTATCCTTTTCAAAAAGGGTGTAAGTGAAGTAGAAAGCGATATTGATTATCTGAATAAAAATTATGCCGTTCTTTTTAAGTCGGATGAAAAGATAAAACTCTATGAGGTGCCATTTGAGAAGAGTCAGGAATATGCTGCTGTAGACTTTCATGAGTATGAACTCAATGTTGTTGATGAATCTTTGAGCAGCCCAAAGATAAATTTTGACAGGCAGGATGGTTCCACTGTTAAAAGTATTACTCTGGATGAAGCAATTGAATCAATTGATCTGTCTGATTCTTCATTTTTGCCTTTTTACAATGTTGAGACAGGTTATTTCAATGTAATTACAAAAAAAGGTGAGAATTATGAAGTTGTAGTTCCTGCGTTCTAGTGATTTTTATCTGCATGCCCCGTTATTCGGGGTATGCATGATCTTCATTTTTTATCCTTCATTTTTATTTTTTTGTGGAAACTTTAAGGTATTACTGCATAATCCAATATATGAAAAGTATAAAAATCAACGACGTCTTTAATGAGAAGAGAAGCCAGGATCTGCAGATAAAACTCATGGCAGGTCAAAACGGTACCGAAAATGTAGTAAAGTTTGGTGACCTGAACAGGCCCGGACTGACATTATCCGGCTTCTTCGACTTTTTTGCCAGCGACCGAATCCAGATATTCGGGCTGGGAGAATCGGCCTATCTCTCCAGCATATCGGATGAAAGCAAGGAAAACATATATAAGCAGTTTTTCTCCTACCAAATTCCATGCTGCATCTTTTCACACGGTGCAGTTCCCGATGACAGTTTTCTTAAATACGCAGACTCTTCAAATGTCCCGGTTTATGTCTCATTAATCGGCAGTACGCGTCTGGTGACTATGCTTGTTCATATATTTGATGAAATATTTGCCGAAAAGGTAACCCTTCATGGAACCCTGGTTGATGTTTCCGGTATAGGAGTTCTGCTTCTTGGGAGCAGCGGCGTCGGGAAAAGCGAAACTGCCCTGGAACTGGTTGAAAGGGGGCACAGACTGGTTGCGGATGACATGGTGACTATTGTAAAGACAGATAGCTCACTTCTAATGGGAAAGGGGTCAGAGATGCTTAAACACCATATGGAGATAAGGGGTATAGGCATAATCAATATTAAAGAGATTTTTGGAATCAGATCTGTCAGACGGAAAAAAAGACTGGACCTTATTGTTAAACTTGAAGAATGGAATCCGGCTGAGGAATATGAAAGACTTGGTCTTGATGAAGAATTCTATGAAATTCTTGGGTTGAATATTCCAATGGTGAAAATACCTGTCGGTCCCGGAAGAAATATTCCTGTCATAATCGAAACGGCTGCATTCAACCAGAGCCTTAAAAAATCAGGAATATATTCGGCCAGGGAACTGGATGAAAAGATAAAAAAATGGATTAGCAAAGGTGAATAATATATGGTGGAAAAAGAAGTAACAGTTACCAGCGATGCGGGTGTTCATGCAAGGCCGGCGATGATGATTGTCCGTGAAGCTATGAGATATCCCTGCAAGGTGACACTTATAAAAGATGAAGTTGAAGCAGATGGGAAGTCAATAATGTCTGTCCTTGGACTTGCAATACTGTCAGGAACAAAACTGAAGATCAGGGCAGAAGGTGATGGGGAGTCAGAGGTTATTGATTTTATTATAAGGCTTATTGAGAGTGATTTTAAATAGAATAGTTCAGGCCTGTTTTATGAGTCGGGATTTTTAATATGATGAAACCCAATCTGTTTCAGGATTTCTTTGTTCTTTCAGGTATAATTATACTATCATCAATTCTGATTATTGGTTTATTTCCGGGAAGATTTGATGCTGGTCTTGTGGATGAGAATTTTTTTATTACTACTGTTATGACAGTTCCTGTTATATCTGCAATATATTTTATAATTACCTCATTTAGAAGAAGGCTGGATATAAAGAGTCCAGATATAAGAGAAAGCCTGAGCAAGAAGCTGACTATTTCATTCCTTTTTATTGCAGTTTTATCAACCATGCCTATTGTAATAGTTTCAAGCACATATTTTAATCAAAATATTGCGATGATGTTTAAGGGGAGTACCGAAGTTTCAATAAGGGAGGCCATTAAACTTACAGATGAGCTTTATGGTGAATTTATTGGAGAGCTTGGCAATGAACTTGAATCCATAAAATATTATGTTGGAAAGTTCAGAAGGTTCAATATGCATTTATCGCACGATGAAGTTGCCAATACAATAGGGAAGAAGGGCTTTAATCTTTATGTTTTTAAAGCCGGTTCGAAAGATGTTTTTTTCAAGCATACATTGCCTGGAAGTAATAATGCCCAGGATATATGCCGTTTTTATGAACAACTTGAGGAAGACGGTATTTCAACTGACCGTATCGTCATAAAGGGTACAAATATTATCTGCGGTGCTGCAAGGGTAAAAGATACGGTATTCGCGCTGACAAGAGAAATACCATTGCAGCTCATATCAAGGGAGGATCTGTTTTATCGAGCAAGTGATGAATACAGGGAAGTTGTCAGATTAAGGGATTATTTTGTCAATGGCTCCGGCGCTTTTTTGATGATATTGTCCATATCAATTGTATGCATAGCATATCTGATAAGCCTGTATCTATCAAAATCAATAACCAGACCCCTTGTTGAACTTTCCGTTGCCTCAGAGGAAATTTCAAAGGGTAACTACGGGGCAGAAGTCAGGCGCAGGACCAGGGATGAGATAGGGCAGCTTGTTGAATCATTTAACAGGATGTCCAGGGAGCTGAAGCAGAACAGAAATATTATGTATCAGAAACAGAAGCTTGAAGCATGGAACGATATGGCCAAAAAACTGGTTCACGAAATAAAAAATCCGCTTACTCCAATAAGACTTTCAGCAGAAAGGATGCGCAGGCTTGCCATTAATAAAAGCGAGAACATGGAAAAATCCATAATAGACGGTGCAGAAACTATTATGAGTGAGGCTGACTCACTTTTAAAACTGGTCGGTGAGTTTAATGACTTTGCGAGGCTGCCGGAAAAGCATGAAGAAAATCATGATCTCTACAAACTTGTAAAAGATACTGCTTCCCTTTTCGCGGCATATGATAACCTGAAAATTGACGTATATACTGACAGTGATGAAAAATTCCTCATGTTTGACAGGGTTCTTATTAAACAGGCTTTAAATAATATAATATATAATGCTGTACAGGCAATGGATGGAATGGGGAGTATTGAGATCAGGGCTGAACAGTGTCAGGAGGGTGTGGTACAGATTTCAATACGGGATGACGGTCCAGGTATTGGAGAGGATGATCTTGATAAAATTTTTGAGCCGGGGTTTACCCTGAAAAAGGACGGTTCTGGAATAGGCCTTGCCATAGTGCGAAAGATAGTACTTGAACATTTTGGAAAGATAAAATGCAAAAGCATAAAAGGTGAGGGCGCTGAATTTATAATACAATTACCAATAGATCCGGAGAACGAAAATGGCAAAAATATTAATAGTTGATGATGAAAGCAATATACTAAGTACAATATCATCAATATTGCAGGATGAGAACCATACTGTGTTTACTGCGGCCGCAGGTACCGCTGCACTTGAGTTCCTTAAAAATAACAATATGGATCTTGTCATACTTGATGTCTGGCTCCCGGATTTTGACGGGCTTGAACTGCTGGAAAAGATAAAATCAATTTACAGTGATATAGGAATAATAATGATAAGCGGACACGGCTCCATCGATATAGCTGTTCAATCCACACGGCTTGGTGCGTTCGATTTCATCGAAAAACCTCCTTCGCTGGATCGTCTTATTACCTCTGTAAATAACGCTCTGGAAAATGTAAGGCTCGTGAGAGAAAATAAAAAGCTGAAGCAGAAATCATTCATTGATGATGATATGATCGGTGCTTCCGCTGCAATAAACAATATAAGAGGGACTATTAAAAAGGCCGCAAAGACAAACGCAAGGGTTTTTATTACAGGAGATAGCGGTACAGGCAAGGAACTTGTTGCAAGGGCGATTTATCAGCTGTCAAACAGGTCTGATAAACCCTTTATAAAGGTGAACTGTGCCGCAATTCCTGATGAGCTTATAGAAAGTGAACTCTTCGGCCATGAGAAAGGTGCATTTACCGGAGCAGTGGGAAGACGAATAGGAAAGTTTGAACTTGCAGACCACGGCACTCTTTTCCTTGATGAAATCTGCGACATGAGCCTTTCTGCTCAGGCAAAGGTGTTGAGAGTGCTTCAGGAACAGCAGCTCGAAAGAGTAGGGGGCAATTCAACCATTAATGTTGACGTCCGTGTCCTTGCCGCGACAAATGTTGATGTGAAAAAAGCAATTTCAGAGGGCAAGTTCCGTGAAGATCTCTATTACAGGCTTAATGTTATCCCAATCCTGGTTCCTAAACTTTCTGACAGAAAAGAGGATATTTCATTACTGGTTGAATTCTTTATAAACAAGTTCTCGCAGGAGCATGGTACCGGAATGAAAAAAATAACTGACGGTGCTCTTGAATTTATTAAAAATTATTCCTGGCCTGGAAATGTCAGGGAACTGAAAAATATTATTGAACGTGTTGTAATAATGGTCCAGGGAGAGGAGATTGATATCGAAGATATCAAGGATAATTTTGATTTTTCAGAGAGCTATGACATCTCCGAGAAATACAGCAGTTCCAGTCTGAAAGCGGCCAGAGAAAATTTTGAAAGGGAATATATTATTGCTGCCTTGAAGAGTCATAACAGAAATATATCAATTACTGCAAGAAGCCTTGAGATAGAGAGAACAAATCTTCATAGAAAGATTAAACAGTATGTAATCAATGTGGATGAATTATGATTACAGAAACGCTGTGCAGATATCTGAATGAAAAATCCGGTAGAAACCTGATTCTGTTTAAAAATGAGGATGAACTTCTTTTTCTGAATGAGTGGTTGAAACAAGAGTCACATACAGCCACGGCAGTTTCAGTTGAGAAAGATATTGATTTAGTCATCGATTCCTGTAGCAAATGCGGCAGTGTTATTTCACGGAAAAAGGCCTACGGATCCGGGAAGAATGGACTGATGATTATTCTTAATTCTCCCAAGATGTTAAACCGAATAGAAATTTCTATTCACAAGTCTGAATCGTCGGTTCTTCTGAAGAAGATGATAAATGCAATAGGTCTTGATATTGAAGATTGTTACATTACCAATCTTGTTAAATGCGAAACCTCTGATATTATGCTTAAACCCAGTGAGATGGTGAATAACTGTATGGATGTGTTATCCGCAGAGATAGAAAAAAAAATTCCCAGAGCCATTCTGGTCATGGGGGAGATTCTTCCATTACAGGATTTGATCCATAAAAGCAGCGGTATTTCATGGTTCAATACTGATCATACTATATCTCTTATAAAAAATCCAGGTTTGAAAAAAAACGCCTGGGAGACTCTTAAGATACTGAAACAGAAACTCCAGGAAGCAGATATTTGAACATGCCTTCAACTCTATATGCCGACGTATATGTAAATACCCCTGTTGATAAATCTTTTCTTTACAGGATTCCCTCTGATCTGAAGGTTGAGCCCGGACAGAGAGTAAATGTTAATTTTGCGGGAAGAATTACAGTGGGGTATGTCACTGCTGTGCACGGGAACAAAACCGGTGATTTTGAAGTTAAGGATATTATCTCTGTCATTGACAGTGAACCGATTTTTGACAACAGGCTGGTAGAGCTGATTCATTATGTGTCATTCTGTTATGTTGCTTCAAGGGGGGAATCTCTGGCCAAGGCTCTCCCATCTGCCAAAAAGACACGTGATGTTCCTTTTTTGAGAAAAAGTTTTACACATAACTTCAATCATTCGCTGTCAGATGAACAGAATGGCATTTATGAAGATATAAAAAAATCATGTGAATCCGTACATCTCATCCATGGAATAACAGGGAGCGGTAAGACGGAAGTTTATATTAAACTTGCCATTGATGTTATTTCGGCTGGAAAATCAGTGATTTTCATGGTCCCTGAAATCGGATTATCGTCACAGATATATGCCAGGCTGAGAAATGTTTTCGAAGATAACCTGATTATTTACCACAGCCTCTTAAATGTAAATGAGAGATATGAAAGCTGGGTGAGGTTTTACAGGGGGGATGCAAGGATTGTCATCGGAACCAGGTCTGCGGTATTCATGCAGTGCCCGTCCCTTGGATTGATCATAATTGATGAGGAGCAGGACGGGTCATACAAGGAGCAGAGTACACCGAGGTACAGTGCAAAACGTCTGGCATATTTCAGGGCCCGAGGGGAGGGGGCAAAACTGATTCTTGGGTCTGCCACACCTTCTGTGGAATCTTATTATGCTGCCGAAAAGAAAACGATCAGACTTCACAGTATCACCAAAAGGTACGGGAGCAGTGTTCTGCCGGAAATTGAAATTGTCCAGATATCCGGTAAAAATGATGAAGTGTCATCGAGGCTTAAGCTGTTTACCAACAGGGCTGTCAGCAGCGGCAAACAGGCTGTCTTTTTGTTAAACAGAAGGGGGTTCTCTCCTGTGGTTCTGTGTTCTGAATGCAAGGAGGTTGTATCTTGTCCAAACTGCAATATAGGGATGAACTATCATAAAAACAGGGGGCTGCTCTGCCATTACTGCGGTCATACGGCTCCGGTTCCAAAGGTCTGCGGGCATTGCGGATCTGAAAGTATTGAATTTATCGGGGCAGGTACTCAAAAGATTGAAGAAATTGTGTCAGGGGAATTCCCCTCTTTCCGGATTTTTAGAATGGATCAGGATAATGCAAAAAGAAAAAATTCTGCTTCAGATCTTGTTAAGAGAATGGAAGCGGGAGAGATTGACATATTACTTGGAACGCAGATGATATCAAAGGGCTTTGATTTCCCAAATGTGGAGATAGCCGGTGTTCTCATGGCGGATATAGGTCTCAACCTGCCGGATTTCAGGTCATCTGAAAAGATTTTTTCTCTGCTTGTGCAGCTAGCCGGCCGTTCAGGCAGGGGGGGAGAAAAGGGTCGGGTCATAATTCAGACGCTGAATCCAGACCATGGGATTTACAGGTATGTAGTATCCCAGGACTACCTGGCATTCTACAAGAATGAGCTCGAGATGAGGAGGGCTCTTTGTTATCCTCCATTTGCAAGACTTGTAAGGCTTGTTGTCCGTGGAAGGGATGAACAGGCGGTTGAAAATGCCGCAGATAAACTTTCGGAAAATATTGCAAAGGCAGTTAAACAGGCAGGAGTATTGGTTGATGTCCTCGGGCCTTCTCCGGCACCACTGTCAAAGGTTGGAAACAACTACAGGTATCACATAATACTGAAGTGCGGAACTCAGGTAAATATCTCAGGACTGCTTCGTCACGTGCTGCAGAAAGCGGAAAAGAAAAACGTATATGTGGAAGTTGACGTTGATCCGGTTGATATGATCTAGTTATTTTTGGACTTTAGTTCCCTGTTTATGACTGCTTCAAGAAAAGGCACAGGCGGAACTCCAACAATTTTTCTTCCATTTATGATAACGGTAGGTGTTGCTTCTATTTTAATTTTTTCTGCAAATTCTATATGTTCAGTTATCTTCTTTTTTATTTCTTCTTCATTGTATTTTATGTCTGATATTCCAGTTGCTCTTAAGATCTCAGAAGCTTTCTTTTCTGTGTAGGAGTGTGCAATTTCATCGTAATTTCTGAAATGCTCATATATGTATCTGGAGAAAAATCCATTTTTTGAAGAATATTCCATGTAACGTGATGCGATGCATGAATTTTTATACACTGATTCATTCATGTATTTATTGCATGCCGAGTCAAGAGGATAGTGGTAGTACAGGATCTGAATTTTGCCGTTATATTTTGAAAGAAAATATTTTTCCTGAGTGAAGAAGCTATGGCATGCCGAACAGAGAAAGTCTATGTAAACACGAATTTTTACAGGTGCGCTGTCACTGCCGAGTTTCAGGTCTGTTTCTGGAAATTTGAGAGTTAATTTTTTTTCATTGTAAAAATCATTGAGCTGTTCTGTCAGTTTGCTGTCTGGATGATTTTTTATCCTGTTCACAAGAGAAAGATTGTTTGTGAAAAAAATAACTGAAGAGCAGATAAATATTGTGGCAGTGGCGTAGAGGTATTTTATTGTCATATCTTTTTTTTCTACGGAAAAAAGCACCTCTGAAAGTGCAAGAAAACTTGCCTTTAATCCGTGGTGCTTCCTGATGTAAAAAAACAGAATAAACAGCATGGCTGCGTTTACACAATATGTGGCAACACAAAGGGAGCATACAGATTTTTGTTTTACAAGAATTGATCCGAGTACCGCATCAATGAGCAGAGAAACAGTTAAAAAAGAAAACAGAACTGAAATAACCGGTTTTTCAAGCTCCTCAGAGAATTGAACTATCAGAATATTCATTATCATAAAAATGTAGAAAAGAAGTCCGAAGGCGGCAAGGGGAATGGAGAAGAATGTTCCCGCATCTGACTGTGAAACGGCCACACATGTGTCAATAATTCCGGACCCGCAGGAAAAAAAACTGCTGCCGGATTGAGGAAAGTAGTGCTTGAATAAAAGTATACCGGAAAGGACGGCTCCAAGAAATGATAAGGCAGTTAGAACAAAAAAATATTTTTTCAATTCAATCCCTCTATTGGAATAATCTGTCCGCATAGTTTAAGATAAAATCTACCATTATTCCCTTCCATGAGCCTGTCAAGTATCTTAATCATAGGGCCTTTTAGGAATTTAATTTTTTCAGATTCATTGGAGCCTGTACAGTATAGTGACCTGTCCTCCCTGTTCATGTGGAGGGTGTGAACATCCAGCAGTTCTCTGCCTCCGGTGGTTATGATTTCGACTTTTTCAAAGTCTCCCGCGCCGGAAATGGAAACATCTATGACAAGTTTTTTCTCTGCCGGGACTTTTACCGGAACGGATCTGTCCCTGAGCTTTACAATTACGTTGTTCTCAGAGTGGCTCAAATGATCTTTTATATAGCCGGTGATATTAATGTCGGAGATTTCTCCTTCCTGAAATATCCATTTGCCGTTTTCAAGTATTTCGAGACTGCTGCTGCACTTGTTTATTATAAAATCTTCAATTGTTTCATTAAAACCGTGGTACATGTTATTTCCCTAAACCCTGATAAATGGATCAGTAAGCTTTCTGTGCTCTTCAATTGCATATCTGTCTGTCATTCCGGCAATGAAGTCGGTTACAGTAGTATGCAGCCCTTCGGCATTTATTTTTTCCTGATACCGGTCAGGCAGAGTGTCAGGGTATTCTGTATAAACCCTGAAGAGCTCATTGATCACGTTTTTTGATTTCAGAGACATTCTTGTTACCTTGTAATGTCTGTAAAGTTTATTTCTTAAAAATGACTTCAGTTCATCGTTTGCCTGGTTTATAGTGTCTGTAAAACCTGTGAGTTTTGATGTATGAGATTTTACATCACCATAGACACTTACACCGCTTTCTTTTATGAGCCGCTGTGTGTTTTCAATGATATCTGTCACAAGAAGATTGATTATTTTTCGGATTATCTCCCTGATGTGCATTTTCTGGTCTGAAGGCAGTCTGCCTCCGTATTCTTTTTCGGCCATTGACCAGATCGAAAGTTCCCTTACTTCGTCGAAGTTCAGAAGGCCCGAGGCCAGGCCGTCGTCAAGGTCATGGTTGTTGTAGGCTATTTCATCTGAGTAATCAATAATCTGCGCTTCAAGTGAAGGCTGCTCCTCGGGAAAGAAGTCTGACATTCCCGGGCGGTCATATGTTCCTGAATGCTTTATCAGTCCCTCCCTTGTTTCCCAGGTGAGGTTTAATCCCATGAATGCGCTGTATCTGTGTTCAAGGACCTCAACAACCCGGAGACTCTGCCTGTTGTGTTCAAACCCCCCTCTGTCCTTGAGGAGGGAGTTGAGTTCACGCTCTCCCACATGGCCGAATGGCGTATGTCCAAGGTCATGGGCCAGTGCTATGGATTCCGCAAGGTCTTCGTTAAGGCGGAGAGCACGTGCAATTGCTCTGGCGATCTGGGCCACCTCCATTGTGTGGGTCAGGCGGGTTCTGTAATGATCTCCTTCATGATTAATAAAAACCTGGGTCTTGTATTCTAGCCGCCTGAATGCCCTGCTGTGGATTATTCTTTCACGGTCGCGCTGAAATTCGCTTCTATATCCGTGGGAATCTTCTTTATATGCTCTGCCCCTTGAATTTCCGGACTTTGCCGCATAGGGGGCAAGATGATTTTCAAAATACTGAAGATCCGCTGTAAAACTCATTGTTATCTCACCTTTGACAGCTCTTTTTCATAGGCCTGAACTGCCGTCTTTCTGTTTATCCTGAGTTCCTCGTTTTCCGGGGAGTTTTCAATTCCGCGGGTAAAGGCTTCGATGGCCTTCTGATATTTCCCTGTCTTGTAATAACTTTTGCCTATGTTGTTGTAGGATTCACCTATCTTTGCCGTATCCCTTGATGACTTGATTACCTGATAAAATGTTTCAATTGCATTCTCATGCATGTTCTTTTCGGAATAAACAATTCCCAGGGCAAGGAGCGCGTCAGGATCACCCGGTTTCAGAAGGAGCGCCTTTTTGAGAAGGCTCATTGAAGTGTTGAGGCCTTCATCAGTTTTTGACTGGCTGGAAAGAATCATGGCAAGGTTGATGTATGAACTTCTTGTGAAGCTGCTGTTTCTGTTGAGGGAGATTACTTTTCTGTAGGCTTCCTCTGCGTCTTTATGGTTTTTCTGTTTATGATAAATTGTACCGAGCCTGAAAAGAGCTTCTTCATTGTCCTTCCATTTGTAGATAATATCCTGATAGGTTTTTTCAGCCATGTCGATGTGGCCCTTCTGGTAATAGTAGTCAGCAATTGACATCATGGCCTTAATGTTGTCAGGGTTCAGGGACAGGGCTTTTTTCCATGAACTTATGGCTAGTTCCGGCCGGTCGGAATTCTTGTATGTCAGCCCCATGTTGTAGTATGTCTGGTCGTCTTTCCCGTTTATGGCGAGTGCAGACTCATATGATTTTATTGCATCTTCAAATTTCCCCATGTCATCGAGGATGTTGCCCATGTTGAGATAGGACATTCTTGCATTTTCTCCTGCAGGTTCTGTCTGAGTGATTTTTTTGAATGCGTTATAGGCCTTTTCCAGTTCACCATTTTTGTAATATATTTCGCCTATCCGCGACAGTATGCGGATATTCCTGGCGTCTGTTTCAAGAATCTTTTCGAAAACACGGGTGCTCTTCCCGTAGTCGTTAAGTGAAAAATATGTTTCTCCGATATTTTCCAGGAGTTTTCTGTTTTCCTGGCCCAGCTTCTCCGCCTCTTCAAGCTCCTTCAGCGCCTGTGCCTGGTCGCCTTTCTTCAAATAGAGGAGGGAGAGATTATATCTTGTGCCCGGGTCATTGGGCTTCAGTGCTATTGCGCTTTTGAGGTACTTTTCAGACAGGTCTATCATGTTTGACTGAAGAAATTCAGTCCCCAGTCTTGAATAGGATTTAAAGGCTATTTCTCCGATCTGATCGCTTTCCGCGGCTTTCTTCAGATATTCAAGAGCCGGGAACCTTTCACCCTTACGGAAAAGGGTTATGGCTGTATTGTATAATACGAGCGCATTGTTGCTGTCGAGTTTCAGTGCATCCTGATAATGTTTCAGAGCCTGGTCGAAATTTCCTTTCTCAAAGAATATGTTTCCAAGCAGGACCGATGAATCGGCAGTGGGTTTTATTGAGACAGATTTTGCGGCATCCTCCGCGGCCATCTCATAGTTTTTCATCTTCCGGTATGTCTTGGCCCTGTTGAGGTATATGAGGTGGTTGGAGTTGTCATACTTGAGTGCCCTGTTGAAGAACTCTATGGCATCATTGTACTTATTCTGTTCATCGGCGATTATACCAAGGTACAGAAGGGCCAATGCCTTGTCACCATTTCCGGCATCTGACTCAACAACCGAGTTGAGGCCCGTGATGGCATTGGCTGTGTAACCCTTCTGATAGTCATCTATTGCCTTTTTCAGGATGGCGTTGTTTCCAATTTCAACGGTTTTTTTGCTTCCTGAACCGGAAAGTATTTCATCCATGAGTTTTGACTTCGTCGTTTCAATGAACTTGCCGGGTTTTTTGTAGATGAGATTGACAATTATCAGGATAGTCAGCAGCGCAATGGTTGAAAACAGCAGAATGTAAATCATCTTCCTGCTGCTTCCTCTCCTGTTTTCAGCGCTTATTTCAATGTCGGAGATTCTGTTCGTTTCAACGTATTCGTCCAGTGAGTCATCTGTAATTTTTTCTCTGCGGATTCTCATCAAACTTAATGCCTCTTTCAGGATTCAGTCTTTTTAACAGCATCCAGTATTCCATTTATAAATTGACCGGAGTTCTCTCCCCCAAATGTCTTGCCAAGTTCAATACTTTCATTTATGGTAACAATTTCAGGAATATCATCCATGTAAATCATTTCATAAATGGCAAGCCTTAGTATGGACCTGTCTATTGCAGAAAGCCGTTCCGGTGTCCAGTTCTTTGAATGCTTTCTTATTACATCGTCTATTTGATCTATTTTCTCAAGTGTTCCGCTGATGAGTTTTGCGGCAAAATCCCTGATTTCACCGGATATATCCTGGTCTACCCATTCAAATTTAATTATATCATGCGCTGATGTTTTCCCTACTTCATGCATGTATATGCCCTGAAGGGCATATTCTCTGGCTTTTCTTCTTTGTCCCATTATTTTATCTGCTTGTATAAATTTGCCATTTCAATGGCCGAAAATGCGGCGTCGAATCCCTTGTTTCCCGATTTTGTGCCTGCTCTTTCTATTGCCTGTTCAATGGAGTCAGTGGTTAGCACTCCGAATATAACCGGAGTCTCGGCTTTCATGCTGAGGTGGCCGATACCCTTTGTGGCCTCTGCAGAAACATAGTCAAAATGGGGAGTGCTTCCCCTTATTATTGCGCCCAGACATATAACTGCATCATACTTGTCAGATACCGTAAGTCTTGAAGCAACAGCAGGTATCTCAAAAGCTCCTGGAACCCATGCTACAGTAATGTCATCATCGTTTGCACCGTTTCTTTTCAGACAGTCAATTGCACCGGATAGAAGTTTTCCGGTGATAAATTCATTGAACCTTGATACTACAATGGCGAACTTAAGACCGGACGCATCAAGTTTCCCTTCAATTATTTTCATATGGATAGATTCCTTAATATAAGATGAGTTTTACTAAAAGAAACCCATGAAGCAGGCAATAGTCAAGCCTTTTTTGGGGGGATGTGATTTCTGATTTTCGCCTGAATTTTCTTTCAGAACAGAGCAGTTTATAACATTCGGACATGTCAGCGGCAGGATTCCCTCTCGATATCCTCTGCGAACCTGTTCAGTGCCGGGCCAAACTTTTTAATATATGCATCCCTGAAATTAGTAAGAAGTTCCGGATCAAACTGTGTACCTGAACATCTGTCCATTTCAAGGAAGGCTTCGGCGACCATGAATCTGTTTGGCCTGTAGACTCTTCCGCTTGTCATGGCATCGAATGAATCTGCAATGGATATGATTCGTGCCATTAATGGGATATTTTCACCGGCAAGTCCATGGGGATATCCCGAGCCGTCATAACGCTCATGATGATGCAGTATAATTTCTCTGGCCTTGTCCATGAATTCAATATTTGCAACAATGGAATATCCGGTAACCGGGTGCTGTTTAACTAATTCATACTCTTCCTCAGTAAAGGGAGTCGGTTTGTTCAGGATATCGTCATGTATGCCGATTTTTCCGATATCATGAAGGAGACTCCCGTACTGGAGGTCTTCTTTCTCCTGCTCATTTAAACCGATGTGATCGGCAATGAGCAGGGACATGTTCATTACCCGTTCGCAGTGACCGCCTGTATATTTGTCCTTGGCTTCAATGGAGTTTGCCAGAGCCATTGTGGTGTCAAAATAAATTTTTCTCTTCTTCTTCATTGCTTTTTCAAGGAGAGTTCTTGCAGCTTCTTTTTCTGAAATATTTTTTTTAAGACTTTCGACCATCTTGTTGAAATGGTCGGCCAGTACTTTCATTTCATTTTTGACCTTTATTTTTGCCTTGAAGTCAAGGTTGTTGTTTTTCACATTTTCAATTGCCTCAAGTATTGAACCAAGCGGAATAAAAAGATATGTGTCTGAGTATATATAGACAAATATCAGAAATGTTACTACCATGAATATGATGGATGCCTGAAATGCCAGTTTCTCTTTCTGAACTCTTATTATACTTTCATTGTCATATTTTACTTCTATGCCGATTTCAAGATCGTTCCCCATTTTTCCATGTATGACATAGGGGTAGTAGAGGTATGATTCAGTTTTAACACCATCCCTGCTGTGAACAAACTGCCCCTGTTTTGTGGCGAATGATCTTTTATTCGCCAGGTATCTGCCCGGGGCCGTGTTTCTTTCCAGGTCAAAACCCGGTTTATTATAACATCTACCCTCAGTATCATAGAGGTTTATTTCTTTTATACTGAGTTTTGCATTTATCAGTCCCGACGTAAAGCTTCTTATTGAATCGTAGTCGAGATCTGGATTAAACTTCTCCATGTTGTAGCTTGCTTCAAATATGAATTTTTTGTCTCGAGATGGCATGTATGAATATTTCGTCAGCTGTCTTGCTTTAATGCTGAGGTTAATTCTGTCCGATACATACTCTCCGGATTTTATGATTGAATAGAGCCTTCTTGAAAATTTTTCTGTTGAAGAGAAATCAAGCCCAATATCTTCCTGTTTGGTGGACTTTATGACTTTAAGGCTGCTGTTTATGATGTAGAGATTGATGTATGGATTTTCCCCGTAAAAATTTTTGAGATTGGCCGGAAGGCGGCCTGTTGAATTGTAGTGTCTGCTGACTTTTAGGAGTATCTTTTTGAGTGATTTTTCCATATCTTTCTCAAGGAAAGAGTAAATTCTATTAATTGTCTTGAGACGGTCAGATACGGATTTTCCTATAGACAGCATTGAGTTGTTTAGTTCATCGGTGCTGTTTTTTATTGATGACCTGAAGTCATTTACAAGAAATATGACAAAAAAGACAAAGAGGGTCAGAAGAAGAATTAGGGCATGTCTTTTGGTTGATAGTTTGTATTTTTCTTTTTTCATTTTTCTGTATATATATCATATTCATGTTAATAATTACATAAATGTTTCAGCGATAAATAAATACAAGAAATTATTGAGAGAAAAATCTATTGTAAAACAGATGTTACATAAATGTAATATCTGTTTTACAATAGTGCATTGTCAAAACTTGAAATCCTGCAGGATGCGGTTGAGCTTTCCGGAGTAGACAGCCTCGCCGAATTCATCTCCGAGAATACTGCTTCTTTTTATGATAGTTTCCCAGTTTTTTATTCTTTCAGAATCTTTTCCTGCGTAGGTGATGAAATCTTTCCTGTCTGATATCTGCCTGTCCGGCAGGGAGTCTATAAATTTTTTAGATGGGCAGATCATTATTGTGTTCGAAAAATGATTCGGGTTTGGCTTTCTTGATTTTATGTTCTTGTCAAGCCACCCAGGGACAACACTGCTGAAGAAATGGGGGAACAGAACGATACCTTCCTTTACACCAAAATCTATGTCCAGGTGGTATTCGCAGACTCCTCCATCCCTGTAGGTTCCTTTTTTTGTTCCCGAGATGTCACGGACCCCCTCCATGGCGTATGGGATTGCGCCGGAAGAATTCAGGGCCTCCTTGAAATTTTCCGCTGTGAGTTCATATCTGAAAGCCGGATCCTGAGCCAGTTTTTTATGAAAAGGGGCTCTTTCTCCGGGCACACTGAAGAGCACCCTGTCATAAATTTTATAAAGGAGGGATCTGCTCAGGCGGTTTGCCAGTATTGCAAAAAGAAGTGACGTTCCCAGAAGGAATCTGTTGTCCGAGGCACCCATGCCAGTGAAGCGTGTGGAAAAGAAATTCAGCCTCAGGAATGAATCGTTTATGAGATAGTCAATGTCTTCATCTGACAGAAAGTGGTCGGTTATTCTCCATGCTTCTCTGGATACCTCGCGCATGTCAGGCTTGCTGCTGTATTTCTGTTCCAGATAATAGGTGTTTGTGAATTTCTCAAGGCCCCTGATGGGGTCTTGCTGCCCAAGGGCGGCTGCCCTGAATGAACCGATGGATGACCCGATGAAGTGGAGAGGTTCCTTCCTCCCCCTGAAAAAATCACCGAATAGAAACCTGTCGATCCCGGACAGAACCAGAAATTTCGGCCCGCCTGCGGCACCGGCAAAGACCTTTACATCTCGGCTTTTCAGGCCGCTGTCAAGTATGTGTTTTCTGGCATTCTCTCCTGCATATACCTCAATATTATCAAACACTCAATGCCTCCGGTCTAGTCAAATTGTCTGAAGTTTATGTTTATCTCTTTTACGTCCGGTTTTATTTTCAGATCGGTGAGTTCAAGAAATACCATGGCCCCTGTGTATTTCTTCATGAATACAGAGTCTCTGCCGTTTATTATAATTCTGCTGCATGTACCTTTTATTGCACTGCACTTCTGGATGCCGTTACTGTCATAAGAGCATTCAAGTGGGAGAGTTCCTTTTCGAGAGTTTATATCAGTACAACTGCCTGAATTATCTATGACCTGGAGTCTGGTATCTATCTGTTCTTTGTCAATATTTTTCAGATGTTCCATGATGTCGTTCTGAAGCCTGTTTATTGCGCCAGAAGTGCTGTTCATGTGCACCTCTATTCTGTAGAGCCTGTTTTCACTGTTGGTATAGAGAACGTATCTGTAAACCCCTTTGCTGTATTTTTTGAGTTCCAGTACCGTTTTCACAGACCTGAGGGGCTGAATTTTTTGTGTGGAGACACTGAATCTATTTCCGAGACTTTCGACTGTTTTTTTTATCTCCGCGGTTTCCATCCCCAGCCTGAACCTGTCAAAACTGTTTACCGGATTTGCCATGACACTGACAGTCAGGCATAGTACCATGAGAAGGGTAGTGTGAAACTTCATCCTCTTGACCTCTTTGAAATTTTTAGCCATTACACAGAATTTCTATAAACTGCGCCACTCTTTTACCTGTTATTGTGAACTCCTCTTTCAGTTCCTTCAGAAAAATATCAGATTCCGGAGGGGAGTGATAAAGAGCATAATTATCTATGATTTCAGTTCCGCGCCTGAAATCTTTCATTTTTGAATTCAGGGACAGTTCATATATTCGGTCCAGAATGGCAATGTACTCTTTCAGGTTTTCCATGAGCGGTTTTTCATTTAACTTTTCAGATTCATATATGGAAAGTATGGTTTCAGTTGTCTGATCCGTGTCAGAGTGTGTTGCTGAGAACAGCCTTTCGTTGATATTGTCAGTGCCTTCAGGCAGGAGGTTGCCCAGTCTGTGGCAGATCCCCCGAAGGCAGAAGAATTTTATAAAAAAGGAATATGTTTCAAGGCCTTTTTTCCTGTTCTTCTCGGTTAGGTAGTTTTTTCCGATTCCATCAATGTCTTTGTCTGTATAGAAGTCCTTTGCTGTCTCTATGTTTTTAAGCTTTTCTCTGGCTGAAATCATCATATGGACGGTTTCTTCTCTTATGATACTGAAGTCAAAATGGTCTCTTCTGGCCATGTTTCTTTTTCTGTACTTGTTCTCGTTCCGGAAAATTGAGTAGGTGTTTTCCGACAGTACCCATGCCGGAACAAGTTCATTAATGGCCGGGGACATTCCGGCGGTGCCGTCACATTCATTAATCAGGGAAAATGGAAAGTCCACTTTCTGGGGGAGAGTTGTGACACCTGTACTCACAATTGAATATGGTGAATTCATATAATTCGCCGGAAACTTTATGCTGCAGCCCAGTCCCCAGAACATGCCCTCTCCTGCAAGAAGCTCCTGGTCGGGGAGTCTTGAAGTGTGGTTTGAGCCTACATTGGCGCCGTAGCCAACATTTCCCCGTCCGCCCGGCCATATTGCTGCAATCAACATTGACTGATGGTGTGCCGCTGTGAAGGGTCCGGCCAGAGTTGATGTGACTTCTCCTTCGCCTATTGAAGAATTGGGCCCTATTATGCTTGATTTTATTTTACAGTGACGTTCAAGATGCGAGTGTTCCATTACCAGTGAAGATTCGATAATTGCCCCTGATTCGGCGGCAGCACCCTCCTGAAGAACTGAACTATATATCTGCACAGCTGTGCCGGCGTGACATGGTTCATCCTCAGTACTCATGAGAATGGAGTTTTTTATTTTGCCCGCGTCCTCAATCTCCGTGAAATCAAATATCTGACAGTTCTCAATAATGCTGTTGCGGATTCTGCAGTTTCTTCCGATGAAGGGTGAAATGCAGTTTCCGTTAATTGCGCTCTCCCTGTAGCTCTTTATGAAGGAGAGGCAGCTTTCCTGAAATTCACGGCTGCTGATGATTGATTCAATGATAGCCATGTTCATGTCCGGAAAACACATTATGGATCTCTCTCCTGTTTCCGGTCCAATAGATATATTGATAATAGTATCTGTAGGAGAATCATTTTTTATGAATGAATTTACTATTTCGCTTCCAGATGAAATATGGCACTTTGAAATACAGGAGCAGTTATGTATGGATGATCGGCTCTCTATGATAGAGTCATGGATGTGACTGCTGTATATGCCTTCATGAAAAATACTTGTTTCCATGCTGTCACTTTCATTGAAAAGGCCCAGGTAACAGTCTCCGGAAAAATAATTGCCTGTGATATTTTCCGTGCTGAACTCCCTGTGGACAGTTATTCTGTTCCAGTCCCTGCAGATATTGTTCCGGGCAGAGAGCTGTGCGATTTCCGTATCACTTAAGTGTCGAGCTTCTTCTTTCGCTCTTTCTCTTCTGTGATTTGCTGTGCCGGCCTGCGCCAGGTACCGGGAATCTGTGAGCAGATTCCTGAACTGTTCCGTTAAAGTCATGGTAAACCTTCCCGTGTAACTTGTTATGCAGGAGAGGTTATACCATAATCTTTTTTCTGTAAAATCTTTTATGTATTTTTATGGATATAAAAGCCGTAAGGGGAATGGATACAAAAAGCCCGATACTTCCTATTACGGATTTTACTATTTCGCTCAGTACAGGATTGTAGTTAAGTACCATCCAGAAACTCATGCCCGGCTGTATCCTCATGGAGATAAAAAGTATGAGGGAGAGGGAACTTCCCACATATGCCAGAATCAGTGTGTTTACCATGGAACCGAGTATGTCCGTTCCTATATTCAGCACGGATTTGAAGGCCTGTTTTTCATCAATGTCAGGGTTGGCATTGTATATCTCTGTAGTGGAGGAGGCTATTGATATGCAGATATCCATTACAGCTCCGAGCGCGGCAATTATCATTCCCGACAGTACAAGTCCCTTTATGTCAATCTTCACAGAGGATGCATAGAAAACGGTGAGCATTTCATTCGTTATTATTCCTGAAAGGTGCATGAATGCGCCGAAGACAAGCGCAAGGAACGCTGAAAAAAGTATTCCTCCAGCTCCACCCAGTATTGCGGCAAGAGTTTTCAGTCTGAACCCTGCTATGATCGGCAGTGTAATAACAATTGAAAATATCGAAATTATTATAGTGATGGGCAGCGGAGGGTAACCTTTCATCGTTGCCGGGATGAGAATCAGAAAGAGCAGCAGTATTGTAACTATTAGTGCTATTAGTGAAGCAAATCCCTTGAGGCGGCCCACTATGAGAATTGACGCAACCATTAGTACTGCAAGCATTATTATTCCGGTTGAGTTATCTACATCATATATTGATATATAACCTGTTGAGTCCTCGCCGAGACTCTGCGATATCCCTATGTATACCCTGTCTCCCTTTTTGTACTGCATCTCTTCGGGAAGGTCACTCTCTCCTCCGAAAACAGCTTTTTTTATCTGTCCGGAGAATTCTCCTTCAAGAATCTTAAGATAGACCCATGTTTCTGTGAGAGTTATGCCCTGGTCGTTTTTTATCTGATTCAGTGTTATATCTGTAATTTCAGCCTTTGCATATATGCGGTAGTCCTGGAATGAATTCTCATCAGCGGAATATGAACATATTCCTGCAAAGAGAAATGCGATTATGAGGAGTATTTTTTTCATTCTGTTTCTCCGGTTTATGGAAGAGGTCAAGCCTGTGAGAGGCTGTTTATAAAAAGTTCATGAATTCTTGTGTCGCAGGTAAGTTCCGGATGAAATGTTGCTGCCAGTATTCTGTTCTGTCTTACAAGTACCGGAACATTCTCAAATTCCGCCAGAACTTCGACGTCCGTTCCTGTTTCAATAATTTTCGGAGCCCTTATGAAAATGCCTGGCATGGGATCTGTAAATCCCTTTACATGAAGGGGGGCTTCGAAACTTTCCACCTGCCTTCCGTAGGCATTTCTTTCAACTGTTACGTCAAGTACTCCCAGGCGCGGCTGGTCCATGTCTTTTATTGTTTTTGCAAGGAGAATTATTCCGGCACATGTTCCGAAAACAGGCATGCCCTTCTGGATTTTTTCCTTAACTGAATCAAAGAGTCCCGATTTCTGGAGGAGTTTGTAGATGGTTGTACTCTCTCCTCCGGGAATCACGAGACCATGTATGCTGTCAAGGTCTGAGGGGTTCCTCACTTCAAGTGTTTCATGACCCAGTGAGTTGATTATCTCACCGTGTTTTTTAAAGGCTCCCTGCATGGCAAGAAGCCCGATTTTGACAGAGGATGGCATTTCTGTTACCAGCCCCTTCCTGCAAGTTTATCCTTGTCTGTAAGTTCATCACATCCGATGCCTGTCATTGCAGCGCCCAGGTTTTTCGAGAGTTCAGCCAGTTTTCCCGGGTCATTGTAGTGGGTTACGGCCTGAACAATTGCATTTGCCCTCTTTACCGGATCTCCCGATTTAAATATACCTGAACCAACAAAAACAGCTTCAGCTCCAAGCTGCATCATGAGGGCAGCATCCGCAGGTGTTGCGACTCCTCCAGCAGAGAAATTCGGAACAGGAAGTTTTCCCTTTTCTGCCACTTCAACAACGAGTTCGTAAGGAGCTCCAAGATCTCTTGCCACAGACATGAGTTCCTCTTTGGGAAGTCCCTGTATTCTTCTTATGTCATCCTGAAGGGTTCTCATGTGGCGTACAGCCTCGATTATATCTCCTGTTCCGGCTTCACCCTTTGTTCTGATCATTGCAGCGCCTTCGCCGATTCTTCTCAGTGCCTCTCCTAAATTGCGGCAGCCGCATACGAAAGGAACCTTGAATATGCTTTTGTCAACGTGGAATCTGTCATCAGCAGGTGTGAGAACTTCGCTTTCATCTACAAAGTCCACTCCCAGGGCTTCAAGAATCTGTGCCTCAACAAAGTGTCCGATACGGCATTTTGCCATTACCGGGATGCTTACAGCCTCCTGGATGCCGGCTATCATTTCCGGTGCAGACATTCTTGCAACTCCGCCGTCAAGACGTATGTCGGCAGGAACCCGTTCCAGGGCCATTACCGCTGCTGCGCCTGAGTCTTCTGCTATTTTCGCATGTTCCGGAGTCACAACGTCCATTATTACTCCGCCCTTAAGCATTTCCGCAAGGCCGATTTTGGTTTTCCAGGTTGATTCGAGTCTTTCAGACCATAATTTATCACTCATAGATACCTCTCCAGGAATTCTCATTTTCATAATATTATAACAGTTTAGCTGTTTTTTCATATATTATTGTTTCAGACATTCAATTAGTTACGGCATTATTTTCAATTTTTTTTTTAATAAATTTGATTTTTAAGGGGGTTTTGGCTGTCCACAGGGAGTGGTAATGCGTTAATTTATTGACATTTTCGTTAAGGTATTATATTTTCCTCTGAAAAGGATAAAGTTTTATATCTGCAGTAAAATTCCTTCGGTTTTAACCTCAGGTTTGCTCAGTATGTAGTTTATAAACTTATCGTAAAAACAAAAAGGGGAAACCCTATAATATTCTAGGAGTCATTTATGTCACAGGGTACAGTAAAATGGTTTAATGACCAGAAAGGTTTCGGTTTCATTACATCACAGGACGGTAACGATTATTTTGTTCATCACACCAGCATTTTAATGGATGGATTCAAAACCCTTAAAGAGGGAGAATCTGTTCAGTTTGAGGTTGAAGACGGAGAAAGGGGACCAAGAGCGGTTCAGGTTTCTGTAATATAGATTATCAGCAACACAGTTTTTTTCAAACCCGGTTTTGAAGCCGGGTTTTTTGTTTTTTGGATTTGCTGCAAACGGGGGGATTGTGAAGGTATCCGGAATTATTCCTGTAATTGTACTCTGTTTTCTGATATTGAGTCCCTGTGCTGCCTTCAGTTCAGATGGCAAGGAAGCAGTGAAGGTCTATCTTGACATGCGGACTGCCTACGGCAAATGGGATGACGGACTCTTCGGCAGCAGGAAATATTACAAGGGCCGCCTTGTAGTGTATCTCAATCAAAAAACCGGGAAACGGATTGAAACCGGATTCGACTTTGTTCCGGATATGCCCGGAACTCTTATTAGAAGGGAAATGTATTCTGAGTTTGTCTTCGGTAAATGGCTCGTCATACACGGTACTCCCGGGAGAAAAAGCCTTGAAGCCCTGAAAAAAAAGGGCATTATATATCTGAGAAACATAGAGAAGATGAAATATCTCTATTCTGTTTCCGGAACCATAAGAAAATTCAGATTGACAGAGCTTTCCGGAAAAAGGAGGATACATCTCTATCTGGATGATCTTGAAATAGAGTCTTTGAAGAAATAATTTTGAATAGTATTGGCGGAGAATATATATGTGCGGTATTGTAGGTTATGTTGGCAGAAAAAATGCAGCTCTTGTGGTTCTCAATGCCCTTAAGAGGCTTGAGTACAGGGGGTATGATTCTGCCGGGATTTCCGTGATCCTTGACGGAAGTATTGTCACCAGCAAAAAAGCCGGAAAGATTTCAGTACTTGAATCAGCAATGGATATTGACAGTCTTGAAAGTGCCGGAACAGGAATAGGACATACAAGATGGGCCACCCATGGCGAACCAACCGATGTTAATGCCCATCCCCATACTGACTGTACCGGTGATCTGGTTGTAATCCATAACGGAATAATTGAAAATTACGGTGACCTCAGGAAGGTTCTCCTTGAAAAGGGCCATAAATTCATAAGTGATACTGATACAGAATCTGTCGTTCATCTTATTGAACATTATCACAGGGATCTTGATCTAATTGATGCTGTGGTAAAGGCCCTGAACCGGATTGAGGGTACCTACGGGCTTGTGGTGCTTTCCAAAAAAGAGCCTGACCGGATAATTGCCGCGAGAAAGGGGAGCCCCCTTGTCCTTGGTGTGGGTACTGATGAGATGATTGTTGCATCAGATGCCAGCGCTATAGTTGAGCACACCAGGGATGTTGTTTATCTTGAAGATGGAGAAATTGTCGATGTAAAGGCTGACAAATACAGAATATATGATCTGAATAAAAACGGGATCCAGAAGAATGTTGAGTCCATAAACTGGGATATTGAATCAATCGGCAGACACGGTTATGACCATTTTATGCTGAAGGAGATATTTGAACAGCCTGAAACAATAGCAAACGCCTTCAGGGGCAGGATTCTTCCAGATGACGGGAATGTGAGGCTCGACGGACTCGGATTTACCGATGAGGATATGGAAAAAATTGAACGCATAATTTTTGTGGCATGCGGAACTTCATGGCACGCAGGCCTTGTGGCGGAGTATCTCATTGAAGAGTATGCCGGTATTCCCGTTGAGGTGGAGTACGCAAGTGAGTTCCGGTACAGAAAACCTGTACTGAAAAAGACGGATCTTGTATTTACCATAAGCCAGTCGGGAGAGACAGCAGATACTCTGGCGGCGCTGAGGGAAGCACGGGCAAAGGGTGTCCGGGTCATGGGAATAACAAATGTTGTGGGCAGCACAATCGCCAGGGAATCTGACGGCGGAGTCTATATTCATGCCGGTCCGGAAATAGGAGTTGCCTCCACAAAGGCATTTACTTCACAGATTACGGTGGCCCTTCTCATATCAATGATGTTTGCAAGAAAACGGTCAATGTCTTTTCCTGAAGCAAACGCAATCCTGAAGGGGCTTCTGGCTCTTCCCGATGCGGTCAAAACAGTGCTCAGTGAGTGTGAAAAGGTAAAGGCCATAGCTGAAGTCTACTGCTCCAAGCATAATTTCCTTTACCTGGGAAGAGGTATAAATTACCCTGTTGCACTTGAGGGTGCACTGAAGTTAAAAGAAATATCATATATTCATGCAGAGGGGTATCCCGCAGCGGAGATGAAACACGGCCCCATCGCACTGATTGATGAAGAGATGCCAGTGGTTTTTATTGCCACAAGGGATGAAATATACAGCAAGGTAGTCAGCAACATGGAAGAGGTCCGGGCAAGGCGGGGCAGGATAATTGCCGTTGCAACTGAAGGGGACAGGGATATTGTTAAGTATGCGGATCATGTTATATATATCCCCGATGTGCACCGGGCACTTGTTCCGATTCTGGCTTCTGTTCCGCTGCAGCTTTTGTCGTACTATATTGCCGTATTAAGGGGCTGTGATGTGGATCAGCCGAGAAATTTGGCAAAAAGTGTTACCGTTGAGTAGTTTTTTGATTTAAGCTGTATTATATTATTGACACTTGAGGGGCTGGTTGCAATAAGTTCAAATAATAATAAAGGTTACTGATGAGGGTAAAATGATAGTTATTGAGAGTTTAAATCATATCACCATTACTGTTTCAGATCTTGAAAGATCTGTGAAGTTCTACAGGGATTTATTCGATTTTGATGTTATTGAGAATATCAGCAATTCAGGTCAGGCTTTCCTCAGAATGGGCGATATAATGCTCTCCCTTGTTGAGGAGGACGGCTACAGCTGTCCGGAAAACTGCATGAACGGGATGTCCTTCTACGTTGATGAAGAGGATTTTGATGATGCCATTTCTGAAATAGAGGAATCCGGACTTGAGATTCTTTACGGACCTGAAAATATAAGGAACGGTCAGAGAGTCGTTTTTGCTGATCCTGACGGGAACAGCATCGAGTTATCCTACCCCAAAATAGGTTAATCTCAATCAAAATATTGAACTGGAAACCGGGATCGCGGAGCTGTCCTGGTTTTTTTGTGACCGGAGCCTCCTGAAAGACCGATAAAATCAAAAAATGAATGGAGGTAGTCATGAAAGGCCTTGGGATTTTAAATAAGATTTCCGTTCCGGTTATGCCGGTCTGTGTTTTTAAAAAAGTGGATTCAGCTCTCAGGGTGTGCGAGCTCCTTCTGAAAAACAGATTTGAAATAATTGAGATTACCCTTCGTACGGAAGAGGCGCTGGAGTGTATAGAGGCAGTGTCTCGTGAATTTCCTGAACTCCTTCTTGGTGCTGGAACGGTTCTTGAAAAAAATGAAATTGATATGATTGCCGGCTGCGGAGTTTCCTATGCAGTTTCCCCGTGCTTCGAAAGGGATCTGGCGCTTTATTCCCGGGAGAAGGGTATAGACTTTGTGCCGGGGGTTGCTACGCCGTCTGAATTTTATCAGGCACTGAAGGTTACTGATACAGTGAAGATATTCCCTGCAGAGAATCTTGGCGGGGCAAAATTCATAAAATCACTTTCAGCTCCTTTTAAAAAGATCAGGCACGGCATTATTCCAACGGGCGGTGTGAACGAGAAGAATTTCATGGAATACCTCTCCCTGGAAAATGTTTCGGCATGCGGCATGTCATGGCCGGTGGACGGCAAACTTGTTGAGAGCGGAAACTACAGAGAAATAGATAACAGATTGAGATTTATTCTGGAGGAGCTGGATAAAGGTGAATGAATTTGGTTTCGGAGATCTGCTGAAGAGTGCGGTTCTGTCGAGAAAGAGCTTTTTTGAACTGAAGGATACAAACTGCTTCAGGCTCTTTAATGCTTCCGGGGACGGTCTTGATGGAATTACTGTTGATTATTATGACGGCCACATACTGGTTCAGTACTTCACCAGAGAGGTTGAGAACAGTATTTTTGATTACCTGGCCATAATAGGCGGCCTGTCTTCTCATGTTGACGCGCCCATTAAAAGTATTCTGCTGAAGAACAGGAAGACTGTAAGGGGGAATCAGGATTTTGATGAACTAAGGGACAGCAGGATTGTGGAAGGAGATTATCCCGAAGGGGGGATAGCTGTTCTTCATAACGGAATAAAGGCAAACGTAGATCTTATTCACGGCCAGAGTACAGGTATATTTATGGACATGTACCAGGTCCGTGCTGACCTTGCCCCATATTATAAATCAGGCGATATAAAAAGTGTCCTGAATCTCTTCTCCTACACAGCTCTTTTCTCAGTCCATGCTCTTTTGAATGGTGCTGAAAATGCCATAAATGTTGATCTTTCAAAGGCTGTACTCAAAAGGGCAAGGGAGAATTATGTTCTTAATTCTCTTAAAGTGGATGAAAGGGATTTTGTATACGGAGATTCATTGGAGTGGGTAAAAATTTTCGGTAAAAAACGCAGGAAGTTTGATCTGGTAATATTTGATCCTCCCACTTTTGCAAGAAACAGAAAGAAGAAGTTCTCTGTCAGGAGAGATTTTCCGGCCATGCTGAATGAAATAGGGAAAATTGTTTCTGAAAACGGTTTCGTTCTGACATCAATAAATTCATATTCTGTTCCATCAGAAGAGTATATGAAATCCCATCCTGCGGGGTGGGAAAATATAAGGTTTTGGACTGAATCGGCCGATTTTAAATACAGCGATAATCATTACCTTAAGGCAGGTTTGTGGAAGCCTGCCCCTGCCGTGTAAAAAACTTGACAGTGCGGGGGTGGTAGTGGTCAATAAAACGGTTCAAACAGGATTATAAAATGATTTATCTTGCTGTTCTACTAATCTTAACTGGTGTTCTGATTGTTCTGATCGTATTATTCTCGAACATTCAGAAGAGTACAGTGCAGTACCCGCTGGAATCAGAAGAGGAAACCTCTTCGGTTTATTGCAATCAATCCGAAAATAAACAGTCCGAAAATTCTGTCCATGGGGAGAATAGTTCTTCTCAGGGGGATGATGTAATGTTCCCTTCATATGGGAGTGAAAGAGTCGAGTCAGATCAGTATTACGGCACTTTTGCGTATGATTCCGAAGATACTCTGCCTGCTGCCGGTTCTGAAGAGGATATCTTTTTGAGTTTTGAAGATGATTCTGATTTTAACGAAGTGAATCGGACAGATGAGCTTCAGGACTGGAATGGTGTATCCGATTCTGTGCCGGAAGAAAATTTATCCATTGACTATTCCCGGCCCGGGTTGGATGATGGTGATGAAGTGCCGGCGTATTATTCTCAGCCTCTCAAAAGGGATGAGTATGATGCGGTTCTTTTTGATGATGCATCCAACATTATCAATTATGACAACGGTGAAGCTGTAATAGACTCCTCTGCTTCTGCATATAACAGGATAAAGAGGGTGGGTGACGGCAAGGTTAAGGTTGACGGTGACGGCGTAACAATGGATATTGGCGGAAGACTATACCGGTTTGATTTTCACCGTATATATGATGTATGGAGCGGGAAAAACTTTGTTGCCCTGCCCATGAAGAACTCGAAATCCGTTAAACTTTTTCTGGTGAAGTCCGGCCAGAATCTCCCTGAACTCATGGAGAATTCATTTTCAGATTTTAATAAAGGCTAAAGATGTACTACAAATACAAACCCAGGAAAAAAGATCACACCCTTATAAAAAGGCTTATTATTTCAGGAATTATTGTAGTAATAGGCTATTCCATTTACGCTCATCGGGATATTCTCATGTTCTGGAAGATGGATCAGAACAAATTATACAAATCAATAAAATCTGCTGTGGAGATAAAAGACGCCAAGGTGAAGGAGTCTGTCTTTGTTCAGCTGAAAGGGGAAGTTGAGGCCTATGTAGCGTCCAATCCCCTTGATAGTGATGCATTTTTTATGTCCTCTGTTTTTAATTATGAGCTCTTTAAACTCCGATCCGGCATGGATTTTTCAGAAGTATATTTCCATGGAACATCATCGCTTCGCAGGTACACTGACCTGCTTTACAGGATACAGAAGGATATAAAAAAAGCAATTTCTCTCAGTCCAAAATCTGACCCGGGAGATGACTTCAGGGTTATTCTGGCGAAGTGTTCCTATTATACTTCATTTGACAGGATAGACTACATATATGAACTTTTGAAGAAGATAAATACTGAAAACAGTCTGCTCACAGCCGATGACATCAGGTTCATTTCCACTGTTTTTATTTCATACGGAGAGTATGAGCAGGGGCTTGAACTTCTTAAATCAAAAGGGGATGTTGAGAAGGATTCAAGAGGTAAAATTTTCTATGCAAAGGCTCTTGGAGACGCCAAAAAGTATACTGAAGCCATTGTTGTTCTCAGGGAAATTCTTGGAAAGGTAACTGATAACAGTGAAAAGGTTCTGGTTTTTGAAACTCTGGGAAGAATATATATGAATCAGCATCTTTTCAGGGAAGCAGCGGAACAGTTTGAAAAGGTGCGTGAAATTGAACCAAAGAATGTTGATATCTGTATACTTCTCGGCAAAAGCTATCAGGAACAGGGGTACAAGGATAAGGCCGGAGAGGTCTGGGCAGAAGCATATAAAATAGCTCCAGACAATGATGAAATTGCAAAACTAATGGGGCAGTAAACGGTAAAGACTGATATTTTTTTCGTTCTTTTTATGTCTTGACAAAAAAAATATCTTTTCAAATAAATATTATGTCATATTTTATACAGATTTTATACAGGGAGACAATTTATTATGTTTAATTCGTTTTATGGAATGTTCTCTAATGACATGGGTATAGACCTTGGAACGGCCAATACACTTGTTCACGTAAAGGGACAGGGGATTGTTTTAAGTGAGCCTTCGGTTGTTGCTGTTCAGACCGGAACCGGAAAGGTACTTGCCGTGGGTCACGAAGCAAAGAGAATGTTAGGAAGAACTCCCGGTGATATAGTTGCAATCCGACCAATGAAAGACGGTGTAATTGCAGATTTTGAAACTACCGAAAAAATGATCAGATATTTTATTACCAAGGTACATAAACGCAAGACCCTTGTGCGTCCGCGGATTGTAATAGGGGTTCCTTCAGGCATCACTGAAGTTGAAAAAAGGGCTGTCCGTGAATCTGCAGAACAGGCGGGTGCACGGGAAATTTTCCTCATTGAAGAAGCGCTGGCTGCGGCAATTGGTGCCAACATTCCTATTCATGAACCTGCGGGCCACATGATAGTGGACATCGGAGGAGGTACTACAGAGATTGCTGTTATTTCTCTAGGTGGTATGGTTATAGCCGACTCTCTTCGTATCGCCGGTGATGAATTTGATGATGCGATTATCAAGTACATGAAAACCCAGTACAACCTTGTCATCGGAGAAAGGATGGCTGAGGAAGTTAAGTTCAGGCTTGGAAATGTGTTCCCGGAGAAAAAAGTTGAAACCATGGAACTCAAAGGCCGTGATGCCATTTCAGGACTTCCAAGAACCCTTGAGATAGATTCTGTGGAAATACGCAAGTCGCTGAAGGAGCCTGTTGAACAGATTCTTGAGGGGGTTAAACATGCACTTGAAAAAACTCCTCCTGAACTTGCGGCAGACATTGTTGAAAGAGGAATAGTAATGACAGGCGGCGGGTCTCTGCTCAAGGGGCTCGATAAATATATAAGTAAGGAAACAGGAGTTCCGGTTATTCAGGCCGAGAATCCTCTTACATGTGTAGTACTGGGGGCAGGCAAGTTCCTTGAGGAGCTGAAAAATCTTTACAGATCCAACATGAAGTAGTACTGAAGTGGAATTTTTTGACAGACATAAATCAATCCTGACCTTCACATTCTGTACTCTTTTCTGTCTGGTTTCTCTTTCCATTCAGAGCAGCACATTTACCTTCTCTGTTGAGGGAATTGTAAGTGCCTTCATGATGCCTTTTCAGAAGGGATATAATGCTGTTCAGGGAGGAGTAAGCAAACTCTGGGCAGGATTTTCCGAACTATCAGATGTGCGTGAGGAGTTAAACCGTTCAAGGCTTAAACTTCAGAAGTATGAATCGCTTGAAGAGAATTTTACGGAAATAAGGCGCGAGAATGAGCGTCTGAGAAAACTGCTGGGGCTGAAAGAACGCGTCAAGTATGATTCAATTGCCGGCTCAGTTATTTCCAAGGACCCTGATAACTGGTTCAGAACAATTATTGTTAACCGTGGTTCCGATGACGGAGTCAGAATAAACATGCCTGTAGTTGCCTATCACGGAGAGGTTAAGGCTGTTGTGGGGAAGGTAATTGAGGTAAGGGGATCCATATCAAGAGTACAGCCGATAATTTCCCCTGGTATAAGTGTGGGTATTAAATTTCGCGACAACAGATATCCTGGATTGCTTTCAGGTTATGGATACAGTTCAAGTCTCTGTATGGCAAATTATATAACACGTCTTGCAATAGTCAAGAAAGGTGATGAGATTATAACTTCAGGTCAGGGAGGAGTGTTCCCTCCGGGCCTGCTTGTAGGTACTGTTGAGAGAAGTGAAATTCTCCAGTCCAGCCCGTACCAGAGAGCAATCATCAGGCCTGCAATAGACTATAATCTTCTTGAAGAGATATTCATTATTAAAAAGGCGCCTGAAAAGGATTTCCTTGAAATGACAGAGGCTAAGGAATGATCTATTCATATGTGATGACCGCAGTCATTGTTATAATATCCCTGGTTATACAGGGCCATACATCCTTTGATTCAATCAGGTTTGCAGGAGTTAAACCTGATCTTGTTTTTATAATAGTTGTTTATATGGGGTACAGTTTCGGTTCATTTAACGGAGAGGTTACGGGATTTATCGGAGGTCTCCTTCATGATTCAATATCAACATCTCCTCTTGGACTGCTTGCTTTCCCTAAACTGGCTGTAGGTTTTATGGCCGGTTTCTTCGGACGTTCAATGGTCAAGAGCAATATTTTAACAGTATTTCTTATTATTTTTTTCGCATCACTGCTTAAGGGGATAATAACTCTGCTCATGGCCTATGTTTTCCATGAAGCCATGATTTCAGCTATTACTTCTGTTATTCTGCCTGAGGCATTTTACAACGCCATACTTGCACCGCTTCTGTTTTTTCTCTACGATAAGATATTCCAGAAGGATCTTGAACAGGAAGGTTATATTTAATGTCACAATCGTCCATCAGGACAAGGATGCTTGAAGCCTTCAGGAAGAGGATGTTTGTTTTCGGCGGATCAGTTGCACTTGTCTTTTTGATTCTGTTTATT
Organism: Spirochaetota bacterium; assembly: GCA_003246895.1. GTDB lineage: Bacteria > Spirochaetota > UBA4802 > UBA4802 > UBA5550 > SZUA-423. The sequence goes on along the minus strand of QKCL01000009.1, from coordinate 28,551 downwards.
CAGCTCGTTAATCTTCAGGTAGTCCACAGGGAAGAGTATACCTTTAAAGCAAAGATGAACATGGAGAACTACATCCCCATCCCGGCCCCCAGGGGTGAAATATATGACCGTTATTATAATATTGATAATTCAGGAAAGGTTCTGGTGTCGAACAGGCCCTCATTTAATTTAACACTGGTTCCTGAATCATTTGAAAATAAAAAAGAAATCAGGGATGTACTTGTAAAACTCTCAGGCTTTGTAAAATTCGATATTGAAGAAGTCATGTCGGAGATTAAAAAGGGGAATCCCTGGGAAAGGGTAATAATAAAGGATGATGTCAGTTTCGAAACTGTTACAAAGGTGGCCTCACACCGGTACCTTTTCCCCAACATCAACTGGGAAGATGCACCGGTGCGCGTATATAACTACGGTGACATCTTCGCACATGCAATCGGATATATCGGAAGTATAAACAAAAGCGAATACAAGAAGTTAAAAGACAGCGGTTATAAATACTATCAGAGCCTTGGAAAGTCAGGGATTGAGAAACAGTATGACAAGCTCCTCAGGGGAGAAGACGGACAGATCCGAAGGATAGTGGACGTTAAAAACAGGACTGAAGGTGAGGAGGTTGGGAAGGATCCCCTTTCCGGAAATAATCTCAGGCTTACACTTGATTTTGATGTGCAGAAGGCTGCATTCGATGCTCTGGGGAACAACCGCGGGACTGTTGTTGTAATAAAACCCTCAACCGGTGAGATTCTGACAATGGTCAGTAAACCCTCATATGACCCTAATTTAATAATATCAAGGGATAATGACGAACTGCTTGAACAGCTCTACAATGACAAGCTTAAACCTTTTCTGAACAGGTCTATTCAGTCCAAGTATCCTCCTGCATCAACCTTTAAACTGGTTACTTCAATTGCGGCCCTTGAAACTGAAAAGACCCATCCTTCAAAGCGTTATACATGTACAGGTAAATACACCCTTAAGGGATTCAAGGATCATGATTTTTTCTGTTTCAGGGTTCATGGAAGCCTCGATCTCTATGAGGCAATCGGAAAATCATGCAGTTCATATTTTTATCAGCTAGGCTACAAGGTCGGGCCCACTTCAATAATGAAATACGCCAGTTATCTCGGCCTCGAGGAAAAAACAAATGTGGATATTCCCGGGGAAATACAGGGATTTGTTCCTTCCAAAAAATGGAAGTTAAAGACCTTCGGTCAGCCCTGGTTTGACGGTGATACAATCAATATGTCAATCGGACAGGGATTTCTTGCTGTGACTCCCATCGGTATGGCAAACATGCTCTGTGGAATTGTAAATAACGGTATTGTCTATAAGCCCCATCTGCTCAAGGAGGTCTATTCTCCTGACAATAAAAAACTTGTTTATACTCCGGAAAAGCAGAAGCTCAGGGAAATACCTCTGTCACCGATAACTCTTGATACAATCAAGAAGGGTATGCGTAAAAGTGTTACCATGGGATCATCGGGAAGATTAAGCTATCTGAAGGTTCCAATCTGCGGTAAAACGGGTACAGCCCAGACAAGGTCTAAGAGACAGGAGAATAAATCGCAGCACGCATGGTTTCTTGGGTATGCTCCATTCGAGGGATCGGCAGATCAGGCGGTTGTGGTTGCTGTCTTCATAGAGTATGGAGAGTGGGGTGCCGTTGCCGCTGTACCGGTTGCGGAGAAGATTTTCGCTAAACTCATAGAGAAGAATTATTTCAAGAAGGACTAGTTTATGCTGGGAAGAGATTCTATCAGTAGAATGGACTTATCACTAATAGCGGCTGTTATTGTTGTTGTGGCATTCGGTATTCTCATGATATACAGTGCGGGTTTTGACCCCATTGACAAGATTAACAGCGGCCTCTATAAAAAACAGATTCTCTGGTTCATAATCGGTATGGTCTTTCTGCTTTTCCTCTCCGTAATTAATTATAAACAGCTTGGTGATTACGCTCTCTATATTTACGGTGCCATGTTTCTTGTCCTGGTTGTTACTACATTTTTCGGCCGTCCAATCAGGGGGACAAGTGCATGGCTGAGTTTCGGGATCTTTTCCATTCAGCCTTCGGAGTTTATGAAACTAGCATCGGTTATACTGCTTGCAAAATATCTGGAACTAAAGGAACGGGATATCAGCAAGTTCCGGGAACTTCTTATCCCCTTTCTGATTATCTTCATTCCTGTACTCGTAATTCTCAAACAGCCAGATTTCGGTACTGCATGTATATTTATACCGGTGCTTTTTACAATGCTCTTTGTTGCAGGGGCGGATGTCTCCCACCTGGTTGCCATTATTTCAGCCGCATCCATCGCCCTTATATTTCCCATGATAATTACCTACAGGGAGTGGGCCGGGTATACGGGAAGCAATTTTCTTCTGGATCTCTTTGTTAATAAAGATGTGCTTTTTACCGTATCAGGAATAATACTGGCAATTGCAGCAGCGGCCTTTACTGCGCATTATTTTTTCAAGAAGCCTTTTTTAAGGAGAATTTATATACCGGCCAGCGTCTTTTCCATGGGCCTCATGCTTTCTGTTGTAATTCAGAAACTCTTCAAGGTCTATCAGAAAAAGAGAATTCTCGTGTTCCTTAATCCTGATCTGGACCCCCATGGTTCAGGATATAACATTATCCAGTCAAAAGTTGCAATAGGATCCGGCGGGATAGCCGGTAAGGGGTTCCTCCAGGGAACACAGTCGCAGCTCGGTTTCCTCCCTGAGAAAACAACCGACTTTGTATTTTCCGTGGTCGCTGAAGAGTTCGGGCTAATCGGATCTGTCATTCTTCTGGGGCTTCTGGCTTTCATTATATTCAGGGGACTCCAGATTGCACTTAGTACAAAGGATAAATTCGGGGCGCTTCTTGCCACGGGCATAACTTCAATTGTATTTTTCCACATACTGATCAATATAGGCATGGTAATAGGGATAATGCCGGTAACAGGTCTGCCGCTCTGCTTTGTTTCATATGGAGGGTCAAATCTCTTTATGGCAATGATGGGTATGGGAATTCTTAACAGTATCAGCATGAACCGGTCAATGTACTGATTCAGAGATAATCGGATTCTCTTTCAGCTTACTTCGGTTTTCCTTCCGTAAAAAACTACAAAAAGTTGAAAGTTCCATTAAGTTATATACTATATTAATGGAACTTAACTGCAGATTTATAATTTCTATTTAGTCTCTTCAGTTCCATAAGATATTTAAATTCAAATTCCAGTGTTATGTTCAGGCATCTGGAGAAAAGCTGAATAAAAGGGGTGGCTATGCTTCGCGAAATTGATCTAACAAAAAAAATTTCCAGGGACGAATTTAAAAAACAGTATGACGCACTGGTCATTGAAATCGGAGAACTTCAGCGTGAAGCAAGAAGGCTGAAAATTCCTGTTGCGGTAGTTTTTGAGGGAATTGAAGGGGCCGGCAAGGGAACACTTATTAATAACCTGCTTCTGCCCATGGATTCAAGGGGGGTAAAAGTTGAGCTTACCCAGGCACCCAATGAAGATGAAAAGATGAGGCCCTTTCTCTGGAGATTCTGGAGAAAAACACCCTCTACGGGACGTATCGTTATTTTTGACAGGAGCTGGTACAGCAGGCTTGTTGAATCTTATATCAAGAAGAAGGTTGATAAGAGTTATCTGTTCATGTCATATGAGGAGATTGAATCATTTGAGAGACAGCTCTGCGATGACGGCACTGTGCTGATGAAATTTTTTCTCCATATCGGCAGTGAAACACAGAAGAAACGCTTTAAGAAACTTGAATCTGGAAATCCACTGCATGGCGTATAGGGAAATCCGACTGGGAAAAACACAGGAAATATGACAGGTACATTGACGAATATGAAATAGCAATCGAAAGAACAGATTCTGAGTTTGCCCCATGGACCGTTGTAGAAGCCACTGACGAGAGATTTGCGACACTGAAAATTTTTAAGATTTTTATACAGAGACTTGCCGGAGAAATAAAACGCCTCAATGCCGTGAATGGAGAATCTGTTCATCTGCCTGAAGAAGACAGCTCCGGGTCGGGTTTCATCTCTGTGCTTGATTCAGTGGACCTGACAAAGAGTATTGAGAAAGATGAATATTCAGGCAGGCTGAAAAAACTTCAGAAGAAACTCTTTCTACTGGAACATGAACTATATGAAAAAAGAATATCTCTCATAATAGCCTATGAAGGATGGGATGCCGCGGGTAAGGGGGGAAATATAAGAAGAGTGGTGGAAAATCTTGACCCCCGCGGATACGAGGTGATACCTGTGTCGGCTCCAAACGATATTGAAAAGTCACATCACTATCTCTGGAGGTTCTGGAACAGTTTCCCCAAAGACGGGCATATTACCATTTTTGACAGAACATGGTATGGAAGAGTTCTGGTTGAAAGGGTGGAGAATTTTTGCTCAGAGGGTGAATGGAAGAGGGCATACCGTGAAATAAACGAGATGGAGAGGCATCTGACTTCACACAGAGTGATACTTGTCAAGTTCTGGCTGGAGATAGACAGGGAAGAGCAGCTGCGGCGTTTCAGGGAAAGGGAGGAGAATCAAAACAAAAGCTGGAAGATTACTGAAGAGGACTGGCGCAACAGGGAAAAGTGGGAGCAGTACAGGTCGGCTGTGGATGAAATGCTTGTGAGAACCGGCACAACCTATGCGCCCTGGACTGTTATTGAGTCCAATTCAAAGTATTTTGCAAGGATCAAGGCTCTTGAAACAATCGTTGCTGCTGTTGAAAAAAGGCTCATGGTAAAGAAGAATAAGAAAGACTGATAATTCACTTTTATATTAAATTTTTTCTATATAAATTTAATTTCTCAAACAAACACCTGATTATATCAGGTGTTTGTTTGTCTCTGCCTTAACAATAATATTTAGAATAATATATTTATTTTTGATTCAGCTTTGTTCATCCTCAAACGATAATATTAAAGTACAATATAACACTTTCAGGGGATGAGAAATGCTTGATGTCATGGATTTGAGCATAAAAAGAGATTCATTTGCGAATATTCCTGTTCAAAAGATCAGCAGCAGAAATAGTTCGGGATCAGATTTTTTTTCAATGGTAAACAGTGCCATTGAAAATGAATTTTACAGCACTAATCAGCCTGAAATAAAGACCGATAACGGCCAGGAAAATTTTGCTTCCCGTACTGAACCGGTTGAAAACCAGTTGAGCGACAGGCCAGGTGAAACGGCAGTCAGAAGTGATGATGATTACCGTGAAGTCAGGGATAGCAACGATGAAGACATGCGCAATGATGAAATCGTCGCGGCTGAAAATAATGCCCATGCAATCCGGCATGAAGCGGCCTCCAAAAAAACAGAAAGTTCAGATTCAAAAAAAGATACCAACACAGTATCAGATGAAAAAATTATAAAGTCATTGAAGAATATATTCGGAAAAGATGGTGCTGAAAAGCTCATTGGGTTGCTTGAAAACAGAGGAAATTCCGGAAAGGGAGAGCTCAAGGCAAAGATTGATGAGTTCATTAAACAGTGGCAATCTCCTTCAAAAAATGAAAAAAGCAGATTTATGCTCACAGCAGAAGAGGGGAAAAACCTTAAAAATATTCTCGATAAACTGATTGAGACAGGTTTCGGGCAGAAGCTGTCGGAGAAACAGGTAAATCGTAGAGGTGCCGAAAAGTCTGTACCGGGTGAAAAGATTACAATGCCCGAGATTATTTCGAAGCTTGAATCAATGGCGGCTAAACGCGGTACAGCGAGAAATGAAAAACAGCAGGCTGGGGAACAGAACAGCAGACTTCTGGTACAGACGGAAAAGCCGGTCCAGACAGAAGTGCATGGTGAAAAAAATGTGCTCAATACATCGGGCGGTCAGAATGAGAACATGGGAAATTCCTCAGGAGACAACAGGGGAGGATCTGATTTTGCGGCATTAAGGCAGAACGCAGTTTTTAAATCATCTGTGCAGCACATGCATAATGCGAAACCCTCCGATTTCAGGGAGAATCTTGAAGCCATAATAAACCGTGCGAAGATAACTGTGCGTGACAGCAAAAACGGAAATTTTTCAGTTAAACTTTATCCAAAGGAACTTGGCAACCTTAATGTGCAGCTGTCCATGGAAAATGGTGTGATACATGGAAAATTTCACGTTGAAAGCGATGAGGCTAAAAACGCGCTTCTCCAGAACATGGAGAATTTCAAGGAACAGATGAAAGAGTCTGGAATAAATATTGGTGAATTCTCTGTAAGTGTTAACCAGGACAGAAAGAAGTTTCTTGCAGACCAGGAGAACAGGGAAGGGAAGGGAGCCGGATATTCAGTCATGAAAGAGAGTGAAGCCCCGGCTGATAAATTTGAATCAAACTCTGTTGTCTACAGCGACAGCAGAATAAATCTGGTGATATAGGAGTAAATTATGCAGGTATTTCAGATGAATTCAGCCGAGAAGCTCAGTTCTCAACTCCAGGCTGATAATGTTAATAAAAAGCTCGGTGTAACCGACGTGGAACAGCAGGGTAAACTCGGCAAGGATACATTTCTTAAACTGCTGGTAACTGAACTTAAACATCAGGATCCAACAAGGCCCATGGAGGACAGGGAGTTTATTGCCCAGATGGCGCAGTTTTCATCACTCGAGCAGATGACCAATCTTAATAAGGAGTTGAAGAATCTGGTAACGAGTTCCAAGGCTTCAGAAGCATACGGGGTACTTGGTAAAAATATTGAATCATATGACACTCAGTCAAAGAAGAGGATTGCTGGAACTGTATCATCCGTATTCTTCAAGGGGGATGAGCTGATGCTTAAGGTGGGCAAGGATGAAGTGGCCATGAAGCATGTTCATTCAGTAAATATTGTTGAGCCTGTGAAAACGGCTAAATAATTCAGGTTTCTTTTACGATAAATAATTATTACTATAATTCAGGAGTTTTCCAGTTATGATGCGTTCACTTTTTTCCGGGGTTTCCGGACTGAAAAATCACCAGACTAGAATGGATGTAATAGGACACAACATCTCAAATGTAAATACCTACGGTTACAAGACACAGCGTGTTACATTCCAGGACATGCTGTCACAGACTCTTGCAGGAGCATCAAAACCTGAGGAGAACCGTGGTGGAGTAAACCCCAAACAGGTAGGTCTGGGGATGACAATTGCATCAATCGACAGAATTTTTACACAGGGATCCCTGCAGACAACGGGTAATCAGACCGATGTTGCAATCTCGGGTGACGGTTTCTTCGTTGTGGCTGACGGCGACAAGAAGTTCTTTACAAGGGCCGGTACATTCGGAATAGACAAGGACGGTACACTGGTAAACCCTGCGAACGGACTGAAGGTTCAGGGGTGGATGGCTACAACTGATGCAAACGGCCAGAAGGTAGTGAGATCAAACGGTGAACCGGAAGATATAATAATTCCTGTATATAGTAAAATAAACGCAAAAGAAACAAATAACGTAAAATATAAATGTAACCTTGACGCAAGAAGCCCAATTGTTCCGCCTCAGGGAACTGCAAGAATGAGGGCTTCCGCAGGTATAACAACAAGCATTGATGTTTATGATAACCTTGGTGAAACTCACAGAATGACAATGACATTCTGGAAGACCGGCCCCAATACATGGACTGCTTCATCTTCAATAACAGGTACATCCACACCTATTACTCTGGATGTACCCGGCGGGACAGGGCAGGAGAATCAGCTGAACCCTTCAAACAGAATTAACCTAAGGTTTTCACCCGATGGAAAACTCATATCGGTTTCAGATGAATCGAGTCCAGATGAGCAGAATCAGGGAAATCTCCTTGTAAATGCTAAATACAGGGTTCAGGGTGATCCGAATATAAGAAACATCAGTCTGAATCTGGGCCAGTCAGGAATACTTTCCGGAATTACACAGTTCTCCTCAACATCAACCACCAAGGCTGTTGAGCAGGATGGATATGCAATGGGATACATGGAATCCTTTAATATAGACAATTCCGGTATTGTTACAGGTGTATACTCAAACGGCGTGAAGCAGCCTGTTGGTCAGCTAAGCGTTGCGGTATTTACAAATCCTCAGGGACTTACAGCTCAGGGAGAGAACCTCTTTGAGGTGTCAAACAACTCGGGCCTTGCAAATATCGGCGCCGCATCCCAGGCAGGCCGTGGAAAAATTGTGGCAGGAACCCTTGAAATGTCCAATGTTGACCTTTCTGACCAGTTTACGGATATGATTGTAACACAGAGAGGATTTCAGGCAAACTCGAAGACAATAACCACATCTGACCAGATGCTGCAGGAACTTCTGACTCTCAAGAGATAGAAATAATGCACAAAAGTAATCATGCATAAGAGCGCTTCGGCGCTCTTTCTGCGTCTATAAATATTTTTTTTCTTGACTGATTGTGTATATATTTTGTTAATGAATATTTAGAGAATTTATTAAGTTAATGAACTTATTTAGGCCGCTATCTACTATAAAAATGAACCCCAGAGGAGTATTTTAATGTCAAAAGAGAAAATTTTCTGCTCTAATTGTCAGCATTGCATTGTAATAAGACAGTATGAATCAGAACCTGATAGATATGTACTTAGAGTAAAATGCCTTAAGAAAAAATGGGTTAAAAGATCCGGTGAAGAGAAACTCTACAAGTACTTTACTGTTGCAAGAAGGATAATGGATGAGTGTGAATACTATGAGGAGTCAGGTGAACTGTTCCCATATATCAAAAATCTCAGAAAAGAACTTCCCATCAAAGACGAAATCTACTCAACAAGAGATATGTAATTTATACGCACTTTTCACCGTCAATGCGGTGGAAAGTGCAAATCTCCTGCCTAAGACTACAACCTCATTTCACAAAATAAGCGCGGAAAACCAGATAAGCCGAATTTTTTAATTGCCAACCTTTTCCATTCCAATAATTTTAACTGAACAAATCACTGGAGGATCAGATGGAGATATTTGAACCCGGAGTCACACTTCTTGCCGTAACCCCGGAACCGGAGAAGCTGATTGAGGAGGCAGGGAGAACCTGTTATCTTTCACTGGATAAAATTACAGATGAGAGCGAGAAGAACTTTATCAGAAATGCCATAAAGAGGGGGCATCAGTCCATACTTGAACATGCTACAGCGTCATTCCGTATTACAGGAGCTTCCAGGGCATTTACTCATCAGCTTGTGAGGCACAGGATTGCCAGTTTTTCACAGCAGTCCCAGCGTTATGTTGAGGAGAATGAGTTTAATTTTATAGTCCCCCCCGAAATCAGCGGCAATCCAGGGGCACTTGAAATCTACAGAGACTTCATTGAACAGTCACGCCAGGCCTATTCGAAACTCAGGCAGGCCGGAATAAAAAAGGAGGACGCCAGATTCGTTCTTCCCAATGCCCTTGAGAGTCAGATAGTATTTTCAGCAAATTTCAGGGAATTGAGGTCAATATTTGACCTGAGACTGGAAAAATTTGCCCAGTGGGAATTCCGAAAAGTGTGTCTTTCGATGCTTAAGATAATGCAGGAGAAGGCTCCGTCTGTATTCGGTGACTATGAAATAGATGAGGAAAATATTACGGCAAAATCGTCTTTTAAATAGGCAGAAGTTCTGAAAGGGGTTGCAGTAAGGTTAAAACTCAGACTCTGCCAGATGGATGAAGATATTGCCCTATTTCAGGGCAATATTCATTTCAAGCTGACCCATTGGGCTGTACAGTGTAATTCCCAGTGTGGTCTGTTTTATCATTGTTATATTGAAATCCTTACCTTCGATTACAGTAGGAGTTGTTATGTCTATTATCTTGCCTGTCGAAGCGAACAGATTCATTGCATTTCCGGTAATCATGTTGGCAAGCTCTCCTACAATATCCTTGTATTCATGCTTTACCTGATCTTCAGACATGCCCGGTACGAGAACCTCGGCTATTTTCTGAACCATTGGGAAACTCATGCTGTAAACTACTTCGCCAGTAACACCGCCGACAATTCCGATGATTATCGCAACATCCATTGACGGAATCGGTGTTTCCTTGATTACCAGTTTGCCCCTTCTGAGGTCAACATTCAGTATTGACTTGAAAACAACGCTTGATGCCTCTAGAAATGGGTTAATATATTCCGCGTTTATGCTCATCCCTTGTGGAGCTCCTTTATGTGTTATTTAAGATAAATTATTATATTTGATCAATTCAATCAATTAGTTTTTAAATTTTTTAAAATTTTTGACTCTTCGTTGAGCTCCCTGTAGAGATTTCTCTGTGAAGAATTGATGGAGCTGTAGAGCAGAGTCTCTTTTATCTTATCAAGTTCCTTTTTCTCCGGGGTTTTGCCCGGAATCTGCCTCATTACAGGGGTGAAGATCATGATTCCTCTTCCATTGTCAAAGGCAGGAGATGATGTATTCTCCTTCAGTTTCATGAGGTTTTTTCTGAAAATATCTGAAGCTGCAAGGGACGAGAGGCCCGCTTCGCCTTTTTTTGCGTTTTTAACATTTCCGCCCAGTTTGAAAATCTCTGATTCGCCTGTTTTGCCGCCCAGAGACTGTGATGCGGAAGAGAAGGAAGCCCCTTTGGCTGCCATGGCGTCTATTTTCTGAGCTATGGTTTTTCTGAGTTCTGCTGTTTTCTTTAACTTAAGCTCGTTTTTTATCTTTTCCCTGGCTGTTTTGGGATCCTTGACTGCATCCTTTCTGGAAGCAATTTCCTTGTCGATTTCCTTGTCTGAAACGGTTATTTCATTTTTATGCTTTGCCTCAATATCAGCATTTGAAAGGAATGAATACCTGATTTTTATCTTTGAATTATCGGCCATATATTTGGCAATGGCGTCATCAGAGGAAACAGCCGCTCCCTTTGCAATGAGGTACCTGAAATCGTTGATGAGCAGATCCTTTCTCGCGATCTTTTCGAATTCCTCAAAGCTCATTCTGTAGCTTCTCAGAACCATTTTAAGCCTTTCAGGGTCGTACTTGCCGGTAACCGGATTAATGAAATATTGTGTTTCCTGAATATATCGTTTTATCTTTTCGTCAGTTGTTGAAAGGCCCATCTTCTCTGCTTTCTGCCTCAGAAGTACCTCCATGATGTAATTGTCAAGGATATAGGGGAGCATTCTGTTGTCCTTGATTTTGCTGAATTTCAGGTCCCTGTATCTGTAGAAGTCAAGGGCATGTATTTTCTCTCCGTTTACCACGGCAACAGTATCACGGCTTACTCCGCAGTTCAGGCCGAGATCGGGCATGCCGAAAGAAAGAATGATGATGAACAGGAAAAATCCCACAAGGAAATATCCCACAGCTTTAACTAAAAAGTTTTTTGATTTGAACATATTAATCCTTCTCGATTCTATTTGTCTTGAGTCATGCCTGTTTAGGTTCAGGCTGCTCCGCTTCGTCTATGAGCATTACCGGGATTCCGTCTATGACAGGGTATATGAGACCACATTCTGTACACCTGATTTTTTCATTTTTGGTGTCATATTCCACGTCACCTCTGCATGCAGGGCAGGCCAGAATATCGAGCAGTTTTGTATCTATCATTGATTTACTCCAGGTGAAGCTTGGTTTAAAGGCTATTATCTAAAAAAAGTTGCTCTCCAGTCAACTAAAATACTGTATAAAAAAAATTCTTGAATTGCACTCTGAAATGCGGATTATTTTCATTGTTGGAGATTTTTGTTTCGTAAAACTGTATGTGTGGAGCATGGAAATGAAGAAAAAGGCACTTGTATTACTCAGCGGGGGACTCGATTCCGCTACTGCTGCGGCCATTGCGGAGAATGAGGGGTTTGAGCTTGCGGCCATGACATTCAGGTACGGCCAGAGGCACGAAGTTGAAATTTCATCTGCGAAGGAGCTGGCCGCATATTTTAAAATAGAAAAACATATAATAATTGATATACCAACTGAAATTTTCAGGTCGGCCCTCACTTCATCGCAGCCTGGTGCTGTCCCAAGAAACCGTGAAATAAACACAGATGAAATACCGGACACATATGTGCCCGCAAGGAACATTCTCTTTCTCACATACGCACTGGCATACTGTGAGTCCATGGGGGCTTCAGATATTTTTATAGGCGCAAATGCAGTGGATTACAGCGGATATCCTGACTGCAGGCCCGAATTCTTTGTCAAATTTGAGGAGATGGCAAAGGCGGGTACAAAAATGGGTGTTCAGGGGATCCCCTTTTATATTCACACGCCTCTGCTTGAAATGACCAAAAGTGAGATAATACTCCGGGGCACAGAACTGGGTATTGATTATTTCATGACCCACAGCTGTTATGATCCGGATCCTGACGGAGCATCATGCGGTGAATGCGACAGCTGTATTCTCCGGAGAAAGGGTTTCCTTGATGCGGGGATACCGGACCCCACAAGGTACAGGAAAAGTTGAACATACTCCATCTGGTATGGGATGTATTTTTCCCTTCCTGCTGCTGCTGTTGCGGCAAAACGGTAATGTATACCGACTATTTTATATGTGATGCATGTGTTTCCGCATTCCCGGAAACCCATGCAGGATGCGCTGTATGCGGCACAGAGCAGGAGAATGGAGAGTGCTCATACTGCAGGGAGAGGCATTTTTATCCTGAAAGGCATTTCTGTTTTTTTCTTTATGAGGGAACTCTCCGCCAGTCAATGAGGGCTCTGAAGTTTGATAAAACAGCATTTGTTGCCAGACGGTTTGCATCTGTTCTGCGTCAGAAAATGGGGGATGTCTTAAATGAAGTTGATATGATTTCATTTGTTCCGTCCTCCAGGAAAAAGTATCTTGAAAGGGGCTTTAATCAGTCATATCTCATTGCATCTGCCCTTGGGGCCGGTTCCGGAGTGGCGGTCAGGCCTCTCCTGCATGAAACTTCTTCAGGGGGCAGGCAGAAGGATATGTCATATGACAGAAGGTTTCTCAATACAATGGGCAGGTTTTCCATTAAAAAGGGAGCTCAGGTCGCGGGTTTGCGACTATTACTCGTTGATGATGTCTTCACAACAGGGTCAACCCTGAATGAATGCGCAAGGATTCTGCTTCAGGGGGGCGCAAAATCAGTTTTTTCACTGTCTGTGGCCAGGGCAGGGCTAAAAAAGCTTGATAAATAATGAATTTAATGGTTTATTTGTTGTTCTGATTTTAAAAATTTTTATCTTATTTAACAATAAAAAAGAAATGGTGGAAACTAAATGGAAAGAACTTCATATGATGGATATGAATTAATTGTGCTGGACGGCAGAATCGATCAGACTGAATCTGAAGAACTTGAGTCTATGCTGAATGAGTGCATTGAAGACGGGAAAAGGGATATCTGTATAGATCTGATTGATGTTAAACACATATGCAGTTCCGCCCTGGGAGTGCTTGTTGCCATAAAAAGAAAGATCAAGGACCAGGATGGGGAGATCAAACTGGTCATTGCAAATGAAAATCTTCTGAAATTATTTGAAACAACCATGCTTGACAAGGTCTTTGAAATATTCGAATCCAGAAGAGAGTGTGTGTCCACATTTAACTGATTCCTGTTATGACCAGAGATTTAAAGAAAATTCTCCGTCCCATACACGGAGACATTAAAAAAGTAGACGGTAAAATAAGAGAGCTCGTTGTCACAGGGGTTCCCATCATTGATGAAAGCTGCCTCCACCTCTTTCAGGGTGGGGGGAAATTTGTCAGGGCTGCTCTTGTGCTCCTCGCTTCCGGCCTTAAGGGTAACAGCCCGGAGGGGGCGATAGAAATTGCATCTGCAGTTGAAATTATTCACGGTGCATCACTCATTCATGATGATATAATAGATAAATCCTTTCTTCGAAGGGGAGTACCGGCTGTTCATGCAAAATTCGGGGACAAGGTTGCTGTTCTTGCGGGAGATTTCCTCTATTCCCTCGCCATGGACATCGCCGCAAACTGCGGCGATCACAGGATTCTCCTCTCCATCACAAAGGCTTCAAACATGCTGGTCATGGGGGAGCTGGCGCAGATTGAGTACTCAAACATTGAAAACATCACAGAGAAAAAGTATCTTGATATAATTGACAGGAAAACCGGCCGCCTAATGGCTGCTTCTGTGGAGATCGGCGCATTGAGGGGCGGGTGCAGCGATGATGAATCCTCCGAACTCTATGAGGCGGGTCTTAATCTGGGATTTGCATTTCAGATAACAGACGATCTCCTTGACTTCTGCGACAGCAGCGATATTTCGGGAAAGGATGTGGGAAATGACTATATGGATGGAAAGGTCACACTTCCCCTCATATACATTCTTGAAAATGGAACAGATGCGGAAAAGGATGAGATTAAAAAACTTATGCTTGACCCGGAAGAGGAGAAATGGCATGCTCTGAAAGATCTGGTAAGATCATGCGGGGCATTTGATTATACACGGAAGAGGGCTCTTTTTTACGCCGGGGAAGCAAAAAAGACATTTGAAAAAATTGATTCCACAAAATACGGAAAGGCCTTCAGTGAACTTGTTGACTTTATAATTGAAAGAAATTATTAGACAATGGAGGGGCATATGATATCCAGGGAAATGGAAGAACTTCTCGAAAAGTATAATTCAGGGCTCGCTGCATACAAGCAGAGGAAGTGGGATGAGGCCATGGCCTTTTTTTCGGAAGCGCTTAAAATAAGGCCCCATGACGGCCCTTCAAAACTCTATCTTGAACGTTCCACGGAGTATAGGGATAATCCTCCTTCCGACGACTGGGACGGAGTTTTTATAATGAAGACGAAATAGAAATTATAACATCAGGGAAACAAAATGACTAAGAAAATAATTCAGGTTAACAAAAATCCGGTCTATGATATCGGTATGATTGCCACTGTATTTAACAAAAATACGGAATTTTCCGGGGATCTGACCTTTAAGAAGTCGCTGCAGATAAATGGAAAGTTTGACGGAGAGATTAGTTCCGGAAGTTATCTTGTTATCGGCGAAGAGGCTGTTGTTAATGCAAATATCAAGGCCGATACTGTAATTATAAAGGGAGTTGTCCATGGGAACATTGAGGCGGTAACACGTCTTGAAATTCATACAGGCGGAAAGCTCTACGGCAACATAAGAACCAAAAAGCTTATGATCTCTGACGGTGTTGTTTTTGAAGGGAAATGTGAAATGATCAAGCCCCATGAGAAAACTGCCGGAGATACTCCTGCCACAGGAACAGAAAAGTCTGCGTAATGTTATTGTTCACCGTCCCATGCCTGGGACGGTGTTTTTATTTTCCCGTAATCATCCTCACTGAAATGTAAAGAAGAACTGCTCCAAAAATTTTCTTTAAGATGAACGGGTTCATGTTGAGTGCGACTTTACTTCCCAGGTATGCACCAATGAAGAAAGTTCCGGCAATGAACATGGAACTCTTTATGTCGACAAAACCCGCCTTGTAGTACTGAATTGCCGCAAGTATCCCTATTGGAGGTATCATTGCGCAGAGAGTTGTGCCCTGTGCCGTATGCTGGCTGAATCCGGCAAGGAATATCAGCGCCGGTATCATGATGACTGCCCCTCCAATGCCCAGAAGGCCGCTTGCGATTCCTCCGAATAATCCGATTGCGAGTATAATATACTGTTCCATGCATGTCTCTCTTTCGTAAAATTTCTGTATATTATAATAAGATACCACTGTTTGTGTAATGCAAATAAAATTTTAAAAATGTTGATTTGCGGGGAGTATGTAATTCCCGGCCTGACCGGGAATCAATGTACCTCAACGGATGTTGCTGCGGGATGAAAAATTAGATCCCCGTTTTCACGGGAATGACAGCGTTTTACGCAAATGACAGAGTCTTGTGCGTGGAGGACCGGAACTTTACGATTCCCGGATTGAAATGTGCAGAATGAATTACCGTTTTTCCTTAAGGGAGACCCTCACGTCATTTGGGCTCAGGATGACATACTGTGTAAAGGGTTTGTTAGGGGTTGAAAGGGGAAAGGGTATCGGCCGATGGAGAAGTTGCGGCCGCGGACATCTCCTGCATAAAAATAAGAGGGACCATGTTTCTGCTTCCGGGCCAAAAATATTCCCTTTTACGAAATCTTTATGGAATAGTTTCAGAATAATGATTAATATTTCTGTAATCAAACAGTTCAGGGAGTGAGTGATGTCCATGAATGAGGCCATGTTTTATGAGAAGTCAGATGCAGGGGTAAGGTGTCTGCTGTGTCCCCATAATTGTGTCATCGGTGAGGGCAATAGAGGTGTGTGCAATACCAGGGTTAATATTGAGGGCAGGCTTTTCAGTACAAATTACGGAGAGATAACAGCAATGGCCATGGACCCGGTGGAGAAGAAGCCCCTTTATCACTTTTATCCCGGGTCTGCTATTTTTTCAGTGGGGAGCAGGGGGTGTAACCTGAAATGCCCCTTCTGTCAGAACTGGCAGATTTCACAGAACAGTGAATATCCTGCAACCTTTTATACTCCTAAAGATCTGGTGAACCGGGCGCTGAAGTATGATACTATCGGCATAGCCTATACATATAATGAACCGTCAGTGTGGTTTGAGTATGTCATGGACGTTTCGGAAATTGTATGCAGTAAAGGACTTAAAAATGTCCTTGTTTCAAACGGTACACTCAATGAGAAGCCCTTTGATCTATTGTGCGGAGTCATAGATGCAATGAACATTGACCTCAAATCATTTAACGGTGATGTCTACCGTAAAATAATAAAAGGAGACCTTGAGACTGTCAAAAGAAATATCGCCACTGCCCACAGCAAGGGGGTACTTGTTGAGGTAACTACACTTGTTGTGACAGGCATAAATGATAATTTCGAAGAATTGATTAATATTTCAGATTTTCTTGCTTCAATCGACAGGTCAATTCCGTGGCATATTTCAAGGTATCACCCGTCATACAAATATGATAAAGATCCTACGGATATTGATTTCATGATAGATGTCTATGAAGCGGCGTCTGAAAGTCTTGACTATGTTTATACAGGGAATATTGCACCGTCATTGCCCGGCGGTGACACTGTTTGCCCGGGTTGTGGAACCATCCTTGTGTCAAGGAGCGGCTATAATGTAGTGGTCAAGGCTCTTGACGGTCAGGGGAAATGTTCAGGCTGCGGCCATGATACTGGGATCAGAATGTGATTAGGATTTAAAGTTGAAGGTTGAAATATCTCCCGGCAGGGAACAGTTGCGATTGTTCCCTGCCGGGAGATTCTCACGCACTTGGGGCTCAGGATGACATGTTGTGTAAAGGGTTTGTCTCTGGGTGAAATGCGTAAGGGCCTGAATATTATACACTGTGAGTTATTTGTCATTTCCAATCTGATGCTTCGGTTTCACTCAGTACAAGCCGGGAATCCATGTACCTCAACGGAGGTTGTTGCGGGAAAGGTATGATTTTCTCCTTGTTTATGGAACTTTTTTTTGTTTACAAAAACTGTTTTAAGGATACTTGTTTTTCCATGGAGAAAAAGCATGAAAACGGTAACTATAAGCAAAGCAATGAGTGAACTAAAATCTATGGTTGATTATTCCCTTGATAGCCATGAGGAGATAAATATTGCCACTGATAATGGATCGGTGATCCTGCTTCCTCAGGAGGATTATGAATCAATGAAAGAGACTTTGAATCTTCTGATGGATAAGAAGTCTCTGAAGGCGCTGCTTGATGGTCACGAGGACAGAAGTCAGGGGAAACGGCCTAAATCGTTAAGTGTTGAGGATGTTTTCAGTGACTTACAAAATTAATATTCTCGAAAATGCAGATGATGATCTTGATTGGCTGAGAAAGAATGACAGGAATTCATATGTAAAAGTATTCGATTTCATGCGTGAAATCATGAATAATCCAAGATCCGGAACAGGCAAGCCAGAAAGACTGAAATATTTTGAAAAGGAAGTTTATTCAAGAAGAGTTAATCAGAAAGACCGTTTGATATACACAATATATGAATCATTAAAAGAAGTTGATATATCGTCTTGCAGGGGTCATTATTCCTGAATTAAGATATAATGTTTTGCTGTATCCTCATCATTCTTAAAGGGTATTGCCGGTTATCCTGTGGAGAGAATTGTTATTCACGGCCCGGATATTTTGTCATTCCCTGTCGGGAGATCCGGGACTTCGCGAGGTTTATTAAAAGCCGGATTCCACTGCCCTGCATGTGAATTCATTTGTTTTGAATTCTGTCTGCTCAAACATGTATGCATGTATCTCTTTTAGTCCGCTCAGTTCATCGGTGAAAAATTTAATGAAATTGTAAATCCAGATATATCTGCCGTCCCTGTGCCTCACACGGTATGACTGCTCAAATTCATTTTTTCCTTCTTCCAGTTTTTCTCTTATGGTGGCCTCAAGTCTTACGGAATCATCGGGATTTATAATTTCTGAATAGAGAAAGTCTTCGGAAAGTACCTCCTGTCTCGTGTATCCCAGTATCTGGATGATATTTTCTGATACATATTTCACCGGCCATCCGTT
Organism: Spirochaetota bacterium; assembly: GCA_003246895.1. GTDB lineage: Bacteria > Spirochaetota > UBA4802 > UBA4802 > UBA5550 > SZUA-423. Next base: position 10,154 of record QKCL01000009.1, on the reverse strand, counting down.
CCGGGGAAGTACTATTATCGTTGATACCGGCCCCTGGGTAAAGAGGTTGTGTTCAAGTATAAGCTGATTATGCAGGTTTCTTCTCTCTGTGACATCGGTCAAAAAGCCCACAATATAGTCATGTCCGTCAACAGTTGCTTTTCCCGATGAAATATCACAGTATATAACTTCCCGGTCCTTGCGGACAAAGGGGATGCCTTGAGAGCGTTTTTTAAAACCGCCTTTGTGTTTCATCATATCATTGAGTATAAATTCCATGTCCTTTTCACGATGGAGATCCTTAAATGCAAGGGACTTGTATTCATCCTCCGAGTATCCCAGAAGAGTGCATGCCGCAGGGTTTACGCAGATGATATTCATGGTTGCGGAGTCGGTTACCAGAACCCCCTCGGCAATATTGTTGAAAATGGTCTTATAGCGTTCTTCGCTCTCCCTGTGTAGATTTTCTGTTTCCATTCCTTTGGTAATATCTGTTATGAAACCGGTGAAGTGCAGAAGGGTGTTATCTTCTCCCCATGTGAGGCTGCCTCTGCCCAGAGTATGGATATATGACCCGTCTCTGGTTTTCATTCTGAAGATCCCTTCGTACCGTTCTGTCTCTCCCGCCAGCAGACTGGATAGGGATTCTTCAAATGACTTTCTGTCTTCCGGATGTATGAGGCTTCTTAAAAATACAGATGTTCCGGGGAAATCCTGCCTGCTGTATCCCAGCATGTTGCAGAACCGGTCAGAACAGTAAAATTCCCCTTTTACAAAACTGTACTCCCAGAGGCCGTCATTGCTCCCTTCAAGGGCCCTTCTGTATCTCTGCTTGCTTTCAGTGAGGGCCTGGTCCTTTATTCTCTCCATCATTCTGGCGTTGTGAAGTCTCAGGGCCATCTTGATTGAAGTGTCAAGTACTGTGATTCCTGAGTTTTTCACAACGTATCCGTATGAAGTGATTTTTTCTGTTTTTTCAACAACTTCCCTTTCTGTATGGGAGGAGAGAAATACGAGTGGGAGATCTTTTTGACCGAGAATCTGTTCTGCCGCCTCTGTGCCGTCAATGCCGTTCCCGAGGTTTATGTCCATAAGTACGATGTCAAAGTGGGAGTCCTCCGCGAGTGCTGCTGAAACAGCTTTTTCTCCCGAGGATACGAGTGTGACATCATATCCGTATTCTTTAAGCAGTTTTTTCTGAAGGGTCGCAATAATAACTTCATCTTCGACAAGAAGGATCTTTACTGTGGTCATTGTTCCTCCGTTTAAAGGTCTCTGTAGACAAAATTTAATATAAATACTGAGTGTGTATTTGTAAAAAAATTTTTTTACATTCTGCACTGTATCAGTATGTTTGGCATGGTTTCTGTAAAAGTTAACATATTCTTAATATTGTTATATGTTATATGAAGGCATCTTTGTTCCGTATCAGTTCCGTGTTTCTGCAGCAGGGGTAACAGTAAAAGTTTATGCAGCCGAAAACGGGTCTATGGGTTCGTAAAAGACCGGCACCTCCATCTGAGGTGCCGGATAGTCAATACCTGTCTATGCCCCCGATGCGCAGACAGAGGACAGTGAAGCCGAGACCTGTACCGCTTCATCGTACTTTCCGTCCGTGAGAACAGCATATACAGCGTATTCCGCTCCAGGCGCAAGGCCCGTTATTGTAAAGGGCGACTGGGGAGTTTTCCCTCCGTCATGCATTCTGATTTCACCTGTTGACATACCTTCAATTCTTTCCTTGGTGAAAAAATAGATGCGGGGAGAACCCTCAGACTGCCCCGGAGTGAAGGAGCATGTGATCTCACCCGATGCTCCCGGTGAAGCTGAGAAGTTCTGAATAGACAGGTTTCCCATGGGCTTGAAAAGCTCAACAGGTTCGCCGTTTCTCTGTCTTGAGAAGTTTTCTCCGATGTAGGCGTTGTGGCCCCTCTTTTTCTTTTTCAGGGCCCACTGGTTCCAGCATCTGTGCATGGGGCCGTTTATTGTGCTCCAGTCAGACGCAAGCTCCGAGAATGTGCTGCGGATCTCGAGCTGTTCCGAAGTTGCAGGGTCTTTCCTTTCGCCCTTTCTGCGGGCAAAGGTTTTGCCGCTTCTTGTGTAGAAAACAAGGTCTCCCACCTTTTTGCTGAATGCCTCGAATACCGGGTTTAATTTAATATTGGCCATATGTGACCTCCTGTAATTTTTTGTTTATTTCAAAAATAAAATAAACGTAGTTTAAAAAGTGATCACTCTTTTGTAAAGTCTTCTCGGCATCAGATACTCTAATATTTAGTCTTTTTTTATATAAGTGCGCTTTTTTTGACTTTTTTTGCCCTATCGAATGACTATCGAAGGTGTATCGAATGTGCATCGAATGAAGAAAGGGGGTAAGGACCTGAAGGTGAAAGTTGAAATATCTCCACGCAGTGAACAGTCGAGACTGTTCACTGCGGGACATTTTGTTGTTTACAGCATTTAATAATGATATATCTTTTCTGACACTGACAACGAAACAGGGTGAATGCCGTGCATGATAAAAAAGAACTCTATGAGATTGCTGAAAAAATAGTTAAAGACTGTTACTGGGATTATAATTTCACTGCTGATTCTGTTATTGACATAGCCGGAAAAGGTTCATGGCGTGAAAAAAAGAAACTCTTCTCAAAAATTATGCATAATTCAACTGACCCGTATATGAGTCTTAAGGTCTTTGACGAGAATGATCTGAAAGGACTCTTTGATTCTTTCGGCACTGAATTTAATGAGAAATATGTCGGGATGATGACCCTTGCCATGAGAAATATAATTTTTAATGAAAAGAATGCTGTAAAAGGTCTACAGTGGACAAAGTAACTGACTATAAAATTTTATATGACCTTCAGGACTCTGTGCTCCGTACTGTTTTTGCCTGCGGCAACAGTTTCTATCTCACAGGCGGTACAGCTCTCCACAGGTTTTATTATGGACTCAGATATTCGGATGATCTTGACTTCTTTGCCGAAAATGACCCTCTCTTCGGTGAGAACATCAGGGAGATAATAAGCAGGCTGGAGAGTGGCAGCTTTTCAGTCAGAAGGGGTATTCAGGGAAAGGATTTTCATAGACTTATGGTTGATGATAAACTGCAGGTCGATTTTATAAATGACAGGGTTTTTCGTGAGGGTAAAAGCCGGGTCATTAACGAGTGCAGGGTGGATAATGTAATTAACATTCTCACTAACAAGGTAAATGCCGTTATGGACAGGGATGAGGAGAAGGATGTTTTTGATCTCTGCGCTGTCTGTGTGAATGAAAATTTCAACTGGAAAGACATCTGTGCAATTGCAGATAAAAAGTCTCCTCTTAACACTGTTTTTTTTGCAGACAGGCTGCTTGAGTTTCCTCTTCAATGGCTTGACAATATAAAGTATGCGAATGAATTTTCCATTACGGAAGAAATGATCGGCCGTATCGTTGAAGATGTTCTCAACGGCAGGGATAATTCGCTGTATAAGGGATAGTTGAAGGCTGAAAGATCTTAGCCTTTTGGAATGAATTTGTCATTCCCAACTTGATACTTCGGTTTCACTCAGTACAAGTCGGGAATCCATGTACCGGTAATTTCGGCCTGTATGCTGTGGATTCCCGTTTTCTCGGGAATAACAGAGTTTTCAAAGTAGTGATGTCTCCTGTATGGCGGGCAAATATTATTATTTACCATGTTGAATGGACACAGCAGGGCAACTGATTTTATCCTGAAGAACAGCGCTCATTGTGCCTTGTCGGTAGTTTTCCAATGTGTTTTCTTGATACCAATATCTGTGTTTATTTTCTTACCGGAAGAGCTCTAAAATAATGGAACAATTAAAATCAATCAGACCTAAAAAGTTAAAAAGAATAAGGATGCACCACGGAGATTTGGAGAGCACGGAGAAAAAAATTTAAATTTCTGTTTATGGTTACGTATTAATAATCGTCTGTTAGTTTATGTGAAATAATTCGGAGCTGAATATGCTTTATGAAAATATAACGGAAAAAATTATTAATACAGCAATTTCGGTGCATAAAGAGCTTGGGCCGGGATTGCTTGAAAGAGCATACTGTGAATGCTTATCATATGAATTTAAAAATGCGGGTTTGAATTTTAAAAGAGAAGTATTTTTACCTGTTGTTTATCAGGGGATGAGTATAGATTGTAATTTCAGAATTGACTTTCTTATTGAGAACAAAGTTATAATTGAAATTAAAAGTGTCGAGAATATCAAGAATATACATAAAGCACAACTCATGACCTATATGAAATTAAGCGGTAAAAAAGTAGGCTTGCTTATAAATTTCAATACCTCTATTTTAAAAAATGGAATAAAAAGATTGGTTCTGTGATATTGCGGTTTGTAACTTTTTTAATAATCAATAATCTCTCCTTTTTTTTCTGTGTCTCCAGCGATCGAAGTGAGCGGGAGGTGAATTTTTTTTGAGAAAGTATGAAGGATGCACCACGGAGATTTGGAGAGCACGGAGAAATAAGGAGATTGTAAAAATAATATTTTAAAAGTTGGAATAAAAAGATTGATCTTGTAATGATTTTGTTTGCACCTATTTATCAGTAATTCACCATCTCTCCTTTTTTTCTCCGTGTCTCCAGTGAACGCAGTGTGCGAGTGGTAATACTTTCTGTTATCTATGTGATAATTACGATCGTGGTACATGTCTTTTTTCCTTAATTGAACTAAATGGGCCTTTGACAATATTGTTAGCGTAATTCTCTTGACATTATATTACCATGTAACATTTTTACATATAGTCAATAAATGACTAAATAGGATTCATGGATTCGGAAAAATGAAGATTCTTGTGACCGGTTCTGCCGGATTTGTAGGTTTTTATACAGTTAAAAAGCTTGTTCAGGAGGGCCATGAAGTTGTGGGCCTTGACAGTATTAATGACTACTACGATGTAAACCTCAAGTATGCCAGGCTTGCCGAATCCGGCATTGACAGAGAGAAAACTGAATACAATAAGCCTGTTAAAAGCACCAGATTTGATAAATACACATTCATTAAGCTGAATCTCGAAGACAGGGACGGGGTGGAGTCCCTTTTTAAAGACTGTAAATTTGACAGGGTATGCCACCTGGCAGCCCAGGCTGGTGTGCGTTATTCCATAGAAAATCCCTATGCCTATATAGACTCAAATATTATCGGATTCATGAATATACTCGAAAGCTGCCGTAAATATCCCGTTGAGCATCTGGTATATGCCAGCAGCTCATCTGTATATGGCGCCAATAAAAAGATCCCATTTTCTGTTGAAGACAGCGTTGATAATCCAGTCAGCCTCTACGCGGCAACAAAGAAGGCCAATGAGTTAATGGCCCATACATACAGTCATCTTTATAAGATTCCCACAACAGGTTTAAGATTTTTTACTGTTTACGGCCCATGGGGCAGGCCCGATATGGCTTATTTCAAGTTTACAAAGTCCATAGTTGAGGGCAAGGCCATCGATGTATATAATAACGGAGATATGATGCGAGACTTCACATATATAGATGACATAGTCGAAGGGGTCTGCAGAATAATAGATAAGGTTCCCCAGATAGATGCTGCACCATATAAGGTTTATAATATAGGTAATAATAATCCTGTGAAGCTGATGGATTTTATATCCACCATCGAGAAGCATCTCGGGAAAGTGGCTGTTAAAAATTTTATGCCAATGCAGCCGGGGGATGTCTATGCCACATATGCTGATGTTGATGCACTTATCAGGGATGTGGGTTACAGGCCTGACACAGATATCGATGAAGGTATCGGGAAGTTTGTGGAATGGTATAGGAAATTTTATAAAAGTGAGTTGTGAATAGTGAATAATGTGATGTCAACAGTTGAGGGGCATATGAAGTATAAAGAAGAGAGGCCATGGGGCACGTTCAAGATTCTCGAAGAGGGGAATGGGTTCAAGGTTAAGCTTATTACCGTAAACCCGGGAAAAAGGCTGTCGCTTCAGTCTCATAAGCACAGGGATGAACACTGGGTTGTTGTGGCAGGGGAAGCGCAGATCGAAATTGATGATCAGGTTTTTGTTAAAAATGCCGGTGAACATGTTTTTATTAAAAGGGAACAGAAACACCGTCTTGGAAATAACGGAACTGAACAGGCGCATCTCATAGAGACACAGATAGGCGATTATCTTGGTGAAGATGATATTACACGTTATGATGATGATTTTGGAAGAAGAGACTAATAGAGGTTAAGGTTTGGCAATACTTGTAACAGGCGGAGCAGGCTATATCGGTTCTCATACAGTAGTTGAACTCCTTGAAAATAACTTTGATGTTGTTGTTGTAGATGATTTCAGCAACAGTCATCCTGAAGTTCTGAACAGAATAAAAGAAATTACTGGAAGAGAGTTCAGGTTCTATGAGCAGAATCTCATGGACAAGGCAAAGCTGGAAAAAGTTTTTGCTGAGAACAGCATAGATGCGGTAATCCACTTCGCAGGCTTTAAGGCTGTGGGAGAGTCTGTTGAAAAGCCTCTTGATTATTATTATAATAATCTGACAAGTACTCTGCTTCTATATGATGTAATGAGAAACAACGGAGTCAAAAAACTGGTGTTCACCTCTTCTGCAACTGTTTATGGTTTGAACAATAAATCCCCTCTAACTGAAGACTTGCCTTTAAGTACAACAAATCCATACGGTTCAACAAAACTGATGATTGAACAGATCTTGCAGGATCTGTATGTATCTGATGATGAATGGAGCATTGCTTTGCTTCGATATTTTAATCCAATTGGTGCCCACGAAAGCGGAAGGATAGGGGAGAGTCCAAACGGTATCCCAAATAATCTCATGCCCTATATCACACAGGTTGCTTTTGGTAAACTTGAACAATTAAGTGTATTCGGGGATGACTATGATACGGTTGACGGAACCGGAGTGAGAGATTACATTCATGTTGTGGATCTTGCAAAGGGCCATGTCAAGGCTCTGGAAAAACACTGTTCTAGACGGGGAGTTGAAGCATATAATCTTGGAACAGGTCAGGGGTACAGTGTTCTTCAGCTTGTTGAGGCTTTTGAAAAAGTAAATTCTGTTGAAATCCCTTATCAGATAACTGGAAGAAGGAGCGGAGATGTTGCCGTCTGTTATGCTGATGTATCAAAGGCTTCCCTCATTTTAAATTGGAAAACTGAAAAAAATATAGAAGATATGTGCAGGGATTCATGGAAATGGCAGAGTAAAAATCCGGAAGGGTATAGATAGAAATTTTAATTAAAGCGTTATATTAAGATGAGCATAGAAAATACGAGATGGACAACAATCATAAAACCCAAGTCGAGCCTTCTCAGGCTTAATCTTAGTGATCTGTGCTTAGATAAATTCATTTGCAAAATTGGCTGACAATATAGATTCGGATATGGGGAGCAGTGCTCCAGATGAATGGATGAAATTCTGACATTTATAAGACTGGAGTCACTCCTTATCTTTATAAATTAGTATGTTTCACTAATCTCGTTGAAAACCTGAATAGCTTTCTTGAAAGATTTTGCCACAGAATAAAAAATGTAACATGATTGGTATGAAAAAGAAATGGCTGACCTTAGTGACACTCAAGATTGCAGAGCGTATTCACTATGCTAAAGGAGACATAGGAATAAGTTCTCTTGTTAAGAAAATGAAAAAAAAAATTTAAGATCAAGAATTAAATTGACAGTAAGGCGAGTTAAAAGTATAGTTTTTAAACTTCGAAAGGATTTTCATCACAAGTGGAATGATTCCATGATCTGAAATAATAGTAGAATAGTAGAATAGTAGGGTTACAATAAATAATGTCTAGTGAATTTATATTGGTAATAGAAGCAGGAAAAACTGAAAGACATTACTGGAAGGATATATGGCGCTTCAGGGAATTGTTCCTTTTCCTGTCATGGAAAGACCTGCTTGTACGTTATAAGCAGACTGTGATCGGTGTCGCATGGAGTGTATTAAGGCCTCTGCTGACAATGATAGTTTTTACTTTTGTCTTCGGCAGGCTGGCAAAAATGCCCGATGAGGGCGTGCCATACCCCATTCTTGTTTATTCTGCCATGCTTCCATGGCAGTTTTTTTCCAATTCATTTACAGAGGCCAGCAACTCTCTTGTCGCCAACAGCAATCTTGTTTCTAAAATTTATTTTCCCAGACTTATAATCCCCACAACCAGTATTATTGTAAGTTTCGTTGACTTCCTTATTTCATTTTCTATCCTTGGATGTTTGATGGTCTGGTATGGTTTTATGCCTTCAATTCAAATTCTCACTTTGCCGCTTTTCCTTATATTTGCAATGATTACTTCTCTTGGTGCCGGTTATTTTATTGCAGCATTAAATGTAAAATATCGTGATTTCAGGTATGTTATTCCGTTTATTGTTCAGTTCGGGTTATACCTTTCTCCTGTGGGATTCAGCAGCAGCGTCATACCGGAAAAGTGGAGACTGCTATATTCTATTAATCCCATGGTTGGTGTTATTGACGGTTTCAGGTGGGCAATTCTTGGCAAAGAAGGTCTTGTCTATCTGCCCGGATTTATCCTTTCCATAGCACTCTCTTTATTGATTCTTTTTATTGGGATCATCTATTTCAGAAAGACTGAAAAGACTTTTGCAGATGTGATATAGGACAGTTTAAATAATTTTTGGCAAACAAAAATAGGAATTTGAATGAGCGATACTGTAATCAAAGTAGAAAATCTCGGTAAAAAATATATAATAAACCACGAAACCGGAGCCGGCGGATATAAACGCTTCAGTGAAGAGATCGTCAATTTTTTTAAGAAAACCGGTAAAGCTGCAATTGGGAGAAACACTAAACTCTCTGCAAAGGAGGAATTCTGGGCTTTAAAAGGTGTTTCTTTTGATGTAAAACAGGGGGACAGGATCGGAATTATCGGAAGGAACGGGGCCGGGAAGTCGACGCTTCTCAAGCTGTTAAGCAGGATAACTGAACCCTCATCTGGCAGAATAAGTCTTAATGGGAGAGTGGCCAGTCTTCTGGAGGTGGGAACCGGATTTCATCCCGAACTAACAGGCCGGGAAAATATCTATCTCAATGGTGCAATTCTCGGCATGGGAAAGTCAGAGATAAAAAGAAAATTTGATGAGATTGTTGATTTTTCCGGTGTTGAGAAGTTTCTTGATACACCAGTTAAAAGGTATTCCAGTGGTATGTATGTAAGGCTTGCCTTTTCTGTGGCAGCTCACCTGGAGCCGGAGATACTTGTGGTTGACGAGGTGCTTGCTGTTGGTGATGCAGATTTTCAAAAGAAGTGTCTGGGAAAGATGGAGGATGTGAGTAAAAGTGAAGGCAGAACATTACTTTTTGTGAGTCATAGCATGGCTTCAATTACCTCATTGTGTAATCGATGCATCTATCTTTCAGAAGGGAAAGTATGCGCTGATAGTACCCCATCGGATGCTATTCTGAAATATTATTCTTCAAATTTGTTAAATACGCCATATCATATGAATTATAAGGATTTTCCAAAAAAAATTGGAGATGATGTTGTTATATTACTTGAAGGTTCTATTGAGAAATTAAATGGAGAAAAAACTTCTGAAATAGAAATACATGACGCATTTTGTATAAAAATGAAGTATCAAATTCTTCTTGAAGCAAATCAATTAATTGTGCCAAATTTTCATTTTTATAATGAAGGAGGAATTTGCGTATTTGTAAGCGGTGCAAGAGATGTAAAGCAAATGACTACAGGGATTTATGAAGCGATTTGTCATATTCCAGATAACTTAATGAATGAGGGGACTTATTTTGTCGGTCTTGCAATGACTTCATATATGCCGACAGGATGTAAAGTTAATTTTTTTGAATTGAATGCTCTATCTTTTAATGTTAAAGATCCGATGGATTTTAGATCTGCACGATATGGATATACCGGCCCAATACCTGGAGTTGTGAGACCGATACTTGATTGGGAAATAGTAAAGGTAAATGAATAATGGTTATTTCTAAAGTTGAGATCAATGGATTATATGTTGTTGATATCAATAGATATTCAGATAATCGGGGTTATTTTGAAAGATTATTTTGCGATGATCACTTAAAACGTTTTGGTTTAGATAAAAAGATTGTCCAGGTAAATCATTCATATACCAGAAAAAAAGGTTCTGTCAGAGGCCTGCATTATCAGGTACCTCCATATGCTGAAATG
>QKCL01000018.1 GCA_003246895.1 Spirochaetota bacterium | reverse complement strand
GAAATGACCGTCAACCGGGTGGACGGGATTTGGTTCTCAGCTCACGCACGACCATTTCATTTGGTGTTTTAAACTCTTACACAATGAAATTTAGCCATTTCTTTGAACTTACTCAAGGGATATATCCATCATATAACCGGGTGGGGGATCTTTTCCATTTTGACTTTATACTCTAAATAAACAAAATAAAAAATATGTTAATTTAACTGTATTTAAAATAAAATTGATGCATTAATATTAAAGATGTAGTTTAATGCTGACAAATATGAAATCAGACAGAGGTGCAATATATGGAATGCAGACTGACAGTATCCGATAAAATATACTGGATAGGGGTAAATGACAGGGAAACTACACTCTTTGAAAACTACTGGCCCCTGGAAAAGGGTGTAGCCTACAATTCCTATGTAATAAATGATGAAAAGGTAGCAATTCTTGACACAGTAAAATTCAACAAGACATCGGAGTATCTTGAAAAGATAGCACATATTATTGGCGACAAGCCAGTTGACTATCTCATAGTAAACCACATGGAACCTGACCATTCCGGATCAATGTCTGCGCTGCTTTCGAAGTACCCGGACATGAAGATAATAGGGAACAAGAAGACCTTCCCTTTTATTAAAGGCTTCTACGGCATTGACCGGAACTTCATGGAAGTTGACGACGGGGACACTCTTGACCTTGGCCACCACAAGCTGAAATTCTATCTTACACCCATGGTGCACTGGCCTGAAACAATGATGACATTCTGTGAAACTTCGGGTGTGCTTTTCTCCATGGATGCATTCGGCGGTTTCGGTTCACTTGACGGCGGAATTTTTGACGACCAGATAAACTACGAATTTTACGAGGACGAGACGAGAAGATACTACTCCAACATTGTGGCAAAATACAGCCCCATGGTTCAGAGAACACTGCAAAAACTGGGAGGCCTCCCCATAAAGGCAATCGCCCCTACACACGGCCCGGTCTGGAGATCCAATCCAGGTGAAATCGTTTCATTATATGACAAATGGAGCCGCTTCGAAGCTGAGGAAGGAGTTGTAATTGTTTACGGAACAATGTATGGAAACACCGCAAAGATGGCGGACTACATTGCCCAGGTGATCTCCGAACAGGGAATCAAACATGTAAAGGTTTTTGATGCATCGAAAACACATGTATCGTATCTGCTGAGTGAAATATGGAGATACAAGTCTGTGGTAATAGGTTCATGCGCATACAACACAAAGGTCTTCACATCGGTTGAGACTCTCCTTTCCAAACTTGCAAATTCAGGATTAAGAGAAAGATATATTTCAGTCTTCGGCAACAAGTCATGGTCAGGCGGCGGGGTTTCAGGCATTGAAAAATTTGTTGAAGAGGTCAGGTGGGAGAAGATCGGGGAGTCAATCGAGGCAACTTACTCTCCTTCAAAAGCAGAATACAAGGCCCTTAAGGCACTGGGAAAGGAAATTGCCGACAGGCTGAAAAGTGAATACCGTGATAAATAAGAAGTAACCAATATTTATTGAAAGGAGCCTCCATTGTTAATATACTCATTCTGTATTTAGCGACGGAGGCCCTGCAATGAACTTCAGAAGAACCGTATCACTGACCGCCCTTCTTTCTTTCCTGATTACAATAATTACAAGCATTGTACTTTACATTGTTCCACAGGGAAGGGTTGCATACTGGGCTAACTGGAAACTCATGGGGCTGACCAAGGAACAATGGACTGCCATCCACACAAATGTTGGATTTCTTTTTCTTGGTGCGCTCATGATACATACGTGGCATAACTGGAAATCCATAACTCTCTATCTGAAAAACATAAACAAAAAAATCTCCATGTTAAACAGGGAATTTCTTGCCGCACTTGCAGTTACCCTTGTTTTTACACTGGGTACATACTTTGAGATCCCGCCCATGTCTTCAATTACCAAAATCGGCGAAGAGATAAAGGAAAAGGCAGCGGTAAAATACGGCGAACCGCCGTACGGGCACGCGGAGCTCTCCTCCCTTGAATCATTCTTTGAAAAAATGAACCTGAACAACAGGATTACTCTGGGCAATCTGAAAAAGGCCGGATACAGCATTACAGATACTAAAAAAACAATAAAGGAAATTGCTGAAAAATACAGCATCTCTCCTCAGAAACTCTACTCTGCAATGAAAGGCGCTGAAAAGAATTCCACCCGCACCGCCGGTAAAATCGCGATGCCGGAAAATCCTGTACCCGGCACCGGGAATCTCACCCTGTCCGGTTTCTGCACAAAATACAGCCTTGACATAGAAATGATAATGAAGTCACTTAAAGATAAAGGGATAAACACTTCTGAGGCCAAAACGCTTAAAAACATTGCTGGAGATAACAGCATTTCACCAACAGATCTATACTACAAGATTAAAGAGATTTCTAAAATGAAATAAGTATAATGACAGGAGGAAGATATAAAATGGAAAAAAAGATCTGCTCAACATGCGGCGGAGCCAACAGAACAAACCAGTCTGTCTGTGAGTATTGCGGAACCCTTCTGATTGAAACAGATTCTGTTGAAGAGGAAATTCATGCACTGAACGAACTACACAATTCACTGATAAATGCTGACAACAAGATCCAGAAAAAGCTTCTCAGAAACGGTTTTCTCCCGCAGAATGAAAAATCACTCATAGAAGCAGGATTCAAATGTATTGCCCTGATGGATGTGGACGACTCCTCAGGGGAACCTTCCACCAGCGCACTCATGAGGCTCAAGGCAATTAAGGTGAAACTGAAAATTACTGCAAACTCTAAGGAAGCTAAAAGCGCCATTTCCGAATTTAAAAATGTAATATCCGGCTATGAAAAAAAATCAGCAAGGAACACTGTCTTCGGGTTTATTCTGATAGGGGCAGTGATTGCAGCGATATACTTTATTTTCTTCAGGTAAATATTTTCCTAAAAATTTACAGTTATATTCCTTCATTGAATTATCTGTGAATTACCTGATCTAGTCTCTCACCATACAAACACGGTATGAAAATAAAATTCATGTACAGAATACCATAAATAAATTGACAGAATACCGGCAAGTTAACTAATCAATTAATTAACAAGTTTTCCACAATTTATACCGGAAATCAGGTCCGCATTTTTTTAAAGGAGTTCTTAAATGAAAGTAAAATATTCCGTATCCCTGCGTCGTAGTATAGCCTCTCTGACTTTTATACTGCTTTATTTCATAACACCTCATTCAGTTTACGCAAAAACAAATAAAGCCGATTCCTTCGACAATCTCAATGCCATGAACAAGGCCTCGGCTGTAATGCTTGTTGAACAGAAAATTATTCCTAAAAGTCTGGGCAAGATAATAGCAGACTCCATATCCACAGTGATAGAAAAACACTCAAAACCTGGTGCAGAAAGGTCGTGGAATTACCTGAAAGTGGAACCCTGGCTAATAGCAGAAGGAGGCCCGGAAGTTACGAGGCTGCACTCGGGAAGGAGCAGACAGGATATAGCCTCAACTGATGGACTGATGCATTTGAGGAATTCACTGCTTGAATCACTGAAAGCCGTGAACAGACTGAGAGACAGTCTCCTGCAATTTGCTGAAAAAAATCCAGACGCAATAGTCCCGGCGTACACACTGGGAGTACAGGCCCAGCCCATAACTTTCGGACATTACATCACAGCATACACAACAGGGCTGGACAGAGCAGCAAAACGTATTGAAAGACTGTACAGGGAAGTTAACCGCTGTCCTCTTGGTTCAGCTGCAGTTGGAACATCCAGCTTTCCAATAAACAGGGGAAGACTTGCCGAACTGCTGGGATTTGACGGCCCCCTTGTAAACTCACTTGACGCAAATCAGCTTTCACGAGTTGACACAGAAGCCATGGCAGTGGGCGTAATGAGTTCCCTTTCCCTCACTGTGAGTATGCTGCTCTCAGACATTGAAGCACAGTACAGAAATCCGAAACCATGGATTATTTTAAAAGAAAAGGCTGCCGGTACAAGCAGCATCATGCCGCAGAAAAGAAATCCCAACTCCCTGAATTCAGTACGTTCTGAGATGAGCAAGGTCCTGGGACTATCCACTTCATATTTTTTTCAGGCCCATAACCTTCCTCACGGGATGAGAGACATGATGCGCACTCCCGAACAGACAGTTGACCGGATGACTGCGGCACTGAATAAACTCACCGGGATTATAGATGACCTTAAATTTATTCCAGAAAATTCTCTTGCAGAGGTCAATGCTGACTATTCCACAACTACAGAACTTGCAGATGTTCTGCAGAGAGAGGCAAATGTCCCTTTCAGGGTGGGCCATCACTTCGCCTCGCTTATGGTAAGTTATGGAAGAAGCAACGGAATTGTACCTGCGGTATTTCCGTTCGACAAGGCGAAGGAACTTTTCATGAAGGCATCGGCGGACTATAAGATGACATTCAGAAAATTTCCCCTCACAGAAAACCGTTTCCGGGAGGCACTGAGTCCTTTTGGAATGGTCAAGTCCAGCAAGGGTCTGGGCGGCCCTCAGCCTGAAGAGGTAAAGAGGATGCTTGCACAGCAAAAAGAGTCCCTGGACAAAGACAGAAAGTGGCTCACAAAGGAGATTGGTAAACTTAAGGAAGCAGACCGCCTACTCGATAAAGCTTTCAAGGGGCTGCGTTAAGAGAATTACGAAATACAGAAAGACAGGGCATGCCAAACAAAACATGTTCTGTCTTTTTTTAAGGAGGCTGCATAACTTCCTCCGGTCAGTCCGAAATTCTCAGCACCTTCGCTCCCCTGATATTGCCCCGCTTCAGTTCGAGGAGTGCCCTGTTTGCATCGCGGAGTTCATATTCCTGTACCTCGGGTTTTATTGGGATCTCAGATGCAGCCTTAAGGAAACCTGCAATATCGCTCCTGGCAACATTTGCGACGGACTTAATCTCCCTCTCCATCCATAGATCCTCTGCATAGTTAATTCCGGACAAAACTTCACGGTCATGGTTTTCCTTACGAATAGCGTTTATCACCAGACGCCCTCGGGGCCTTAAGCTACGCAACGCCTCGATAACAGGAAGCCATGCCGGGGTTGTGTCTATGATAGAGTGAAGCTTTGCAGGAGATCTCTCCGTCGTGTCTCCTGACCAGACAGCCCCAAGTTCAAGTGCGAATTTCCTTTCAGATCCGCTTCTTGCAAAGACATATACTTCTGTGCGGGGGAACAGATGCTTCACAAGTTTCAGCACAAGATGACCGGATCCTCCGAAACCGGTGAGTCCAAGCTTCTGCCCGTTTTTTATGCCTGAAAGGCTCAAAGAACGGTAACCGATTGCCCCCGCACACAGGAGAGGTGCCGCTTCTGCATCTGTAAAACATTCCAGAATGGAAACAGCAAACTCCTCCCTGACCTTCATATACTCCGCATACCCTCCGTCTGCATCCCGGCCCGTTGCCATGAAATGCGGGCATAAATTTTCAAGCCCCGAAAGACAGTATTCACAAACACCGCATGCTGAGAAGATCCACCCAACACCTACCCTGTCGCCAGTGTTATGCAGACTGCAGCCTTTCCCTGTTTCCGCAACCTCTCCCACAACCTCATGCCCCGGCACCACTGGGAATACAGGCGGAGGCGTGCGCCCCTCAATTTCATCGAGTTCAGTATGGCACACACCGCAGGTTTTTACTTTTATTAGTATTTCATTCTTTCCGGGTACAGGAACAGGAATATCTCCTTTAACAAGGGGGGAACCGGTATCTTCCAGCGAAGAGATTCTGTTTAGTATCATGGCTTTCATCTGAAAAATATAATATCAGCGGAGGAGAGTGTCAAACAACCCATTTACACACAGAGTCACGAAAAGGCCTGTTCCATCAGGGAAAAAAAGATTTCTTTTCAAAACTCATTGCATGCAGCATCAGGCATTTTAATCCACGATTCATGAAACCTTCCGAGACCGGATTCTGAAACTGTCTGCTCAAAACAGGCGCCGCATGCTGTGCACCTGTATACAGCCCTGCGGTTATCAAATGGAGCATATGGATCTGAACTTTCAGATACCCTTACTATTCCATCCCGTTCCGGAATTTCTGAAAACACCACAGAGCAGACCGGGCAATCGTTATCTTTATCACACATTAAAATCCCTACCTGACTATTTTAGTCTGAATAACTTTAAAAAACATGTACAAAAACTCATAGAACAAATTCACCCGGTTCATAATACCTGAATCCGGTTACATGATCCTTCTCAAGTGCATTTTTCAACTCGTCACTTATGACTATAACAATCTCACATTCTTCCAGCCTGAAAATATGCCCATAGTTTCTGCTCTCATCCATTCTCAGGACAAGGAAATTTATGGATGTGATGTCTCCATCAAAAAGCTCAAATTCTGAATTGTCTTAATCCACACATGAATAAAGTCCTGTGATATTCGCAAAATAGTATGCTGTGTCCCTGGCTCCGGAATTCTCCTCAATGAGAACAGCAGGAAAATATTCCACATCATCAATATGAAGACCTGTAAAAATATTTCTCACCTTTTCATTGATTAGGAGTCCCAGACGTGTTGCGCATACAATGGAATCGGTTTTAATGAGTCCCTCATATCCGGTATATTTAAGTTCAAGATCAGGCAGCTTTTCATAAATTTCTGTACCTGCCGAAAAATCAAGATTCAGTTCGCTTACAATAGATGGCAGCCCATCAATCCTGAGTTCAAATTCATCTGTCCTTTCTTTTGCCAGTATCCAGTACTTCAAGCACACACCATCCTTCTCACTCTCTATCTGATAAATCTGACATCCATCATCGAATAGAATATCCCTTTGCAGACTGTAAGAGTTCATGAAGACGTTATCATCAGAACAGTTTATGATCAACATTTTTATGTTTCATGATAAGTCCGGACTCCCTACCATTCCGGCAAAAAACATATTCACCGGCTCATGGTTTTTCAAATTAATATCTAAGGTTTTATAACAACAACACACAAACACGAGAAAAGGACTTGAATAAATAACACTGTTATTGTAAAATATGCCGTATCTTTTCATGGACACAACATATTTTAACAGGGGATTCTTTTATCATTTATTCAATCAAGGCTTCTGACGGAGATGAGTTAAGGAGATCACTGCTTTGTTCAGCAATAGGGATCTGAAAGCCCATGATGCCTGATACTGACAACAGACTGCCGGGAAACCGTAAAATTATATTTAAAAGGATATCCATATTGAAGATAAATTTCAAACTGCTCATTCTGATCATACTCCTCGGCTTTACCAGTGACGACAAGCAGCCCAGTGAAAAATTTCATGACATCACAGATGACATTTCCCCGGAATCTTTTAACAGAATAAAGAATTTTATTCTGGAAAAGGGGGACAGAAAATTTTACTGTTCCATGTACAACAACAACCCCCACTTCTACTTCGGCACTTTCCATGCCTACCTTAATCCTGACACAGGCCAGAAGAATATAAACTGCGACCTCTCTCTTTCCGATTTTAATGAACTGGTAATACATGACCCGGACTCAGAGATTCAGTACTTGAATGTAGTATTAATAAAAAACATCAATTACGGAGAGAATATTCAGTTTAAAAAAATACCAGGCATGACTTCAGGTCATGTCTATCTGCTGAATGAATACAGCACTGATTTAAAGACAGGAAGGAAAGCTCTTCTCAAAGCTATAAAAAAAATATCTGAAACAATAAAATAATATATATTTGTAATAAACCCGAACCGGTCATTAACAGGTTCTTTTGGTATTGCTGCTGTATTCTGCAATACTGCATATTTTCAAAATGATTTTTTATAATTTTTTAGAGGATATATAATGATTGAAGGGACCAGCCTGTTCATTGGAATGTTCAACAACCTGGCTATATTTATAGTATTTGTATCACTTTACGCCTATATTAAACAGCTGCCGCTGAAAAAAAATTTAACTACCCTTTTACTGGGACTTCTTTTTGCATGTGCCCTGCTATTATGCATGACAGTAAAAATACCTGTGGCAAGGGGAGTTCTTGTTGACCAGAGAAATGCAATCGTTGTACTGAGCACACTATTCTGCGGCCCGGTTGCCGGAGCAATAACACTTTTCACGGGAATCACAATGCGGACTTACCTTGGCGGATCAGGAGTAGCGGCCGGAATAATAGGATTGTGTCTTTCTTTCGGAGCAGGGAATCTTCTGAGAATCTGGAAGGGAGAAAGAAACATCACCTTCTTTATTACCGGAAGTCTGGCTGCCACAGTAATTATACTTCCAGGTTTTTTATTTGTGGGAGGTTTTTCAAACGGGTGGCTGCTCATGAAGAAAATGGCCATCCCCTACGGAACTGCCATATACCTCGGGATGTTATTTATAGGTTTCCTTCTTCAGCATGAAGAAAACCGTATTTCAACTTCCACAAAACTTGAAAAATCAGAGAAAAAATACAGGGCACTTTATGAAAACCTTATTGATGTAAGTTATTATGTTAACAACGATGATATTATTATGGAGATATCCCCTTCCTGCAAAAAACTGCTGGGATACTTCCCACACGAACTCATAGGCCTGAATGTCATAAAACTCTATACTGACCCGGAAAGAAGGCAGTTTTTCATGAACAAACTCAAAAGTTCCGGTTATATTGAAAACTTTCAGAATACTGTCAAAAGAGCTGACGGAAGTACAGTGATGATATCCATCAATGCTGTTAATGAATATGACCATAATGGAACTGCTACAGGCTACTATGGAATTATCAGGGATATAACAAGACTCCATGACGCACAGATTGAAAAGGCCATGCTTGAGAAAATAATAGTGCAGAGCCAGAAAATGGAGGCACTCGGCACACTGGCGGGCGGAGTTGCCCATGACTTTAACAATATACTTGGTGCTGTTCTGGGGTATGCTGAACTCATAAAAGAATCATCACCGGAAGGCTCTCTTCCAAATAAATATTCTCTGGAAATACTGAAAGCATCTGACCGTGCAAAAAATCTGATCAGACAGATTCTCCTATTCAGCAGAGACACAACCATGCAGATGGAACCGACTGACATAAAAACCGTTATCAGAGAGGCTCTAACTCTTCTGAGACAGACAATTCCCAAAACCGTAGATATTTCCTGTAAAGATGATGAAATCAGTGATAAAATATTCGGAGACTCAAACCAGCTGCATCAGGTTATCATAAACCTGGTTACGAATGCGTACCATGCACTTGAAAATGAAACCGGAAAAATAGAATTGTCTGTTGATAAAATTCAGATTAACGAAAGCAACCAGGCTGATTATCCCGGACTATCATGCGGACCATTCCTGTCTTTGTCTGTTAAGGATAACGGAAAGGGGATCCCCGAAAAATACAGGCCATATATTTTCGACCCTTTTTTCACCACAAAGGAGAAAGGGAAAGGAACCGGACTTGGACTTGCCGTTGTCCATGGAATAATAAAGAAGCATAACGGAGAGATATACTATACCAGCGAAATCGGAGAAGGAACTGTTTTTTCGGTACTTATTCCTGTATATCAGAATGAAGAAAAAATCAGACCTGTTTCAGAGACATTATCAGAAGATGATCATCTGCCTGAAGGATATGAATCTATAATGATAATTGATGATGAGGAGGCCATTGGCGACATTGAAGAACTTATGCTCAGATCACTTGGTTACAGCGTTGAAACATTCACGGATGCGTCAGAAGCAAAGAATGAATTTTTTAAAAACCCGGAGAAGTATGATCTCATACTGACCGATCAGAATATGCCTGGAACAACAGGATTAAACCTTGCAAAGGAGATAAAATCAAGATACGCTAAAATACCGATTATAATTGCAACCGGCTACAGTTCCCTCCTGGATTCAGATGATGCCAGAGGTATCGGCATAAACAAAATAATAATCAAACCCGTTTCAAAAAAAACTCTGGCTCTTGCAGTAAGGGAGACACTTGATAACTGAATAGCTGTTCCCATTTTCAGGAACTAATCTCCACGGACTAATAAATCAATCCCATCCTTCCAGAAAAAGAACAGAGTCTCCTTTGCCGCTCCTCTCTTTAAAATGAATCCAGTAGTAATCCGGATAATTTTCACTGTTCCCGGTCCAGTTTCCAAAACCGTATGAGTATCCTCCCGGAATATAGATACCGGTAAAGTGCTGAGGCCTGCCCAGTATTGCGGTCACGCCCTGTGCAGTCATGCCCTTTTTCAGAACTCCTTCCTCAACAAGCCTGTGAAAGGCTTTCTCCATACATTCCCTGTTACCCTTTTTGCGGCAGGCCTGAAAATCATGAACAGCGTGACTGGGGTCTGCTGTACCCGTAACTCCATTTATGCCGGCAGCACAGGAAGTTACTGATAACACCGCAAAGAAGAATAGGCAAAAAATATTAACATTGCCGGTCATGTCTTTTCTTTCAATTACAACCATCAAATTACCTGCTGTTATTATTATAAATTCAGGAAGATACACAAATAAAGACATGTAAAGTAATTAACAAATGTATTGATCAATGACTTAGAAAAATAAATCTGCATGAATATTCAGAATAAAAAATTCATTGACTGGCTGTTCAAATAACATATCAGCTATAACTGTGAAATCAGCAAGTTGACCGTAAATTCAGCACCCGAATATACTTCTTTTATCTTAACCCGCAATTCACTGTATTTTACCGGGCTCAGAATCAGTCATGAAAAGGAATCTATAAATGAAATCAATTATGAACAAACTCACAAACCCCGAAAGAATTGCAGAGCTTTCTCCCGCGGACACACTGAAAAGAATCGGACTGAAACAGAATGACATTCTCTGTGACATAGGCGCGGGTACAGGCGTATTCACAATCCCCGCTGCAGAAATCACCGGCAACACGGTTTACGCAGTGGATTTGAACAGGGATCTCCTTGACTTTATTGATAAAAGTGCATCTGAAAAGGATCTGGATAACATCAGAACGGTTCTTTCCGACGGAGTTTTATATGAAGTGCCAGATGAATCGGCTGATATTGCAATGGTGGTTACTGTTTTACATGAAATCGCAGATAAAAGGCTGTTCATGAAGGAGATAAAGAGGATTCTGAGACACAACGGGAAACTGGCCATAATAGAATTTCACAAAAGAAAAACTCCCATGGGGCCTCCCGAAGACCACAGAATTTCTGAAGATGATGTCAATGCGTATACAGAAGATGCCGGTTTTACAAAAACAGACTCCTTTATTCTTGGAGAGAACTTTTACTGTTCTGTATTTCAATCAGCAAAAAAATAAATGAAGCAAGCAACCCACTGCCCGGGATTATGCCCTTGACAGTGCCTGATCAAAATCCGCAATGATATCGTCTATGTTCTCAATCCCCACCGAAACACGTATGAGGTCAGGAGTTACTCCGGCAAGTTTAAGTTCCTCTTCCGTAAGCTGCCGGTGAGTCATGCTCGCGGGATGGAGAACACATGTTCTTACATCTGCAACATGAACCACTATAGCTGCCAGTTCCAGGCTGTTCATGACAGTCTCTCCTGCAGAAGCACCGCCCTTAACTCCAAAAGTGAGAACACCGCTGAACCCCTTCAGGTATTTCTTTCCCATTTCATGATGTTTGTGAGATTTCAGTCCGGGATAGTTTACCCAGCTTACCTTGGGATGCGCCTCAAGAAATTCCGCCAGTTTCTGGGCGTTTTCACAGTGACGGTCCATTCTCACATGAAGTGTTTCAAGGCCCAGGTTTGAAAGAAAAGCATTCATTGGGCTCATTATGGCCCCGGTATCCCTTATCCACTGAACTCTTGCCTTGACAATATATGCGGCATCACCAAAATCCCTTGTATAAACAACACCGTGGTAGCTTTCATCAGGCTCTGTAAATTCAGGGAAATTGCCGTTTTTCCAGTCAAATTTGCCGCCGTCTACTATTATGCCGCCGACACTTGTGGCATGTCCGTCAACATACTTTGTGGTGGAATGCATTACTATATCCGCCCCATGCTTCAGCGGCTGACACAGATAGGGTGTAGCAAAGGTGTTATCAACAATCAGCGGAACTCCCATCTCCTTTGCAAGTGAGGAAAATTTATCAAAATCAAGTATATCAAGGGCCGGATTTGCAATTGTCTCTGCAAAGATTGCCTTTGTATTTTTCCTGAAATATGTTCTGAGCTTTTCTAAAGGGAGGTCAGCATCCACAAGCGACACCTCAACTCCCATTTTTTTAAATGTGTTTGTGAACAGTGCCACTGTTCCTCCGTAAAGAGCTCCAACAGCTACGAAGTGATCACCTGCGCTTGCAATATTCATTATGGAAATTGTTGCTGCGGTCTGCCCTGCAGATGTTGCCAGAGCCCCCACGCCCCCTTCAAGGAGAGCCATCTTCTTTTCAAAGGCCTCACATGTGGGGTTGCTGAGCCTCGAATACATATGGCCCGGAGCCTGAAGGTCAAAAAGTTTGGCAACAGCTTCTGCCGTGTCGTATCTGTAAGTAGTGCTTTGAAATATGGGAAGAACTCTGGGTTCGCCGTTTTTCGGCTCCCATCCTCCCTGAACAGCATTTGTCTCCACAGACCACTTCTCTTTCCCCATTGACTTAGCCTCCCGACCAATAAACATTTTTTTAGACATTTGCATCACCAAATACAGATGTCAAGCAGTAAGTCCCTGTTAAATATTACATGTAATAAATTTACTCCCTGCCTGTATTTTGTTTTTCTCCTAAAAACATGGAGGAACCGGAAACACACCCTTAAAAGGGGACATTAACATAAAAAAACATTGAAATTCAACTGCGGATATTTAATAATTTAGAAAATTTTTATTAACAGGAGAAACTGGAACATGCCGAAATTATTATACACATTACTGCTCATATTTGCCGTTTCTTCCGCCGGAATTTCTTCAGACATTTACACCGCAGCCATGGTGAAAGAGAAAAAAACACCGGTTTACAATCTGCCGAATACAACCGGCAAGGTCATTGCATACCTGAACAGGGGAGATAAGGTTCAGATAATATCCAAATTCAGGGGAAAAGAACCGGATTTCAGATACTGGTACAACATCAGAATCAATGATGACACACAGGGATTTGTCTATTCCGAACTCATTTGTTCGACGTTACCGCCGAAAATAATACCGTAACGGTTACAGACAGCAGAAATAAACAGATACTATTTAAGGATTCCTATAATGGAGAGTATGCTGAAATAGCCGGAAGCATACACGGCAGATACCTTTTCATTGCCCTCATGTCCGCAGATACCGTCGATTCGGTACACAGCATAATCTATGATCTAAAAAAGAAATCCATTATCGCACGCCTTCCTGTCATGGAAAATCCTGCGGTACTGTCGGTTTCTCCTTCAAAAAAATATGTTTTAATGGACTCAGGCACAAGTGCCGGTATCAGGGGCTTAAGCATAGTGGATGTGACAACCGGTAAAATTACATTCAGCGCCGCCTATGTGGATAATGACAAGTTACTGCCCAAATGGAAATCGGGAGACAGGCTTTATTATTACATCGATGCAGGGAGAAATGTTCCGGGGAAGCCCATGATGAAGGAGAGATATGACGGGAAACCGAACACATACATTCAGCAGGTTCTATGGAAAAAAGGCAAACTCACCGGAACAGCCACATATAAAAAAATATACATACAATAAAAGCCGGAAGGAAGACATTTTGGAAATTAAATACATTGAAAAAGGCGAAGCA
The DNA here is from genome assembly GCA_003246895.1 of Spirochaetota bacterium. GTDB lineage: Bacteria > Spirochaetota > UBA4802 > UBA4802 > UBA5550 > SZUA-423. The sequence continues at coordinate 8,235 of QKCL01000018.1, read as the reverse complement.
GGCAAAACATGTGCGGACTGCAGACACTTTCAGGAATCGGATACAGAAAAAGGCAAAGGTACCTGTTTCGGTCACGAAGTCTCATCAGAAGGCAGCTGTAACATGTTTACGTCGGCAGGTTAAATGACATATACCTTGCACTGCCGCAACTGAAGCTCATCCACATAATGGAATTGACAATATGTAAGCATTTATTAACCACTGGGTAAAGAAGTACCGGCAGAATCCTATAATTGCAGTGAGGCAGCATGAGAAATACAGTAATACTTATTGGCAGCGGTAAACTTGCAGAGAGCATGCACAGAGGATTGCCGGAAAATCTCCCTGGTTACTCTATCGACACCTGGGAAAACCGATCCATCTATTCACCGGATCAAATGGTGGTAGTGCACATAGGCTCGGGCAGACAGATTACCGATGCAGAAGCTTTCTGTAAAAAACACAAAGTTCCCATGATCCAGGCCTCTACTGGAATAACAGCGGAAAACCATAACCATGATTTTACATATATTGACGCCCCCAATCTGAATATTCTCATGCTTAAATTCATGTTCATGCTGAAGGAGAGCGGCCATCTCTATAAAAATTACAGAATTTCTGTCACTGAAAGCCATCAGGAATCAAAGAAAACAGTTCCGGGTACTGCCATGGAGATGGCAGGTGCACTGGGAGTTGACTCAACAGAAATAAGAAGCATAAGGGACCATGAAATACAGAAGGAGATTTACGGAATCCCTGAGGAGTCCCTTTCACTCCATGCATTTCATGAAATAACCATTGAGGAGGGCGACACTGCAATAAACTTCAGGACCCTGGTCAATGGCCATGAATCATACATTACAGGAATCGCGGCTGTAATCTCCTGCCTGCCTGAACTGCAGAACAGATACTATCACATACTTGAACTTGTTGAACTGAAGATGCTGTAGCAGCAAAACTATTTCTGTCTGATATATTCCAGAAGAATATATCTGCTCTGCCCCTTAAACTTTACTTTTCTCACAAGAGCTTTCATGACGGCGGAAAGTTCCGGAACATCATCGGCAGAATTCTTTTTCCACTCTTCAGCAGTTCCATGGACATTCCCGGTCCATCCCGAAGAAGCGGAATAAACATTTACCGTTGCCGTATAAACATCATCCCCCTTTTGCAGAAAATCTTTCACCTGTGAAAACCTGAACATCTCTCCCGAAGCGTTTTCAACAAGGTACCATCCCTTACCGTATGAAATTCCATTTGACCTGACTGACTGGTGACTGGAAATTTTTTTCCCGAAATATCTGACTGCGGTTTCGTCAATTAAAGAAGCCCTGATTTTAACCAGATTCGCCTTCCCCGCACTTACAAAGACTTTGGAATTATTTATTTCGTTGTGACTTACACAGAACCTTATCAGTGCCGAATCAGAAATTTCACCTTTTTTAAAGGGCTCCACAGATGCCTCTGAAAAATTACTGAAGAAAGTATTCAATTTTTTTATTTCTTTGAAGGAGAGTTTTACTGATCCATCTGCCCCAATGGCATATGAGCTTATTACAAACAGCAGCACAGGAACAATAAAACAGAAACTTCTTTTTACTTTCATAAATATAAATCCAAATATGATAAAATTTTAAGGAATAACAGAGTGCAGATCCATTCGATATCTGTTTATTGAGTATGCTTCAAATGCAGCACCTCAGTTACAGTTTTACATACTGACCTGCCGTGAATTCAGAGTCAAGCCATTATAAAAAAGTATAAACCTTAATTAATAATAATTCTTGATTTTTTCGGTTTTATTCATATTTTAAATATAATTTTCAGAATGATTTCCTCCCAGGAGTTATCAATGAAAGATCTGGTTCCGGTTATTACTGTTGACAAGGACAAATGCGTAAACTGCCACGCATGTATTTCCGCATGCCCTGTAAAATACTGCAACGACTGCAGCGGCAGTTTTGTTGACATAAATCCCAATCTGTGCATAGGATGCGGTAACTGCCTTGATGCATGTTCACACGGCGCTAGAATAGGCATTGACGATTTCAGCACATTCATAAACAGATCCGAAAACGGATATAAATTTATAGCTATCGTTGCCCCTGCAACCGCCGCCAGTTTTCCCGGAGAATATCTCAAGCTCAACGGATGGCTTGCAACAATGGGTGTTGAAGCATTCTTCGATGTGAGTTTCGGTGCGGAACTTACTGTTAAATCCTACATAAATTATATAAAAAAAAATAATCCGGCAACAGTTATTGCCCAGCCTTGTCCTGCCATAGTAAACTACATTCAGATCTACAGGCCTGAACTTATAGAATATCTGTCTCCATGCGACAGCCCCATGCTGCATACAGTTAAAATGATACACAAATACTACCCGCAATATGCCCAGCATAAAGTCATAGCAGTATCTCCATGCTATGCAAAAAAAAGAGAATTTCATGAAACAGGCTATGATGATAAAATATACAATGTCACAATAATTTCATTAATGGACTATCTGAGAGACAATCAAATAATATTGTCGGAATATGATGAAATAGATTTTATAAATCCATCCGCCGAACGGGCCGTAGTATTCTCGACCCCGGGAGGTCTTCTTGAAACAGCTGAAAGAGAGGTACCTGAGATACGCAATAAGACAAGAAAAACTGAAGGTGTTGATACAGTATACAAATATCTTGACAGCCTTTCTGAATCCATATCACTCAATTCCGCTCCACTCCTTGTGGACTGTCTGAACTGCGAAATGGGGTGCAACGGCGGAACAGGAACATATAACAGAAAACTGAACCATGACTACCTTGAAAAGGTCGTAAATGCAAGAAAAGAGGAAATGAAAAATAGATACAAAGCCGGAGTGCTAAGCAAAAATAGAAACAGCCTGAAAAATAATATTCAAAAACACTGGGATGAATCAGATTATAACAGAAGCTATTTAAATCTGAGCGGAAATATCATTCTGAACAAACCTGCAGATGCGGATATGAAACGTGTATATGCCTCAATGTATAAACATACAGACGAAGACATATATAACTGTTCAGCATGCGGTTACAACCGGTGTGAAAACATGGCCTATGCCGTCTACAACGGCCTTAACAAGCCGGAAAACTGCCACTACTACAAAACACAGCAGATAAAAATTGAACACGATAAAGCCGAGAAGAATCTGAATCTTGTCAATGAAGCGCTTAACGAAATTGAGGAAAGTAATCTTTCATCTCTTGTTGAAAAGATGCTGACTTTTTCACAGGAACAGCTGGACAGCCTCATGAAGTTGAGCGAGGAGATGAATAACTCCATTGAAACCGCCCACAAATTCATGCCCATCGTAAAATCCATTTCAGATATTTCACTGCAGACAAAACTTCTGGCCATAAATGCATCAATTGAGGCCGCACATGCCGGCAATGCTGGAAGCGGATTCTCTGTCGTAGCCGAAGAGGTTAAAAAACTTGCAAAGATAACACAGGATGAAGTAAACAAAATAATCCCATATTCCACACAGCTTCAGGAAATATTTCAGGAACTCTCGATCAAGACAAAAAAACTCGCCAGGAACTTTTCTGAAGTAAATGAAATCGGAGATGATGTAAAAAAATCGAACATCAAAATCAGCAACCTGAAACAGCTTCTGAAAAAAGAAATTTCATAATAATACCTGAACAGAACCATGGGAAATTTATATGGAAAAATTCTTCCCATGCAGCCTTTTGTCCTTGAAAAAACTTTATTCATGCCATAAAATATTAATATTATTTTACCGCAACTATACAACAGGCATATGACAAGATGGACATCAAACAGTTCCCCTTCAGGCATAAGACACTTGGAACAATTTTCGGCTATGTTCTTTATTCCGGTGATAAAGGAATTCTCATAGATCCAAATTCCTTCATGGAAATTGAAGACTTCTGCAGAAACAACACCATAGGTATCACTGCAATAACAAATACTCATTCCCACGGAGACCACACAATGGGAAACGATTATTTCATTAGAAAAAATATACCATTGCTATCTCCTGCTGAAGCTGCTTACACCGGTCACATAACAATTAATGATGAAAAAATCAAAGTCCTGGCTGTCCCGGGACATTCAACTGATTCAGTTGCTTTCTATTCGGATTCAATACTCATAAGCGGAGATACACTTTTCAACGGAACAGTCGGAAACTGCTACACAGGAGACTATGAGGAATACTTCGCATCACTTTCACTGCTTATCTCTCTGCCGGGAAAAACAAAAATATATGCCGGCCATGATCTGGTTGACTATGCTGCAGGTGTTATTCGCGAGATTGATCCATCAAATCCATTTACTAATGAATATGTTCTATCGGTGAAGGAAGGAGAAATATACTCGACAATGGAAATGGAACTCAAAGTGAACCCATTCATTAGATGGAACGACCCATCCCTTGACGGCTACAGAACAAAACTGAACCTTCCCGTTTCCACGCCATATGAAAGATGGAAGGCAATGATGACTGTTCATTAATATAATTAAAAGATTATTGGCATTAAAGATTTAATATAACCCGCACAAGTGATAGTCGGCCCGGGAACCCAAAAATTTCACGATACTGATACTACCATATCCCCGTCCCTGATTAAATTTACATCTGGATTACACTCCGAAGCTTCGGCAACAGATTCTGTTCCATAGCACTGATATACAGAAAAAGTTTCCCCTCCGTACCCTGAACCTACCAGCATGCCTACAGACTCCTCACCTTCGATATTTCCCCATGAACCGGAAAAACTGATTGAACAATAACCATTTAGATAACCTGCTATTCCCCCAATATGCTTCAGGCCTTTTACCGTTCCGCTATTTATACATGAAACCATTTCATTCACTTTAGCATTTCTCACTGTTTCGCTATAGCCGATGAGTATATTAAAAGCGGCCGGGACAGTGTGAATCATTATTATTCCAAGAATTCCGCCGGCATAATCTCCGGAAGTTTTGATACAACCGGTGTTTATACATTTTTCAACAATGACACCTGAACATTCAATTGTTCCTATTATGCCTCCTGCAATTTCACCCGAGCAGACATCAGCCTTGTTTTCGCATTCACTTATTACAGTATCAGGATACATACACAACCCCGCTATGCCGCCGCTTATCTTGTCAGTTCCGGAAATAACTGCCGAATTACTGCAGCCACTGATTACTGAAGGATATGGATATCCCCCTTCGACAGAACCTGTTATGCCTCCCAGACAGACTTCTCCTTCAACTTTTCCTCCCAGTAAATGACAGTTTATGACTGAAGCGCCCATGAGATTACCTGTCACAACACCTGCATATCCGTATGCATAGATAGACGCATTTCTAAAAATTACGTTCATCACTGCAGCACCATTTTCAATTGATCCGAAAAAACCCTGATCAGAGAGAAAATTTTCAACTCTGAGATTTGAAACTTCATTGTTGCCGCCGTCAAAGACGCCGGTAAAGGCTCTTGTTGTTTCTGAACCTTCTCCATATTCCCCAATTGGGCACCATTCAGTTCCGGACAGGTTAATACTGCTTTCAAGAAAATAATATCCGTTCAAATCACATGAGATATTCTTAAGTCCCCATATATCAGAAATATAAACCACTGTTTTCTCTGTATCCTGAATAAAGGCACTGATTGATATTGGAGATAATCTGTCACCGTTTTCATCAACAGCTGTCAGATTAACTGAATAGGCCTCACCATTTCTTAATCCTTTAATTGTATACCCTTCATCTGCAGATGAAATGAGCACCTCATTTTCACCATCCGGTGACCATGTCAAGAGTACATGGTCAACAGGGTTGATATTATTCCACCTCACTGTCGCCGAACCAGCTCCTGCCCTCTCAAGCCTGAAACCCATGAAATTATCGTTAATTCCTGCGTCTGACCGTTCAGTGCGCCTGCTCGAAAGACCGGAAAAGATTAATCTCATCTTGCTAAAAATAGTTGCTGCTCCCATAAAATCACCACAAGAATATAAATTTTCACATTGTTGCCATTCATTTAATAAAGGAGATATTAAATTACAATGTGATAGAATTATTTACATTATCATCACCGTAACTTCATTAACATATGTTAAGATAATGTAATTTTCCGAATATGGAGTATAATAATTGTAATCACTCTCATACTTACTTGCCGGCTTTATAAAACTTGGAAGGTCTTTTTATCTATTTAGTACATAAATGTATATTGAATTATAATTCAAAAATTATCTGTACCAATCAGTGTCCATGGATATATAAGAAAAAGAATTGGGGCAGGCAGGAGATAGATTCCGCTGCAGCAACTTTTCATTTCAGGCACATGCACCCGGTTCACCACTGATCATTGCTGCATTTTCTGCATATGATTTCCCGGAAATTCTATCTCGTTGCAGGGGGAGAGAAAGATTTCAGAATTCAATCTCCTCCAGATTCGTTTAGGGATTGTCGAAATCGAATCCTTCATTGACAAGTTCCATTCTTATACGGCTCAAGGAGACAGGGGTAATCCCAAGGTATGACGCTATATGATACTGCTTCAGTCTCTTTTCAAGGTGGGGAAAATCTTTCAGAAACTGTATGTACTTGGACCTGCCGTCACCTGTTAAAAGCTGCTCCTCCCTTAACTCCTTCAGAATATAAAACTTTTCAAGTGACATTGTATAAAGCTGGAGCCAGCACAGGTGACTGTGTATTTCAGAACGGAAAAAATCGTATGGTATATCGATGAGTATTGAATCTTCAAGTGCTTCAACAGAGAAGAGGGATTCATTCTGCTGGAGAAATGCGGCAAATGACCCGCTGAATTCATTGGGCTGGCTGAAAAACTTGGAAAAATCTCTCCCTTCATTATCAATATAAAATTTTCTCATGAGCCCACGGCACAGAAATGGCAGTTCCCGGGGGATTTCACCCTGCCGTACATACACTTCTCCTCTCTTCATAAAAATTACTGTAGTGTTATCAATGAAGACCTTCCTGCGTTCCTCAGGTATTTCAATAATTCTGCTTATATTGCTGAAAAAAACGCTGTAGATTTCTATATCCTTCATCCGGCTCCTTAATCATTGGTTAATATTCACTTTATATAAAAATAATATTTAATAGAAAAATGTAAAGCTGAAATAGTTTTAATTGCATAACTCTCCTGCTTATAAAATGAGCATAACAACAGAAAAATACTTCATTCATCGGCCCGAAGAGCTAAACCGAATACACCTATTCTTTCAGTTCTGCCTTTCAGTTGTTCTTCACCAAAAGAAGAGAACCTTTTCCGGCTGATACTGTCCAGGCGCTCATATACCTCTTCGCTGATTACAAGCCGGGAACCGACCTTTTTTGTTAATGACTCAAGCCGGGAAGCAACATTGACAGCATCTCCTATTACAGTAAAATTTTTTCTATACTCACTGCCTATATCTCCGAGAATGACTTTCCCGTAATTTATACCGATACCAATTCCATCCGGGACAGGCAGCCCCTTCCCTGCCAAAAGTTTATTCAGATCCTCAAATCCGCTTAATATTCCGGATGCACATTCAACAGCACTGGCACATTCTCTGCCGGCATCATCAAGTCCAAAGATCACCATTAGTGCGTCCCCTATATATTTATCTATTATACCGCCGTGTTTTCTGACCTCCCTGTCCCACCAGGTAAAATATTCATTCAGCATGCCTGTGACCGCCTGGGGATCATTATTTTCTGAAAGGGCAGTAAAATTTCTGATATCTGAAAACAAAATAGCCGCATATCTTGATTCCGAGGAAACAGATCCGCCATGTGAAATTATCCTGTCCCTTACATCACGATCCACATATCTTCCGAAGAGGTCTTTGATCTTTTCAGTCAGATTGATAATTCTGATACGCCCCATGGCAAGACTCACTGCGAGGACAATACCTGCCATTACAATATAAATATGTGCCCTATCATCCATAAATTCTGAAAAGGAAGAGTAAAAATAACTTATCTGAAGCTTATCATTCATTGACTCAGTGTTTATTAAACCCGCTGCCACTTTATTCTGAAGAGTCAGCTTTACGTCAAAGTAGAAATAAACAATAATAAATATTCCCACATTTATCATGGTAAGCATAAATTCCAGAATCTTTTTTGCCTTTGCTCTTTCAACCCTCAGGCCCGCAGACTGCATAAGCCCGGTGACCAGTGAAGATATCCAAAAAAAGACATGAGCCATATTTAATACAAATTCAGCCCCTTCCCTCATTTCAAGAATAGTAT